>NZ_JBCLVJ010000002.1:0-910017 GCF_048537925.1 Gordonia sp. CPCC 205515 | reverse complement strand
GCGGGCCTTTCCGTTCGACTTGCATGTGTTAAGCACGCCGCCAGCGTTCGTCCTGAGCCAGGATCAAACTCTCCATGAAAAAACACTGAAACACAAAAGGTTTCAACACAATCAGGAAAGCAAAACCTGACAAAAACAATCCAAAAAAACTGGCAAAAAAAATGTCCGACACCAACCATAAAAGCTGGTGTCACAAAATCAATGCCACAAAAAATATGGCATCAAACAATCCACCAATACACTATCGAGTTCTCAACGAACACACACCTACCGATACCTCCTCAATCAAGAGGCGTTCATCAGCAAGCTGTTCTGTAGAAGTTGTTGCGTCCGTCTCCGGGGCAACTCTTCCAAGCTACCAGACCTGGTTTCCGTCAGCAACTCTGTCGCTTTCGGATATCAGACCCGGCTTCCGCAGCGTCCTCGACCTCTCGATCTTGGGCACTTCGCTTCGCCCGGTCCGTGTCGGCCCCGGGGTCTTGCTCTCTGCGGTGCGTCGATTAAGTTACACAGACGCGAACAACGCGTCAAATCGCCTGGTCAGAGCGTTACCTTTGCGCCGGCGAAGGACTTCTTCCCACGTCGCACGACCAGCCATCGTCCGTGCAGCAGGTCCGAGTCGGCCGGCTGCCATTCCGGATCACTGATCTTCACGTTGTTGACGTACGCGCCACCGTCACCGATCGCCCGTCGTGCGGCTTTGTTGCTCTCGGACAGTCCGGTGTCGACCAAGAGCTGAACCAGGGTCGGGCGGGCCTCGTCGTACTCCGCAACCGAGGTTTCGCCGACGGCCGCGGCGAGTGTCCCCTCGTCGAGCCCGGACAGTTCGGCCCGACCGAACAGGGCCTGACTGGCCAGCTCGGCAGCCGCCGTGTGCTCGGCACCATGGATGAGCGTCGTCATCTCGGCGGCCAGACGTTTTTGTGCGATGCGCAGGTGCGGCGTCTCTGTGGTGGCCGTCTCGAGCTCGGCGATCTCGTCGCGCCCGAGGAAGGTGAACCACTTGAGGTAACGCACCACATCCGCGTCGGCGGTGTTCACGAAGTACTGGTACCAGGCGTAGGGACTGGTCAGTTCGGGATTGAGCCAGAGGCTTCCGCCACCGGTCGACTTACCGAACTTCTTGCCGTCGGACGACGTCACGAGCGGCACGGTCATCGCGTGCAGGGTGCTGCCGTCGATGCGTCGGGCCAGGTCGACACCACCGACGATGTTCCCCCACTGATCGGATCCGCCGATCTGCAGAACGCAGCCGTATCGGCGATTGAGCTGTACGAAGTCGTTGGACTGCAGCAGGAGGTAACTGAACTCGGTGTAGCTGATGCCGTCGGATTCGAGTCGTCGTCGGACGGTCTCGCGCGCGAGCATCACGTTCACCGAGAAGTGTTTGCCGATGTCACGGAGAAACTCGATGGCCGAAAGGTCTCGCGTCCACTCCATGTTGTTCGCCATCACCGCACCGTTGGCCGAGTCGTCGATGGTGACGAAGCGTCGTAGCTGGTCGACGATGCCGTCGGCCCATTCGGCGACGGTGTCGGCGGAGTTCATGGTGCGTTCTCCGACGTCGCGCGGGTCTCCGATGAGTCCGGTTGCGCCGCCGGCCAACACGATCGGGCGGTGCCCGGCGAGCTGGAATCGGCGCAGCGTCAGTAGTGGGACGAGATGGCCGGCGTGCAGGCTCGCGGCGGTCGGATCGAACCCGGCGTAGAGAGTGATGGGTCCGCGGGCGAGTTCTGCGCGGAGTTCGCCGAGGTCAGTGGACTGGGCGATGAGGCCACGCCACTCGAGTTCGGCGAGGATGCCGGCGGTGTCAGACGTCTCGGTGCTCACGCAACCGATCTTGTCACCCTCGCATCAACCGCGGTCGGCCAGGCGTGCGTGCTCGGCCTCGTCGACCGATCGTGCCTCGTCGGCGAGCATCACCGGGATGCCGTCTTCGTCGATTCGGTAGGCGACTCGCAGTCGCGGGTTGTAGAGCTCGTCGCCGGCATCGAGCAGCGGACCGTGATCTTGCGGGCAGACGAGTCGCTCGCGGGTGATGGGATCGATGGCCTCGGCGCGTGATGTCACGGTGTCAGTCTAAGTGGTCCGTCAGCTCTGCGACGACACGGTCTCGAGCGCCGCCTGAACATCCCAATTCACTTCTGCGGCAGCTGTTCTGGTGTACCGGCGATACCTGCCGTCGCTGTCCCGGAACCATACGCGGGCGCCGGGGTGCGGCAATCCGCGACGGGCTAGAGCGGTGACGAGCGGCCGGTAGGAGTCCGAGACCGGTATCTCGTCGACCACCCACACCAGGTGCGGGCGCAATTCGGCGGGCAACAGGCCGAGACCGATCCGCAGGGACGACACGGTCAGTGACTCGGCGCGTCCGTCGCCGCGGCGGAGTGTGACAGCGGCGACGGCGACCTGGTGTCCCGGTTCGCCGATGCCGTAAACCACCACCTGGTCGATGGCTTTGACCTGGGACAACGCGAACTCGATCGGTGGTACGTAGACAGGTCCGCCGGCGCTGTGGACGACAGTGTCGATGGAGCCGAAGTACCACAGATCACCGTTGAGGTCGCGCCGGAACATGTGCCGGGACACCTCCCAGCGATCCTTGGCGGTGAAGACGTCGCGGAGCACGGTCGCCGAGGTCTCGGTCCGGTGCCGCGCCTTGGTGAGCAGCAACCCGACCTCGTCGAGGCCGGCCTTGCGGACATACCCGCGCTCGTCGACGATGAGCCGATCTTCGTCGACGTCGTAGGCGGCGATCTCGACCGGATTGGTCTCGGGCAATGCGCGGCCCATGGAACCGATCTTGTCGCCGGAGACGTTCGCCAGCATCGCCGACCCGTCCGCCGTGGCGAAGAACTCGAGTACTCGGGCTCGTGGGAAGGATTCGGCGACCTCGGTCCAGAGGCCGGCCGGCATGCCCGACCCCATGAACAGCCGGATCGGGTTGTACTGACTGATCTGCAGTTGTTCACCGCGGACGATCTCGCGCAGCATCGTCCACGTGTAGGAGACGACGGTGACGCCGTAGCGGTGCACCTCGGTGGCGAAGTTCGCCGCGTCGATCCGCTCGGACAGCGCGATGCGGGAACGCCCGACGACGGTCGCGCCGAGCGTGGTGAGCAGGCCTGACGCGTGATGTAGCGGCGGCAGGCAGTAGACAGTGTCCCGATCGGTGAGGCCGGCGGCCGATGCGGCGCCGAACGCCGACATGGCGAATCGGTGATTGGTGACCGGCCACGGTGCGAGGCTGGAGAGCCCGACCCCTGAGCGGGTGAACAGGATGAACGCCAGGTCGCCGGCGAGGCCTGGGTCCCGCCGGTACCACGTGGGGAACTCGACGGCCTCGGGATCGATCTGTTCCATGTCCACGATCGTGGTGCCGTCCGCGTCGATGTCGCGGCCGTCTTCGTGCGAGCCGCCGAGCACCAGCACCCGTTCGCAGTGCTTGGCCGCGGCGTCGACGTGAGTGGGATCGGCGACGACGACCGCGGTGTCGGAGAGTCGCAGCATCTCGGGGACGTCGGCGTCGGTGGCCAGCAAGACGGCCACCGCACCCAGCCGCGAGAGTGCCGCCACCACGACCAGTGCGCTGGGGCGGGTGTCCATCATGACGCCGACGTGCACGCCGGGTCGGATGCCGCAGTCGATGAGGCCGGCGACCACGTTGTCGATGCGGGTGTTGACCTGGGCGTGGGTCAGCACCCGGTTCTCGAACAGGAACAGCTCGCCGTCGGGTGTGCGCTTGCAGTTCTCCGACATCAGTTTGCCCAGCGAGATGCGGGTACCCGACTGGATCTGCCCGAGTCGCAGCAGTCGCGGTACGGTGCGCACCGATTCCTGTGCGACCGCACGTGAGGTGCGCTGCAGCGAATTGGCCGCGCCCAAGATCTCGCGGGACACTCCTGCACCCGCGTCGGTCACCGAGCTGAGGCCATGGGTGATCCGGGAGGACAGACTCACGCCGGTACCGCGGTCGAAGTTCTCTGCCATCTGCTCGATGGCCGCGGGACGGTCGCCCGCACCCGCTTGCCACCGGATCCATTGCGCGGTGGTCGGCCACGTCTGCGTTCCCGACGTGCTGCCGACGACCAGTCCGAAATGTCCTACCGGGACACGTGCTTCGTAGACGTCGGCGCGGGGGGCCGCGCGCACGATGCCGCGCACCGCCAGCGGTTGGCCGATGTCGTCTGCCTCTCCGAGGAAAGCCAGGATGGGGCAGGTGATTTCGGCCAATGACACGAGGTCACCGTTGATCACGAAGCCGCCGGACATCATCCGGTTGTGCACCACGAACTGACGCAGCAACTCGGCGACGGCCGGCCCCGACCAGGCCACCCATCCCTCGGCCTCGATGAAGCGACGCTGGTCCTCGCGCGGGAGCAGCGCGTCGCGGTCGTGGAGTTTGCGGAGGAAGTCGATGCGGCTGCGCGCGGTCTTGACGGGGTCGACGAGTTGGAAGCCGGCGCGGGCCATCCAGCCGGGCACCCAGAGTCGGTTGAAAACCTTGTCCGCCAACAGTTCCGCGCCGGGAACGACGAGTCCGGCCGGCAGTCCGAGCGGTAACGCGGCGAGCACGTCGACTGGGCTGCCGAAGGTCACCAGACTCGCGATGCCTTTCGAATGCCGGTAGGCCGCGGCCTGGTAGGCGAACATGCCGCCTTGCGAGTAGCCGCCGAGGTGCACGTCCTTGCCGGTGTGCTCGATGACCAGGTCGATCGCACGACTGATCGCCGTCACGTGGTCGGCGAGGTCACGTTCCATCCCGCCTTCTTCGGAGTCGGGAGACCCGAAGTCGATGACCCAGGGGGTGATGCCTTGACGGTGCAGTACCGACACCGCACCGTTGTGCTCGGTGACGTCGTAGACGTTCGCCGAGACCATCATCGGTGGGATGAGAACGACCTGCGGTCCGTCGGCGGGGCTGTCGGGAAAGTAGCGCCGCAGCCGGAACATCTTCTCGTTCTCGACGACGGTGAACGAGGCGGGCTTGGTGCCGGTGTCGAGGCCGCCGAAGCGCAGTACCTCGAGCCCGTTCTGCGCAGTGGCGACCACCCGTTCCACGGCCGCCGGTATATCGGGCAGACCTGGGAGTCCGACCATGACGCGCTATCCCCCTCCGACCATGTCGATCTGGCACATCCCCCCGCGATGGAGACACTGTACCGGCTTCGTCGCGGACCAACCGGTGGAGTGGGTCACATGTCTAGGACCACCGGGCCCGACGCTCCGCCACCTCGTCGGCGAGGACCGCCAGTTGTCGCTGCACCTGGACCGAGGCGGTACCGCCGTGCGCGTTGCGCGACTCGATGGAGCCCCGGACGGTGAGCACGTCGCGGACCTCCGGGGTGAGGTTCGGGTCGATCTGGGCCAGCGTCTCGTCGTCGAGGTCGGCGAGACCGATGCCGCGCTCCTCCGCCGCACGCACACTCGCGCCGGCGACCTCATGCGCCACCCGGAACGGAACACCTTGCCGGACAAGCCATTCCGCAATGTCAGTGGCCAAGGTGAAGCCGGCGGGCGCGAGTTCGGCCATGCGGTCCTCGTGGAACTCCAGCGTCGCGACCAGCCCGGTGATCGCCGGGAGCAGCAGTTCGAGCTGGGCGACCGAATCGAAGACCGGTTCCTTGTCCTCCTGCAGGTCACGGTTGTAGGCCAGCGGCTGCGCCTTGAGGGTGGCCAACAGTCCGGTGAGGTTGCCGATGAGCCGGCCTGCCTTGCCGCGGGAGAGTTCGGCCACGTCGGGGTTTTTCTTCTGCGGCATGATCGAGCTGCCGGTGGACCACGCGTCGGCCAGGGTGACGTACCCGAACTCGGGCGTGCTCCAGACGATGATCTCCTCCGACAGTCGGGAGAGGTCGACGCCGATCATCGCGAGGACGAAGGCCCCCTCGGCGGCGAAGTCCCGCGACGACGTCGCGTCGATGGAGTTCTCCGCGGGCCGGTCGAAGCCGAGGTCGGCGGCGATGGCCGCCGGGTCCAGACCGAGCGACGACCCGGCCAGCGCTCCCGAACCGTACGGCGACACCGCGGTTCGACGATCCGCGTCGGCGAGCCGGTCGATGTCGCGGATCAGCGGCTGCGCGTGTGCGAGCAGATGGTGCGCGAGCAGAACGGGTTGCGCCGCCTGCAGGTGGGTCTTACCCGGCATCACCGCATCGGGGTGGGCCGTGGCCTGGGCGATCAGCGCGTCGACGACGTCGAGCAGGCCGACGGCGATGCGCCGCATCGCCGCGCGCAACCACATCCGGAAGAGGGTGGCGACCTGGTCGTTGCGGGACCGGCCGGCGCGGAGCCGGCCACCGAGTTCGGGGCCGACCCGTTCGATCAGTCCGCGTTCGAGCGCACCGTGCACATCCTCGTCGGATTCCGCCGGGCCGAAGGAGCCGTCGGCGACGTCGGCCGCGAGGCGTCCGAGGCCGTCGAGCATGGCGGTCAGATCGTCGTCGGTGAGTAGGCCCGCCCCGTTGAGGACCCGCGCATGCGCCATCGAGGCCTCGATGTCGTACGGCGCGAGTACCCAGTCGAAGTGCGTGGACTTGCTCAGGGCGGCCATGGCGGCGGCCGGTCCGCCGGCGAACCGGCCGCCCCAGAGTGAACCCTCGTTGGTGCCGTGGGAGGTCACAGGTTCAGGTCACGCTTGGCGGCGATCTTCGACGAGAGGCCATGGAGCTCGACGAAACCGCGTGCCGCGGACTGGTCGAAGCTGTCGCCCTCGTCGTAGGTGGCGAGGTTGAAGTCGTAGAGCGACTCGTTGCTGCGGCGGCCGTTGACGGTGATGTGTCCGCCGTGCAGGACGAGCCGGATGTCGCCGGAGACGTGCTCCTGGGTGGAGTCGATGAAGGCGTCGAGCGACCGCTTCAGCGGCGAGAACCACAGGCCGTCGTAGATCAGCTCGCCCCACTTCTGGTCGGTACGCCGCTTGAAGCGGCCGAGTTCGCGTTCGAGGGTGACGTGCTCGAGTTCCTCGTGCGCGGTGATGAGCACCATCGCGCCGGGTGCCTCGTAGACCTCACGGCTCTTGATGCCGACGAGGCGGTCCTCGACGACGTCGAGGCGACCCACGCCCTGCGCACCGGCGCGGCGGTTAAGTTCCTCGATGGCCTGCAGGACGCTGACGGGGCGGCCGTCGATGGCGACCGGACGGCCCTTGTCGAAGCTGATGATGACCTCGTCGGGCGTTTGGAAGTGGACGGTCGGGTCCTCGGTGTAGGAGTACACGTCCTTGGTGGGCGCGTTCCACAGGTCCTCGAGGAAACCGGTCTCCACCGCGCGGCCCCACACGTTCTGGTCGATCGAGAACGGCGACTTCTTGGTCACGTTGATCGGGATGTTGTTCTCTTCGGCGAAGGCGATGGCCTTCTCCCGGGTCCAGGCGTAGTCGCGGACCGGGGCGATGACCTCGAGTTCGGGTGCCAGCGAGGCGAATCCGACCTCGAAGCGAACCTGGTCGTTGCCCTTGCCGGTGCAGCCGTGGGCGACGACGGTGCCACCGTGGTCACGGGCCGCGGTAACGAGATGCTTGGCGATCAGCGGCCGCGAGAGCGCCGAGACCAGCGGGTAGCGGTCCATGTAGAGGGCGTTGGAGGTGATGGCCGGCAGGCAGTAGTCATCGGCGAACTCGTCGCGCGCGTCCACCAGGACGGCCTCGACCGCACCGCAGTCGATGGCGCGCTGGCGCACGACCTCCATGTCCTCGCCACCCTGGCCGAGGTCGAGCGCCACCGCGACGACCTCCTTGCCGGTTTCCTTGCCGATCCAGCTGATCGCGACCGAGGTGTCGAGTCCGCCCGAGTACGCGAGTACGACGCGTTCCGCCATGTCTGTTCTTCTCCTGTGTGCTGCCGGTCGGAAAACCGGTCTTGTTCAGATTGTGTCGTGTTGGCTGTGGGTTTGGGGCCGCGTTTACACGAGGCCCTCGATTCGTCGAGAGAGTTCCGCGCCGTCGGCGGGTTCGCGGGCCACGACGAAGATCGTGTCATCCCCCGCGATGGTGCCCACCACGTCGGGCAGGTTGGCCCGATCGATGGCGCTGGCCAGGTAGTGTGCGGCGCCCGGCGGGGTCCGCAGTACGGCGAGGTTGCCGCTGCTGTCGGAGGAGACCAGCAGTTCCGACAGCAGTCGGGCGAGGCGGTCGGTGCCGCCGAACACACCGCGCACCGGGGAGCCGTCCTCGGGGACCACGTAAACCCCCGCGCCACCGTCGGCAGACCGCAGCTTCACCGCACCGAGCTCGTCGAGATCGCGCGACAACGTCGCCTGCGTGGCGTCGATTCCCTGTGTGGCCAGCAGACGCTGCAACTCCGACTGGCTGCGCACCTGGTTGACCGAGAGCAGCTCGATGATGCGGGCGTGCCGGCCCGCTTTGGTGGCCGCGAGCCGGGTCTCCGAGTGTTCGGGCGACGCGGTCACGACTGCCTCAGCAGCCAGATGAGCAGCGCCTTCTGCGCGTGCAGCCGGTTCTCGGCCTCGTCGAGCACGACGCTGGCCGGGCCATCGATCACCTCGTCGGTGATCTCTTCCCCGCGATGCGCCGGAAGACAGTGCAGCACAATCGCTTCCGGATCGGCGACGGCGAGGAGGTCGGCGTTGATCTGATACGGCCGAAACGGCGCCTGCCGGTCCTTGCCGTCACTCTCCTGCCCCATCGAGACCCAGGTGTCGGTCACCAGGACGTCGACGCCGCGCGACGCCTCGACCGGGTCGGACACAATGCGCAGTGATCCACCCGTGAACTCGGCGCGAGCGTTGATGGCTTCCACCACCGCCGGGTCCGGTTCGAAACCCGTTGGTGCGCTGATGGTGACGTGCATGCCGGCGGTCACGCCGCCCAGTCCGAGCGAATGCGCCATGTTGTTCGCGCCGTCGCCGAGGTACGTCATCGACAGGCCCTGGGTTCGGCCCTTGCGTTCGATGATCGTCTGCAGATCGGCGAGGACCTGACACGGGTGGAAGGTGTCGGAGAGGGCGTTGACGATCGGGATCGTCGCCGTCGATGCCATCGCCTCGAGGCGGTCCTGTCCGAAGGTGCGCCAGACAACGGCGTCGACGAAGCGAGAGAGCACCCGTCCGGTGTCCTCGATGGTCTCATCTCGACCCAACTGTGTGGTCGTGCCGTCGACGACGACCGCGTGGCCGCCCATCTGCGCGATGCCCATCTCGAAGGAGAACCGGGTGCGCGTGGAGTTCTTGTCGAAGATCACGCCGACGCCGCGGGGGCCGTCCAGCGGCCGGTGTTTGAACGGCTCGGCCTTGACCTCCGCGGCGAGCGCGAGTACCTCGGCCTGCTCGTCGGGGGTGAGGTCGTCGTCACGCAGGAAGTGCCGGGTCATGAGTTCCCTTCCTGGGCAGCTGCGGTCGCGGTGTCGAGGATGCCGGGCAGAGCGGTCACGAAACCCGTTGCCTGCTCCTCGGTGAGGATGAGCGGCGGAGCCAGTCGTAGCACGTCCGGCGCGGGCGCGTTGATGAGGAAGCCCGAGTCCCGCGCGGCCGCTTCGGCTTTGGCGGCGATCGGACTGTTCAGCGCGATACCGAGCAGCAGGCCCGCGCCGCGGACATGGGAGATCTGCGGGTGGTTGAGTTCCTCGACCCCGGCGGTGATCGACTTACCCAGCGCGGCAACATGATCGACGAGTCCATCGCTGTCGATCACGTTGAGCACCGCGAGTGCGGCGGCCGCGCAGGTGGGGTTGCCACCGAAGGTGGTGCCGTGCTGGCCGGGCTGGAACAGGTCGGCGGCCGGGCCGGTCGCGATGCACGCGCCGATCGGCAGTCCGCCGGCCAGGCCCTTGGCCAGGGTCATCACGTCGGGCACCACACCGGCCTGCCGATGGGCGAAAAAGGTTCCGGTGCGGGCGATCCCGGTCTGCACCTCGTCGAAGACGAGGAGCGCGCCCCGTTCGCTCGTGATCCGCCGAGCGGCCGCGAGATACCCCTCGGGGGGCACCACGACCCCGCTCTCGCCGAGGATCGGTTCGAGGATGACCGCGGCGGTGTTCTCGGTCACCGCGGCGTCGAGCGCATCGACGTCGCCGTAGGGCACGAACCGAACACCGGGCGGCATCGGTTCGAAGGGTTCACGTTTCGCGGGTTGCCCGGTCATCGCGAGCGATCCCATGGTGCGGCCGTGGAACGCCTTCTCGGCGGCGACGATCTCGGGTCGTCCGGTGCGGCGGGCGAGTTTGAACGCGGCTTCGTTTGCCTCGGCGCCGGAGTTGCAGAAGAACACGCGGCCCGGGTGGCCGAACTTGTCGAGCAGCTTCTCGGCGAGTTCCACTGCGGGCGGACTGATGTAGAGGTTCGAGACGTGGCCGAGTGTCTGCAACTGGGTGGACACTGCCTCGACGATCGCCGGATGGCCGTGGCCCAGGGCGTTGACAGCGATGCCGCCGAGCAGGTCGAGGTACTGCTTGCCGTCGGCGTCGGTGACCATCGCGCCGTCGCCGGCGACCAGTGCGAGCGCGGGGGTGCCGTAGTTGTTCATCATGGCGGCCGACCACCGCTGCTGTAAGGGCTGAGTCATACTGTGCCACTTTCGGAGTCGTCGACGACGGTGGTGCCCGTCGAGGCGCTGGTGAGCAGTTGGGCGAGGACAGAGTGCGGGATGCGGCCGTCGATCACGTCGGCCTGCGCCACGCCGCCGGTGACCGCACGCAGGCAGGCCTCCATCTTGGGGACCATGCCGGCGTCGAGCGAGCCGAGCAGGCCGGTCAGTTCAGTGCTGCCGATCCGCGACACCAGCGAGGTCTTGTCCGGCCAATCGGTGTAGAGGCCTTCGACATCGGTGAGCATGACCAACCGCGACGCGCCCAGCGCTTCGGCGAGCGCACCGGCGGCGGTGTCCGCATTGATGTTGTGCACCACTCCATCTCGATCGGGAGCGATCGTCGAGACGACGGGAATGCGGCCGGCGCCGACCAGGTCGAGCACGGCGGAGGTGTTGACCGACGTGATGTCGCCGACGAGTCCGATGTCGGTGGCGACGCCGTCGACGAGCACAGTGCGCCGGCTCGCGGTGAACAGATGCGCGTCCTCGCCGGTGATGCCGACCGCGTAGGGGCCGTGCGCGTTGATCAGTCCGACTAGTTCCCGGCCGACCTGCCCGAACAGCACCATGCGGGCCACGTCCATCACCTCGGGGGTGGTGACGCGGAAACCGCCACGGAATTCGCCTTGCAGACCAAGCTTTTTCAGCATCGCCGAGATCTGCGGACCGCCACCGTGCACGACGACCGGGTGGAGGCCGCACGCTCGCAGGAACACCATGTCGGCGGCGAAGGCACTTTTCAGGTCATCGTCGATCATGGCGTTACCGCCGTACTTCACCACGATCGTCGCACCGTGCAACGCCTGCAGCGCAGGGAGCGACTCTGCAAGGACCGCAGCCTTTTCCAAGGCGCCGAGTTCGGTACCCGTCATGACGAATACGCCGAGTTCTCTTCGACATATGCGTGCGAGAGATCCGTCGTCCGGATACTTGCCGACGCGTCCCCCAGACCGAGGTCGATGTCGACGGCGATGTCGGCGCCGGACAGATCCACGTCGCGGGCACCGGGCGCCCCGCAGCCGTTGACGCACACCGGGGACCCGTTGAAGGAGACGGTGATCCGGTCGGGATCGATGGTCACCGGCGCAATCCCGACGGCGGCGAGTACCCGGCCCCAGTTGGGGTCGGAACCGAACAGTGCAGTCTTGACCAGCGAGTCACGCGCGACCACGCGGGCGACGGTGACGGCGTCGTCCTCGGTGTGCGCGCCGGACACGGTGATCACCACGCGCTTGGTGACGCCTTCGGCGTCGGCCATGAGTTGGGCGGCGAGGTCGTCGCAGACCGCGAACACCGCGGCGTCGAGGTCAGCTTGCTCGACGGGGATCTGGCTGGCACCCGAACTCAGCAGCAGCACAGTGTCATTGGTGGACGACGACCCGTCGACGTCCAGCCGATCGAAGGTGGTGGCGGTGGCCTTGCGCAGCGCCTCGTCAAGCTGTTCGGCACTGGCCCGCGCGTCGGTGGTGAGCACGACGAGCATGGTCGCCAATGATGGCGCCAGCATGCCCGCGCCCTTGGCCATGCCGCCGACGTTCCAGCCCTGCGGATGATGCAGCGCAGCCTGTTTCGGCACGGTGTCGGTGGTCATGATGGCGTAGGCGGCGTCGGTGCCGCCGGAGAGTCCGCCACCCATCTCGTGGACGATCTCGGTGACACCGGCGAGGACCTTGTCCATGGGGAGTCGGTCGCCGATGAGGCCGGTGGAGCAGACGGCGACCTCGACGGCGCCGGTCTCGGTGCCCCAGTTGCTCAGTTCCTCGGCGACCTTCTCCGCGGTGGCGTGGGTGTCCTGGAACCCGCCCGGGCCGGTGCAGGCGTTGGCTCCGCCGGAGTTGAGGACAACGGCGCGCAGTCGGCCGGTGGTCAGCACCTGTTGGCTCCACAACACTGGTGCCGCCTTCACCTGGTTACGGGTGAAGACGCCGGCGGCGGCGTAGTCGGGTCCCTCGTTGAATACGAGTGCGAGGTCTTCCTTGCCCGACGCTTTGATGCCGGCGGCGATACCTGCGGCGCGGAAGCCGAGCGGTGCGGTCACACCCTGTTCACGCAGCAGCCGCGGCGCGTCGAGCGGAGCTCCCGGGGTGATCCGGTCGTCGGCGGTGGAATCCTGAGAGGTCGTCACGGCGCGACTCCTACGGTGCTCAGTCCTTCGGCCTCGTCCCAGCCGAGTGCCAGATTCATCGATTGCACGGCGGCTCCGCCGGTGCCCTTGGTCAGGTTGTCGATCGCGCCGACCGCGACCATGGTGCCGGCCCGTTCATCGACGGTGACGGCGATCTGCACGGCATTGCTGCCCAGCACCGAACCGGTGGTCGGCAGCACCCCCTCGGGGAGCAGGTGCACGAAAGTTTCGTCGCCGTAAGCCTTTTCATAGGCAGATCGGATCTCGGCGGCCGTCGCGGTGGTGCGCGCGGTGCAGGTGGCGAGGATGCCCCGTGACATCGGCACCAGGACGGGGGTGAAGGACACGGTGACCGGTGCGTCGGCGGCGGCTGACAGCGCCTGGGAGATCTCCGGGGTGTGCCGGTGGACCCCGCCGACCCCGTACGCGCGCGACGACCCGATGACCTCGGCGGCCAGCAGGTCGACCTTCGGTGCGCGGCCCGCGCCCGAGGTGCCGCTGACCGCGACGACCGTCACGTGCGGCTCGATGAGTCCGGCGGCCATCGCCGGCCGCAGCGAGAGGACGGACACCGTCGGATAGCAGCCCGGGACCGCGATCCGACTCGCGTCACGCAGCACGTCACGGTTGCCGGGGAGTTCGGGAAGTCCATAGGGCCAGGTGCCTGCGTGGTCGCTGCCGTAGTAGTCGACCCAGTCCTGCGCGTTCTGCAGCCGGTGGTCGGCACCGCAGTCGATGATGAGGGTGGCCGGCGGCAGAGCGTCGGCGATGGCACCGGAGGTGCCGTGCGGCAGACCGAGGAACACCACGTCGTGACCGGCGAGAATCTCCGGGGTGGTGTCCTCGAGTACTCGATCGGCCAGCGGCAACAGGTGCGGATGCAGCGATCCGAGGGTGCTGCCCGCATTGCCGCCTGCGGTCAGCGCACCGATCTCGAGGTCACCGGATCGCAGACGTGGGTGATTGCACAGGAGTCGTAGGATCTCACCGCCCGCGTAGCCGCTCGCACCGGCCACCGCCACCTTGGTCGTCATGCAATCATTATGCACGACGATGCAAATAGATTCATAGATGCCCCGGTGAGCGGGAGCTTGCTCAGCGCAGCCGTGCTCCGATGACCGCATCGGCGTGGGCGACGGCCGCCATCTTCGCTTCGTTGGCCTCTTCCTCGGTCAGCGTGCGGTCGCTCGCACGGAACCGCAGCGCGAAGGTCAGCGACTTGCTCCCCTCGCCGACCTGCGCCCCGGTGAACACGTCGAACAGCTCGATCGACTCGAGGAGCTCACCGGCACCCTCACGCAACGCCGCAGCCACATCCGCGGCGGACGCGGTCTCCGCGACGACGACCGCAACGTCCTGCAGCACGGCCGGGAACACCGACACGCGGGGTGCCGGCAGGTTCTCGGTCAGCGGCAGCGCATCGACCTCGAGTTCCACCGCGCACAGCCGTTTCGGCAGGCCTGCGCGCTCGAGCACCGCCGGGTGCAGCTCACCCGCGTACCCGACGGTGACGCCGTCGACGGTGACCGCGGCGCAGCGGCCGGGATGCCACGGACGGTGCTCGGCGGCGGTGAAGGTGACCTCGACGCCGGCGGCGCGCCCGATGCTGCGGGCCGCCTCGAACGCGTCGAGGTAGTCGGCGGCGCGCCCAGGCCCCCACGGACCGGCCGGCTCGTAGAGTCCGGTGACGACCACCGCGACGTGCAGCGGCTGACGCGGGAGCGACGCGTCGAGTGCGGCGATTTCCTCGTCGGTGGGTCGTCGGGTGACGTCGAGAGCGGCCATCGCGGTGACGTTATCGCCGGCGAACTCCACCTGCCCGATCGTGTACAGCGACAGATCTCGTTGTCCGCGTGCGATATTGCGCGATGCCATCTCGAACAGGCCGGGCAGCAGTGTGGTGTTGAGCTCGGGTCGCTCGGCGTCGAGCGGGTTGAGGACCTTCACCGTGTGGCGGCGCGGGTCGTCGGCCGGAAGGTCCCACTGGTCGAAGACGCCGGCCGGCATGAACGGGTACGGCAGCACCTCGACGAATCCGTCCAGGGCCAGGGTCCGGCCGATGGCGCGACGACGACGCTGCGCTGGGGTGAGTCCGGTGCCCGCGGGCGCACTGGGCACGATGGCCGGGATGCCCTCGAGACCTTCGAGTCGCAGCACCTCTTCCACCAAGTCGGCGCGCTGCTTGAGGTCCGGGCGCCACGACGGCGGGGTGACGGTCAGCGGGTCGGTGCCGGTCACCGTACAACCGACTTCGTCGAGGCGGCGGGCGGTGGTGCCGGCGGGATACCCGATGCCCGCGGTGCGATCGGGTTCGTCGGCGGGGATCTCGATGTTCGGCGTCGGCGGTACCTCGACACGAGCTTCGGACAGCGGCGACGCGATGGTGCCGCCGGCGATCTCCACGATCAGCTGTGCCGCGCGATCCGAGGCGACGGCCGTGATCTCCGGGTCGACGATGCGCTCGAACCGCTTACTGGCCTCCGACGTCAGCTTGTGGCGCTTGCCGGTGCGGAACACGCGCACCTGGTCGAAGGTCGCCGATTCCAGCAGCACGGTGGTGGTGGCATCGCTGACCTCGCTGCTGCCGCCGCCCATGACGCCGGCGAGTGCGATGGGTCCACTGTTGTCGGCGATCACGACGTCTTCGGGATCGAGGACGCGGTCGACGCCGTCGAGGGTCGTGAGCTTCTCCCCCGCCGTGGCCGAGCGGACGGTGATGGTGCCCGACAGTTTGTCGGCGTCGAAGGCGTGCAGCGGCTGACCGAGTTCGATCATCACGTAGTTGGTGATGTCGACGATCGCGGAGATCGGGCGGATGCCGGCGACCATGAGCCGCTTCTGCAGCCACCACGGCGACACCGCGGTCGCGTCGACGCCGGTGATGGTCCGGGCGGTGTAGCGGGTGGCCTGCGAGTCGTCGTCGATGGCGACGGGCCAGCCGTCGCCGGTGGCGGCGGCCGGGGGCTCGGACTGGGCGGGCGCGGTCAACGCGGCCGTCGCGAGGCCCGGATCGACGAACGGTACGCCGAAGCTGCCGGCGAGCTCACGTCCGAGTCCGCGCACGGAGAACGCGTAGCCGCGGTCCGGGGTGACGTTGACGTCGATGGCGGCGTCGTCGAGGCCGAGCACCTCCCGCGCGTCGGCACCCGGTTCGGCGGTACCCGGCGCGAGCACCAGGATGCCGCTGTGGTCGTGACCGATGCCGAGTTCGGACACCGAGCAGATCATGCCGTCGGAGACCCGCCCGTACGTCTTGCGCGAGGCGATCTCGAACGGACCGGGCAACACGACACCGGGCAGCGCGGCGACGATCAGGTCGCCCTCGGCGAAGTTCCGTGCGCCGCAGACGATGCCGCGTGGCTCGGCCTCGCCGACCTCGACGGTGCAGAACCGGATCGGCTTCTTGAACTCGGTGAGTTCTTCGATGGTGGCGACGCGGCCGATGACGAGTGGTCCGGTGATCGTCGGGAACGGTTCGATGTCCTCGATCTCGAAGCCGACCCGGACAAAGCCCGCGTCGATCTCCTCGGTGGTCGCCGACCACTGCGGATCTCCCTGCCGGAGCACCTCGGTGTACCAGGATTGTGGGGCACGCACGTCAACCATCTACTTTCATCGGATCAGGTTTGCGGGCAAGGCAAGTGGCGCCTGCGGTCAGGCCGCGGGGCCGAACGGCAGGGTGAAGCGGATGTCACCTTCGACCATGTCACGCATGTCGGAGATGTCATTGCGGAACATCAGGGTGCGTTCCAGACCCATTCCGAAGGCGAAGCCGGAGTACACGTCGGGGTCGATTCCGCTGGCGCGCAACACATTCGGATTCACCATGCCGCAGCCGCCCCACTCGACCCAGCCCGGTCCGCCCTTCTTGCCGGGGAACCAGACGTCCACCTCGGCCGAGGGTTCGGTGAACGGGAAGTAGCTCGCACGCATGCGGGTGGTGGTCTCCGGGCCGAACAGTGCGCGGGCGAAGACCTCCAGGGTTCCGCGCAGATTGGCCAGGGTCAGGCCCTTGTCGACGGCGATGCCCTCGATCTGGTGGAACACCGGGGTGTGGGTGGCGTCGAGTTCGTCGGTGCGAAAGGTGCGGCCCGGGCAGGCGACGTAGATCGGCAGGTCGCGCGAGAGCATCGAGCGCACCTGGACCGGTGAGGTGTGCGTGCGCAGCACCTGCCTCGACCCCTCGGGTGCGATGTAGAAGGTGTCCTGCATCGAGCGGGCCGGATGGTCGGGCAGGAAGTTGAGGGCGTCGAAGTTGTGGTGCTCGGTCTCGACCTCGGGCCCCTCGGCGATCTCCCATCCCATGCCGACGAAAACATCGGCGACCTGCTCGGCGATCACGGTGATCGGATGCCGGGCGCCGACCCGCCGGCGACCGCTGGGCAGGGTGACGTCGACCGACTCGGCGACGAGAACCGCGGCGTCGCGTTCGGCGTGCAGGGTCGCGGTGCGCAGATCCAGCGCCGCACTGACCCGGCCACGCACCTCGTTGACGAGTTTGCCGCCGGCCGACCGCTGATCCTTGGGGAGACTGCCCAGCGCGCGGCGGGCGAGCGCGATCGGTGAGCGATCACCGAGGTGGGCGGTCTTGGCCACCGCGAGCGCGTCGAGATCGGCGGCCGCGTCGAAGGCCGTGACCGCGGCGGCTGCCGCGGCGTCGAGTTCGGCGGGTTCGGGGAACGTCGGCGGCGTCGCTGGGGCGTCGTCGTCTGAGTTGGCCATCCTCGGCGGTCTCCTCGGTCGGGTGGGACTGTCGGTCCGGCCGTGAGCACGGCGGACACTCGACGTTCTAGGGTAGTCGACCGCTCTGACGTGGTGGATTGCGCCTCGCGCAGTCAGTCCGGGACGGCAGCCCCGTCCCCGACCACGACGGCGAACAGATCGGCCATCGCCGCGAGGCTGGCTGCCTGCATGTCGGCGGAGGCGACCTGTGTGCCGAGCGACGGTAGCGGCCTGGTCGCAGTCGCGGCAGCCACCACGGTCGGTGCGTAGCCGAGGTTGAAGGCGCCGCGCGCGGTCGAGTTCACGCACATGTGCGTCATGAATCCGGCCAGCACGACGTTGCTCGTCTCGGATTCCTTGAGCAGCCGATCGAGTTCGGTGTGGACGAAGGAGTTCGGGAAGTTCTTCACCACCACGGGTTCGGAGTCGCGTGGGGCGACGCGGTCGACGATCTGCCCGTTCTCGGCGGTCAGATCGTAGGGCGAGCCCTCACCGGCGTCGTGCTGGATGTGAATGACCGGGATCCCAGCGGTCCGGGCGCGGTCGAGCAGCAACGCCGCCTCGTCGAGCGCCGGCTGGACGCCGTCGAGTTCCATCACGCCTTGCGTGTAGGTGTTCTGGCAGTCGATGAGGATCAGCGTGGAGTCGGCGAGGCCGGCGGGTTCGACGGGAAGCCCGCTGAGCGCACGCAGCGTTGGGTGCTCGGTCATGGGTTCAAGGTAGCGAGGAACGTCGAATGGGAGGTGAGGTTTGCCCGAACTGCGCGACGACAGTCCGCGCGCCGAGGGCAGCAGCCATGGCGAGCAACAACCACCAGCGACCGTCGCCGACCAGTCCATGGCGAGCGACCATCAGCGTCGAGATCGCGACGACCACGAGCAGTGTCAGCACAAGGAAGTCGCGGGCGCGCTGGGTGTGACGTGCGACGGGCGCGTCCCACCACGGGATCGGGCGATTCTCGAGCGGCGACAGCGCGAGCACGACCGGTACCATCGCAGCGAGCAGCAACGCGGTCTCGATGACGATGACCAGCGGGTAGCCTGCGGACTGAGGGCTTCGGTCGACTCCGATTGCGTGTCCCCCAACGATGATCAACGCCAGCACCGGCAGATGCCAGAGATAGAGCGTCATGGCGCCACGGTTCCCCATCGCCACCCACCACCAGACACGCGGTCGTTCGACGATGGCGGCCAGCGCTCGACGCAACGCAATGGCAAGCCCGCACAACACGATTGCATGTCCGGCCAGTAGCAGACTGGGCGGCGACATGTTGGACAGATGCTGTCCTGGCACGGTGACCAGCGACATCTCATAAGGGCCGACGGCGACGAGTAGCACGTTGACGACGAAGGCCGCGACGGCCATGAGGGCCGCGGCCCGCGTGGTGAGAAGCCTTTTCGCATAGGCGATTCCGAGCCCCGCCGGAATGGACCACACCGTCAGGAAATTGATGTTGCCGAGGGCTGCGGGGCCGATCGTCAGCCGGAGCGCATCGATGACCGCGGTGGCGCCCCAACAGGCGGCGAGCGCGACCACCACCTCGCGCGCCGTCGAGATCCGTTGCAGGAACGGCACGACCGCCAGCACCAACAGGTACGCGCCGAGGAACCACAGCAGTTGCACCGACAGTCGAGCGACGACGTCGGCGGCGGCACCCTGACCGGTGTACGCCAGCACCGCAAGCGCCACCACGCCGACGAGGAGATACCACGCGACCGGTCGCAGCAGCCGTTGGCTGCGGGCGAACAACCACTGGCCGGGTGTGTGCCCGTCCGCACCGGAGCGCCAGCCCAACGTCGCGGCGGCCGCCCCGGCAAAGAAGAACAGCGGCAGGATCTGCAGCAGCCAGGTGACCGGTTGCAGCGCCGGGACGTCGCCGAGCATGTTGCCCAACCGGATTCCCGACGCACTGTGCAGATCGTCGATGGCGACGGTGAGCATGATCGAGTGGCCGGCCACCACGACGATCAGCGAAACGATGCGCAACAGGTCGATGACGCGATCGCGCCCTTCGCTGAGGGCGTCGAGTTCGGCCGCGGACACGCCGCGGCGTCGTTCGGTCGTCGGAATCGTGCGAGATGTCAACGAGTGCATGCCGTTTAGTCTGGCCGGATCACGCGCGAGGCGACTGAGCGAATCTACTCAGATCGTGCAGGTGTTACTCACTCCGGTGCTGTGCCACCGCACTCTGATATAGACAAATCGATGCTGCGGCAGCAAGATTCAGGCTCTCCGCGCGACCGTGGATGGGGATCGACACCCGGTGGTCGGCGGCCGCGAGCACATCGTCGGACAGCCCGTGGGCCTCGTTGCCGAACAGCCATGCGGTCGGCCGGGTCAGTAGGTCAGCGGCGTCGTCGAGCGAGACCTCACCGTCGGCGGCAGTGGCGAGCACGCTGACGCCGGCGTCCTTGACCGCGGTGAGGCCGTCGTCGATCGACCTTTCCCGGACCAGCGGCAGATGGAACACGCTGCCCGCGCTGGATCGCACGCACTTTCCGTTGTGCGGGTCCACCGAATCTCCGAGCAGCAGAACGGCATCGGCGCCCATGGCGTCGGCGGTGCGGATCAGGGTGCCGGCGTTGCCGGGTTCACGTGGCTCCACCGCGACGGCGAGCAGTCGGGGGCCGGCGGCCAGCACGTCGTCGAGGCGGGCATCGAGCAGTGAGCTCACCGCGAAAATGCCCGGCGCCGTCGTGGTTTCGGAGAGTTTGTCGGCCGCCCGGTCGGACAACTCGAGGATCTCGATACCGTCGGCGGCCGCGCGGGCGACGGTCGCGCTGTGTCGCTCGGCATCGGAGCCGCGCACCAGCACGACCTGGGCTCGACCTGTATCCAGGGCGGCGACAACCGAATTGGCGCCCTCGACCAAGAAGCGTCCCTCGGCACGTCGCACGGACGCGCGGTGCAGCTTTGCATACGAAACAACCCGCGATGAGCGTTCGGTCAGAACGTCCACCACGGGTCGTTTCGTAGGTCGGGTCGTCGTCAGGCCGCGGGGGCGTTGACGTCGGCCGGCAGCGACTTGCGGGCCACCTCGACCAGGCCGGTGAAGGCCTCGGGGTCGGTGACGGCGATGTCGGCGAGCACCTTGCGGTCCACCTCGACACCAGCGGCCTTGAGGCCCTGGATGAAGCGGTTGTAGGTGATGTCGTTGGCGCGGGCCGCGGCGTTGATACGCGCGATCCACAGCTTCCGGAACTCACCCTTGCGGGCGCGACGGTCCCGGTAGGCGTAGGTCAGCGAGTGGAGCTGCTGCTCCTTGGCCTTGCGGTACAGGCGCGAGCGCTGCCCGCGGTACCCCTTGGAAGCCTCCAGCGTCGAACGACGCTTCTTCTGGGCGTTTACCGCCCTTTTCACGCGTGCCATGTGTCAGTCCTCTTCGTTCGTCAGATGTCGGGGGCGATCAGCGGTTGAGCAGTCGCTTGATGCGCGGGGCGTCGTTCTCGCTCACCACGGCGATGCCGTCGAGACGGCGGGTGCGGCGCGACGACTTGTGCTCCAACAGGTGGCGGCGGTTGGCCTTCTGGCGAACGATCTTGCCGCTGCCGGTCACCTTGAATCGCTTCGCGGTGCCCTTGTGGGTCTTGCTCTTCGGCATGTCTTTCCTTCAGTCGAGCGAGCGGGACCCACCCGCCGGTCACGGGTTGTCTCGCACGCTGTTGTTCAGTGCAGTACCAGTGGCTACTGGTTGGTCTCTTCGGTCTGCGCGGGCGCGTCTGCCTTCGAACCACGGTCGTCGCGGCTCTGCTGAGCCTTCTGCCGCGTCTTCGCGCCCTTGTGCGGGGCGAGCACCATGGTCATGTTGCGGCCGTCCTGCTTTGCCGAGGTCTCGATGAAGCCGTAGTCGGCGACGTCGTTGCCCAGACGCTGCAGCAGGCGGTAACCGAGTTCCGGGCGCGACTGCTCGCGGCCGCGGAACATGATGGTCACCTTCACCTTGGACCCGGCCTCGAGGAACCGGACGACGTGACCCTTCTTGGTCTCGTAGTCATGGTCGTCGATCTTCGGGCGGAGCTTCTGCTCCTTGATGACGGTCATCTGCTGGTTGCGACGCGATTCGCGCTGCTTCTGGGCGGCTTCGTACTTGAACTTGCCGTAATCCATGATCTTGCACACGGGTGGCCGCGCGTCGGGCGCAACCTCGACCAGGTCCAAGTCTGCTTCTTCGGCCAGACGGAGCGCATTTTCAACACGCACGATGCCCACCTGCTCACCGTTCGGTCCGACGAGTCGAACCTCAGGGACGCGGATGCGCTCATTGATGCGGGTCTCAGTGCTGCTGATGGGGCCTCCTTGATCAAATCTTCTGTTCGGACCGCCGGATGTGTCGCGAGCGGCGAGCAGAGTGCCCTCAGCAGAAGAGCCCCGCGATGCTGATACGCATCCACAGGGCTCCGATACCGACCGGCTCAACAACAGACATCGCAGGTCACCGACACAATTGTGTCGGTGATGCGACCATCGGCGTGAGCCGGACCGTGCAACTACGATCACCGTTGGGTGGTCGCGTCGCGACGGTGGGAGCGGAACTCCACTTGCTACCCCGGCGCTAACCGGGGCGGTCGTGCTATGGAAGTCTAACAGCCATGACCGAGAACTCCTATTCGTCACCTGCGCAGATGCCCCCGGAGGGCGCAACGACGAGCGACGACGGAGCAGTCGGCGGACCGCAGACCGATATGGAGAACGTGCGTGACCTGGGCGATATTCCGGCGATCGAGGTGGTTACCAAGGCGATCGTGATGCTGATGAGTGCGGCTGCGGAAAAGCTGGGTCTGGCCGAGGACGCGTCGCCGGATGCCGTCGATCTCGACGAGGCTCGACGCCTCATCACGTCGTTGGCCGGCCTGGTCACGGCATCGACCGAGTACCTCGGCATTCACGCCGCACCGATCCGGGACGGTCTCAAGGGGCTGCAGCTCGCGTTCCGTGAAGCGAGCGCGCACCCGGACGCGCCCGGCGAAGGTCCGGGCGAGAAGTACACCGGGCCAGTGCGGGGATAGCCGCGGGAATCGGTTGCGATGTTGTTCGGTAGCCGATGAAAACCGCAACCACATCGCGATACCGCGCACGTACCCTTTTCGGTATGAGCAGCGAGCAGCCCGATCAACCGGGTTCCGAGGTCGTCGAGGGCGAGATCGTCACCAACACCACTCCCGCACCACCGCCCGGATATACGCCGCCACTCCCCGACCCCAACTACACCGACTCCGGTGTGCCGACCTTCGACTTCGTCCGCGACAAGATCGAGGGCCGAATAACGACGTCGATCGGTGCCCGCGAACTCGCCGAGGAGAGCCCGGAAGGTCAGCGGGTCGACGAGATGATGCGCAAGCGCGACGAGGCGGCCAAGAAGAAGCTCGACGAGATCCGTAAGTCGATGGGCAAGTAGGCCGGCGATCAGTCCTCGGCGAACCGGCCCAGCAGATCCACGGGAACGATTCGTACCGGAAACGGCCGCACTGCGTCGTATGAGTCGGCTCCTGCGACGGATGCCACCTCCGCATACCGATCATCGGCATCGAGTTCGTACACGGTGAGGCGGATCTGCTGCGGGTCGATGATCCAATAACTCGGCACCCCTAGCCGCTCGTAGACCGCCTTCTTGGTGTTCAGGTCCATGAGCGCGGTGCTCGGCGACAGGATTTCGACGGTCAGTACTGGAGGTTTCGGCAGATCTTTGGCGGTGAAGTCCGCGTACCGACCCACCAACACATCTGGCTGCAGTTCCACATCATCACCGTCGTGGACCGCGAAGGGCGCCGCCATGACGACGAGGTCTGATGGGCATGCCGCCAGTAGCTGCGCCGACAGTTTGACAACCATGGCCTGGTGAAGCGTGCCCTGTACCGGACTCACGACGAGCATCCCGTCAATGAGTTCGTATCGACGGCCGTCTTCGGGCACCGCCTCCAGATCACGCACGGTCAACGGACCTGATCCGGGTGGCGGGAACCCGACGGTCGCGCTCATAAGTCCCATGGTGCACCTCCTCGGTGATCAGTGACCACAGGAAAGCAGACGCCACCGACAATCTCAGCCCGCCGACGCGACCGCCTGATCGACATCGAGAATCTCCGACAGGAATTTCCCGGTGTGCGAACCCGGCTCCAGCGCGATGTCCTCCGGAGTGCCCTCGGCAACGACCATGCCACCACCGGTACCGCCCTCGGGACCCATGTCGATGATCCAGTCGGCCGTCTTGATGACGTCGAGGTTGTGCTCGATGACGATGACGGTGTTGCCCTTGTCCACGAGGCCGTTGATGACGCCGAGAAGCTTCTTGATGTCCTCGAAATGCAGACCGGTGGTCGGTTCGTCGAGGATGTAGACGGTCCGACCCGTCGACCGCTTCTGCAGTTCGGCGGCCAGCTTCACACGCTGGGCCTCACCACCGGAGAGCGTCGGCGCCGGCTGACCCAGCCGCACATAGCCGAGCCCGACGTCGACGAGGGTTTTGAGGTAACGGTGGATCGACGTGACCGGCTCGAAGAACTCGGCGGCCTCCTCGATCGGCATGTCGAGGACCTCGGAGATGGTCTTGCCCTTGTAGTGCACCTCGAGGGTTTCCCGGTTGTAGCGGGCGCCGTGGCAGACCTCGCACGGAACGTAGACGTCGGGCAGGAAGTTCATCTCGATCTTGATGGTGCCCTCGCCGGCGCACGCCTCGCATCGTCCGCCCTTGACGTTGAACGAGAATCGGCCGGGCTGGTAGCCGCGGACCTTCGCCTCGGTGGTCGCGGCGAACAGGGTGCGGATCTTGTCGAACACGCCGGTGTAGGTCGCCGGGTTGGACCGCGGCGTGCGACCGATCGGCGACTGGTCGACTTGCACGAGCTTGTCGAGGTTGTCGAGACCCTTGACCCGGGTGTGCCGTCCGGGAACCTGCCGCGCACCGTTGAGCTTGTTGGCCAGCACGGTCGCGAGGATGTCGTTGACGAGCGTCGACTTGCCGGATCCGGACACGCCGGTGACCGCGGTGAGCACGCCGAGCGGGAAGGAGACCTCGATGCCGCGCAGGTTGTGTTCCCGCGCGCCGACGACGGTCAGCAACTTCTTCCGCGAGATCGGTCGGCGGATCGCCGGGATCGGCAGTTCGTCGCGGCCGGACAGGTAGGCACCGGTCAGTGAGCGGCGGTTCTTCAGCAGGTCCTTGTAGCTGCCGCTGTGCACCACTTCCCCGCCGTGCTCTCCGGCGCGCGGGCCGATGTCGACGATCCAGTCGGCCGAGCGGATGGTGTCCTCGTCGTGCTCGACGACGATGAGCGTGTTGCCGAGGTCGCGCAGGCGGGTGAGGGTCTCGATGAGCCGACGGTTGTCGCGCTGGTGTAGGCCGATCGACGGTTCGTCGAGGACGTAGAGCACACCGGCGAGCCCGGAACCGATCTGGGTGGCGAGCCGGATGCGCTGGGCCTCACCACCGGACAGCGATCCGGCCGCGCGGGACAGCGACAGGTACTCCAGGCCGACGTCGAGCAGGAACCGGATGCGGGCCTGGACCTCTTTGAGGACCCGACCGGCAATCGCGCGCTGCCGTTCGTCGAGCTCGAGGCCGTTGAGGTAATCGGCGCATTCGGCCACCGACAACGCGCACACCTCGGCGATCGACATCTCACCGTGAGTCGGGTGGTCGAGGGTGACCGACAGGATTTCCGGCCGCAGGCGCGCGCCCTGGCAGGCGGGGCACGGCACGTCGCGCATGTACCCCTCGTAGCGTTCCTTCATCTGCTCGGACTCGGTCTGGTCCATCCGCCGTGCGAGGAACGACATGACGCCCTCGAACTCGGTGTAGTACGAGCGGGTACGGCCGTAGCGGTTACGGAACTTCACGTGGACCTGGTGGTCACTGCCGTTGAGGATGGCGTTGCGGGCCTTGGCAGGCAGCTTCTTCCACGGGGTGTCGACGTCGAAGCCCATCTGGTCGGCGAGGCCGCCCATCAGACGGAGGAAGTAGTCGGCGTTGTGGCCGCCCGACCACGGCGCGATCGCACCGTCGGCGAGGGACAGGTCCGGGTCGGGGACGACGAGCTCTTCGTCGACCTCCTTGCGGATCCCGAGGCCGTCGCATTCCGGGCAGGCGCCGTACGGCGAGTTGAAGGAGAAGGATCGCGGTTCGAGGTCGTCGATGGCGATCGGATGTCCGTTGGGGCAGGCCATCTTCTCCGAGAAGCGGCGTTCCCGGTTCGGGTCGTCTTCCTCGAGGTCGACGAAGTCCAGGACGACGATGCCGTCGGCCAGCCGCAGGGCGGTTTCGACGGAATCGGTCAGCCGCTGCTTGGCCGAGGCCTTCACCGACAGTCGGTCGACGACGACCTCGATGTCGTGCTTCTCCTGCTTCTTGAGCTTCGGCGGATCCGTCAACTGATGGACGACGCCGTCGATCCGGGCACGCGAGTACCCCTGGGTCTGCAGTTCGCCGAAGAGGTCGACGAACTCACCCTTGCGGGTCCGTACCACCGGCGCCAGGACCTGGAACCGGATGCCCGCTTCCATCGCGAGTACCTGGTCGACGATCTGCTGCGGCGTCTGCTTGGCGATCAGCGCACCGCACTCGGGGCAGTGGGCCTTACCGGCCCGGGCATAGAGCAGGCGCAGGTAGTCGTAGACCTCGGTGATGGTGCCGACCGTCGATCGCGGGTTGCGGTTGGTCGACTTCTGGTCGATGGACACCGCAGGGGACAGACCCTCGATGAAGTCGACGTCGGGTTTGTCCATCTGCCCCAGGAACTGACGCGCGTACGCGGACAATGATTCGACGTAGCGGCGCTGGCCCTCGGCGAAGATCGTGTCAAAGGCCAGCGACGATTTGCCCGACCCGGACAATCCGGTGAACACGATGAGACTGTCCCTCGGCAAATCCACATCGATTCCGCGGAGATTGTGCTCGCGGGCGCCGCGGACGATCAGACGGTCAACCAACTTCAAGTCCTCATTCGTTACCGACCCGGCTCAACACCGGTGTGCGTGGGTTGTGTATCGGTGTGCTTGCATCCGGGCGCGTTTCCGTGGCTGGACGGTATGTACCGCACCCGCGGACACCGTACTGGCGACCACCGACAAGACCAGACAACAACGATACGCTCGTCCGTTCTCGCGCGACCCGGGCGACGGCCGTCGCCGAACCCGATAGCGTGACTCCCATGACCTCCTCGGATGTTTCCATCAGCGACACCTACACCGGCGACCTCTCGGAGTCCCCGCAACCGCAGCGCCGCACCCTCGGCACCGCGTCGATCGTCAAGTTGTCCGTCGGTCCGATGGACAACAACGTCTATGTGATCACCTCGACCGCGACCGGCGATCAGCTGATCATCGACGCAGCCAACGACGCCGACCGCATTCTCGACCTGGTCGACGCCGTTCCGGGCACCCCTCGGCTCATCTTCACGACCCACCGTCATTTCGATCACTGGCAGGCGCTCGAGGCGGTCGCCGCCAAGCTCGGCGTACCGACCGCCGCCGGCCGCTTCGATGCCGAGGAACTGCCCGTCACCCCCGACCGGCTCGTCGAGGACGGCGACACCATCGAGGTGGGTGACCTCACGTTCGACGCGATCCACCTTGTCGGCCACACGCCCGGCTCCATCGCGCTGGCCCTGACCGACGGTGACGTCGTGCATCTGTTCACCGGCGACTGCCTGTTCCCCGGCGGAATCGGTAAGACCTGGGAGCCGGGCGACTTCGAGAAACTCCTCGACGACGTCGAGACCAAGGTATTCGCGCGATACCCGGACTCGACCGTCGTCTATCCGGGGCACGGCAAGGACACCACGCTCGGTGCGGAGCGTCCGTCGGTGGCCGAGTGGCGCGACCGCGGGTGGTGACGGTTCGGTCAGGTCGACTCGGCACGCCACCGTGACTGCGCCCGACCTCCGCTACCGGTAACCTCGATAAGGTTCACCCTCCAGAGACGGGGGTGATTCCCCGAGCCATACGAGGAGGCCGTCAGTGTTGATCCGCCGAATTGCCCGACCCATGCTCGCCAGTGTTTTCGTCTACGCGGGAATCGATTCCCTGCGCAACCCGCACAAGCGGGCGGAGATGGCCACTCCACTCATCGACAAGTCCGTGGACGTCCTGCCCAACTCGGTGACCGACAGCGTTCCCACCGAGCCCCTCACACTCGTTCGGGCCAACGGTGCCGTGCAGGTGGGCGGCGGCGTGCTGCTGGCCACCGGCAAGTTCCCGCGCGTCGCATCGCTCGCGCTCGCCGGCTCGCTGATCCCGACGACCATTGCCGGACACGCCTTCTGGGAGGAGACAGATCCGGTCAAGAAGTCGATGCAGCGCACCCAGTTCCTCAAGAACACGAGCCTGCTCGGGGGTCTGCTGATCGCCGCTGTCGACACCGAGGCCAAGCCGTCGCTCGCCTGGCGCGGCCGTCGTAAGGCTGCCGCGGCAACCGCGGCCGTCTCCGCGGCCATCCCGCTGGCCTCGTCCGGCTCGGATTCCGCCTGGGACACCATCCGCGAGAAGTCCGCCGAGGGCGCCCACAGCCTGAGCGCGTTGTCGGCCGACGCCGCCGAGACCGTCAAGCACCGCGCTCCGGAGCTCGCTGCCGCCGCCCGGGACCGGTCGATCGACGCCGCCGAGGTCATCAAGCAGCGCGGCCCGGAACTCGCGGAGGTGACCAAGGATCGGTCGGCCGAGATCGCCGAGGTCATCCGGCAGCGCGCACCCGAACTGGGTGCCGAGATCGCCGGACTGGCGACGGTCGCAAAGGAGAAGGCCGAAGAGGGCGCCGAGGAGGGCCGGCGGCGCTGGCGGAAGGCGACCTCATAGTTCCGATCGACCCAGCTGATCAGCGTGCGTCGGGTCCCGGACCCGACGCACGCGGCATCTGCGCATTTCCCGCCCACGACTATCCGTGGACCGCGGCGGACACTCTCCTACCTACCCTGCCCGGCATCGGCGATCCCGATCGACGCCACCTGGTGGTCGCCGTCGGATCGAACGCCGCACCCGCGGTCATGCGTGCGAAGCTGGCCGGCGTGGTCGCAGTGAGCGACGTGATCTTCCGCCGCATCCGGCTGCGCGACATCGCCGTCGGGCACTCCGCCCATGTCGCATCCCGCGGTTACGTTCCCGCTGCGCCCTTTCGATCGCCGGGTGCCACCCTGGATACCACGGCCTGTTTCCTGACCGACGACGAACTGATCACCCTGGACACCACCGAACCGAATTATCACCGCATGACACTCTCCACCGCAGAACTTCTGGGCGACCCCACAACTGTTGCCGCGCAATCATATTCGCTCTACACCTCGAAGCACGGTGTACTCGCCGACCCCACCTCCGGAATGCCCGTGCCACTGGGTACGCAGCAACGCATCCTCTCCTGGCTCGGCGATCGCGTGACCGACGAGGTCCTCCAAGGTCCCGCCGCGGAGGTGTGCGCGCGACTGTCCGAAACCACAGTGGCGGCCCGGATCTTCGCGGCCATGCACCGCAACGGACTCGTCGTCGACGCAAGAATGTCCGAACTCGCTCAACCGGCGGTCGCGGGCCGATGAGTTCCACCGACATCGACTCCACCCCCGCCGAGCAGTCGGGCGCCGACCCGCAGGTCGCCGAGGAACAAGCCCACCTCGACCAGGTCTACGGTCGCCTCGACCGGATGCGGGCCAACACCGAACGCCGCCTGAAATCGACGCTACGAGAGAGCGGCGGCACCCCCCAGGCACGATCCGAACGTGAGTCGTACGAACGGATGTACACCGACGACCTCACCAAATTCGATGCGGCCGAACACAATCTGTATTTCGGACGCCTCGATCTGACCGACGGCGAGGTCCGGCGGATCGGCCGCATCGGCATCCTCGACGACGATGCCGCCGACACCACCTTGCTGCTCGACTGGCGCGCACCGTTGTCCCGGCCGTTCTATCTCGCCACGCCCGCTGCACCGGAGGACGTCGATCGTCGGCGCCATGTTCGGACCCGCAGCCGGCGGGTGCGGGCGGTGAGCGACGAATACCTGACGCTCGGCGACGCGTCGCCCGACGACGTCGGACACGGTGACGTCGTCAACGAGAACGCTTTGGTGGCCGCGCTCAACGCCGCGCGTACCGGCGAGATGACCGACATCGTCGAAACCATTCAGCGCGAACAGGATCTGATCATCCGGTCGCCGCATCGGGGCGTGACGGTCATCCAGGGTGGGCCCGGCACCGGCAAGACGGCGGTGGCCCTCCACCGTGCCGCCTATCTGCTGTACACGCATCGGGACATCCTGTCGCGCAGCGGGATTCTGATCATCGGACCCAACGACGACTTCCTCACCTACATAGGACAGGTGTTGCCGTCGCTCGGCGAGTCCGGTGTCCTCCTGTCCACCGTCGGCGATCTGTTTCCCGGGGTGCATGCCCGGGCGAGCGAGTCGCGTGAGGGCGTCGCGATCAAGGGCGACCTGCGGATGGTCGATGTGTGCAAACGCGCGGTCCGCGCGAAGGAGTCGTTGCCGTCGAAGCCGGTTCCGGTCGATTTCGACACCTACCAGGTGATGATCGACTCGACGTTGATCAAGGCGGCCCGCGCGAAGGCCCGCAGTTCCCGACGGGCGCACAACCTTGCGCAGTCGATCTTCTTGCGTGCGGCGCTCGATGGCCTCGCCGAGGCCCATGCACGCTCGATCGGATCGAGCCTCCTGGACGGATCGCAACTTCTCAGCGGTGCCGACATCGCCGACATCCGTGACGAGATGAGCCAGGACATCGACATACGTCGAGCGCTGCTGCACTACTGGCCCACGCTGACCCCGCAGCATCTGCTGCGCGAGCTCTATGCCGACCCGGCGGCGATCCGCAAGGCGACCACCGGTTGGTCGGACACTGATCGTGCCGCCCTGCACCGGGTTTCCGCGCCCGCACCGGACAACGCCGATCTGACTCCGGCGGACGTGCCCTTGCTCGACGAGTTGGCCGAGCTGATCGGCTACGGCACCGACGAAGCGGAACGGGCCGAACGCGCGCGGTGGCGGCGGCAACTCGCCGACGCGCAGGACGCCTTGGACATTCTGACCGGCTCGGCACCACAGGACCTCGAGGACGAGCTCGATCCCGAGATCCTGATGGCCTACGACCTGATCGACGCCGAGCAGCTGGCCGCCCGGCAGACCGAGACCCAGCGCCTGACGACCGCCGAACGTGCTCACGGGGACCGCAATTGGGCCTTTGGCCATGTCATCGTCGATGAGGCGCAGGAACTCTCGGCGATGGCGTGGCGAATGGTCATGCGGCGCATTCCGAATCGCTGGATGACGATCATCGGCGACACCGCGCAGACCGGCGACCTCGCCGGCACCCGATCCTGGGGTGACGCGCTCACGCCGTACGTCGCCGATCGCTGGCATCTGCGCGAGTTGACCGTCAATTACCGGACACCGGCCGAGATCATGCAGTACGCGACGCGCGCACTGGCCCATATCAATTCGCACCAGTCGGCGCCGACGTCTTTGCGCAGCAACGGGATCGAACCGGTGGCGATCCGCACCTTCGAGGCGGACCTGGCGGACACCGCGATTCGCACCGCCCTGCGAACCGACCTCGATGGCCTCACCGCGGTCATCGTGCCCGACCGGTACCACCAGGCCATCGCCAGACGAGCACAGGAGGTCGACGGTGCACCGCGGGTGCTCACCGTCGGCGGGTGCAAGGGCCTCGAGTTCGACAACACCATCGTCGTCGAACCGGCCGAGATGATCGATGCGTCACCGCTGGGGTATTCGGATCTGTATGTCGCGCTGACCCGGGCGACCCAGCGACTGCTGGTGGTCCACGCGGCCGCGTTGCCCGCCGAACTCGCCGACATGAACGACGAAACCCTCGACGCCTGAGTTCGGCGCCGAGGGTTTCGGAATGTTCTCTGGCTGCTACGTGGTGTGCACGATCAGCACGTCGCAGGCCGCTTTGCGGGCGACGTCGGCGGGCACCGAGCCCAGCAGTCGGCCGGCGATCGAGTTGAGTCCGCGATTGCCGACGACCAACAGGTCGGCCTTCACGTCGGTCACCAACTGCAGCAGTGCATCGACGGGTGCACCCTTGATCGGGCGAGCGTCGATCTTGGACGCACCGCCCTTGAGCGCACGTTCCTTTGCGGTACGCAGGATCTCGTCGGTGGGTGCCGACCCGGTGACCTGATAGGCGTCCTCCTTGAGGACATCCGCAGCACCGCCGGCGCCGCGATCATTCGGGAAGTACGCGCAGGAAATCACCAGGTCAGCCGTGTCCCCGGCCAGCGCGCCCGCCTTCTCGACCGCCCGCAACGACGACTCCGAACCGTCCGTGCCGACGACGATCGTCTGATATCCGCTCATTCATCCTCCACGAGTCTCCGCCGCCCCGACATCTGCGAGGCGGGTGCCATCCCCTGAACTGTAGTGCCCGCGACGACGAGTACTGCGTCAACGGACACGAACCCCTGTCTCGGCAGGTTAGTGGGCGCACCACCGATTTGTCCGCACTTCGTGTGGATCGGCACACAGCTCACACCGTTGCCCCGCGGGTCACTTGATGCCGGCGGCATCCATGCCGCGCAACTCCTTCTTGAGGTCGGCGATCTCGTCGCGCAGGCGCCCGGCGAGCTCGAACTGCAAATCCCGTGCCGCGCTCATCATCTGCTCGGTGAGCTGAGCCACCAGGTCGGCGAGTTCGGCCCGCGGCATCGTCGACGTGTCCCGCTTCTCGAGGACCCCGGCGCTGCCGCCCTTCGACTTCGACACCTCGCCCTGGGCGCGTCGTCCGCGGCTGGAGTTGCGGCCGGACCCACCGACCGACACCGGCTCGTCGTCGGCCTCGCGATACACCTGATCGAGAATGTCAGCGATCTTCTTGCGCAACGGCTTCGGGTCGATGCCCTTCTCGGTGTTGTAGGCGACCTGCTTGGCCCGCCGACGATCGGTCTCGTCGATGGCGTTGCGCATCGAGTCGGTGATCTTATCGGCGTACATGTGCACTTCGCCGGACACGTTGCGCGCGGCGCGGCCGATCGTCTGGATGAGTGATGTGGTGGACCGGAGGAAACCTTCCTTGTCGGCGTCGAGGATCGCCACCAGCGACACCTCCGGCAGGTCCAGGCCCTCACGCAGCAGGTTGATGCCGACCAGTACGTCGTATTCGCCGCTGCGCAGCTGGCGCAGCAATTCCACGCGGCGCAGCGTGTCGACCTCGGAGTGCAGATATCGCACCCGGATCCCGTGCTCCAGCAGATAGTCGGTGAGGTCTTCGGCCATCTTCTTGGTCAGCGTGGTCACCAGGACACGTTCGTCGCGTTCGGTCCGTTCCCGGATCTCGTGGACGAGATCGTCGATCTGCCCCTTGGTCGGTTTGACCACCACCTGCGGGTCGACCAGGCCGGTCGGCCGGATGACCTGCTCGACGAATTCGCCGTTGGACTGCCCCAGCTCGTAGGGCCCCGGCGTCGCAGAGAGATACACCGTCTGTCCGATGCGATCGACGAACTCGTCCCAGGTCAGCGGGCGGTTGTCCACGGCCGACGGCAGCCGGAAGCCGTAGTCGACAAGATTGCGCTTGCGCGACATGTCGCCCTCATACATGCCTCCGATCTGCGGCACCGTCACGTGGGATTCGTCGATGACGAGGAGGAAGTCGTCCGGGAAGTAGTCGATCAGCGTCGCCGGCGCTGTGCCCGCGGCACGACCATCGATGTGTCGCGAGTAGTTCTCGATACCGGAACAGAAACCGACCTGCCGCATCATCTCGAGGTCGTAGTTGGTGCGCATCCGCAGTCGTTGCGCCTCGAGGAGCTTGTTCTTGCCCTCGAGCTCGGCCAGACGTTGCTCGAGTTCCTCCTCGATCGAGCTCATCGCCCGTGCCATTCGCTCGGGTCCGGCCACATAGTGGGTGGCCGGGAAGATTCGCACCGAATCCACTTGTCGCACAATATCTCCGGTAAGAGGGTGGAGATAGTACAACGCCTCGACCTCGTCGCCGAAGAACTCGATACGCACGGCGAGTTCCTCGTAGGACGGGATGATCTCGACGGTGTCGCCCCGCACGCGGAAACCGCCCCGGGTGAAGGCGACGTCGTTGCGGGTGTACTGCACGTCGACCAGGAGGCGGAGCAGCGCGTCGCGGTCGATGTCGTCGCCCACCTGGATCTCGACGGACCGATCGAGATACGACTGCGGGGTGCCGAGGCCGTAGATGCACGACACCGACGCCACCACGACCACGTCCCGCCGGGACAGCAGGTTCGACGTCGCCGAGTGCCGCAGCCGCTCGACGTCGTCGTTGATCGACGAGTCCTTCTCGATGTAGGTGTCGGTCTGCGCGATGTACGCCTCGGGTTGGTAGTAGTCGTAGTACGACACGAAGTACTCGACGGCATTGTTCGGCAGCATCTCGCGGAGCTCATTGGCGAGCTGGGCCGCGAGTGTCTTGTTGGGTGCCATCACCAGCGTCGGACGCTGGACTCGCTCGATGAGCCAGGCGGTCGTCGCCGATTTACCGGTGCCGGTCGCGCCGAGCAGGACGATGTCCTTCTCCCCGGCCGCGATACGTTTCTCCAGGTCATTGATGGCGGCAGGCTGATCGCCCGCCGGCTCGTACTCGCTGACGACTTCGAAGTTGCCCTCGGTGCGCTCCACGTCGCCGACGGCGCGATACTCCGAGTGCGCGAGGACCGGGTGTTCCGCTGCGAATGCCATAACGCCAGGGTAAACGCGGGGTATGACAAGTATGTTCCGCGGCGTTCGAGGCAGGCGATCTGTCGGGGTCGACGGTTATGGTTTGGCCATGAGCGACACCGTGCATCCCCCGAAGCGCGAGGTGTTCGACGTGCCCGCGATGACCAACACCGACAACAAGGGATTCCTGCGACCGGTGGAGCACTACGAGGTCACTCCGCACGGACTGTACATGTCGCGACCGGCCGATCATCCGCGCTTTTTTCACCTCGAATCCTGGCTACTCCCAGGACTCGGGCTGCGCGCGAACATCTTCCACTTCGTGGCCGGTCACCGTGACGGACAGCGACTCTACCTCGACGTCGGGAAGTTCAGCGGCCCCGACGACGACGGCAGATGGCACGCAGAGGACTGGTATCTCGACCTCGTCGACGTGCCCGGCCGGCCCCTCGAGTTGATCGACGTCGACGAACTCTTCGAGGCGCACGCCGCCGGACTGCTGGGGACCGCCGAGAGTGAAGAGGCGGTCCTGATCGCGACGCGCGCCCTCGTGGGCGCCGCCGAACACCAGCACGACGTGCAGGAGTGGCTCGACGTCGCAACCGGCGCCCGGATCAGTTGGCGCGAAGACCGGTGACGACCCCACGCGTCACCGGTCTCGCCGACAATCAGTAATAGGGAGGGAACACCACGCACGCACCGTCGCGCATGTTTGCGGGGAGTTGAATGCCGTAGCCGACCTTGGCTGTCGTTCGCTTGGTCACGCCGTCGAGCGACGCGGTGATCGTGTAGATACCCGGCCCGGCCGGCTGCCACTTCGAACGGACCAGGGTCTTGCCCGGCTTGCGGTTGTACAGCGTGACCGACCGCGCACCGTTGGACACGGTGATCTTCAGCGGCGTCTTTGCGGCGGAGTAGTTCTTCATGATGGCGTCGACGTCGTAGGTGCAGCCGGCGCCATAGACATAGTTGGAAGAACCGGTCGCCGATGACCCGTAACCAGGCGCGGTCGAGATGACGACACCCTGCAGATAGGCAGGTTCGGCGGCCGCGGCCGGCGCGACGAGCGCAACGGTTGCCGCACCAACACCGGCGATCGCGGCCACCCCCACGGCCATTCGATTGGACTTACCCGAACACTGAACTGACATTGGTCCCCGACTCCTTCGACATGTTCACGACAACAACGCCCTGACGGGCGGTTTCGTCAGGCTAACAGCGCGTGATCACGTTTCGTGGGACATTTGGATACATTCGTATCCAGATTTTGTTGACGTGGGACACCCAAGTTGCGACGGTATCCGGGTGACACCCACTGAAGACCTGAGCCGCGTCGTCCAGCGGTCAGTTGTGGACGCACCGATCGACGTCGTGTGGGACCGTGTCGCGAGTATGGCCGGCATCAATGACGAGTTGATGCCCTACATGAAGATGGTGCTGCCGCGCCGGCACCGGGGTAAGTCGATCGCCGACATCGAGGTCGGCGTGCCGGTCGGCAAGGTGTGGCTGCTCTACGGCGGTCTACTGCCGCTCGACTGGGACGACCTGACGATCGTCGAGCTGACGCCGGGCGTCGGATTCCGCGATGAGTCGTCGATGGCGACGATGAAGGTGTGGCGGCACACGCGACGGTTGACGCCGATGTCGGAGGGGGCGACCGAGGTCAGTGACGTTCTCGAGTTCGCGCCGCGGTTGCTGTTGCGGCCGGTGACACCCCTACTCGTGTGGTTCGTTGGGCACTTGTTTCGGCATAGGCATGGGAGGTTGGTGGGCCGCCTCACGCTGTAGGCGTGCTGAGCAGCAGTCAGGGTGCCACGGATTGAGTCCGCGGCACCCTGATCATGATCTGTCGGTCACCCCATCACGGGATGACAACGAGGCATGCTCCGCTTGAGGACAAGTTCACCGAACCGGTGTCAGGAAGGCTGATGCCCGTCCCGACCTTGGCCGTCGTTGACTGTGGGTCCGATCCCGCCTGACGCGCGGTAATCGTGTATGTGCCACGCGCCGTAGGCGTAAAGGTGGTGGTGGCCGTGCTACCCGTGGGCGTCTTCGAGGAGGGCGAAAGCACAGTCGACGTCACGTTCTGATTGTTGAGCGTTGCGGTGAACTCAACATCCAGCCGTGGCGAGGTGTTGTTGATCGTCGCCGTGACCGTATAGCTACAACCCGTCCCGTACGTCCCTGACACCGACCCGTAGCCCGACGGCGACGTAATACTCACTCCAGTGACAGCCGCATTCGCAGGCGCAGCCATCGCCAGCCCCATCGCACCGGCTCCGGCGATCGCTACGGCACCCGTCATAAAGCGTCGACCCTTGCTTACAGCCATGTGGTGTTCTCCCTTGAGTCTTCGTTTGTAGTCGCACCTCCCGCGGGTGCGACACAAGCCACGTTAGGCGAAACAATTCAATCCAGCGGTGTTTCCGCTCCCGAATATCAATTTGAGCAAATTAACACCTGGTGAACTGGGAAGTTGCCCCAAAGGAATAGCTCCTAATTAGAAATCCTAAAGTCCGGAATAGCAACCAGAAATATCTTCGCCATACTAAGGACTCCGGTCTCCGTCACCCCCGTTTCCACACCCCAACCCGGCGATACGCGTCGTCGAACCACGGCTCCTTCGCCTCGACGTACGCATCGACACTCCCACCGGCTGCCGCCAACGCCGCCCGCTTGACCTCCGCGTACTCTGCGCGGGCCGCCTCGTCAGTGCGCAACCAATCACGGAAGTCGACGGCGAATCGTCCACCCGGTGACCCCGCCGCTCGGAGGTGCACATTCACCGGGCGCCCGGGATCGGCCGAGCCGTGCAGCCGTTTGCCCCATGCACCGTCGTCGACCGAACCGGTGGCCGGGTCGGCCTTGGGCCGGTCGCCCTCGATCCCGTCGACGCGCGGGAATCCGCCATCGGCGAGCAGGTCGCGCAGATCGTCGGCCACCCCGAGATCGGCGACAGTGATCTGGATGTCGATGGTCGGTTTGGCGATCAGCCCGGGGACCGCTGTGGAACCGATGTGATCGATCGCCGACGCCTTGTCGCCGACGATCGCCCAGAGCCTGTTGACCAGGCGACTCCCCTGCTCAGTCCAGTCCGGGTCCGGATCAACCAGGTTTAGCGGCCCGCGTACGACCGTCCGGGACCGCACGTTGCTCTCGAAGGGCGCCAACCGGTCGTCCCACAGGGCGGCCGACGCGGCAGCCAGTTCCTCAGGGGTGCCCGAGTTGTCCAGCCACACATCGGCGACCGCACGACGCTGTTCATCGGTCGCCTGCGCCTTGATCCGCGCGCGGGCGTCGGCCTCGGGCATGCCGCGCAGCGTCGTCAGCCGCTCGATGCGGAGTTCTTCGTCGGCACCGACGATCACCACAATGTGGAAGAACGGCGCCATCCCACCCTCGACGAGTAGCGGAATATCTTGCACGACAACGGCATCCGCAGGCGCCTCAGCCAGCATCTCCTGGGTGCGCGCACCGACGAGCGGATGGGTGATGGAGTTCAAGGTCTGCCGAGACTCGTCGTCGACGAAGGCCTTCGCGGCCAGTGCCGGCCGGTCCAGGGACCCGTCGTCGGCCAGGATGTCGACGCCGAAGGCCTCCACCAGTTTGGCGAGGCCTTCGGTGCCCGGCTCGACCACCTCGCGGGCGATCTTGTCCGCGTCCACGTGGTAGCCGCCGCGCTCGATGAAGGTCTTCGCCACTGTCGATTTACCGGCGCCGATGCCGCCGGAGAGCCCCAATCTGATCACGTCGACCAGTCTCGCAGACTTGCCAACACCCGTTCCCGCGACCTCAGCCGCTGACTCCGGTCAGCTCGATGGTCGAGTGCGGGAGATCCGCCTGCGCCTCCGTCTCGCCGGTCGCCAGATTGACCGCCGTGATCGTCTTGGCGGAGGGGTCCGTGACGTAAGCAACGCCTTCCTGCACATACACGTTCGGCATGGGCGACTGCCACTCCTCCGGTTCGGTCCAGTCGGGGATCACCGGGATAGTGCGGGTTTCCTCGGCGGTCGCTGGGTCGTAGACATGCAGCGCACCGTCGGTGCCGAGAATGACGGCCGAACCTCCGGGACCCCGCTCGATCGACCGGAAGCTGTAGCTCGCGGGGAACTGCACAACCCGAAGTTGCCCGGTTCTGGTGTCGGTGAGGGTGAATCGGTTGGGGCGTTCGAGTTCGGCGTCGGCGTCGGTCTTGTAGTCGCCGAGCACATACGGCGAGTCCAGCGCACCCGCCTGGTTACCGATCCGCCCGTAGGGGTCGGGACTCTGGACTTTCTGAATCTCGTTGCCGCGCACGATCAGTATGCCGTCCTGACAACCGAACGTCAGAACGCCCTCCGCCGCGGCCGCCTCTCCATGGACGCCCGGGCACTGCGTGTTGCGAGCGATCTCGTTGCGTTGCTTGTCCAGGATGACGATCCCGGTGCGCTCATCCTCGTCGCCCTGAGTGACGACCAACGTGCCGTCGCCTCGCGCGACCGCGACACCGTGGTGCGGTTCCGGCACCGTATACGTGGCCGATTTCCCATTGCCGCGCAGCATTTCTGCGGGCTCGACGATGTCGACACCACCGGTGCCGTCGCTGAACAGCGTGATCCGTGAGTCGTGCGGCACGACGTGCCCGGGCTCGACGCCGCCGAACCGCATGTCGGTCATCGCCGGTGCCGCGGTGTAGTAGTGCCCGTGGTCGCCGTGCCGGCGGGTCCAGGTGCCCATGTCGAGCACCCGGAATCCGTCACTCGTCGACACGAAGACGTTGCGGCCGTTATCGGCGGTGTTCAGACGAATGAAACCGTCCACCGGGAGGTCGGCGACCTGCTGCAGGTTGTCCGCGTCGAGGACGAGAATGCCGCCGTCGTAGCTCAGCGCCAACCGGGGCGTCGCGCTCTGCTGCTCAACTGAGGCCGTCCCGGAGGCTGCGCGACTGCTGCCGGCGGTGGTGGATGCGGTGTCGGTGCCGCAGGCGGTCAGGGCGAAGGTCGACGCGACGAGCGTTGCGACAGCCCCTGTCAGATATGTCCGTGTTGAATGCACGCGGACCAGTAAAGACGTTAATGAAAATTATTGTCAACAAGGCATATGTTGGGGCTCACCTCCCGATCCGCCGCGTGAGATCGCGCATCACCACGGGAAGCTTCGACGCGGACATGAGCACCCGGAACAGCCGGCTGTCATCGCGCGGCAAGATGCCCGCACGCTGGGTGGCGTCGAGGAAGTCGTAAAGCGTCTCCCCCTCTGCCATCAGATGGTCTGCGTTGAAGTGATACCGGTCCACCGCGGTGCACTGAATGAAGCGGCCGTCGCCGTAGAGCGTGGGCGCTGAATCGTCGTAGGGGTAGAGCCGCAGCGCCCCCGAGAAGTGGCCGCTGCCGATATAGCGGATGACGATGCGTACGGTGCCGTCGGGTGTGACGTCGACGTAGACCTGGTCGGGCAGCGGGTCGTAGCGCCAGTCCGGGATGGCGTCGAAGAACGCGAAGTTGTACTTCACGAACTCGTCGATCCCCACGATGGTGCGACCGAAGGTGGTGACATCGGTGTAGCGGATGTCGGGTGCGTACAGCTCGTCGTTGATGCTCATGTCGCGGACCAGAAAGCTCCACCAGTACTTCTTGGCCCAGGTCATCAACCAGGTGAGATCCGCGTCGTGCCGGCGACCGAGGTAGTCGAGCTTCTTGTCGAACATCTCGAACCACTCGAGCGTGGTCTGCTGCAGTTCGGATTCGGAGAGCGCGCGGATCGGCACCGCCCGATTGGAGTCGAGAAACTCCGGCGCCGGGCGCGACAAACGCGGCTTCCCCAATGCCTCCTGGAACGCTTCTTCACTGAACATCCGAGCTCCCTCCCGACGAACTGCCCCGCGCATGACCTGGCGTGAATCACATGATTCATGTTGAATCAGATGATGTCAATGCCGGGCGCGAGATGGGAGGATGGGTCGATGACGACGCCGAAACTGTGGCGCGGACAAACTTTGAGTGACCGTGCCACTGCGCGCCGCGAGGAGTTCGTGGCCGTCGCCGAGGACATGCTCGGCGAACAGGGAGCAGCCGCAGTCACGATGCGAGCGGTGGTCCGCACGGCCAACCTGAGTCCGCGGTACTTCTACGAGAGTTTCGCCTCGCGGGAGGAACTCCTCAGGGCCGTCTACGACCGCGCTGAAGCGGCCATGATCGATCGGCTCGCGACCATCGACACCTCCACGGACACGCGAACCACGATCCTCACCGCACTCGAGGAGTTGCGGGATTTCTTCACCGAAGACCCACGTCGTGCACGGATTCTGCTGCGCGAACCGCTCGCCGATGATGTGCTGCGCGAACACAGTTCAGCGCAGGTGCCGATTTTCACCGCATTGATGGCGCCACTGCTCGCGAATGCCGCGCCGACCCCTGGCGAGGAAGCCGCATGGGCGATCACCTCGACTGCGCTGTCCGGCGCCCTCGTCGCGTTGTATCTCGATTACATCGACGACCGACTAGCGGTCGCGCCGGATCGGCTCGTGGACTCCGCCGTCGATCTGGTCTTCGCAATCTGCGGACTGCCCCGCACGGACAGCGGTAGCAGATAGCAGAACTCCCCGACCCAAGATCTGGGCCGGGGAGTTCCGTTGACTTACGCCAGCGCACTATCAGGCGTTGCCCGACAGCTTCTCGCGCAGTGCGGCGAGCTGCTCGTCGCTGGCGAGCGAACCGCCGGCAGACGAACCGGTGCTGCTGCTGGTCGAGCTTGACGCCGAACCGCCACCGCGGTTCTCCGACGATGCGGACGAGTAATCCGACGGGGCGTTGGCGGCCTCGGCGGCGGCAGCGGCGAACTTCTCCATCTGCGCGGTGTGCATCTTGTGACGACGCTCGGCCTCGGCGTAGCGGGCTTCCCATTCCTTCTGCTGGGTTTCGAAGCCTTCGAGCCATTCGTTGGTCTCGGCGTCGAAGCCCTCGGGGAAGATGTAGTTGCCCTGCTCGTCGTAGCTGTCGGCCATGCCGTACTTCGACGGGTCGAACTCTTCGGTGTAGTCCTCGTTGGCCTGCTTGAGGCTCAGCGAGATCCGGCGACGCTCTAGGTCGATGTCGATGACCTTGACCATCGCGTCGTCACCGACGGCGACAACCTGATCCGGCACCTCGACGTGGCGCTCGGCCAGCTCGGAGATGTGGACCAGACCCTCGATGCCCTCGTCGACGCGGACGAACGCACCGAACGGCACCAGCTTGGTGACCTTGCCCGGCACGATCTGACCGATCGCGTGGGTGCGGGCGAACTGACGCCACGGATCTTCCTGAGTTGCCTTGAGCGACAACGAAACCCGCTCGCGGTCCAGATCGACGTCGAGAACCTCGACGGTGACCTCGTCGCCCACGGCGACAACCTCGGACGGATGATCGATGTGCTTCCAGGAGAGCTCGGAAACGTGCACCAGACCGTCGACGCCGCCGAGATCGACGAACGCACCGAAGTTGACGATCGAGGACACGACGCCCTTGCGGACCTGGCCCTTCTGCAGCTGGTGCAGGAACTCGCTGCGGACCTCGGACTGGGTCTGCTCGAGCCATGCGCGACGCGACAGGACCACGTTGTTGCGGTTCTTGTCGAGCTCGATGATCTTGGCCTCGATCTCCTTGCCGATGTACGGCTGGAGGTCGCGGACGCGGCGCATCTCCACCAGCGACGCCGGGAGGAAGCCACGCAGACCGATGTCCAGGATCAGGCCGCCCTTGACGACCTCGATGACGGTGCCCTTGACGGCCTCGTCCTTCTCCTTGAGCTCCTCGATGGTGCCCCACGCGCGCTCGTACTGGGCACGCTTCTTGGACAGGATCAGGCGGCCTTCCTTGTCCTCCTTGGTGAGGACCAGGGCCTCGACCTCGTCACCGACGTTGACGACCTCAGAGGGGTCGACGTCGTGCTTGATCGACAGTTCGCGGGAAGGGATGACGCCTTCGGTCTTGTAACCGATGTCGAGCAGAACCTCGTCGCGATCGACCTTGACGATGGTGCCCTCGACGATGTCGCCATCGTTGAAGTACTTGATCGTGGAGTCGATGGCAGCAAGGAAGTCCTCGGCCGAGCCAATGTCATTGATGGCTACTTGCGGCGAGGTAATCGTGGGGGACGACATATGTTGAGTTGCTCCGGACAGGTGTGTAGTAGGTACAGTTTGTTCAAGTCTGGATCGGCACGGACCACCGGATGAAGTACCTCCGATGAAGGCATGCGCGAACCGCGCGTAATCGAGCACACGCGCGTGAGCCAGCGTACTCCAGTGGCGTTGTACTGGGCAAATGAGCCTCCGGGGAGTCCCGCCGCCATGACGCGACGGAAGGGCCGACGATGGTGCATTCGCTCGAACTTCTCCTCGACGACGACGCTGACCAGCGGGTTCGTACCGAATGGGCGCAGTTGGCGGCCGCGGGACTGCCGCACCAGGGGACGGTCCGGTCCGGGACGAACCGTCCGCACGCGACCTTGCTGGTCGCCGAGCACATCGCCGACTCCGTGCACCCGGCCCTCGCCCCGGCTGCCATGAGCCTGCCGATCGCGCTCCGACTCGGTGCACCGCTGCTGTTCGGGCAGGGGTCGAAGGTCACCCTTGCGCGCCTCGTCGTGCCGTCGTCCGACCTGCTGTCGGTGCATGCGACGGTCGGCCGGCTGGCCGCCGATCACCTCGGCGACGATCCGCACCTGTTCCCCCACGGCGCGCCGGGACAGTGGACGCCGCACGTCACCCTCGCCCGCCGGCTCACTCCCGAGCAGGTGGCCGAGGCGATCGGGGTGCTCGATCTGCGTTCGGAGATCGCCGGCACGTTCAGCGCGCTGCGCCACTGGAACGGCGACGACAAGACCGAGCGCGTGCTGCCCGGACGCGCCTGCTGACGCTCCACAAGCGCGAGATCCGTGTGAGATCGGACTGAGAGGCACGCGGCGCATCGTCGGAGCATGACCGCCACACACACCACCCCAGCCACGCCCACCGCCGACGCGTTCGCCGAACGGATCTTCACCTCCGCCCTGGCGACCGCCGAGTTCATGAGCATCTACCTCGGCGAGCGCCTCGGCTGGTACCGCACGCTCGCCGACGACGGACCGCTGACCGCCGACGACCTCGCCGCCCGCACCGGCACCGCGGCGCGCTACGCCCGCGAATGGCTGGAGATGCAGGCCGCCTATGGGATTCTGGACGTCGACGCCGCGGACGACCCCGCGCGATTCGGCATCGCGCCGGGCGTCGCCGAGGTCCTGACCGACGGTTCGAGCCTCAACTATCTCGGAGAACTCCCGCGGATCTTCGCCGCGCCGTTCACCCGTCTCCCGCAGTTACTCGAGGCGTATCGGCGGGGCGGGGGTGTCGGATGGGGCGACCTCGGCGACGACGCCCGCGAGGCGCAGGCCGCGTTGAATCGTCCGTGGTTCGAGCAGCGGCTCGCCGCCGACCTGGCGCGCGTCGACCATCTGCATCGCCGGATGAGCTTGCCCCGCGCTCGGATTCTCGACATCGGCTGCGGTGGAGGTCATTCCACCGTGGCGCTGGCGCGCGCCTACCCAGACGCCACGGTAGTGGGCGTGGACATCGACGAGCAGTCAGTGCAGATGGCGCGCCGACATGCGGCCGCTGCCGGGGTGGCCGATCGGGTCAGGTTGCGGTGCGGTGATGCCGCGCAGGTGGCCGCGGACGGACCCTTCGACGCGGCGTTTGCGTTCGAGTGCCTGCACGACCTCCCGCGTCCGGTGGAGGTGCTGGGTGCGGTCCGGGCAGCGTTGCACCCGGGGTGTTCGCTGATCGTGATGGATGAGGCGGTTTCCAGCGAGTTCACCTCCCCGGCAGGCGAAGTCGACCGACTGATGTATGGCTTCTCGGTGTTCGTCTGCCTCCCCGATTCGATGTCGACCGCCGGGTCTGCGGCGACCGGAACCGTAATGCGGCCCGCGACCGTGGCAGAGTATGCGCACGCGGCTGGTTTCGGCGAGGTACGGGCGCTGCCGATCGACGGCTTCGCCTTCTTCCGGTTCTACGAGTTGTCCACCCACTGGCACATTCCCGGGTCTATCGCTCTGCGACAGTTCGCAACTCAGTGATGACCAGGTCGATCAGCTCCGCCCGCGCCATCCGCGAACCGTGCGACATCAGGTCATCGGTGACGCGGTCGCCGAGGCGGTCACGGAGTGCGCACTCATAGTCGGCGAGGCGGGTCGCGTCGTCGCCGAGTGCATCGGGTCCGGTGGCTTGCACGGTATTTCGCACCGCGCCAAGGAGTATGGCCGCGGTGCGCGCACGTTCGGTGTGGGCCAGCACGGAGATCACCGCACGCAACGACACCCACTGATGGGTCCAGTTTCCGGCATCCCGCCAGTGCGCGACCGTGTCGGCCAGATATGTTGCCGCGGAGACGATATCGCCATGCCGGGTCTCCACAGACGCACGCGAGGTCAGCGACACGCCGAGCAGGTACCGATCGCCGTGCTCACGGGCGGCGTCGATGGCGCTGTCGAACAGGCGACGCGCCAGATCGGGTTCCTCGTCGAAGATGCATTCCGCGGCGATGTATCGACACCAGGCGGCAACCCCGGTTTCACCGGCGGCGGTACACGTCTGATCGAGAGAGATTGCCGCCGAGTGACATTCGCGACGATCCGGATCCTCCGGTGCCGACCGGTAGGCAGACAACAACACGGTCATCGCCTCGGCCATATGTCCGGCACCCGACATCCCGGCGGCGATCGACGCCGACCGCAGATCGGCGGCATGAGCGAGCGCATCGCCGAGGTCTCCGCGGAACAGCGCGACCTCGACACGCATCAACCGCAGGTAGACGGTGACCGGCAGGCTCGGAGCCCGGGTCAGACCGATCTCCGTCCACTGCTGCGCGGCAGCGAGATCACCGTCGAATCGGGCGCACGCCGCCGACACCGCCCAGGCGGAGGCGCCGGCGTCGGCGGACTGCCCCGGACGCTGGTGGGCCTCGCGAACACGCCTCGCCCAGCCGGCCACCTCGCTGCTCATCGTGAGTTCGAGAAACGGGATGACCCCGCACAGGATCTCGTCGGCCAGTGCCAGATCGTCCACCGAACCGGAGTCGACGGCGTAGGTGATCGCCTGTCGCAGATCGTCGAACCGCTCCGCAACCGCTGCCGCGGCGTGTGCCTGTCCGGGTGCGTACAACTCCGTCGCCAGTGGTGCGATCCGTTCGGCGACGGTTCGCACGTGGGCGCGACGCGAATCCGCCAGCGCCCCAGCCGTGTCCAGCCGGTTGATTCCGTAGTCGCGCAACGTCTCCAGCATGCGGTATCCCGCGCCGGTGACGCTCAGCATGCTGGCGTCGACGAGCGCGACAACGGCCGCGGCGACCTGTGTCGGATCGACGCGGCCGGTCGATGCCGCGAGGTCCTCGGCGTCGTCGAGGGCAAACTGCGACGGGAAGATCGCGACGATGTCGAAGAGTGCCGCGGCGGCTGGGTCGAGCAGACCGTACGACCAGTCGATCAGTGCCTGCAGACTGCGGTGCCGCGGGTCGGCGTCACGCGGGCCACGCAACACGCGGAAGCGCCACTGCAGTCGGTCCACGAGGGCCGACGGCGAGATCGCCGCCGATGTCGCAGCGGCCAGTTCGATCGCGAGGGGTAGACCGTCGAGGCGCCGGCAGATCTCGGCCACCGCGGCGATGTCGTCGTCGCTCGGCGCCCAGCGCGAGTTACGCGCGGCTGCGCGAATCATGAAGAGCTGCACCGATTCCGTCGACGAGGCTGCGGTACCTGTCGACCTGACGGGCGGCACCGGCAGCGGCTCGATGGGAACTACCTGTTCGACGGAGATACCGAGCGGCGTTCGTGAGGTGGCGACGATCGCCAGACCCGGGGCATCCGCGACGAGCCGATCCGCCAGCCGGGCGGCGGCGTCGACGACGTGCTCGCAGTTGTCGAGGACAAGGAGTCCCCGGCGCCCGCCGAAGGCGTCGATCAGCGCCTCGATCGGTTCGGCGTCGCGACGCGGGGTCGCACCGGATGCGGCGATCACGGCGTGGGTGACGGCATCGGGCGTCGTGACCGCGGCGAGATCGGCCCACCGCACCGACTCGCGCCGGAGTCCGGCGACGTACGCACGGACGAGTGCCGTCTTGCCCACTCCCCCCGGCCCGACGACGGTCACGCACCGTCCCGCGGCCGTTTGACGTGCCAGATCCGCGAGATCGTCGCGGCGACCGACGAGCATGGTCGCCGGACGTGGCACCGGTCGATCGATACGCGGATGCGCGGTGTCCGGCGGCGTCGGCGCGCCGGCGAGGATCATCGCGTGCAGGCGCTGCACGGTGGGTGCGGGATCGGTCCCCAGGTCGGCCGAGAGTCGTTGGCGCAGTTGTTGGTACGTCTCCAACGCGGCAGCTCGGCGATCGTCGCGCCACAACGCGTCCATGAGTCGACGGTGCAGGCCCTCCCGGTAGGGCTCGGCGTCAGCGACCGGGCCGAGCCGGATCACCGCGTCGGCGGGACTACCGATGGCGACGAGGGCGTCGGCGGTAGCCTCGATTCCGTTCAGTCGGAGTTCGCTCAGCTCGTCGACATCGCTTCGCGCCCAATCCCGGTCGGCGAACTCACCGAACGGGGCTCCGGTCCACAGGTCGCGGGCGGCGTCGAGGATGTCGATCGCGGCGCGCGGATCGTGGTCGAGGAGGGCGCATCCCTCACGGATGCGGTCGGTGAACAGGAGTGTGTCGATCTCGGTGCGCTCGGCGATCAAGGCATAACCGCCCGCGCGGGTGACGATGCGCAGACGTTGGTCGGCGCCACGGTCCCGTAGCCGGGAGCGCAACCGGAAGACCAGATTGTGCAGCGCCGCATCGGGAGTTGCCGGCTCATCGGTCGGCCACAGGATCTCGATCAGCCAATCGGTTGGGGCGAATGCGTTGGCGCGCAGCGACAGCGCCGCGAGCAGACACCGAAGACGTGGGCTGCCGAACTGGTCGGCGACCGACGGCACCGCACTGTCGGCCGGGACATCGACCGACCCCAGGAGCACCAGGCTGACCACGAAAAAGTCTATCATCGCCACGTGACGACGAGCGGCGACCAATCCGACGACGCGGCCGGCGAACATCGCCCACCGCGCGTGCTCACCAACCTCGATTCGGCGACCAGCGAGCGCGCCAACCGGTGGTGGTGGGATCACGACGCCGAGCACTATCACTCCGAACACGGCCAGTTCCTCGGGACCTACACCGACGGCGGCGACTTCATCTGGTGCCCTGAGGGATTGCGCGAGGAGGACGCGCAGCTGCTCGGACCGGTCGACGGGCGCGACATTCTGGAGATCGGGTGTGGGTCGGCGCCATGTTCGCGGTGGCTGGCCGCGCACGGAGCCCGGGCCGTCGGTATCGACCTGTCGCGCCGCATGCTGGGCATCGGACTGGCCGCGATGGCCACCGACCGACGGCGAGTGCCGCTGGTACAGGCCACCGCCGAGGCGCTTCCGTTCGCCGACGCCTCCTTCGACATCGTCTGTTCGTCGTTCGGCGCGGTGCCGTTCGTCGCGGACTCCGCGGCGGTGATGGCCGAGGTCGCCCGGGTACTCCGCCCCGGTGGGCGCTGGGTGTTCTCCATCAATCACCCGATGCGCTGGATGTTTCTCGACGACCCCGGTCCCGACGGGCTGACCGTGCAGATCCCCTACTTCGACCGCACCCCCTACAGCGAGGTCGACGCGGCCGGCACCATCACCTACGTCGAGCACCACCGCACCCTCGGCGACCGGGTCCGCGAGATCCGTTCGGCCGGTTTGATTCTCGACGACATCGTGGAGCCCGAATGGCCCGAGGGGTTCGAAGAGGTGTGGGGACAGTGGAGTCCCCTACGCGGACAGTACTTTCCGGGGACTGCGATCTTCTGCAGTCACAAGCCCGAGGACTGAACGCGACCCTTCGTGGCTCGTCACTAGCGCTCCTCACACCTCAGGGAGCGAGTTGCTCACAACAACTTCGACAGGAAACCCTGCGTCCGTTCGTGCTGCGGGTTGGACAGCACCTCCCGCGGGTCCCCCTTCTCGACGACCACCCCACCGTCCATGAAGACGAGTTGGTCGGCGACCTCGCGGGCGAAACCCATCTCGTGGGTGACGACCACCATCGTCATGCCGCTGGCGGCGAGTTCCCGCATGACACCGAGTACTTCGCCGACGAGTTCGGGATCCAGCGCCGAGGTCGGTTCGTCGAACAACATCAGCTTCGGTTCCATGGCGAGCGCGCGGGCGATCGCGACGCGCTGCTGCTGTCCACCGGACAACTGCGCCGGATACGTATCGGCTTTGTCGGCCAACCCGACCCGGTCCAACAGATACCGTGCGCGCTCGACGGCGTCCTTCTTCTTCTGTTTCTTCACCTGCGTGGGCGCCTCGATGACGTTCTCCAGCGTGGTGCGGTGCGGAAACAGGTTGAAGTGCTGGAACACCATGCCGATGTCGCGACGTTGCTTGGCGGCGTCCTTGGCGCTCATCTCGTAGAGTTTGTCGCCGCGTTCGCGATACCCGATGAGGTCGCCGTCGACGTAGAGCCGTCCGGCGTTGACCACCTCGAGGTGATTCACACAGCGCAGGAACGTGGATTTGCCCGACCCCGACGGCCCGATCAGGCACATCACCTCCCCGCGACCGACGTCGAGGGTGATGCCCTTGAGTACCTCGAGCGTGCCGAAGTTCTTGCATACCCGATCGGCGCGCACCATCGGGACTTCGGTGGCCGCGGACTCAGCGGGCATCCTCGCCTCCCTCGGTCATCGCGGGCGCATTCTGTGCCGCGGCCATCGCCTTGAGCTGACGCGCCGTCATCTGTCGGCTCGCTCCCTTCGAGTAATAGCGTTCGAGATAGAACTGGCCGACCATCAGGATGCTGGTGATGATCAGGTACCAGGTCGAGGCGACCACGAGTAGCGGGATCGGCTGGAAGTTGACGCCCGAGATGTCGCGGGCCCGGCCATAGAGTTCCAAACTGAACGGCACGGCCGCCACGAGGCTGGTCGTCTTGAGCATGCTGATCAACTCGTTGCCGGTCGGCGGGATGATCACCCGCATCGCCTGCGGCAACACCGTGCGGGTCATGGTCTGTCGCCACGACATGCCGAGCGCCACCGACGCCTCGCTCTGCCCCTCACCCACCGACGACACGCCCGCACGCACGATCTCGGCCATGTACGCGGCCTCGTTGAGTCCGAGACCGATCACCGCGAACAGGAACGCCGCGTTCCATGCCTGAATGTCGAAGTGGGCGAACTGCACGACGAACGGGATACCGAGGTCGATGCGCTTGTAGATCGACGGGAACAGACCCCAGAACACCAACTGCACATAGACCGGGGTCCCGCGGAAGATCCACAGATACACCCACGCGACGGAGCGCAGCACGGGGTTCGGCGACAGCCGCATGATCGCGAGCAGCACGCCGAGCACGATCGCGATGATCATTGCGAGGATGGTCAGGGCCAGCGTGTATCCGACGCCGGACAGGATCCGGGTGTCGAACAGGTACTTCGCGTACGTGTCCCAGCCGTACGCCTTGTTGGTGGCCGCGCCCCAGAGGAACAGACCGACAAGGACGAGCACGATCGCGGCGGCGATCCACTGGCCGGGATGGCGCAGCGGGACCGCCTTGATCGGCGCGGGTTCGTTCGGATCGAGCCCGATGGGCCCGGTCGATGGCGTCGTCACGTCAGCTGACAGCGCCGTTGATGACCGACGTCGGGATCGTGCCGGCCTCGACGCCCCAGTTCTCGGCGATCTGCTTGTACTGCCCGTTGTCGATCAGGTGCTGTACCGCCTGCTGCAGCGCCTTGCCCAGCGGGGAGCCCTTGGCGATCGGGTAGCCGTACGGGGCCGACTCGAAGATGGTGCCGGCCGGTTCCAGCGCACCATTGGAGCGCTTGATCGCGTAGGCGGTCACCGGCGAATCCGCCGACATGGCATCGACCTTGCCCAGCACGAGCGCATTGACGGCCTCGTCCTGCGAATCGAACTTGACCTTCTCGATCGCGGGCTTGCCGGCGTCGGTGCACGCCTTGCTCTTCGCGGGGACCTCGTCGGTGTCCTCGACGGTGGTCGACTGGACCGCGACGCGCTTACCGCACGCGTTGTTCGGGTCGATGTCGGCGCCCTTCTGCTTGGCCCACTGGATGCCCGCGCTGTAGTAGGTGACGAAGTCGACCTGCTGCTCGCGTTCCTTCGAATCGGTGAACGACGACATGCCGACGTCGTAGGTGCCCTGCTGGATGGCCGGGATGATCTTGTCGAAGTCGGCTTCCTTGTAGACGGGGGTCACGCCGAGCACCTGACTGATCGCGTTCATCAGGTCGACGTCGAAGCCGATGATCTTGCCGCTCGGGTCCTTGAACTCGTTGGGCTGGTACGGGACGTTGACGCCGACGATCAACTGACCGGACTGCTTGATCTTGTCCGGCAGGAGCGCGGCGATCTCCGCGACCTTCTCCGCCGTCACCGCGGTGGTGGACGTCGAGGGACCCGACGACGATTCGGACTCGTCGTTCGAGCATCCGGCCAGCATCAACACCAAGACCGCAAACAGCGCGGACACCACCGCGACTGGCCGGGTCGATCGCAGAAAACGCATCACACACCCCATCTGTTCGGTTCCCCCATGCCTGACGCATGGTGAGCGCACACGACGACGGCAGGACGTCGTCGCCCACGGTGTGAACTTACTGGGTCGCAAGCCTTCCCACACGGCGGTTACCAGAGATTAACCGTCGGCGAGCCGTGCGAGGACCGCGTCGGTGAACTCTGCGCAGCTCGCCGTGCCACCCAGGTCTGCGGTGGCGGTCGATGCGGCCAGCGTGTCGGCGACCGCAGCCTCGATCCGACCACCGGTGGCCACCTCCGCGGTGTCCTCGCGGATGGTGCCGTGACGTCGAAATGCCATCGCCACCGACAGCATCATGGCGACCGGGTTCGCGATCCCGCGGCCGGCGATGTCGGGCGCGGCGCCATGCGCGGCCTGCGCCATCACCTTGGCGTCGGAGCAGTTCACCGATGCCGCGATGCCCAACGACCCGGCCAGCTCTGCGGCGAGGTCACTGAGCACATCCCCGAAGAGGTTTTCGGTCACCACCACGTCGAAGTCGCCGGGTCGCCGAACGAGATGGGCGGCCATCGCGTCGACGTGCTGTTCGTCGACGACGAGGTCGGGATACTCCGCGGCGACCTCGCGACACACATCCCGGAACAGTCCCGTCGTCAGTGTCAGCACATTCGCCTTGTGCACGATCGTCAGGTGACCGCGCCGATCACGCGCGGCCGCACAGGCCACCCGCGCGATGCGTTCCGATGCCGCCCGGGTGATCAGGCCGACCGCCAGGGCGACATCGGGGGTCGGCATGAACTCGCCGCTGCCGGCGTACATGTTGCGGTCGGCGTAGAGGCCTTCGGTGTTCTCCCGGACGATCAGTACATCGATATCCGGGGTCGTGGCCCGCACACCCGGAAATGCCTGGGCGGGGCGAAGATTGGCGAACAAGCCAAACCTGGTGCGAATCACCGCGCCCGGTGTGCGACGACGATGCTCGGCCGGATAGCTCGCCGAATCGTGCGGTCCGAGCACCCAGAGATCGAGGTCGTCGAGAGCCCGCAGCGTCGACTCGGGCACGGGATCGCCGTGCGTGTCGATGGCGCCCCGCCCGAACGGCAGCTCCACCCGGTCGAGGGTCAGCTCCTCGAGCCGGGCAGCCGCATCGGCCACGGCCATCGCGGCAGGCACGATCTCCGGACCGATGCCGTCGCCGACGAGGACACCGATCGGGAGCGACGTCGTCGTCGACTGGTTCATGTCGACGATCCTGCCATTCACGGACCTCTTGACAACGCGGGTGACCTGGCTCATATTTGTTACCGAATCAGATTCGGTAACAAATCACGAGCTACGGCCTCCTCCCGAAAGACCTGACATGAACAGTCCCCTCACGTCCGCCCCCGAAGGCGTCGACACCCCGCCGCCCGCGGGGCTGGATCTCAAACAGAACGCGCTCGGCGCACCGGCGATCGCCTTCATGGTGGTCGCGGCGGCCGCACCGCTGACGGTGATGGCCGGGGTCGCGCCGCTGGCGCTCTCGATCGGCGGGGTCGGCGCCCCGGTGGCCTACCTGGCAGCGGGCGCGGCGTTCGCGATCTTCGCGGTCGCGTTCATGGCCATGACCCGCTCGACCGGCGGCAAAGGCGCGTTCTACTCGTACATCACCCTCGGCCTCGGTCGCACGGCCGGCCTGGCCTGCGGTTTGTTGGCCGTGGTGGCCTACAACGCGCTGCAGATCGGCGTGTACGGGCTGATGGCCATCCAGACACAGGACGCCATCGCGCGCCTATTCGGCATCACCATCGACTGGCCGTATCTGGCGATCGCCGCCATCGCGATCGTCTGGTACGTCGGACGGCGAGGGATCGACGTCGGCGCCCGCTTCCTCGGCGTGCTACTCGCCCTGGAAACCGGCATCCTGCTCGTCCTGGCCTTCGCGGTGCTGTTCCAGGGCGGTGCACACGGCATCGGTTTCGAATCCTTCACCCCGTCGGCGATGTTCGCTCCCGGCATGGGCGGCATCCTCGCGTTCGCATTCGCCGCCTTCATGGGCTTCGAGTCCACCGCGCTCTACCGGTCTGAGGCACGCGATCCCGACCGGACCATTCCGCGCGCGACCTATTGGGCCGTCGGTTTCATGGCGATCACGTACTGCTTCATCGTCTGGTCGATCGTGCAGGCCTTCGGTGCCGCCGAGGTCCAGCAAGCGGCCACCGACGACATCGGCGGGCTGTTCTTCTCGGCCATGTCCACCTACGTCGGTACCTGGGCCACCGACGTCATGTCGATCCTCATCGTAACCAGCGCTCTTGCCTCCCAGCTGGCCTTCCACAATGCGATCACGCGCTACACCTATTCGCTGGCCCGCGACGGCGCCCTCCCCTCGGTGCTCGACCGGACACATCCGGTGTACAAGTCGCCGGCGCGTGCCGGCGCACTGCAGACGGTGCTCGCTCTCGTCATCGTCGGTGCATTCGCCGTCGCGGGCGCCGATCCCTACCGGCAACTCCTACTGCTGATGAATACCCCCGGCGTGGTGGGCATCCTGGCGCTGCAGGTCATCACCGCGATCGCGGTGGTCGCCTACTTCGTCCGCAAACGCCTCGTCGCCGTCGAACGCCGCGGAGTGATCGCCGGTGTCATCAGTACCGTCCTCCTCGGCGGGGCGACGACGCTCCTCATCTCCAAGATCAACCTGCTCACCAATGCCGCGTTCGGCACCAACGCGATCCTCGTCGGCCTGGTCGGTGTCGTCCTCATCATCGGAGCCGTTGTCGCACAGTACTTCCGAGTACGCCGACCGGACATCTACGCGCGGATCGGCGGGCTCTACGACGACCCGCTCGCCGACGCCGAACGCTGACCACCACCACTGCAAAAGGAGTCCTGACCGATGAGTCCGGCCGATACCGTCGTCTTCGCACGCACGATCCACACCCTGCGCCCCGGCGCACCCGTCACCGCCTTTCCCGTCCACGACGGCGTGGCCACCGCCGACGGCAACCACGCATCGATCCGTCCGCACATCGGGCGCGGCACCGAGGTGATCGACCTCGGTGCCGCCACCCTCACCCCGGGGTTGATCGACGGCCACATCCATCCGGTGATGGGTCTGAAACTCACTGCCGGCGTTGACCTCTCCTCGGTCACCGATCTCGACGAACTGATCACCGCCCTGCGCGGCGCCACCCTCACCGACGGCTGGCTCCTCGGCTGGGGTCTTGACCCCAACGTGTTCGACGGCCGGCCGGTGACGCATGAACCGCTGGTCACGGCGGTGGGTCCGGACATCCCGGTGGTCATCACCCTGTTCGACGCACACTCCGCACTGGCCAGCCCGGCCGCCCTGCGCGCCGCAGGCATCACCGGTCCGCGGGAGTTCGCCGGGAACGCCGAAATCGTCTGTACCGACGGCACTCCCACGGGCCATCTGCTCGAGTTGGAGGCAACCGAACTCCTCGATGGGGTGCGACCGACGGATTCGGCGATCGAACGCCGCATCCGGTTACGCGACCTGTTGACCTCGATGGCCACGGCCGGGCTCACATCGGGCAACGCGATGGATTTCGAAGCCGACAGCGGTGAACTCGTTGCCGCACTGGAAGACTCGGACGACCTGCCGATGCGGCTGCGGTTCGCGCCGTTCTGTATGCCGGGCACCGACCGCGAACAGTTCGACCACATCGTCGACCTGCAGCGCCGCAGCGGCCGTCGGTGGCGGGTCGATGGCGTCAAGTTCATGATCGACGGCACCATTGACGGCGGCACCGCATGGCTGGAACATGCTGATGCACATGGGGAATCGACGGTGCCGTTCTGGCCCGAGCCCGCCGAGTACCGTGAGGCGCTGCACTACCTCGCCGCGCACGGAGTACCGACGGTCACCCACGCGATCGGCGACGCGGGAATCCGCTATGCCCTCGACACTCTCGCCGACGCCGCACCGTTGGCTTCGGGCGTGCGGCATCGGATCGAACACATCGAGACACTGCCCGACGACCTGGTGCCGCGGTTCGCCGAGTTGGGCGTCGTCGCGAGCATGCAGCCCACCCACTGCACGCTCTACACCCGCGGCGACCAGACCGACAACTGGTCGGTGCGCCTGGGCAAGGAGCGGGCCGACCGCGCCTTCCGCACCCGCGACATCCGCGACGCCGGCGGAGTGCTGGCGTTGGGTTCGGATTGGCCGATCGCCCCGTTCGATCCCCGGCACATCCTCGCCGACGCCCAATTGCGGCGTCGGGCAGGTCATCTCGAGGACCAGCCGGTGCGCGCCGACCAAGGTCTGACCGCGTCGATGGCACTCGAGGGCTACACCTCGCACGCCGCCCGCGCCGAGGGCTCATCGACGGCGGGGTGGATCGGTGTCGGCAGCCGGGCCGATCTCACCGCCTTCGCGGTGGACCCGCTGGCCGCGCCGCCCGACGAGCTCATCGAGGCGCCGGTGGTGCTGACGATGGTCGACGGCGAGCCGGTCCATCGCAGCGAACTGATGCACCGATAGGCTCACACCCGTGCCCCGCCCGCCGTCTCCGTTGCTCGACCGCCCGACCATCGCCCGCGCCGCGCTCGCCGAACTCGATGCGCGCGAGACGTTCACGATGCCCGGCTTGGCCAAGAGCCTCGGGGTGGCGGTGTCGTCGCTGTATCACCACGTCAAGGGGCGCGAGGAGGTCATCGAACTGGTGCGCGGCTCGATCGCCGAGTCGATGAACTCCGACGTCGACTGGTCCGGCGAGTGGCGCGAGTGTGTGGCGGAGTGGGTGCGGGCCTACCGCAACGCCTTCGGCGCGCACCCGGCACTGGTGCGGGTGCTGACCCGGCAGACCGTGGCCGCCCCCGGCATCTTGGCCAGCTACGACAACCTCGCTTCCGCGCTGCGTGACGCCGGCTTCGTCGACTCCGACCTGCTGCACATCATCACCGTGCTCGACACTCTGGCGCTCGGCTCGGCGCTGGACGTGGCCGCGCCAGACGACGTGTGGTCGACGGAAGGGCTTGCCGCCGACAGCCCGCTGGCCGTCGCGGTCGCGGCCGCCCCGCGTGGGTCCGAACGCGCCGACGCCGCATTCGAACTCGGACTCGGACTCATCCTCGACGGGCTCGAACGCCGGCGCCGGCCGAACCACGAAGGGCCCTCACCAAGGGCTTCGTGACGCGTCGGGCTCGCAAGCTCGCTCGTCGCTCCTCAGCCAGCGGGTGGTGCGGACGGAGTGGGGTCGGACCGCATCACAGTTCTAGTGCGCGGCGTCGTCCCAGGACTGGCCGAACCCGACAGACACCTCGAGCGGCACCGACAGTTCGATGGCCGCACCCATCTCCTCCCGCACCACGGTTTCGGCGGCGTCGCGCTCCCCCTCGGCCACCTCGACGACGAGTTCGTCGTGCACCTGCAGCAGCATCCGCGACCGGAGCTGTTCGGCGACAAGGCGTTTCTGCACATTGATCATCGCGACCTTGATGATGTCGGCGGCCGTGCCCTGGATGGGTGCGTTGAGCGCCATGCGTTCGGCGGACTGGCGGCGCTGCCAGTTGTCGCTGTTGAGGTCGGGTAGGTAGCGGCGGCGGCCGAACAGGGTGGCGGTGTACTCGTTGCGGCGGGCCTCGTCGACGACGTTGTGCAGATAGTCGCGGACTCCGCCGAACCGGGCGAAGTAGGCCTCCATCTGTTCCTTGGCCTCGTCACGGCTGATCTTGAGCTGCGCGGCGAGACCGAAGGCGCTCAGGCCGTAGGCAAGGCCGTAGGACATGGCCTTGACCCGGTGCCGCATCTCGGTGGTGACCGCGTCGATGGGCACCCCGAAGGCGCGCGCACCGACGAAGTTGTGCAGGTCCTCTCCGGTATTGAACGCCTCGATCAGCCCCTCGTCCTCCGACAGGTGCGCCATGATCCGCATCTCGATCTGGCTGTAGTCGGCGGTCATCAGGCACTCGTACTCGTGACCCACTGCGCCTTTGCCGACAACAAATCCCTTGCGGATTTGCCGTCCGGCCTCGGTGCGTACCGGGATGTTCTGCAGGTTCGGTTCGGTCGAGGACAGCCGGCCGGTCGCGGCGACGGTCTGATTGAACGTGGTGTGCACGCGGCCGTCGTCTGCGACCGACTTGAGTAGTCCGTCGACGGTGACCTTGAGTCGGGTGGCGTCGCGGTGCTCGAGCAGATGCGCGAGGAACGGATGCTCGGTCTTCTCGTACAGGCTCTGCAGCGCGTCGGCGTCGGTGGTGTAACCGGTCTTGGTCTTCTTGGTCTTCGGCATGTCGAGCTTGTCGAAGAGCACGGTCTGCAGCTGCTTGGGTGACCCGAGGTTGATCTGCTCGCCGATGACTTCGTAGGCGGCGTCGGCGGCGGTCCGGATGCGTTGGGCGAACTCGCTTTCCAGCTCGCCGAAGTGATCCACGTCGACGGCGATGCCGGCCGCCTCGAGCTCGGCGAGCACGAACGCCAGCGGCAACTCCATCTCGGTGAGCAGCGGTTTGGAGTCGATGTTGTCGAGTTCGGTGTCGAGGGTGTCGGCGAGCTCGGCGACCGCACGGGCCTCCAGCATCTGCTGCTCGGCTTGCTTGGCGTCGCCGGCGTCCTCGTCGAGCAGCGACATCTGACCGTCGTCGGGGGCGTCGTCGGCGCGCAGTTCGCGACGCAGATAGCGCAGGGCGAGGTCGTCGAGGTTGAAGGTGCGCTGTCCGGGTCGGACCAGGTAGGCGGCCAGCGAGGTGTCGCTGGTGACGCCGGCGAGTGTCCATCCGCGGGCACGGACCGCGTGGATCGCCCACTTGACCTCGTGCAGCGCCTTGGGCCGCTCGGTGTCGGCCAGCCATACCGACAGTGCCTGCTCGTCGTCGGCGTCGAGCCCGGTGACGTCGACGAAAGCCGACGACCCGTCGGCAGCGGCCACGGCCAGACCGGTGGCGTCCGCATCGACGACGACGTGCGGCGAGGTGACCGCGACGCCGCTGCGGCCGGTGGCGGTGTGCTCGTCGAGCCAGGCGCGCACCTCGCCGGCACCGAGGATCGTGCCGTCGAGGTCGAAGCCCGACTCGGCTTCCGGTTCCACCGAACTCAGGGTGGAGAACAGACGGTCACGCAGGACGCGGAACTCGAGGTCGTCGAACAGCCGGTGGATGCGGTCGCGGTCCCAGCCGACCATCGCGAGGTCGTCGGGTCCCGACGGGAGCTGCATGTCGCGGACGAGCTCGGTCAGTCGGCGGTTGGTGAGCACCGACGCCAGGTTGGCCCGCAACGCGTCACCGACCTTGCCCTTGACCTCATCGACGTGATCGACAAGGGCTTCCAGTGAGCCGTATTCGCGGATCCATTTCGACGCGGTCTTCTCTCCCACGCCGGGAATGCCCGGCAGATTGTCGCTCGGGTCGCCACGCAGCGCGGCGTAGTCCGGGTACTGCGTGGGTGTGAGGTTGTACTTCTTCTCGACCTCGTCCGGGGTGAACCGGGTGAGTTCGGAGACGCCCTTGCGCGGGTAGAGGACGGTCACCGAATCGTCGACGAGCTGCAGCGAGTCACGGTCGCCGGTCACGACGAGCACCTTGTAGCCTGCAGCCTCGGCCTGGGTTGCGAGGGTGGCGATGATGTCGTCGGCCTCGTAGCCCTCCATGGCGAACACCGGGATACCGAGCGCGTCGAGCACCTCTTTGGTCAGGTCGACCTGCCCGTTGAACTCGTCGGGCGACTTGGACCGCTGCGCCTTGTACTCAGGGAACATCTCCGAGCGGAAGGTCTTGCGGGAGACGTCGAAGGCGGCCGCGATGTGGGTGGGTTCCTCGTCGCGCAGCAGGTTGATCAGCATCGACGTGAAGCCGTAGACGGCGTTGGTGGTCTGCCCGGTGGCCGTCTTGAAATTCTCCGCCGGCAGCGCGAAGAACGCCCGGTAGGCCAGCGAGTGGCCGTCGAGGAGCATCAACACCGGCTGCTTGTCGCCCTTGCCGGTGGAGGTTTTGGTCTTGTCCTTGGTCGCCGAAGCGTTGGTCGCGGGACTCACCTCTGCGAGTCTAGTGATGACCACCGACAGCCGGACCGTGCGGTGCTCACCCCTTGCGATACATGGGCCACACCGGTGGACCGCCCTGCGGCAGGGTGATCTCGTCGACGACCTCGAAGCCGAACCGCTCGTACAACGGGACGTTGGCCGGATTGGAACTCTCCAGATACGCGGGCCCGTCGAGCCGATCGAGTCCGGCGCGCAACAACGCGGTGCCGACCCCCAGCCCGGGGACCGCCGCGCCGACGGTGCCGAGATACCAGTGCGGTTCCTTCGGTCGCAGCTTGAGGAAGGTCTCCTCCAGGATCAGCCCCCGGCGTATCTGCCCGCGCATGGACGCGATGAATCCCGGCATCGCGCGGATCTGCATCATCGGCGTGATCTTGTGGCCCGGCGGATCCCACATCGCGGCACCGATGGGCGCGCCGTCGCGCAGCGCCAGGTCCATCGACGCGGCCGGACCGTGCGCCCACCGCGCCAGCGTCCGGAACAACGTCGTATCGCGGCGTGGGTCGTCGTTGAGCCAGCGCACCACCGGGTCGGCGGCAAATGCTTGGGCCAGCAGCGAACTCACGAGATCGACATCCTCGGTGGCGGTGACCGTTATGTCCGGCATACCACCCAGACTACCGAGTCAGCGGCTCATGCCACCCCGAGATAGGCCTCGCGCACCGCGTCGTCGACGAGCAGGTCCTTGCCCGCACCCTCCTTGGTGATGAGGCCGGTCTCCAGGATGTACCCGCGGTCGGATCGGCTCAACGCCTGCTGCGCATTCTGTTCGACGAGCAGGATGGTGGTGCCGTCGGCGTTGATCTGCGCGATGATCCGGAAGATCTGCTGAATCACCATGGGCGCCAACCCCATCGACGGTTCGTCGAGCAGCAGCAGTTTGGGCCGTGCCATCAGGGCGCGACCGATCGCGAGCATCTGCTGTTCCCCGCCGGACATGGTGCCGCCGTACTGCTTTCGCCGTTCACCGAGACGCGGGAACAACTCGAAGACCTGGTCCAGCGCCTCGTTGTACTCGCTCTTGCCGTCGAATTTCCTTCCGTAGCAACCCATGTCGAGGTTCTCCAGCACGGTCATGCCGGGGAAGATCCGCCGCCCCTCCGGAACCTGGATGATGCCGCGTCTGACCCGCTCGTGCGGGGCGAGTTTGGTGATCGATTCCCCGTTGAACAGGATGTCACCGCCGGAGAGCTTGTTGAGTCCGGAGATGCCGCGCATCGTCGTCGATTTCCCGGCACCGTTGGCACCCAACAGGGTGACCAGTTCACCGGCCCCCACCTGCAGCGAAATACCGTGCAGCGCACGGATTCGGCCGTAGTGGATGACGACGTCGCGCAACTCCAGAACGGTGGTCCGGGCGGCCGGCGCGGCGTCCTCGGTATGGGGTGTCACAGCCGGATCAGACGGTGTTGTCATCGGGCACTCCCAGGTAGGCGGCGATCACGGCGGGGTTGTCCCGGACGTCCTTGGGCGGGCCCTCGGCGATCTTGCGGCCGAACTCGAGCACCACGATCCGGTCGGTCACACCCATCACCAACCGCATGTCGTGTTCGATGAGCAACACGGTGTAGCCGTCGTCGCGAATCTTCTTGATCAGCTCCATCAACGCGGTCTTCTCGATGGGGTTGAAGCCTGCGGCGGGTTCGTCGAGACACAGCAGTTTCGGTTCGGTGGCCAGTGCGCGGGCGATCTCGAGTCGACGCTGGTCGCCGTAGGGCAGGTTCGACGCCTTCTCCGCCGCCCGGGGACCGATGCCGACGAACTCGAGCAGCGCCATCCCGCGGTCGACGGCGTCGTGTTCCTCCCGATAATGCCGCGGCGTGCGGAAGATGCCACCGAACACCGACGTCTTGTGGCGGGCGTCGGTGCCCACGCAGACGTTCTCCAGTGCGGTCATCTCACCCCACAGTCGCACGTTCTGGAAGGTGCGGGCGATGCCGAGGCGGGTGATCTGGTGTCGTTTGATCTTGCCCAGCGGTTTGCCGTCGAAGGTGACCGTGCCGCGCGACGGTGTGTAGACACCGGTGATCGCGTTGAAGCAGGTCGTCTTGCCGGCACCGTTGGGGCCGATCAGGCCGAGGATCTCGCCACGTTTGATGTCGAAGGTGACGTCATCGAGGGCGGCCAACCCACCGAACTCGACGGTCAGACCGTTCACCTCGAGCAGCTTGTCACCCTCGGCAGTCGCGATGTCACGTTGCGGTGCAACGGCTTCGGCGACCGCCTCGGGATCGGCGAGATCGGGGTCTATGGCGGTGAGATCCACGATGGTGGTGGCCTCGGGATCCTCGACCGCCTCCTCCATCTGTGCGGCGAACTCGGGTGGCGAGTCGTCGTCGGGGTTGCGGTGGGTCACGCGCTCACCTCCTCGTTCGGCGTCGTGTCCGGGGCCCGGTGGCGGACCGCCGAATACACCTGCCGACCGTACGTCACCAGTCGTGCCCGGGCCGGGAAGAGTCCCTGCGGCCGGAAGATCATCAGCACGACCAGCGCGAGTCCGAAGAACAGATACTTGAAGTCACTCAACGATTGTCCGCCGACCTCGACGCCCTGCAAGCGTGCCGGCAGGTAGACGATGACGAACGCGCCGACGATGACGCCGAGCTTGTTGCCCTGACCGCCGAGAACGACGGCACACAGGAACAGCATCGAGTTGATGACGGTGAATGCCTTCGGGTCGACGTACTGGACCTGTCCGGCGTAGACCGCGCCCGAGAGACCGCCGATGCCGGCTCCGATGACGAAGGCCCACAGCTTGTACTTGAACGTCGGCACTCCCATGATCTCGGCGGCGTCTTCGTCCTCGCGGATCGCCACCCAGGACCGGCCGACGCGACTGCGCTCCAGGTTGCCGATGACGATCAGCACGATGATCACCAGCGCCATGCCCAGCCAGAACCACCAGACGCCGTAGTTGAACGGTGGGGTGTTGTTGGCGTTGGAGAACACCCCGTCGGGGTGCTTGTCGGTGGTGAAGAGCTCCGGGAACAACACGTTCTGCAGACCCGAGGCACCGTTGGTGATGTCGACGAGATTGTCGGCGAGCAGTCGGACGATCTCACCGAAGCCCAGGGTCACGATCGCGAGGTAGTCGCCGCGCACGCGCAGCGTTGGGGTGCCGAGGATGAGTCCGGTGATGCCGGTGATCACGATCGCCAGCGGAACACAGGCCAGCCACGCCCACGGCCCGGAGAAGATGCCGTGGTCTGTGCTGCCCCACAACGGGCTCGCCGGCGAGGTCAGCAGCGCAACGACATAGGCGCCGACGGCGTAGAAGCCGACGTAACCGAGGTCGAGCAGACCGGTCTGACCGACCACCACGTTGAGGCCGATGGCGATCAGCGCGGTCATCGCGAAGGTCGCCATCACCACACCGAAATCGGTTGCGGTGGTGGTCAGCAACGGAGGCTTGATGATCGGCAGGAAGGCGATGAGCAGGATGGCCGGGATGCCGACGGCCCACTGTCCGACACGGGGCAGGGAGTCCCACCAGACGCGGATTCGGTCGCCGAGGCCGCGGGGTGTCGCGCCGTCGAACGCGCCCGGCGTCGCGGGTTCTTGTGTCGTCATACCCTCGCCTTCCCCAGCTTCTCGCCCAGGATTCCGGTCGGGCGGAACATCAGCACCAGGATCAGCAGGACGAATGCGACGACGTCCTTCCACTGGTTACCGAAGACCACCGATCCATAGTTTTCCATGACACCGAGCAACAGACCGCCGAGCAATGCGCCGCGGACATTGCCGATACCGCCGAGGACCGCGGCGCAGAACGCCTTGATACCCAGGATGAAACCGCCGTAGTAGACGATGTTCGTCGGCACCCGCAGCGTGTAGAGCATCGCCGCGGCGCCCGCGAGCAGGCCGCCGATCAAGAAGGTGACGGTGATGATGCGGTCCCGGGACACGCCCATCAGCAGGGCGGCATCGGGGTCTTGTGCGACCGAACGGATTCCGCGACCCAGCCGGGTCTGGTTGATCATCGCGTCGGTACCGAGCGCGAGGATCAGCGCCGAAAAGATGATGATCATCGTGACATTGGTGACCGGCGCCCCGAAGATGGTGAACTCCTTCACCGGTTCGACGAGGCGGATGGTCGGCTGGCCGCTGGACCCGCCGAGCTGCGGTTCCACCGGGAACTTCGGCAGGATGTAGTGCACGAATTCCTGCAGCACGAAGGACATGCCGATGGCGGTGATGAGGAAGGCCAGGGGTTTGGCGCCGCGTCGTCGGAGCGGGCGATAGGCGACGAACTCGAGACCCACCGCCGCACCACCGGAGACCGCCATGCCGCACAGTGCGGCGATGACCAGGTAGACGCAGGTCATCACGACGCCCTCGTTATAGGCGTTGCCCGACGGCGAGAAGCCCAGCAGCAGCAGGCCGATGTAGGTGCCGAACATGCCGAGCATGAACACTTCGGAATGCGCGAAGTTGATCAGCCGCAGCACGCCGTAGACGAGCGTATAACCAACTGCCACAAGGGCATAGATGGCACCGTAGGTGAGCCCCTCAATGGTCAGGCCCCAAAAGCCTTCTTTCAGTGAGCCGAGATCGAAGCCGATGGTGCTCGCCACCGTCATCGACGACTCGGCCAACGAATACACGATCATGCGCGCCTTTCAACCTTGCGTTGTCGCATCCGGTCCCCGCAGACCACGGTGCGCCCGGGCTTGGCGACCCGGGCGCACCGTGGGAGTTGTCCTACTTGACTTCGTAGACCCAGATGAGCGACGACGTCAGCTCACCGGTCGGGGTCCACTCGTAGGTGCGGGCCAGACCCGGACCCTTGTAGGTGCGGACGTAGTTGAGCAACTGCGGGCGGGTGGTCTGTCCCGACGCGATGCCCTTCATCAGGATGCTGGCGAGGTCGTAGGCCTCCACCGAGTACACGCCCGGCGCCTGCTTGAACGCGGTCTCGTACTCGCTCTTGAACTTGTCCGGTGCCGGACCACACGGGCACGAGAGAACCGCACCCTGGGAGGCGTCGCCGGCCTGCGCGGTGAACTGCGGATCGTTGGTGCCGTCACCGGAGACGAAGGTCGCGGTTGATCCCGCCGACTTCAACTGCTGCGCCAGCGGTGCGGCCTCGGCGTAGTAGCCGGAGTAGAAGATGGCGTCCGGGTTGGCGGCGGTGACCTTGGAGATGATCGCGGAGAACTCGCGGTCGCCCTTCTTGACGTCACCGGAGCAGGAGGCGTCGGCGGCGGAGCCGAGGGTCGTGGTCATCGCCTTGGCCAGGCCGATGCCGTAGTCGGTGTCGTCCTTGATGACGCACACCTTCTTCTTGCCCATGGTGCCGGTCAGATACTTCGCGACCGCCGGGCCCTGGACGTCGTCGTTCGCCAGGCCGCGGAAGAAGGTCTTCCAGCCGTTGTCGGTGAGGGTGGGGTTGGTGGCCGAGGCGGTGACCGATACCAGGCCGGCCTGGTTGAAGATGCCGCCGGTGGCCTTGGTCTCGCCGGAGAAGGCGGGTCCGATCAGGCCGACGATCGAGTCGTCATTGGCGATCTGCGGGGCGACCTGCGTCGCCTTCTGCGGATCACCCTCGGTGTCAAAGGTTTTCAGCGTGATCTGGCAGTTCGCGTTGGCCTTGTTGTGCTGGTCGACGGCGAGCTGCGCCCCGTTGCGGATGTTGATGCCGAGTGCTGCGTCGGCGCCGGTGAGTGCTCCGGCCATCGCGATGGTGGTCGCCGGGCACTGGGCGTTGCCGTCGCCGGCCGGATTGAGGGCCTGTGACTCCTCGTTGGCCTCGACCTTGTTGCCCTGGGTGTCGATCTGCGCGAGCGGCGCGATCGTGAGGCCCGAACTCGCCGCGGCGGAACCGCTTTCCCCACCACTTGCGGTCGACCCCGAGTCACTCGATTTGCTGCTACACGCGGAGACGGCCAGAACACTGGCCATGGCCACCGCGAGAGCACCAGTCGTCATACGACGATGCATTTCTCATACCTCTCACTACACCCCACCCGACACTCACGCGCCGAGAGATCTGCTGAGGAGACCTTCGCAAAACATAGTCCGAAACCGGGGCAGCCGCGATGGATTGACGCCAAACAATCGGGAGTGTCGTCGGTGTGTTTTCACAGAATTTACGGCCATCCGGCGGTCGAATCCGTCAACCGACATGCGCAGCCGCCGAAGAGTCGTGCCGGCGGGCGGACAACTCGATAACGTCATCGCTGGCAGACCGGAGGAATGCAGATGACGATCGACGACGGTGCACCCACCGATCCCCTGCCACGCGCCGAACGACGATGGACCGCGTCGGCCTTCGTCCTGGTCTCCATGGCGGTGCCGTTCCTACTCCCCGGGCGCTACTCGCCCGGCATCGACTATTACCTGCCGTGGCTGTTTCCGGCGATCGAAGGCGTGGTGCTCGTGGCGCTGATCATCCTCGACCCCGGTCGGATAGATCAGCCCGGACGATGGGTTCGAACACTCTCGCTCATCCTTGTCGCGGCCATCGCGTCGGGAGCTGCGTGGAGCGCAGCGCGGCTCCTCTGGGATCTCCTCCACGGCAACCCCCAGACGACCGTCGCGACCGAGCTGCTCATCTCCGGCGCGCTGGTGTGGCTGCAGACCATCATCGCGTTCGCCTTCTTGTACTGGGAGACCGACAACGGCGGACCCGTAAGCCGGCACCTCCGACACCGGGAGCGTGCCGATCTGGTGTTTCCCCAGCAACTCAGCCCCGAACTCGCTGCACCGGGGTGGCGTCCGATCTACTTCGACTATCTCTATCTGGCGCTGAACAACGCGACCGCCTTCAGCCCCACCGATGTCATTCCGTTCGCCCGATGGGCGAAGCTGGCCATGGCGCTGCAGTCGATTCTGTCGATCATGATCCTGAGCCTCGTTGTGGCCAATGCGGTCAACCTGCTGGGCTGATCGTCACCGCTCACGCCCCGGGATCAGCGCAGGCCATCCCGGAACGTCGATACTGCCACCGCTCGGCGACTACTCCGCCGGAGTCCCGAGGGTCTCGACGACGACGACGGCCACCGCCTTCATCGTGGTGCGCCGATCCATCGCCGCGCGCTGAATCCACTTGAACGCCTCGGGTTCTGTGAGCGATTGCTTCTCCATCAGCAATCCCTTCGCGCGTTCCACGAGCTTGCGGGTCTCGAGGCGGTCCGCCATGGTGGCGACCTCCTTCTCGAGCGCGCTGAGTTCGTTGTAGCGGCTGACCGCCACCTCGATGGCCGGCACCAGATCAGCCTTCGTGAACGGTTTCACGAGGTAGGCCATCGCGCCGGCATCCCGCGCCTTCTCGATGAACTCGCGTTGACTGAACGCGGTCAGCATGACCACCGGCGCGAGCTTCTTCTGCGCGATCTCGGTGGCGGCGTCGATGCCGTCACGGACCGGCATCTTCACGTCCATGATCACCAGATCCGGACGCAGGTTCTCGGTGAGATCGACCGCGACCTGACCGTTGGGCGCCTCCCCGACGACGTCGTACCCCTCCTCGCGGAGCATCTCGATGAGATCCATCCGGATCAGCGAGTCGTCCTCGGCCACCAGCACTCGATGGGTCGTCACCTGTCCATCGGTTTGTGCCGCTGCGCTGTCTGTCACCGTCACCATCCCCTCCTCCGCCGTTGACCTGCACCGTCGATGTCCACGACCAGCACGATCACGCACGCGCTGATGCGTGCAGAGTACCGGTTGGTAGGCGCTTCGGCCGATCATCTAGAGTGAACTGTCGCAGCCGCCACACCAGGTGCGCGACCGCGGATGCCCTCGTAGCCCAATTGGCAGAGGCAACGGATTCAAAACCCGTCCAGTGTGAGTTCGAGTCTCACCGAGGGCACCACAAATCCCGCCGACCAACACGCGTGGTCGGCGGGATTGTGTATGCGTGGCACGCCTCAGCGACACCACGTCCGACGATTCAGTAGACCGGCGGCTCCCCTTCGGCGGCGGGTCCCGGCTCCACCGGCTTGTGCTCGATGATGGCTTTGTACGCCTCGTTCTCGTGAGTGATCATTCGTACGAAGAACGCGACGAACAGCACGACCGCGAGGACGAAGACGATCCACACGCCAACCGAGTGACCACCGAAGGTGAACACCACGTCGGCATCGTCGTAGGACTCGAACGGGTTGAACATCTCAGCGCTCCTCGATTGTCGCGATAGGCATCTTGTCCGCACGCATCACCGTGACCGGGATGCCCTCCGGGTACGGGGTCGCCGGCACCTCGGTCAGGTCGAGTCCGTGTTCCTCCACCTCTGCTGGGATACGGAGCATGCCGATCTTCTTGAGAGCCAAGGAGACCAGGTAGGCCGGAATGAACCCGAGTGCCACGAAGACCAGTCCGCCGACGATCTGACCCCAGAACGAGATGCTGGGGTTCCCATCGGTGTTCGGGTAGCCGGCGAGGAAGACCCCCACCATGATCACCGAGTAAAGTCCGATGCCTCCGTGCACCGCCACTGCGCCGACGACGTCGTCGATCTTGAACTTCTCCAACAGTTTTCCGATGTACGGCACGAGGGCGCCGGCGGCGAGCGCGATGATGAACGCCAGCGCGGGGTGGTAGAGGTCCATCCCCGACGCGACACCGATGACACCGGCGAGACCGCCCGAGATCGTCCAGAACGGCTCACCCCGAGACGTGATGTAGGCACCGATGATGCCGCCGGCCAGACCCATCAACGTGTTGAATGCGAAGGCGGACAGCGTCGTCGGGCTTCCGTAGATCGTTGCGTATCCTTCCGGACCGTAGATCACGCAGCCCATCAGGAAGCCGAAGAAGCCGGCGAAGATGAGCATCAGACCCACCATGGTGAGCGGCAGGTTGTGCGGTCGGATGGTGACCGGCGAACCATCTTCGCGAAAGCGTCCGATCCGTGGGCCGAGGTTGATCAGGATGCCGAGCGCCGCGAAACCGGCGATCGTGTGCACACATCCGGCGGCGCCGACGTCATGAAAGCCCATCTTGGTGAGCATCCAACCGGCGCCGTGCCACCCCCAGGCCGCGCCGATGATCCATACGACCGAACCCACAAGAACCGTGAGGATCAGAAATGCGCTGGTCCGTATCCGCTCGAGGACCGCGCCGGACATGATCGAACCGGTGGTGGCTGCGAACAGGGCGAACGCACCCCAGAAGATACCGCTGGAGGAGTCCTGAATGTTCGGGCCCATGTTGTCGCTCCACGGCAACGCCGCCTTGGCGGCATCGTTGAATTCGATGAAGCCACTGGGCATTGCGTTGTAGAGGAACCATCCGACGAAGAAGAAGGACGCCACGATCGTGGCGAACGCGAGCAGGTTCTTCATCGCAGTGGCGAGGACGTTTTTCGATCGTGACGCTCCGACCTCATAGGCCAGGAATCCCGCGTGAATGAACATCATCAGGGCGATCGACACCCAGTAGAAAAACTCGTTGTTGACCGACGACATCGTCGTGATGGCGTCTCCGACTTCCGGTGGCAAGGCAGACCTCCACTGGCACATAGCCTGTTTCACATGAGTGATGAATGCGCACTAACGGTGTACGCAGCCCTGACTCTAGGTGTGCCGATATCGCGCGCACGTGGCCAATCGGTAAAAAGATCGTAAATCGCGCTTAGCGGACATCAAGGAGAGCCCCGACGCTGGACCGAGCGCGACCTCAGAACGGCGCCTCGGGTCCTTCGTTATGTCGCTTCCGGTTCCGACTCCTCTCCGCCCGCCGTCGGGCATGTTTGTTCGCCGTCCGACTGCGGGTGCGTGTCGGGCGTTCCTGATTCGGGGCGTCGGAGGCCGGTGGGGCCTGGGGTGGGGCGGTGTAGCGGATGCGGCGCAGCCCGGGGAAGAGTTCTTCCATGGTCTCGGCCTCACCCGGGATGACAAAACCCTCGGGAGTGACTGTCTCCGTGCGCAACTGGTCGTTCTCGTCGCGCCACTGGTCGTCGAGCCACCCCGAGAACGTCTTGAGCAGGTGCCAGGGCCGGCATTTTGGGTTCATGTTGTCCGAGGTGGTCTGTCCGCCGGCGCTGGGGTTGTCGTGGTCGAACTCCTCCACATGCTCGGCATCGCACTCCCAGGCGCTCTTGGTGCAGCCGGGTTCGCTGCACACGCCGTGGCGGATGCGGATGAACGCGTCGAGCGAGGTGGTCGGCCGGTACGGATCCGACGCCAGTGATCCGGGCCGCGTGAAAGTGCCGTCCGGGTTCATCGGCGTGCCCGGCGGAATCAGCGGTGCGATCCGCGCATCCGGGCGAGCGGCGAGCTCGCGGACGTGCTCGTCGTCGATCACGCCGTGACCGTCGAGGTAGCCGGGATTGTTCGCGGTCCCGTTGAGGGTGGCTTCGTCGCAGACGACGTGGATGACGAACTTCGGGGCGATCGGCACCAGCGCCTTCGACCGAGCGTCTTCGATGCCGTCGGTGGCAGCGTCGTCGAGAGTCAGTACGGTGACCGCGCAATCGTCGCGCCCGCACTCACACGCGAAATCGCCGCCGGTCAACAACGCGAACTCCAGATCCGACTCCCGCTGCGGCGTGGTGCGTCCATCGTGCTCACACACTTTCGCCGCGGGGGTCGCCGCGAGACTGGCATACGCCAGACGCGCGTTCTCCGCCGACATCACCGCGGTCAACTCGGCGGTGCCATCGCGGCGGTTCTCCACCCAGACGCCACGCTTGTCGATGGCGTCCTTGCGGCGTTCGCGCACCGCATCCGGATCGTGCCGGAAGATGATGCGGTCCACCATGTTCCGCAGAGCCTTGGTGGAGAACGTGCCCTTGCGTAACCGTCGAGCGATCTCCGCATCGACCTCGGGGGCATAGGATTCGCCGTCGATCAGATCGGTGTCAGTGATGATCTGCTGAGCCTGACGCTGAGAGATCACCCCGTCGCCGAGGCACTCGAACACATCGGGCAGGCGGTCCCGCAACACCACCGCCTCGTTCAACAGCACTTCGGCCTGGTGGCGAGTCATCGCCCGCGTCTGCGCGATCCGCGTCGCTGCGTCGGCGAAGCCGTCGACGACGAACCCGTCGGTGTCCTCACGCGGGGCGACGTAACGGTCGTAGACGACCTGCGCCGTCCGGTAGTCGCAGTAGGCGAGGTAGGAGTGGCCGCGGTCGAGGTCGGTCATGCCGAGTAGGAGGTCGTTGATCGGGGCCTCATCGGCGTCGGCGGGATCGATTCCGCCGAGGAAAGCAGCCGGCAACCCACGCCACAACGGCGCGTCGGGTGAACCAGCTGCTGTCGACACGCGAGCGACCTTTCAGAGATGCGGACATGGCTGCAGGACACCCACATTCATCTCTGATGCGACCCCTCAAACCTGGGGTCGCGGCGCTTCGTTCGTTGTCTTCTTCCTGCTACCGAGAACATACCCCGGGGGTCTGACAAGTTTGTTTTCTCGCGTTGCCCTTCGACACGCTCGCGGGTCCTGAGCAAGCGAGCTTGCGAGCGCGACGAAGGGCGGCTGGCGCCTCGCGGGCTGCTCAGGGAGCGGTTGGGGGCGGAAGGGGGCCGGGTTGGGGAGCGCGAGCGGAAGGGGCGAGGCTCAGCGAGCGAGCCGACCGGTGCCGCGATCAGGTCACGGGAACGACGACCTCGGTGACCATGGAGTCCGGGTCGGCGTCGGGTGTCGGCTCGGTCACGTAGACCTCCCAGGCGAACTCCCCCGGTGTCAGACCCTGCTCGCCGATCCAGGCGAACACAGCCGCGTACACCTCAGGAAGCAGGTCGTAACTACCGCGGTGCACATGGCGGGCGACCTTGCCTCCAGGAGTTCGCATCCCGACCACCGAATCGGTGTCGGGGAAAGCTGCATCGACGGGGAACGCCGCCCCCATGTCCATCGCCATTCCGTCGGCGGTCTGAGTCGGCATGGAGAATGTCAATCCGTATGCGGGACCGGCCACTTCACGCTCCGACTGCTCGATCGCCGACAAGAGAAGCGGAAATGCCTCGTCGTAGAAGTTCGGAATCTGTTCCATCACCACGGTTTTGCGCACCACGGCGAGTTCGACCGACTCGAGTTCGATGACCTCTGGGATGATGTCCATGCCTCGAGCGTACTGCCGATCGCGCCCCGAAACTCTCAACTACCGACCACGATGTGCTATTGCTCGGACCATGAGCCTGCGCACCCACGTCAACGTCTTCCAGGGGACCGACAGCATCCCGGAGCTGTCGACCGGAAACACGCTGCCCATCGTCGCGGTGCCATTCGGCATGGCGCACTGGACACTTCAGACCCAGCGGCACGGCGGCTGGATGTTCAGCCCCCGCAACCCGAAGCTGCAAGGCGTGCGGTGTACCCACCAGCCAAGTCCATGGATGGGCGACTACGGATCGTTCGCGATACTGCCGCAGTCGGGACGACGCCTTTTGTCCGCCAGCCGTCGTGCGACAATCTGGCGACGCGACCACTCCACGGTGTCACCGGACTCGATGTCACTACGGCTGGCGGCCCGCGGCATCGACATCGATGTGGCACCCACGTCGCGGTGTGCGGTCATGCGTTTTCGCTTCCCCACCGACACCCAGCACCGGATCATCGTCGAATCCACCTGTGGTGAGACTCATCTGCGTGTTGAGCCGGACCGCCGGACGATCGTCGGGTTCACCCGCGGCAATTCCGGGGGCGTGCCTGACGGCTTCGCCCAGCACTTCGTGGCGGTGCTCGATCACGACATCGTCGACTGGGCGACGTTCCACGACGACGCCCTCGGGCCCGCGCAGACTCCGCGCACCGACGAAGGTCTGGGTCTGGTCGCCGAACTCGGTCCGGGTGCACGGGTTGTGACGATGCGGATCGCGACGTCGTTCATCGGCGAGGCGCAGGCGCGGATCACTCTCAAACGCGAGGTGGGTGGGCGTGATCTCGAGGCGGTGGCCGCCGACGCTGCGCACCTCTGGGACACGGCGCTCGATCAGATCGAGGTGGAGCCCGTCGACGACGGCGCCTCGGATCCGACCGCGACCATCGCCACCTTCGCGTCGTGCCTCTACCGCACCAAGCTCTTTCCGCGTGTCCTGCATGAGATGGACGCGCAGAACCGCACGATCCACTACAGCCCCTACGACGGAGAAGTGCATCCGGGGGTGCTCTACGCCGACACCGGCACGTGGGACACGTACCGCACCCAGTTTCCACTGCTCACGTTGCTTGACCCGGCGTTTGTCGGACAGGTGCTCCAGGGGTTCGTTCATGCCGGACAGGAGAGCGGGTGGCTGCCACAGTGGCCGTCGCCGGGGCATCGGGTATCGATGCCAGGTACGCATCTCGATGCCATCGTGGCTGACGCACTGGTCAAGGGCGTCAACGGTTTCGACGTCGATGCCGCATACCGGATGATGCTCCGGCACGCCGACGGACCGGCCGGCGAGAATGCTCCCGGCGGCGCAGGCCGTCGCGGCATCGAGGAGTACCTGCATCACGGCTGTCGCACCTCCGGTACGTGGGTGGCCGAGACCCTCGATTACGCCTACGACGATTGGGCCATCAGTGTCGTCGCCGACCGTCTCGGCGACGACACCACCCGCGATCGGATGTTGCGGCGAGCCACCAACTACCGCAACGTCTTCGACCCTGCCGTCGGATTCATGCGGGCCCGCGGACCGGACGGCACCTGGCGCGAACCCTTCGACGAGTTCGAGTGGGGTGGACCGTACTGCGAGGGCGGTGCGTGGCAGAGTTCGTGGGCGGTGCCGCATGATCCGGCGGGACTGGGTCGCCTGTTCGGCGGCAGCGCGGCGCTGGCCGCCAAGCTCGACGACATGCTGGCCACTCCCCCGTACTTCGCTGTCGGTTCCTACGGTCACGAAATCCACGAGATGACCGAGATGGCCGCCGCGAACCATGGCCAGTACGCTCATTCCAATCAGCCGGTACACAACGCGCTGTTCCTCTATCTTGCGGCGGGGCGACCGTGGCGAACCCAAACCGAGGTTCGGCGAGTACTGGAGACCATGTACTCGCCGGAGGGATTCCCGGGTGACGAGGACAACGGGGAGATGGCTGCGTGGTATGTGCTCGGTGCACTGGGCATCTACCCGCATTGTCCGGGTCGGCCGGAATGGGCGCTGGGGTCGCCGCTGATGCGTCGGACCACGGTGCATCTGCCGGGCGATCGTGATCTCGTGCTCGACGCCCCGGATAATTCAACGGATCGGCACTTCGTCGAATCGATGACGATCTCATCGCACCGAGCACAGTACCGAGAACTCGTTGTCCCCCATGCGACGCTCATCGCGGGGACAACTGTCCACTGGGGTATGTCGGATCGTCCACGCACGCAGATCGTTCCGGTCGACGCACGTCTCTCGTCGATGAGCGAGTATGTGGACTGAGTTTCGCGGCCCTTCGACACGCTCGCTCGGCTGGCGCCTCGCGTGCTGCTCAGGGAGCGGTGGGAAAGCGCGGCTGGCGCCTCGCGGGCTGCTCAGGGAGCGGTGGGAAAGCGCGGCTGGCGGTGTCACTGACGGCGGAAGAGCTTGTTCCCCAACCACACCAGCGGGTCGTAGTGGCGATCCACCACGCGTTCTTTCATCGGGATCAGTGCGTTGTCGGTGATCTTGATGTGCTCCGGGCACACCTCGGTGCAGCACTTGGTGATATTGCACAAGCCCAGCCCGTGTTCGGAGCGTGCCGAGTCACGTCGTTCGGCCACATCAAGGGGATGCATATCGAGCTCGGCTACACGCATCAAGAAGCGAGGTCCAGAGAAGTTCTGCTTGTTCTCCTCGTGGTCGCGGACGACATGGCAGGTGTCCTGGCAAAGGAAGCACTCAATGCACTTGCGGAACTCCTGCGACCGTTGCACGTCAACCTGTTTCATCCGGTACTCGCCCGGCTTCAGCCCCTCGGGCGGCGTGAACGACTGCACTTCACGGGCTTTCGCGTAGTTGAAGGAGACGTCGGTGACCAGGTCGCGGATCACCGGGAACGTGCGCATCGGGGTCACCGTGATGACCTCGTCCTCGGTGAACGTCGACATTCTGGTCATGCACAACAGCTTTGGGCGGCCGTTCACCTCCGCGGAACACGATCCACACTTGCCTGCCTTGCAGTTCCAGCGCACCGCAAGGTCGGGTGCCTGGGTTTGCTGCAGTCGGTGGATGATGTCGAGTACCACCTCGCCGTCGTTGGCGAGGACGGTGAAGTCCTGGAGGTCACCACCCTCGACGTCACCTCGCCACACCCGGAACTTCGCGTCGTAGCCCATATCAGTTCTCCTTGGTCCCCCCGGCGTCTGGATGACCGGCGATCTCACCGGCCGTGTAGTACTTCTCGATCTCGGAGAAATCGAACAGCTCCAACAGATCCGGGCGCATCGGCACCTGGTCCTCCTTGACGACGGTGACCTCCGGTACCGGTGAATCGTCACCGACGTCGGCGGTGCAGACGAGCAGGGTGTTGCGCCAGTTGGGGTCCATGTCGGGGTGGTCGTCACGGGTGTGACCGCCGCGGCTCTCGGTGCGCAGCAAAGCCGCCTTGGCCACACATTCGCAGACCAACAGCATGTTTCGCAGATCGACAGCCAGATGCCAGCCCGGGTTGAACTGTCGATGTCCTTCCACCTGCATGCCGGGCATCCGGCGGCGCATCTCCTCGAGATCACCGATCGCCTCGCTCACCTCCGCCTCCTTGCGGATGATGCCCACCAGGTCGTTCATGAACTGCTGCAGTTCCATGTGCAGGGTGTACGGATTCTCCGGCTTGCCTTCGGTCGGTGGGTCGAAGGGCGCCAACGCGAATGCCGCGGCCCGGTCGACGTCGTCCGGGGAGACCTGGGGCCGGTTGGCCAGCGATTCGACGTACGATGCCGCACCGAGGCCGGCACGCCGCCCGAACACCAGGAGGTCGGACAACGAGTTGCCGCCCAAGCGATTCGAGCCGTGCATCCCGCCGGAACATTCGCCGGCCGCGAACAGGCCGGGCACGCGTGAGGCACCGGTGTCCGGGTCGACCTCGATGCCTCCCATCACGTAGTGGCAGGTGGGTCCGACTTCCATGGGTTCGGCCGTGATGTCCACGTCGGCAAGTTCTTTGAACTGGTGATGCATGGACGGCAGCCGGCGGATGATCTCGTCGGCCGGCATGCGTGAGGCGATGTCGAGGTACACACCGCCGTGTTCGGTGCCGCGGCCGGCCTTGACCTCTTCGTTGATGGCCCGCGCCACCTCGTCGCGCGGCAGGAGATCCGGTGTGCGGCGGGCGCTGTCGTTGTCGGCGAGCCATTTGTCGGCCTCTTCCTCCGACTCGGCGTACTGTCCCTTGAACACCGGCGGAATGTAGTCGAACATGAACCGCTTGCCCTCGGTGTTCTTCAGAACGCCACCGTCACCGCGCACGCCCTCGGTCACCAAGATGCCCTTGACGCTGGGCGGCCACACCATGCCGGTCGGATGGAACTGGATGAACTCCATGTTGATCAGGCTGGCTCCGGCGCGCAGCGCGAGGGCATGTCCGTCGCCGGTGTACTCCCAGGAGTTCGACGTGACCTTGAACGACTTGCCGATACCGCCGGTCGCGAGCACCACGGCCGGCGCCTCGAACAGGACGAACCGTCCGGACTCGCGCCAGTAACCGAAGGCACCGGAGATCGCATCACCGTCCTTGAGGAGTTCGGTGATGGTGCATTCGGCGAACACCTTGATCCGTGATTCGTAATCACCGGTCTCGGCGTGATCCTCTTGCTGCAGCGAGACGATCTTCTGCTGCATGGTTCGGATCAGTTCCAGGCCCGTCCGGTCACCGACGTGCGCGAGCCGCGGATAGGTGTGGCCACCGAAGTTGCGCTGGGCAATTCGGCCGTCCTCGGTTCGATCGAACAGCGCGCCATAGGTTTCCAGCTCCCAGACCCGGTCCGGCGCCTCCTTGGCGTGCAGTTCGGCCATGCGCCAGTTGTTGAGGAACTTGCCACCGCGCATGGTGTCCTGGAAGTGCGTCTGCCAGTTGTCTTTCGAGTTGGCGTTGCCCATCGATGCGGCACAACCGCCCTCGGCCATCACGGTGTGTGCCTTGCCGAACAGCGACTTGCACACCACCGCGACCGAATAGCCCTTTTCGCGGGCCTCGATGACGGCCCGCAGACCGGCTCCGCCCGCACCGATGACCACGACGTCGTACTTGTGGCGTTCCGGTTCGGTCATGTAGTAGCAACCCCCACTGTGTAATTGATCGAATCAGCCGACGAATCGCAGGTCGGAGATCGTGTTACTGGCCACCAGCATGATGTAGAAGTCGGTGAGTACCAGCGTGCCGAGCGTTATCCAGGCGAACAGCATGTGCCGGGTGTTGAGCTTGGAGACCTGGGTCCAGATCCAGTACCGGACCGGATGGGCCGAGAAGTGCTTGAGGCGGCCACCGGTGACGTGCCGGCAGGAGTGACAGGAGACCGTGTAGGTCCACAGCAGCACTACGTTCACCACCAGGATCACGTTGCCCAGTCCGAAGCCGAACCCGCCGTCCTTACCGTGGAACGCGGTGATGGCGTCGTAGGTGTTGATCAACGAAACGATCACGGCGACATAGAAGAAGTACCGGTGCGCGTTCTGGATGATCAGCGGCAGGCGGGTCTCTCCCGTGTACCGACCGTGGGGTTCGGCCACCGCGCAGGCCGGCGGCGAGAACCAGAACGAGCGGTAGTAGGCCTTGCGGTAGTAGTAGCAGGTCAGGCGGAATCCCAGCAGGAACGGCAGCACGACGAACCCGAGTGGTATCCACATCGGGAGTTCGGGGAACGGCGTACCGAAATGACTCGATCCCGGGACGCACGAATCACTCAGACACGGCGAATAGAACGGCGTCAGGTAGTGATAATCCGCCACCCAATAAGCGCTGCGGACGAACGACCGCACCGTCGCATAGATGATGAACGCCGACAGACCGAGTGCAGTCAGCAGCGGCTGCAACCACCACCTGTCCACCCGAAGGGTGCGCGCGGCAATCCGCGCCCGACCCGGAGAAAAGACCCCGGTGCTCTCCCGCCGCTCAGAAGCGGGGGCACTCACTTGGTGCGCTCACGCGAATGAAAGCCCAGCCCTTCATCTTGCGCACCGAGCCACGCGGCCTCGTCTGATTTGCTGTCGGGAACGTAGACCACTTCGTCGTTCGGCAGCTTGACCTTGCGGAGTGGTGGTGGCGCGTGTTCGAAGTCGTGCAGATCGATCTCGAGTCGGTCGAGATCGTTGGTCATGCGGCGCACGGCATCGACATCCCCGTACTGCGATTTCAACGTCGCGATGTGGTGCCGCAGCACCTCGACGCTGCGATGGAGTTCCTTCATATCGGCGGCTGCCATGGCGTTCCCTCCGGGCTGTGTGACACTCACCACAGTACTGGCACGGCAGATCGAGTCAACGCTTTTGACCCAACGTGTCGAGTTGCCACGACCGGCAAAATCAGTTCCCACCTCTGCAACAGTGCAATAGGTTGGCGCACATGGTCGTGAACTCCTCGCCTGATCGTCATGAACACGATCCGGTGGTTCGCACCGCCGGCGGCAGCCTTGCGGGCACCTGGTCCGGCCCACTCGCCGTGTTCCGCGGAATCCGTTTTGCCGAGCCGCCCGTCGGCGAGCACCGATTTCGCGCGCCCGAGCCGGTGTCACGGTGGGATGGCGTCCGCCCGGCCACCGAGTTCGGCCCGCCTCCCCCACAGCCGGTCAGCTTCGTGGACACGGACATCGACGCCGATGCGACCGATTGGCTGACCCTCAACGTCTGGACCCCCGCCCTCGATCGGCGGTCGATGCTGCCGGTGATGGTGTGGCTGCCCGGTGGCGCGTACGTCGTCGGGGGTTCCGGATTCCCTGAGTACGACGGCGGGCACCTCACCGGACACGACGTCGTGGTCGTGACGGTGAATTATCGGCTCGGCTTCGAGGGGTTCGGGTGGATCGAGGGCGCGCCGGCCAACCGTGGACTCCTCGATCAGGTGGCCGCGTTGGCCTGGGTGCAGGAAAACATCCGGTCATTCGGCGGCGACCCGGACCGCGTCACCGTGTTCGGGCAGTCGGCGGGCGGCGGGTCGGTGGCCGCACTGCTGGCGACGCCACGTGCATCCGGTCTGTTTCGGCGGGCGATAGCCCAGAGCGTCCCCGGCACCTTTCTGACACCAGAACTGGCGGCCGACATCGCGACCGCCTTCGCCGACGAATTGAACAAACGCCCAACGGTATCCGATCTGACCCAGGTACCTCCGATGGATCTGGTGGCCGCCGGCGAGGCAGTCTCGGCCGCCATGGCCGCTCATAGTGCGCAGTGGGGTCAGATCACCCACCGGCCGATTCCGTTGGCGCCCATCGTCGACGGCGATGTACTACCGATGACACCGTGGGAAGCGTTGTCGCAGGGGCGCGGCCGCGACATCGATCTGCTTGTCGGGCACACCCGTGACGAGCATCGGCTGTTCAGTCTGCTCGACGGCGTGCTTGGCGAGGTCACCGCGGCGCAGACGGACAGCGCCTTGCGGGTACTCGCGCCCGGATCCGACGGGCCACAGCGCTTCCGAGAGTCGTTCCCCGCGGCGTCGGACGAGGAACTGTACGAATTGGTCAACGAGGACTGGCTGTTTCGCATGCCGAGCCGACATCTGGCGGACGCGCAGATCGCCGGTGGCGGACGCGCGTTCCTGTACGAGCTGACAATGGACGCACCGGGAATGGGAGGTGTGCTCGGCGCCTGCCACGGATTCGACGTGCCCCTGGTGTTCGGCAACCTCGACGCCGGGCGGCCGGCCATGCTGATCGGCGATCCCATCCCGCCGGCCGTCACCGAGCTGAGCGCACGGATGGGTGCAGCGTGGACGGCCTTTGCGGCGCACGGGGACCCGGGATGGCCCGCCTTTGATGTGGAGGCAGAGCTGACCCAGGTCTTCGACGCCGTTGCGGTAGTCACCCGGTATCCGGAGCAGGGGTCGCGGATGCTGTGGCAGGATCACCCATTCGCAGCGCTGCCGTTGCTGTCGCCCTGATCCCTTGGTGGTGCTCAGTCGACGTCGACCAGGCCGTTCTGCAGTGCATACAGACTCGCACCCACCCGGTTGGATACCCCGATCTTGGTGTATGTCCGTTCCACGTGGTTGCGTACGGTCTTCTCGCTCAACACAAGTCGTTCCGCGATCCGCCGGTTCGACATCCCCCGTGCGACGAGACCGAGGATCTCGATCTCCCGCGGGGTCAACGCATCGGTCCGGTGGGTCCGCGCGCGAATGTGACCGGCGGCCAGCAGAACCGCTTCGACGCATTCGGGATCGAGAGCACCGTCGTCGGCGCGTTTCGTCAGCCGCGCCGCAGCGTCGTCGGGCGACATCGGCTCGCGGTACGGCCGGGGCTCGAGGGCCGACTGGTAGGCGGTCGCCGCGGCGAGCACCCGCTCCGGGCGTCCGAGCGCGGCGCCCCCGATCCCGAGCGGGTAGCCGGAACCGTCGAGATGCTCGTGGTGGGTGCGGGCGATGGCCGCTACCCGTTCCAGTCCCGAAATGCGTTTCAGCACACGGTCGGTGAAGTACGGGTGCATCCGGACTCGTTCCCATTCGGCGCCGGTCAGGTCACCGGCTTTCGACCACACCTGGTTAGAGATGCCGATCCGGCCGACGTCGTGCAGATGCCCCGCCCACCGCAGGTACTCACGGTCGGCAGGCGGCAGCCCGAGTCGCCCGGCCGCGGACTCGGCGAGGGTCGCGACATTGCGCGAATGCCCCAGCGCGAATGGACATTTGAGATCGGCGAAGTCGCCGATGGCGGTCAGTGTCCGGTCCAGTCCTCCGCTATCGAGTCGGATCTCGGCGTCTGGGGCAAGAGCGATGGCTTGTTCCCACGGATCTGCCTCGACGCCCGGGAACAGCTGGTCGGGTGCGGCCGCGAACACGTCGACGAGGGCCGGGTCGAAATGACCGCCTCGTCGGCTGCGCGCCATGGCGACCGCACCCTCGAGCCCATACATCCGCTGGTGCACCTCGATCATGTCGGCGAGCTGGGCGACCCGCATCTCGATCGGTATCGCCGGACCCGGTACACCGTCGGGTAGCCCGTCACCGTCGTACCGTTCAAAAGCGAAGCCGATTGCGTGCTCGACATCCGCACCAAAGCCGATGTGCCGCGCCAGGGCCGCCGCCGACAGACAATGCGAGTGAACCAGTGCCCGCAACTGACCGCGCGCGTCGCGGAACAGGGATGCCATCGTCTTGGCGCGCCGACCGATGGGCTCGCCGCGGGCGACGTTGCCGACGAGGAACCGCAGCAGCGGCAAGCCGGACTGGTCTATCAGGTAGAGGTCGCGCCGGACCGCGATGTCGTCGCCGAACCAGCGCGTGTATTCCTGGGAATCCGCGTGGCAGCCGATCCACATCACCAGGGTCGTGTAGTAGACGGTGGCGCGCTGGGCGGCGGTGAGCCCGATCCGGTCGGACAGCCGGCACGCGATGACGGCGGCGCGCAGCATGTGTTCGGCCGGTTGGCCGAGCCCGAGGTCGATCGCCACCGACAACCCGGCGAGGACCTCGACGCGTCGTGGTAGCGGGGATCGCCCGGACGTCACCGTCTCATTGTCGCGCGCCGAGCCGTCGTCAGCCATGGCGGCGCAGACCCGGCACCAACATGGGCACCCGCCGCCGGTAGGCCGCGTAGTCATCGCCGAATGCCCGCATCAGGTCACGTTCCTCGAGTTGGATGCCGATGAGGATGAAACCCGGGGTGGCGACGGCGAACAGCAGATGTCCGACGGTCATTGTCGGCGCCACCCAGAACGCGATCAGGAAGCCGAGATAGATCGGATGTCGCACCAGCCCGTACCAGAGTGGGGTGACGAACCGGTACGCCGGAAGCGTGCGTCGGCGTGCGTTGGCCACGACCTGACGGAGCCCGAACAGGTCGAAGTGATCGATGAGGAAGGTCGACGCGAGCACCAGCAACCATCCGCCGAGGGAGATCGCGATCAACACTGCGCGCGCCACGTCGCCCGGCACCTCCCAGACGCTGGCGGTGATCGGATGCCACCACCACATCAACGCGGCGAGACAGACAGTGGCCGCCAGCACGAAGGTGCTCCGCTCGACCGGTTGCGGCACGATGCGAGTCCACCATCGCTTGAATCCGGCGCGGGCCATCACGCTGTGCTGTACCGCGAACACGGTCAGCAGCACGAGGTTCACCAGGATCGCCACCCAGACCGACGTGACGGGACCACCATCGTCGATGGTCCGCGGCACCAGGTCGACGCCACCGACGACGATGTGGGCGTTCTCGACAAATGCGATGGCCCAGAGGAAAACCACCAGGAACAGCACGTAGGTGCAGATCCCGTAGCCGAGTGCGGCCGCCCTCGCGGTGTTCCGGGTGGCCGCGGTGTGCTCGGTGCGCTCGGCGGTGCTCATCGGGTCACCGCCGGTTCGCGACGTGCAGTCTTCCCGGTGGCTGCCGCCCAGTCAGGCGTGAAACGTGCTGTGCCCACAAAGAAGACGCCTCGTTGCGGGAGCCACAAGTCGCCGAGCCGGATTTGGCGGTGCAGACCGGCCGGGGTGCCGATGTCAATGCCGCCGATGGTCGCGGTGCTTGACGCCACCCGATACACCACTCTGGGTTGAGCCTGGAACCACTGGCTGTTAGGCGTTGTGCCGCACAACCGAATCCGTCCGGCACCGAGCAGCGTGCTCGCCATCGGGCCCATCGACTTCAGCAGTGCGTTGTCGTCCCAGGCTGCGGCGGGCAGCGCGCTCCCCATCGAGCTCATCAGCCGGGTGGCGGGTGATGGCGTGAGGACGAGGCGCCAGCGGATGGTGTCGCCGAGGGTCACCTCGAACTCGTGATCCCCGGTCCAGGAGACGTCGATCGGTTGCCGATCGACGACGGCTCCGGCGCCGAAGTATCGCGGACAACTCCGATCAGGATCGACCGATGTGTGAATGGTCCACTGGCTCTGCGGGTCTCGATGCCAGATGCTTCGATAGGGCGGACCCACCGAACTCGCGACCATATCGCGTAGGGCGAGGTAGTGACCCGAGGAGAACGGGATACCCATGATGCCGTAGCCGGCGAAACGATCGCCGTTGTCGTCGTCGAGGGTGCGGTGCGCGCGGAGTGCGGAGACCGCCTGTCGTGGGGTGTGCGTGTTCATGCCCTCAGTGTTGGCGGAAATCATCCTCCGCCGCGTGGGGCATCGGCCTCACAATTGGCCGCCTGCCAGCGCGACCTATGACTTCGTCAGCGGCTCGAAGACCCGGCTGTCGGGAACGGCCGGATCGACGAGTTCGGTGTCGAACCTGCCGGTGAGCAGATCGACGATGAACGCGGCGACACCGCCCCGGTGATACAGCCACAGCGACGCGAGATCGGTGTAGAGCACCGGCCAGTCATCAGGATCGCCGCCGACCTGATGCCAATATCCATAGGCCCCACTCGAGCCGCCTCCCCACGCACCGAAGGCGAGTGGGTCGGGTCCGAGGTCGACCGGCTGTCGCCGACCGTCGGACTCGATCCACTGCCATCCACCGTCTGCGACCCAGTCCCGCGAGTCCAGTAGTTCCCGGTATGCGGGCGCGGTGTTGTCGAACAGATCCTCGCCGCCCCGGCCACCGGGCACCCAGACGGCGACCTCGCCGGCGAACAGTCCGGCGCCGTAGGCTTCGACGATGCGTCGGTAGTCCTCGGGCGGCGTGAATGACAGGTGTTCGGCGACCTCGGCCCAGTCGGGCGACGCACCGTGGTTCGGGGGCGGCACCAACTGGCGTAGTTTGCTGAACGCACTGCTGGTCACGCGGGAAGTCTATGCGGAACCGCGTCCGCCAGACTCCTTCGTTCAGGCCCGGAAGAACTCGAGCAGGTCGGCGTTGATGGTGGCGGCTTCGGTGGTGGGCATGCCGTGCGGGAAACCGGGGTAGGTCTTCAGCGTGCTGTTCGGCAGCAACTCGGCCGAGCGCACTCCGGTGTTCTGGTACGGCACCACCTGGTCATCTTCCCCGTGCAGCACGAGCGACGGAATGGTCACCTTCTTCAGGTCGTCGGTGAAGTCGGTCTGCGAGAACGCGACCACGCCGTCGTGGTGTGCCTTGGCGCCACCCATCATGCCCTGCCGCCACCAGTTGGCGATGACGCCTTCCGACGGCTCGGCGCCGTCCCGGTTGTAGCCGTAGAAGGGTCCTTCGGCGAAGGTCCGGAAGAAGTCGGAGCGGCGGGTGGCCACCTGCACTTGGATGTCGTCGAAGGCCTCCTTCGGGATGCCGTCGGGATTCGCATCGGTCTGCACCATGATCGGCGGCACCGAACTGATCAGCACCGCTTTGGCCGCGCGGTCCTGCCCGTGCCGGGCGAGATAGTGCACCACCTCGCCGCCACCGGTCGAGTGGCCGACGTGGATCGCGTCGGTCAGGTCGAGGTGTTCGACGACGGCCGCGAGATCGTCGGCGTAATGATCCATGTCGTGTCCGTCGGCGACCTGTGCCGATCGGCCGTGGCCACGTCGGTCATGGGCGACGACGCGGTAGCCGTGCTGCAGGAAGAACATCATCTGCGCGTCCCAGTCGTCGGACGACAGGGGCCAGCCGTGACTGAACACGATCGGTTGGCCCGACCCCCAGTCCTTGTAGAAGATCTCGACGCCGTCGGCAGTGGTGATGGTGGGCATGTCGCTCCTCGCTGCGGTGGTAACCGGTTGGCCTACACCATCATTCTGCGGACCGCGATGCCGTCGTGGTCCCACTCAGTGCGCCAGGAACACCCCCATTTGGGACATCCACGCCCGGCCGGGTCACACGGCGACGGCTCGGGTCGAGGAGAACCGCTGCTGGTATTTGCGCGGCGAGATGCCGATGCGTGCGACGAACGCCCGGCGCATCACCTCCGCACTGCCATAGCCTGCGGCCTGGGCCGCCTCGGCGACCGTGAATCCGGCGTGCAAGGTGTCGCGGGCGCGTTCGAAGCGGGCGTCGGCGACATACCCTGCCGGAGTGGTACCGAGTTCGTCACGGAACAGTCGGGTCAGTTGTCGCGCACTGACATTCACATGTGCAGCGATGCCCGACACCGAATGCGGCTCCTGCAGGTTGCCGTCAATGTGGTCAGTTGCCTTGCGTACCAACCTGGTTCGGGGAGCGGGACCGGTCAGCGAAGCGGAGAACTGGGACTGCCCGCCGCCGCGCTGCATGTACACGAGCAACCCCTGCGCGGTCCGGCGTGCGACCTCGGCGCCGTGGTCCTCCTCGAGCAACGCAAGACTCAGGTCGATCCCGGCAACCACCCCGGCGGAACTGTACACACTGCCGTCCCGGACGTAGATGGCGTCGGCATCGACCCGGATCTCGGGATAGCGGTGCGCGAGATCGGCGGTGAACTTCCAGTGGGTCGTGGCCGTCCGCCCATCGAGCAGACCCGCGGCGGCGAGCACGAAAGAGCCGGTGCACACCGACGCCAGCCGACGGGTGCGGGTGGCGAGGTCGCCGACGGCGGCCACGAGTTCGGGCGTCACGAACAGTGGCGGAGCGATCTCGCTGCCGGCGACCAGGACCGTGTCGAATCGGCCGGAGCCGGTCACCGGTTGTGTGCTCACCCGCACCCCGACCGAGGTCGTCACGTCACCGCCGGTCGGCGACATGACCACGACCTCATAGTCGCCGCCGAACTGATTGGCTTCGACGAACACCTCGGCCGGCCCGGAGAAGTCGAGAATCTTGACGCCGTCGAAGACGACGATCCCGATCCGTCGTCGTGGCACCGTGGACGGCTGCGCGATCTGCATGGCACGAATCTATGTGCCGGTCTGGGTGTGCGCACGATCGGCACGTACCCGCACCGGTGTCAGGTCACTGCAGGGTGCCGCGCTCGAGCCCCAACTCGTTCTCCATCGCGCGGCAGACGAGTCGCCCGCGATCGGGGGCGCCGGCGTAATGCACGAGCGCGTGGGAGTTGACGCCGTCGATCATGCCGAGGAACTGCCAGGCGACGTCGGCGGCAACATCGGTGGTGAACTCACCGCCGTCGACGCCCTCGTCGATGATGCCGGCCACGAGTAGCTGCCAGCGGTCCATCACCGCGCGCACCGCCGCGGCCAGGGGCTCGTTGGTGCGGCCGAGGCTGAAGGCGTCGGCCCACACCGTCGTCACGTCGTCGCGGGCGGGTTCGAGCAGGGTCGCGATCAGCTGCCGCAGCTTGTCGGTGGCGGTCTCCGCGTCTGCGACGAGCGTGGTGATCTCGTCGACCTCCGCAATGGTGATCGACGAAAAGGTTCGCGCCACAAGCTCTTCCATACTCGGCTCATAGTGGGCCACGAGCGCGGAGGCAACGCCGATACGCGCGGCGACCGCACGCAGCGTCAGCGCGGGCAGTCCTTCGGCCAGCGCGAGGTCGCGCGCGGACGACCGGATCTCCTCGGCCCGCTCCTCCGCCGACTTGCGGGTGCGTACGCCACCGCTTGCCTTGCTCATGCCACAACTCGACTCATACCGCGCCTGCCGTCTCCAGGTCGACGAGCACCGGAGCGTCGGACACGTCGACGTGGTTGCGCGAAAACATCACGAAGCGAAGGTAGACGATCGCGGCCGCCAGACCGGATCCGATCGCGCTCGGGTCGATGCCACCGAGGATGTTCGCCAGCGGACCGGAGTAGAGATCGGTATGCACCCCGAGCAGTCCGACGATCGATCCGACGATCCATGCCGTCACCGCGGCCCGATTCCAGCCCGCACTGAACCAGTACCGTCCACCGCGGCGGCCCTGGGCGAACGCCTGCAGGTCGTACGGATCGTAGAAGCGGGTGCGCAGGGCACCGATGACGAGCACGATCGCCCACGGGGTGGTGAATGCGTTGAGGATGACGGTCGCCGAGGTGATCGCGTCGACGGCGTTGACGACGAAGACACCGACGTAGAGCAACGCCACCGAGACTGCGGCCGCGAGCGCCGTGGTGTGCACGCGCCGCAGGCGCGGGAAGAAGGTCTCGAGGTCGAGGCCGGTGGCGTAGATGCACATCACGCCCTGGCCGAAGCCGCCGAAGACCGACACGAGCAGGATCGGTAGCAGGTACCAGAACGGCGACGACGCCACGAGGTCGCTCATGAATTCGCCGGTGTTCACCGACATCGCGGATCCGGCGAACGCGCCGAGGATCGCCGGCAACAGCGTGCCGAGCATCAGGGCGGCAAACAAGGCCCAGCGGATCGAGGCGTCGGAGTAGCGCTGGATCGAGATGCGTCGGGTGTAGTCACCGATGATCGGGGCGTAGGAGATGGGACCGGCGGTCGCGAGCACCATCGACAGGATGAAGGTCGGCCAGTAACTGCCGACGGCGTACTCGCCCGTGGTGAAATGCGGGTCGAAGCTGCCGCCGAAGGCGACGAAGCCGAGCACAAGGACCACTCCGGCGATCGGGATGATGAACTTCTGCATCGCGACGATGGTCGCGTGCCCGAACAGGGCGACCACCACGACCAGCACCGACACCAGCGCGTATCCGGTGGCCAGCGTGGCGTCGTTCTGCGGCAGTCCGACCAGGCGATGCGCCGCGGCGACCAGGGCGTCGCCGCTGGTCCACACCGTGACCGCGGCGAACACGATCGCGATGATCAGCGAAAGTCCCGATCCGATGAGCCGGCCCCGGATGCCGAAGAACGCGCCACTCGAGACGGTCATGTTCGTCCCCGTGCGCGGTGAGATGCCGACGAGCGGGAGCACCACCAGGGTGCCGATGAGCGTGCCGAGGATCGTGGACGCCGCCGCTCCCCAGAAGTCGAGGCCGAACTGGATCGCCACCCAGCCGTACACCGCGCAGGTCCAACCGAAGTTGCCTCCGGTGAACACGGCGAACAGGTTGCGCGGGCTCGAATCACGTTTGCGTTCCGGCAGATAGTCGACGCCGGCCTCTTCGACGTGACCGATGCGGTCGGTGGGGTCAGTGGTCAAGGCGGTGCTCCTCTTCAACGGCAACCGAGCGTTGATTCCCGGGTGTGTGACAGCGATCATGCGCGCTCTTGATCACACGGTCAATAGCTTTTGATCAATTGGTCAATAATTTCCTCGAAACCCTTGACCCGCCGGCTTCGACGACCTAGTGTCACTTCTATTGATTGAGCGATCAATAACGAGAGGTTCGCCGATGTCCTGGAAAATGCCCGCCGAGACCGCCCCGCACGAGCGCGTGTGGATGGCCTTTCCGCGTAAGAACACCACCCTCGCCGAGAGCGCCGCCGACGCCGAGACCGCCTACGCGGCGTGGAGCCAGGTCGCCAACACCGTCGTCGAGTTCGAGCCGGTCACCGTCGTCGTCGACCCGACCGAGGCCGCCCGCGCCCGCACCATGCTGGCGAGCGCGGTGGAGATCGTCGAGGCCGACCTCGATGACGCCTGGATGCGTGACATCGGGCCCAGCTTCGTCACCAACGACGAGGGTGAGATCGCCGCGGTTTCATGGACGTTCAACGGCTGGGGCGCTCAGGAGTGGGCCGAGTGGGACAACGACCGGCGGATCGGTCGGTTCGTTGCCGCCCACGCCGGCGTGCCGGTGATCAGCTCGATGCTCGTGCAGGAAGGCGGCGCCATCCACGTCGACGGTGAGGGCACCGTGCTGGTGACCGAAACCGTCCAGCTCGACCCCTACCGCAACCCGTACGCCACCCGCGAAACCGTCGAGGCGGAACTGGCGCGCACCATCGGCGCCCGCAAGGTCATCTGGGTCCCCCGCGGACTCACCCGCGACTACGAACGCTTCGGCACCCGCGGCCACGTCGACATGGTCGCGACGATCCCCTCCCCCGGCACCCTGCTGATCCACCATCAGCCCAATCCCGAGCACCCCGACCATCTCGTCACCCGCGAGCTGCGTGAGTTCTTCGCCGGCACCACCGACGCCGCCGGCCGCAGCTGGAACATCGTCGACCTCCCCGCCCCGGACACCATCCGCGATTCCGAGGGCTTCGTCGACTACAGCTACATCAACCATCTCGTCGTCAACGGCGGCGTCATCGCCTGCGGGTACGGCGAACCGGCCGCCGACGCGCGGGCCGCCGAGATCCTCGCCGAGGTGTACCCCGGCCGACGGGTCGTGACCATCGACGCCCGGGAGATCCTCGCGCGCGGGGGCGGCATCCACTGCATCACCCAGCAGCAGCCAGCCGTGGGGAGCCGGGCATGACCACCACCCCGACCCAGCGCCAGACGCCGCCCTTGGTCGAGGCATCGATCGCCGAGTTGACTGCGGCATTGGCCGACGGCCGCGTCACCAGCGTGGAACTCGTTGCCGCCTACCTGAATCGGATCGCCCACTACGACCGGCACGGCCTGACGCTCAACGCTGTCCCCGTCCTCAACCCGGCGATGTTCGACGAAGCGCGCGCCTCCGACGAACGCCGTGCCCGCGGCGAGTCACTCGGGCCGTTCGACGGCATCCCCTACACCGCCAAGGACAGCTACCGCGTGCAGGGACTGACCGTGGCCTCCGGCTCACCGGCGTTCGCGGACCTGGTGGCGGGCTCGGATGCGTTCGCCATCGAACGCCTGCGCGCTGCCGGCGCGATCTGCCTGGGCCTGACCAACATGCCGCCGATGGCCAACGGTGGCATGCAGCGCGGTTGTTATGGTCGTGCCGAAAGCCCGTACAACAGCGACTATCTCGCGGCCGCATACCTGTCGGGTTCGTCGAACGGGTCGGGGGTGTCGACGGCGGCGAGCATGGCGGCCTTCGGGCTCGGTGAAGAGACCTGGTCGAGTGGCCGCTCGCCGGCGTCGAACAACGCGCTCGTCGCGTACACGCCGTCGCGCGGGGTGATCTCGGTGCGCGGCAACTGGCCACTCACCCCGACGATGGATGTCGTTGTGCCACAGACTCGCACCGTCGACGATCTGCTGGCGCTGCTCGATGTGCTGGTGGCCGACGACGCCGACACCCGCGGCGACTTCTGGCGTACCCAACCGTGGGTGACACTGCCCGCCGCATCCGAGGTACGGCCGGACAGTTACCAGCACCTGCGCGACCCGGAATCGTTACGTGGCAAACGGTTCGGCGTTCCCCGGATCATCCTCGGCGACGACGACGAGGCGGGCTGGCCGATCACCCCGCGGCCGTCGGTCATCGAGCTGTGGCAGCGCGCGCGGGCCGACCTGGAGGCGGCCGGCGCCACGGTCGTCGACGTCGATTTCCCTGCGCTGACCAACTACGAGCTCGACCGGCCCGACGCCCGGGACGGCTACGCCCGGGGCATCCTGCCGAAGGGGTTCTTCGACGCCGAGATGTGGGACCTGACCGCCTGGTCGTGGGACGACTACCTGCAGGCGACCGGTGACCCGGCGCTCGATCGTCTCGCAAAGGTCGACGGCGACAAGATCTTCCCGCTCCCCGAGGGGTCCATCCCGGACGAGCTGCACGGCTACTACGCCCGCTACAACCTCGACATCAGCGAGTATCCCGAGCGCGCGGCGCACGGGATCATGCCGCTCGAGGAGATCCCCGATCTCGCCGAAGGAGTTCGGGGCCTGGAAGAATTGCGTCGCGTGGACTTCGAGGAGTGGCTCGACGACCTCGGTCTCGACGCGCTGGTGTTCCCGTCGGCCCTCGACGTCGGTGCCGCCGACGCGGACACCAACCCCGCCTCGCATGAGCGGGCGATGGCCAACGGTGTGTGGGTGTCCACCGGGAACACGATGATTCGCCACTACGGCATCCCGACGGTCAACGTCACGATGGGCACCATGCGCGACATCGGCATGCCGGTCAACCTCACGTTCGCCGGCCGCGCCTATACCGACAACGCACTACTCGCGTATGGCTGGGCGTACGAACAGATTTCGCGACGACGCGTCGCTCCCCCGTCGACACCGGAACTGCCCGGACTCGCCCGGTTCGGGGGTGGTGCCACGGGACCGGCGCCCGATCTGACAGTGCAGGCATCAGTGAGCGTCCACGACGAGGTCGCGCGGGTCGAGATGTCCGGGACGACCGATGCCGAACTGCTGCAGGTGTTCGTCAACGGAATCGCCGCACCGGTCGAGCGAGAGGCGCACGACTACACCATCTCGATGGAGCTTCCCGTGGCCGAACTCGAACGACGACACTCGCAGTGGCGTGGGCCGTACGGCTCCGTCGTGACCGCGGTGGCCACCTCGTCGGCAGGAGCGGTCTCGGCGCGTTATGTCGTGGTCGGCGGGACGGAGTAGCTCGGCCAGGAACAATGCCATACGACGACGGCCGGGAGCGTAGGGTCGAAGTGCTTTCGTTCAACGCCGAACTGTCGGAGGGGTTATGAAGTTCACCAAGTACACGCACGCCACGGTCACCCTGGAAAAGGGCGGGCGCACGTTACTCCTCGATCCCGGCAGCCTGACGCCCAACGCGGCCGAGTTGCTCGCCGCAGCCGATGCGGTGCTGATCACCCACGAGCACTTCGACCACTTCGACACCGACGCCATCGTTTCGGCGATGACCGCACGCCCCGATCTGCACCTGTACGGTCCGGCCGCGATCGCCCCGGCACTTGCCGCCGTGGCCGACCGGGTGCATGCGGTCGGCACCGGCGATTCCCTGGACATCGCCGGATTCACCGTCGAGGCGTTCACCACCGACCACGCGGTGATCCACCCCGAGATCCCGTTGGTGGACAACGTCGGATTCCTCATCGACGGCAGCGTCTTCCATCCCGGTGACGCCTACCTGAATCCCGGTCGGCCCGTCCAGACATTACTGTTGCCGGTGAGCGGGCCGTGGATCTCCACCGAGCAGGCGATCGACTACGTCCGTGCGGTGGCGCCGGCCTACACCATCGCCATTCATGACGTCATGCTCAGCGATGTCGGCAAGGCGACCTCCAACATGTTCCTCGGTGCCGAATCCCTCACCGGCACAAGGATGGAGCTGGTCGAGGTCGGCGACTCCCGCGAACTCGACGGGTAGCCACGACGCTATCGTCCGATCAGCGCAGCAGTTCGTCGCGGCTGATCTGCAACTGACCGAGGTGCTGTGCGAGGTCGTGAATCACGTGCAGCAGCACCCACTGTGGGGTCACCGTCGCCAGATCCACCGTGGCGGCGGTGCCGCGGGCATCGCGGTCGGCGATGCCGTGAGTCAGCATCTCTCTCGACCAATGCGCAGTGTCCGCGCGCACCTCCCCCACTCGTTCCAGCAACTCGAGCACCGACCCGGTCGCCTCGAACTCGCCGGAGCGATCTCGCGGCAATCGGCGGCCGCAGCCGAAGGTGCCGAGCCACCAGCGGGTCATCTCCACGCAGTGATGGCCGATGGCGTACGGCGAGTTCGCCCCGCTCGAGTCGAGTCGCCGATTGGCCTGCTCGTCGTCGAGGTCACTCAAGATCGAGACGATGCCGCCCCAGCAGCGGTCGGCGGTATCGAGGCATGCGTCGAGCCAATTGTCGTCGTTCATGACATCACTGTGTCATCGATGAGTCGTCGTGACCGAGTGGATGAAGTCGATGGTGTGGTCGACGATGTCGTCGGAGCCGCTGAACCACACCGCATCCGCCCCGGCGGCAAGCCGCAACGTCGCGTTCGGCAGGTGTTCGGCGAGGTATCGGCTGTGTCCCGGGTCCACGTTGGTGCAGGAGCGTCGGGACAACAGCAGCACCGGCACGGTCACCTCGGGCAATCGGGGGCGAAGATCTGTGGTGGTCGCCGCAGTGCGAATCTGGCGTGCGGTCCCGGGTCCGGCACCCCGGCGCCCGATGCGATCCCACCACGACCGAAAATCCGGGTCGCCGGCCAGGTTCGGCGCCACCAGGGCGGCCGTCCCGATCCCGTGGGGGCGGTTGGTGTCCACGGCATCCTCGACCAGATCTCGCGCAGTGGACGCGTCCAGGCCGTGTGGGTATCCGTCACCACGCCGATAGCGGGCGAAGCAGTTGATCAGGACCAGACCGGAGAACATCGTGGGCTGCCGTGCCGCACACTCGAGGGCGATCAGGCCGGTGTCGAAGTTGGCGACGATGACCGGCCGAGTCATCGCAGCCGCCGCGACCACGCGGGTGAGGTCGTCGACCCACTGATCGAGCGGCGACGACGAGTGGTCGAGTGGTTCCGACAGACCGATGCCGCGCCGGTCCAGGCATACCAACCGTGCTCTCGATCCCAGCCGTCGATGCGCACGGTTGACGTGGGGTTCGTCGAGCAGACCGTCGATGGTGAGCAGGCCGGGGTTGAGCAAGATCGTGTCCGGCCCGGAGGTGGACACCGTCAGAAAAGCAGTCCGCCCGTCGGGCGTGTACTGCGGTGGGCTGTCGTCGATATGAGCGGTCGGTGCCACGGATTCCGGCTCCAGCACCCGTGCCTGCGCCGCCCGGAGTGCGGGACCGGGATCGAGTCCGACCTCCCCCAGCGCATGCCGGGCGCGCGCAACGGTTTCCAGGGCTTCGGCGTGGCGTCCCGAACGATGCAGTGCCACAACATAGTCCACCCAGGCGGATTCGTCTGCGGGATCGGCAGCGGTGAGGCCGGCGAGCTCGCCGAGGGCGGCACCGGGATCGGAGCCGGCGGCCATCGCACCGAGATGCTCGCGGACGAGCTGTGCGTGCTCGCGTTGCCAGCCGACGAGCATGGCCTGCCCGGCGATGGTGCCCGGCAGTTCCGGGTCGCCGCGCCAGAATTCTCGGGCGGCCGCAAGGGTTTCCACGGCCGCATCCGGCCGGGTGGACACCAGGGTGCGTGCCCGCCGACGCAGTTCCCGCACGTGATCGAGATCGAGATCCGCAACGAGACGGTATCCGGTCCCCACCGTGACGACGGTATCGCCGGTTCCCGCTGCCCGCAGTGCGGCACGAATGCGAGAGACGTGGGCGCGTAGGGTTTTCGGCGCCGACTCCGGGGGTTCGTCCCACAACACCCGGGTCAGTTCCGGCACCGACATCACCGACGGCGCATGGACGGCCAACAGCGTCAACAGTTCCCGCGCTTTGCGCTCCAGCCGTAGCGGTGCGCCACCATCCGGGGCGGCCACCGCTGGTGCGTTGACGACGCGAAGGCCGCCGAGCACGCTGATCACGGTTCCAGAGTAGGACGTCACCACAACCAGACCACAACCCCAACGCAACCGTTTCACCTCGACGGGGCGGTTATCTGGTCGGCATGACATCCACGACAGACACCCCACTCGTCGCCGCGCTCACCGCCCGCCTACACGGCCGCGTCCTTCTGCCCCACCACGCCGACTTCGACGCCATGCGGTGGGGGTGGAATCGCACGGTCGAAGCATCTCCCGACGCGATCATCGTGGCGCAGGACTGCACCGACGTGCAGGCCACCATCCGCGTCGCCCGAGAATTCCACTGCCCGTTGCACGTCCAGTCGACCGGCCATGGAACCTTACGGTCGAGCCACTCGGGTCTGCTCCTGAACCTCTCGTCGATGAACGACGTCCACATCGACACGGACCGACGGCTCGCGACCGTCGGACCCGGCGCCACCTGGCACGACGTCAATCGTGCCTCCGCCGCGGTCGGACTGGGGTCGCTGGCCGGCCGGTGCGGGACCGTCGGTGTCGTCGGATACACCCTGGGCGGCGGATCCGGCTGGCTGTCCCGCACTTTCGGCTACGCCGCCGACAGCGTGGTGAGCGCCGAGATCGTCACCGCCACCGGCGAATTGCTCACCATCGACCGCCATACCGAGCCGGATCTGTTCTGGGCCATCCGCGGAGGTGGCGGCAACTTCGGTGTCATCACGTCGCTGACCTTCCGACTGTTCCCGGCACCAAAGGTGTTCTCCGGCATGTCCTTCTATCCCGTCGAGCGGGCAACCGACATCTTCGGCGCCTACCGGGATTGGAGCGCCGACGAACCCGACGGGATGAACACCGCGGTGCTGCTGATGCGACTGCCGCCGAGCCCCGCCGTGCCAGAATCCTTACGGGGGCGGCAGGTCATCGCGATCCGTGCGTTCGCGCTCTGCGACGAGACCACGGGTCGACGCCACCTCGAGCCACTCCTGCAGGTGGCCGGCCCCGCACTGGTCGACAACTTCGCCGAACGCGGATTCGCCGACGCGAGTGCCGCCACCAACGGCCCGGACGCCCCGCCCATGCCGCACCGGCAGCTGGTGCATCTGTTCGACACCGTCGACGACGAGCTCCTCGACGCCACCCTCGGAGATGAAGCAGGAGCACCGGATTCGCCGTTCGCATTCATCGAACTCCGGCATTGGGGCGGCGCTATGGCGCATCCGTCCGGCGACGTCGGATGTGCCGGCCACCGGAACACGCCGTACTCGATCCTCGCCGTTGCGCCCTACCTGACCCCTGATCGCGCTCCGGTCGATCGCCGGGTCGACGCGTTGGAACAGGCCCTCGCCCGACGGGCCACCGGAGGCTCTTTTCTCACCTTGCAAACCGATCCCGACCGCACCGCAACAGCGTTCACCGTCAACAACTTTCATCGGCTCAAGCAGATCAAGAGCCGTTGGGATCCCGACGACTTCTGTCAACCGTCCCACCACATCGCGCCGTACCCCACGGCCACCACCGAAAGGAATCACCCATGACCACCATCCTGATCTGCGGCGGCACCGGCCGCGTCGGCGCGCATCTCGTCGCCGAACTCCTCGTGGCCGGGCACCGACCGCGGGTACTCGTCCGCGATCCCGCACACGCGCCGCAGGACTGGCGCGCCGCCGGCGTCGACCTCGTGATCGGCGACTTCACCGACGCGAAGAGCCTGGCCACGGCCGTACGCGGCGTCGACCGCCTCTTCCTCACCTCCGCCGACGGACCGACCAAGGTCGCCGACGAGACCGCCGTCATCCACGCTGCCGTCCGCAGTGGTATCCGACGTATCGTCCGGCTCTCCGCAATGCACGCCCAGATCGGGTCGACGCTGCCGGCCTTCGACTGGCACGGTCAGATCGACTACGAACTCGACCGCAGCGAGGTTCCCTACACCCTGCTGCGACCGGCGTTCTTTGTGGACAACCTGCTGATGGTGGCGCCCGGGGTCGCCGCCACCGGCCACCTGGCCTCACCGACCGCCGGTGCCCGGGCCGCGATGATCGACGTGCGCGACGTCGCCGCGAGCGCCGCCGCGGCGCTGCTCACCGACGGACCACTGCGAGCCGACTACGACCTCACCGGTCCTCAAGCGATCACCTTCGTCGAAGTCGCGGCCGCCCTGTCCGAGGCGACCGGACAGGACATCGTGTTCGACGACCTGACACCGGAACAGGCGGCACCCCGATTCAGCGGCGCCGGACTGCCGGACTGGTTGGCCGCACAACTCTCCGGCGCCTTCGCCTTGCTGCGGGCCGGTGGATTCGACGTGGTGGCCGACGGTGTTCCGGCGTTGACCGGCCGGCCCGCGACGACCGTCCGGGCGTGGGCGGACACCCATGCCGCGGCCTTCGGTCCGGCGACCGAACTGGCGTCCGATCGATGACCGATCGGACTCGGGCAGGTCACCGTCCGGCGGGCGCCTCGGCGGAGACCTCCCCGAGTTCTGCTCCCGGAATCTTGGGGAGTCGTTGCGCGACGACCAATCCGAGCGCGGCGAGGAACATCGCGAGCAGGATCGCCAGCTTGATCGACTCCAGCTGGGCGTTGACGTAATGGTCGACGAGGGTGTCCACCTCGCTGGTGGGTACGTGATGGGCCGCGGCGACATCGTCGAGTTGATCGCGCCCGAGGATCTCCACACCGTTGGCCGACGCGTCGGCGATCTGGGTCTTGGTCTGCTCGGTGATCGACGAATCCGCTTGCACTGCGGTGTTGAAACCCGAACTGAGCGACGCCACGAGGATCGCGCCGAGCAGCGCAACACCCACCGAGGTACCGATGTTCTGCGCGGTGCCCTGCAGTCCGCCGGCCTCGCCACGGTCCCGGTCGCCCACCGAGGACATGATCACGTTGCCCAGTTGGGCGGCGATGAATCCGAATCCGGCACCGAATACCGCCATCCCGATGGCGAACAGCACGTTGTCGAGCTCCGGGTCGATCGTGGTGACCAGTAGTCCGCACCCGACGAGAACCAGGGACAGTCCGAGGGTCACCATGCGCCGCGGAGACTGGGTGGCGGCCAGTTTGGGACTCGCGAACGCGGCGATGAGCATCGCAATCGACATCGGTGCCAGCTTGAGGCCGGTCTCGAACGCGTTCTTGAGCAACACGTACTGGAGGTAGATGGGGATGACGAAGAACATGCCGCCGATGATCGTCTGCTGCGCGATCAGCATGACAAGGCCGTTGCGCAGCTGCAGCATGCGCAGCAACTCCGGATGCAGCAACGGGGTTCGGCCCTGTGCCACGACACGGCGCTCCCACGCGACCAGACCGATCAGGATGAAGACGCCCAGCGCGATCATGAACGGCACCACGGAGAAACCGAACGGGGTGATCTCGTGGCCGGCGATCGTCAGCGCACCGGATGGCCGGATGAAGCCCCACGTCCCCGACTGCAGCAGGGCGATCACGATGAAACCGAGACCGAGCGCCGACAACAGCGTGCCGATCCAGTCCATCTCGCCGCGCTCCTCCGACCGTTGGTCGGCGATCACCCGCACCGACGCGACGATCAGCACACACACCACGGTTTCCGCGGCGAACACCACGCGCCAGGTCAGGGCCTCGGTCACCCACCCACCGATGAGCGGTCCGGCGGCCGCACCGGCGGCGGCGATCCCGCCCAACGCGCTGTAGGCGGTGGCCCGGTCCCGGCCGCTGTAGTTGGCGGCCGTCAGCGAGATGATCGCCGGCATCACCATGACCGCGCCGGCCCCCTCGACGAAGGACCAGCCGAAGAGCAGCCAGCCGATGTTCGGGCTGAAGGCCGTGATCAGCGATCCCAGACCGTAGACGACCAGGCCGATCGAGAAGATCCGGCGGCGCCCGAACATGTCGCCGAGGCGGCCACCGAACAGCATGAACGAGCCCATCACCAACGTGTAGAGGGTGATCGCCAGTTGGACTCGGGTCAGTGTCGTGTCGAGATCGACGACGACGTTGGACACCGACACGTTCATGACGGTGGTGTCGAGGACCATGATGAACTGAGCCGCGCTCAGAATGACGAGAACGCCCCAGTGTCGCACCGCGGCAACGCTACCCGATCATTCCGGCATCACCTGCACTGATACCCCGCGCGTCGCCGCGATCGCGCGTAGCATCCCAGCCATGAACGCGATGTGGATCATGCCCGCAGTGGCCGTCGTCTCCTGCATCATCATCGGACTCGGATTCGCCCTCGGCCTGCCGGACTGAGCACTCACAGCTACTGGGCGCTCGACCTACCGGGCGCTCGACCTACCGTGGACACATGACGTTCCAGGGCTTCCCCGAGGCAGCACTCGACTTCTACGACGACCTCGAGATCGACAACTCGAAGGTGTTCTGGGAAGCGCACAGGGACGTCTACCGCACGGCGGTGGCCGGCCCGATCACCGAACTGACCGACGCACTGGCCCGATGAATTCGGTCCGGCCAAGATCTTTCGGCCCTATCGCGATGTGCGGTTCGCCAAGGACAAGACGCCGTACAAGACACATCAGGGTGCCTACGTCGCGGTGGCACCGGCCACCGGCTACTACGTGCAGATCGGTGCGCCCGGCGTCCGAGTGGGCGGTGGGTTCTACGACGCGAGCGCCGAACGACTCGCCGCCATCCGCGCCGCCATCGTGCACGACAAGCACGGTCCGGCCTTGCAGCGCATCGTCCGCAAGCTCGCCAAGGCCGGCTGGGAGGTCGGCGGCACCCAGCTCAAGACCGCTCCGCGCGGCTTCGACGTCGAGCATCCACGCATCGAACTGCTGCGTCACAAGTCCCTGACGGTCATGCGCGACTACGGTTTCGACGCGATCATCCATTCCCCCGACCTCGTCGACCGGGTGCGAGCCGACTGGCGAGAAACGAAACCACTGGTGGACTGGGTCGCCCGTCACGGAATCGTCTGAACGACGGGCCGACCGATCGCCATCACGCCGTGGGCGGCGAAGCGGACGTACTACGCTGAACTCCGATGACCGAGATCCCAGCCGATGACGACCGCTGTCCGTGTGGCTCCGGACTGACCTTCGCCGAATGCTGCGCGCCCATCCTGCGGGGCACCCGCAAGCCGGGCAGCGCGGAGATGTTGATGCGGTCGCGGTTCACCGCCTTCTCGATCGACGACCGCGACTATCTCCTCGACAGCTGGCATCCGCGCACCCGGCCCCGCAACCTGGTCCTCGACCGGTCGATGCGGTGGATCCGCCTGGAGATCGAATCTGCCAGCGCCGGAGGCCCTTTCGACACCACCGGCGAGGTGGTGTTCGCCGCGCACTACACCGTCAACGGCGTCCGCGGCATCCTGCACGAGCGCAGTCGTTTCGAGAAGTACGACGGGGTCTGGGTCTATGTCGACGGAGTCGTCGAACCATAACCGGGTCGTCGAACCATAACCGGGTCGTCGAACCATAACCGGGTCGTCGAACCATAACCGGTCTGACCCCCGGGCAACCCTGAGCGAACGGAGCAGCAAGAGTGGCAAACGAAGTGGTGGTCGTCGTCGGCACCGGCGGGATGGGCGTGTCGATCGCGCGGCGCCAGGCAGCCGGCCGCACCCTGGTTCTCACGGACTTCGACGAGAAGGCCCTCGACGCACACACCGCCACGCTGCGCGGCGAGGGTTATGACGTGTCGGCGCAACCCGTCGACGTGTCCTCGGCCGAATCGGTTGCGGCGCTCGCCCACCACGCCGCGTCCCTCGGCGACGTCGCCCAGGTCGTCCACACCGCCGGACTGTCCCCGGTCCAGGCCCCCACCGAGGCCATCCTGAAGGTGGACCTGCTGGGCGTGGCGCTGTCGCTGGACGCCTTCGGCGAGGTCATCGCCGACGGCGGTGCGGCCGTCGTGATCGCCAGCATGGCCGGACACATGTTCCCGCCCTTGCCGGCCGACCAGGCCAAGGCGCTGGCCACCGCGCCCGCCGCCGAACTCCTCGACCTGGAATTCCTGCAGCCCGACGTCATCACCAACCCCGGCCACGCCTACGGCATCGCCAAGCAGGCCAATCACTTCCGCGTGCGCGCCGCAAGCCGCACCTGGGGTGCGCGGGGTGCCCGGGTCAACAGCATCAGCCCGGGCGTCATCTCCACCGCGATGGGCACCGCGGAACTCGGCGGCGAGAGCGGCGACACCATGCGGGGTCTGATCGCCATGTCCGGGACCGGCCGGGTCGGGACGCCCACCGACATCGCCGATGCCGCAGCGTTTCTCCTCGGACCCACGTCGTCGTTCATCACCGGCGCCGACCTGCTCGTCGACGGCGGAGTGGTCGCGGCGATCACCTCGAGCTGACACCGATATCCCGCTGAGCGTCGAATCGATACCAAAAGGTTTTTCGACAGGCTTGTCTTTCTGGCCCCACACGGGGTGGCAGGCGACTAGCATCCGAAAGGCTGGACGTGTGTCGAGTACGTGGTGGCACGTGTCCGCGGAGTGAACCACAAGCGTTATCACTCACGAGGAGAGCTATGTCGTCCCAATCAGCAGCCGCGATCGTCAGAGCAGTCGGCGGTCCCGGCAACATCGAAAGCCTTACCCACTGCGCCACGCGCCTGCGATTCCAACTCCGTGACAATTCGGGCATCGATCAAGGAACGGTCGAAGGCATCGATGGTGTGCTGGGTGCGGTGTCGCAGGCCGGCAACCGATATCAGGTGATCATCGGCGGCGCCGTGCAGACCACCTACAACGACATCATGGCGCTGCCCGAGATGTCGAACGTGGGCCAACCGTCGGACGCCGAGGTCAAGGCCGCCGCCCGCGCCGGCGGACCACGCGGTAAGACCGCGTGGCTCGACTCGCTGTTCGAGTACCTCTCGGACTCGTTCCGGCCGATCCTGGGTGCCCTGCTCGGCGCGTCACTGTTCATCACGTTCATGTCGCTGATGGCGACGCTGGACGTGATCCCGTCGTGGAATGCGCCGGGGGTCACCCTGGAACCGTCGTGGGCGTTCGTCAACCTCTGCTGGCAGTGTGTGTTCGTCTTCCTGCCGTTGATGATCGCCTACAACGCGTCGAAGAAACTCGACGCGGACCCGTGGGTCGGCTTCGCCATCATGGCGGTGCTGATGTTGCCCGGGTACACCGCGCTCGGCGAGAACGCCACCGAACACACCATCTTCGGGTTCTCCATCAAGACGATCGACATCTTCGGTATCCCGTTGACGATCAACGACTACAGTTCGCAGGTCTTCCCGCCGCTGCTGATGGCCGCGGTCCTCGGCCCGCTGTACAAGCTGCTGAAGAAGCTGATCTCCGAGAACGTCCAGTTGATCTTCGTGCCGTTCTTCGCGATGTTGATCATGATTCCGTTGACCGCGTTCATCATCGGCCCGATCGGTGTGTACGTGGGTGCCGGTCTCGGTGACATCCTGAAATCGATCAACGACTTCTCACCGTTCATCTTCGCCATCGTGATACCGCTGGCGTATCCGTTCATGGTGCCGTTGGGTCTGCACTGGCCGATCAACGCGATCATGCTGATCAACATCCAGACCCTGGGCTACGACTTCATCCAGGGCCCGATGGGCGCCTGGAACTTCGCCTGCTTCGGCGCCACCGCCGGTGTGATGGTGCTGGCGATGCGGGAGCGTGACACGCAGATGAGACAGACGGCGACCGGTGCGCTCGCGGCCGGTCTGCTCGGCGGCATCTCCGAACCGTCGCTCTACGGTATTCATCTCCGGTTCAAACGGATCTATCCACGAATGCTGGTGGGCTGCTTCATCGGCGGTCTGATCATCGGTATCGGCGGCGGCGTCACGACGAACGCCTTCGTGTTCACCTCACTGCTGACGATCCCGGCGTTCGATCCGCTGCTGCTCTACGGCATCGCGGTCGCCGCGGCGTTCTTCGTCGCGATGGCATTGGTCATCGTGTCCGGGTATCGAACGCCCGAGCAGCAGGCCGAGTTCGAGGCGGCCCGGGATGCCGGACTCGAACGGCCGGGCGCGATCCCGATCGACGACAGCGCCGAGGGCGTCGAGGCGGCCGCGACCGCCGCGAGCACCCTTCCGCCGACCGGTGGCGGCGTTGCTGCGGCCGGAGTCGCGGGCGCGGGTGCGGCGGTGGCCACCGCGGCGGCACCGTCGGGCGATGCCGCGACCGCCACACAGGGTGCGGTGACGCAGATCGGTGCGCCGCTCGAGGGCACTGTGGTGCCGCTGTCCGACGTTCCCGACCCGGTGTTCGCCAAGGGCACGATGGGCGGCGGTGCGGCGATCCTGCCGTCCGGGGACACCGTGTACGCACCGGCCAACGCGATGGTCGTGGCGGCGCAACCGACCGGCCACGCGTTCGGACTCGTGCTCGACGGCGGGATCGAACTGCTCATCCACGTCGGCATCGACACGGTGCAGATGAAGGGTGACGGCTTCGATGTGAAGGTGAAGGCAGGCCAGAAGGTCGAGGCGGGCACTCCGCTGGTGACCTTCGACCGCGCCAAGATCGAGGCGGCCGGCTACTCGATCATCACACCCGTGGTGATCATGAACACCAAGAAGTTCGCCTCGGTGCAGCAGATCGGGAGCGGACCGGTGTCGGTCGGCACACCCATCATCGGGGTGGAGGCCAAGGCCACCTGATGCGGTAACCATCCCGTCCAGCAAGGTCTCCCCGGATCGCACCCGCGGTCCGGGGAGATCTTTGCTTGGGTGTCAACCGAAATCGATGGAGTGCAACACGAACTGGCGTACCCGGCCGGCGACCCCGGCGGCGCAGGTCGAGAGCAACGGGTCGGACAGATGTTCGCCGAGAACCACGGTGATCGTTCCGGCATCGCCAAGGAGCCGCACGTGGATCTCGTGGTCGAGGTGGGTGACGTCGAGCGGTGCGAGGGCGTCGATACGGTCGTCGCCGGTCTCGCGGCGCACGAAGTACTGCGCGGCCTGCACCGCATGCGGCAGCGAGGTGCGTCCCCGCAACAACGAATTGTCCAGACGCCCTTGGGTGAAACGGTCGACGATGGCGGCGGCGTCGGGCGAGGTGTCCACCCGTCCGTAGCTGAGTCCGTGTGGCAGGACGAGCATCGTCGCGGCGAACCGGTCACCACCGAGATGGGAACACTCCCACGTCCATTCGGGATAGGCCGCGGAGATCGCCGCAGTCGCCGCGCGTCCGCGCACGGCACAGCACTGGTCGTGTTTGCCGTGGGCGCACACCGCGACCACCGGATCGCTCGATGGCTGCCCGTCGGAGCCGTCGAGCGCGAGGTCCAGATAGCCTTCGGCTCCGCCGACCTCGCCGCGGTAGATCGATTCGGCACCCGGCTCGGAGGTGACGACGAACCATCGCCACCGGGGGACAGCAGGTCGACGACCGGGCCGGCGGATCGCGACAATCCGCATGCCCTCCTTCTCCACTCGGCGGACGATGGTGCGCCCGAGGTCGGGGTCGATGATGCTCGGCGACTTCAGGAATGCCGAGTGGCCCCACGGCCCCGACAGTTCCAGCAGCATCCAGGAGAACCCCGCGGATGCGGTGCCGTGCATCGGGTCGCCGCGTTCGATGGACTGGTCGCTGCACGGGCGGCGATCCCTCATCCGCGCGACTCCGCAACCGGGACGACGACGGCCTCTCGGAGTAGGCGTCGGCTCAGGACCAGCGAGTCGGCGGTGTCGAGGCCGGGGAGTCGTCCGGCGGCCACCACGGTTCCCTGCTGGACCGCCGCGACGGCATCGGCACAGAATCCGGGGAAACCCATGGTGCGGTCGGCCAGCACCAGTTCGATGCGAGTGCCGGCGGGGCGCACGGTGGCGATCAGTCCGTGCCGCAGGCGCAGGTGCGAGTCCACGTCGAGCGCGGTGATCGCGTCGACGGTGGCCAGCGGTCGTACGGGTGCGGGCCGAGTCCGGTCCGCGTGTCGGGCGGTCATCCTGGCCGCCACCGACTCCCCCAGCTCGCTGTCCCGTTCGGCCAGCAGGGTTGTCAGTGCCGCCATCGTCTTGGCGACGATCGCCGTCGTCTCGTCACGGTCGGTGAGATCGACGCCCATCGGCAGCGACGACCGCAGGTCGTCGACAGCGCCGAGTTCGTCGACCAGGGCCCGCAACACGTCATGCCCGGTGACCGCCGCGACGCCGACGGTGAGATGAATCGAGGTGTCGCCCAATGCTTTTGCCGAGTGAATCCAACCACGCGGGAGGTAGAGCGCGTCGCCGGGTTCGATCACGGTGTCGATGACCGGGTCGTCGAGCACCCGTCGACCGATGGCCGCGCGGTGGTCGGTCCACGGCTGCGACGTCAGTGGATCGGTGTGGACGGGTTCGTGGACGGTCCAGTGTTTGCGGCCGGCGATCTGCAGCACGAAGACGTCGTGCACGTCGTAGTGCGGGTCGAATCCGCGGTTGGTCGCGGGCGTGATGTAGGCGTTGGTCTGTACGGGGTGGCCGAGGTCGTCGACCATCCCGCGCGCGAATCCGATGATCGGCGGCCACAGGCGGTGCAGGCCCTGCAGCACGATCGTCGCGCCCGCCGCGAACTCCGTGAGCACCTTCGCGGAGTCGACCTGGTCGGGCATCTCCGCGCCGAAACCCGCTGGGCCGGAGTAACAGTCGCGCCCCAGCAGGCCGCCGTCACGGGCCATCCGGAGGAACGGCGTGCGCACCCCGCGCTCGGCGATCAGCTCGTCCACGTCGGCGGGCGCGAGCAGGTCACCGAAATCGCGGGGCAGCGCCGTCGACCGGCTGAGCAGCGGCCGCCGATCCCAGTGATCGCGGGCGAAGGTGTCCGCGTCCACCGAGATGCAGCGACTCAGTGCCGGCGCCCTCCGGGCTGACGCTTTCCGGATCGGTGCTCTCTGGGTTGATGTGGTGCGGTTCAAGCGGTTCCGTCGGCCCCGCCGTCATGTCCGTCCGGGTTGGAGCCACCGTCGGCCGTTCCTTCACCGGCGGAGGCGGAGCCGTCGGCGCCGCCGTCGTGGCCATCGGGATTCGAACCGCCGTCGGCGGGTCCCTCACCGGCGTCCGCGGTACCGTCCGCGCCGCCGTCGTGCCCACCGGGATTGGAGCCGCCGTCCGCAACACCTTCGCCTCCGGCGCTGGAGGTGGTGATGTCGTCGTCGTCGAGTGCCATCGGGTAATCCTCTCGTCGTCCGGAGTCGCGGGTTCGTGACTCCACCCTCCACTATGCACGCCCAGGACCGGGCCGCGGGCGGATAAGCTGACCGGAGTGAATAGCTGGGCGATACGCGGGACCACCGCGGCAGTGCTGATCGCGGTGGCCGGGATCTGTTACTCGTCGTGGGTACTGGAGTTCTTCTGGTCGACACCGCTGGATCCGTTGCGCAGCTTCCTCAGTGAACTCGACGCCGCACACCGACCGCACCGCGGCGTCTACGTCGCCGGTGACATCACGACCGCCATTACATCCCTGGCCGCAGGCTTGCTGCTGCTTCTGCCACGCCCACTGTTCGGCGGCTGGAAGGCGATCACGGCGGTGGTCGCGCTCGCGGCGTTCGGCGCGTCGACGCTCGCCGACGCACTGCTGCCCATCGAGTGCATCCCGGGAATCGATCCGGGCTGTCCGGTCGAACCGAGCGGCCTGCTCCCCCAGCTGCACCACGTGCACGCGTTGACCAGCACCCTAGCGGTGTTCTCCATTTTCACCGCGATGATCGCCGCCACCGTCACGAGTTATCGCGACCGGATCTGGCCGCTGCTGCGGACGGCCGGTCTGGTGGTGCTGGTGATCGTGGTCGTCTCGACCGTGTGGATGCTGGCCGCCGACAACGCGCACGGCGACTTCCGGCTCGGTCTCGCCCAACGCATTCAGGTCGGCGGCATGACCGTGTGGCTGGTGCTGTGGGGTGTGGCGATCGCGCTGGCGGTGCGCCAGACAACTCAGCGCAGGTCGACGATGTCCGCGCCGGCGGTCGACTCGTAGAGCGCACCGATCTGGGTCGCGTACTTGTCGGCGATCGGCTTGCGCCGCAACTTCATCGTCGGGGTCAGCTCGTCGCCGCCGGGATCCCAGGCCGCGGGCACGACGGTGAACCGTTTGATCTGCTCGACCCGGGACAGCTTGCCGTTGCCCTGCTTGATCGCGGTGGTCACCTCATCGACGACCTCACGCCGCGACGACAGCGTCGCGATATCGGCGTCGGGGATGTTGAGCATCTTGGCGCGCGCCGCGGCGGCGTCCGGGTCGAGGACCACCAGCGCCGAGATGTAGGGCTTGCCGTCGCCGATCGCGACGACCTGGCCGATCAGCGACGACGCCGCCTTCATGGTGTTCTCGATGTTGGTCGGCGACATGTTCTTGCCGGCCTCGTTGATGATGAGTTCTTTCTTGCGGTCGACGATGGTGACGTTGCCGGCATCGTCGATGGTGGCGATGTCCCCTGTGGCCAACCAGCCATCGGCGTCGATGGTCTCCGCGGTCTTGTCGGGTTGCTTGCGGTAGCCGCGCATCACGACCGGTCCGCGGACCAGGAGTTCGCCGTCGGGCGCGAGCTTGGTCTCCACCCCGGTGATGGTGGCGCCGACGGTACCGATCTTCATGTTCTCCGGCACCGTCATGGTGGAGACACCGGTGGTCTCCGACATGCCCCACACCTCGAGCACCGGGATGCCGAGTCCGAGGAAGAACTTCAACACCTCGGGCGGGATGGCCGCGGCACCGGAACCGGCGAACTTGATCTGGTCCATGCCGATGGCCGCGCGCACCTTGTGCAGCACCAACTTGTCGGCAAGCCCGTGTTGCACCCCGCCGAGCAGGCCGGACCCGCGCCCTTCGATCTGTGCTCGGGCCGACGCCGCACCCGCCCCGAACGCCCACGACGCCAGGTTCTTCTTGACCGGGCTGTGCTCCTCCGACATCTTCGCCTCGATCCCCGCCCGGATCTTCTGCCACACGCGCGGTACGCCGAAGAAGAAGGTCGGCCGCACTTCGGGGAGCGCCGCCGCGATCTCGCGGGGATCGGGCACGGTGGTCACCTGGATGCCCCGCACCATGTTCGCGGCATGCGAGGAGACGCGGTCGGCGATGTGCGCGGCGGGCAGATAGGAGATCACCCGGTCGTCGAGACCCACCTCGACGTGCTCGGCCAGCGCCGCGAGTTCGGCGATGATGTTGCGGTGGGTGATCTCCACACCCTTGGGCGGACCGGTGGTGCCGGAGGTGTAGATCAGCGTCGCGAGATCCTCAGGTTGCACCGCTCGCCACGCCGCATCGAAGTCGAATCCGTCTGGCGGCGCAGTCTTTTCGAGCTCGTCGAGGGTGGTGGCACCACTCGCGGCGCCGTCGACGACGATCGTGGTGGACACACTCGTGGTCGCGGCGCGCAGTGCGGGCAGGAACACCTGCTCGGTGACGACGACCGCGTTCTCGGCGTTGCCGAAGAGGTATTCGATCTGGTCGGGTGAGCTCGTGTTGTAGATCGAGAACGGGATCGCACCGAGGTGCAGCGCGGCCGTGTCGACGAGATGGAACTCGGGCCGGTTGGTCAGCATGATGCCGACGGTGTCGCCGCGCGAGACCCCGAGTGCGGCAAGTCCACCCGCGATCGCCTCGACGCGTCTGCCGTACTCGGCCCAGGTGATCTCCTGGATGCCGCCGACGGTGCGGAGTGCGATCGCGCTCGGCCGCAGCCGGATCGTCTCCTGGAAGGCCTCCGGCAGCGTGGCCACCGCCGCGCCGCTCTCGTGTGGGAAGGTGATCCGTTGTGTCTGCCCCATGACCGATGTCCTCGCTTCACCCGACTGTGTGGTGACGCTCACAGTACCGAGGTGTCAGGCGGCGCGGCAGCTATCGGCGAGATTGGTAATGCGATGGTAAAAATTGCTCGTCAGAGCGTCTTTCCTGAGCCATTCGAACGACCTCCCGCGTCGACCGGACGCATCTCCCAGTCGCCACCGCCGGTCAGTTCGAGCACCTCGGTGTGATGCTGGTCGGTGGTGCTGCGGTGGCTGACCGACACGATGATCGTCTCTGGGAGTTCACCGCGGATCAGTGAATAGAGCGAGTACTCGAGTCCCTCGTCGACCGCCGAGGTGGCCTCATCCATGAACACCACCTGCGGGCGGGTCAGCAGGATGCGCGCGAACGCCACCCGCTGCTGCTCGCCCGGCGAGAGCACCTTGGCCCAGTCCTCTTCCTCGTCGAGCCGCTCGGTGAGATGCGGCAGGAACACCTGCTGCAGTGCATGTTTGATCGCCTCATCGCCGACATCGTCGGGCAGCGCGGGGTAGGCCACGGCGGTGCGGAGGTCGCCGAGCGGTATGTACGGGATCTGGGAGAGGAACAGGGTGCTGTCACCCGCGGGACGGTCGAACTCGCCGGCGGCGAACGGCCACAGTCCGGCCAGGCCGCGAAGGAGCGTCGTCTTGCCGGATCCCGAACGTCCCTTGATCACGAGTGCGTCGCCGGGAGACAGCTCGAGGTTGAGGGCGCGGATGAGTTCGTTGCCGTCCGGGGTGCTGATGTCGACGTCGGCGAGTCGCACCGAACGGTCGCGGTCGGCGGTGGTGATCGTCGGGAGTACACGCGATTTCTCGTTCGCGTCCTCGAGTCCATCGAGTCGGTAGAGCGACGCACGCAGGTCGGCGAAGGAGTCGTAGGACTCGCGGAAGAACGACAACGAGTCGTGCACGTTGGCGAACGCCGAGCCCGTCTGGTTCATATCGCCGAGCGTGATCTGCCCGGCGAAGAATCGCGGTGCCTGGATTAGGTAGGCGAACACCACCGACAGCTGGTTGATGACAAAGTTCCAACCAGTGAATTTCAGTGTGCGATAGATGATTTGCCAGAAATTCGCGACGACAGCGCCGAAGCGTTCGAGTAGGCCCGCCTGCTCGCTGCCCTGGCCTCGATAGAAGGCCACGTTCTCGGCACCGTCGCGGACCCGAACCAAGGCGTATCGGAAGTTCGCGGTGAGCCGTTCACGGAGGAAGTACAGGCGGATCAGCGGTCGACCCAACCAGAACGCGATCACCGTGGAGATCAGCACGAACATGTAGACGAACCAGACCATCGCACGGGGCACTTCGGTACCGAAGACATTCATCGGACCGGACAGATCCCACAGGATCTTGGTGAACGACACGATGGTGATCACTGCCGGGATCACCCCGTTGGTCGATGATCCGCCGTAGCCGAACACGAGCTGGCGACTCGAGGTCGCAACGTTGGTGATGTCGGACTCGATACGCTGATCGGGGTTGTCGACACCGGGTTGGATGTGTGCATCCTCTCCACGAACGCCCATGTCGACGAATCGGTTGCGGTAGAACGCCATTCCGCCGAGCCAGTCACTCGTGGTCTTGGTCGTCAGGTACTGCCGCAGGCGGATCTCGAACATGCTGCCGAGATAGACCTCGATCAGGGTCCGTACGACGTGGATGGTGGCCAAAATGCCGAAGATTCCCATCGCACCCCAGAAGGTACGTTTACCCGCTTCGAGCGCTTGTTGGTTACCGGACGAGAAGCCCTCTGCGGCGGTCTGCAGGGCGGTGAACATGTCGTTGCCCTGATAGGAAAAGAGCACCGAGAGTCGCACACCGGTGACCGCGAGTACCAGCAGGACCGCCACCAGCACCCAGGCGCCGGTCCGCGTCGTCGGATCGGTGAAGAAATCGCCGGTGATCCGCCAGTACTGCCGACCCCACAGGGTGAATCGTGCGAGCAAGTAGCCGATGAGGAGCAGCCCGACCGCGGCGATGACGAATACGATGCCGATCCATTTCAGCGAGGCCCATATCTCGTGCGCCCAGTCGATGCTGTACGTCGTCACTGTTCCCCCTTCATGTCGGCGGGACCCACGGTCCGCTCGCGGCAGATCGCCGAAGTCTAACCCGGGCGATCTGTCACCACCGGGTGACGCACCGGCTCATCCCAGAGGTCGCAGGACAACTCCGGATTCCAGTGCCGAACCCGACACGGTCTCCTGATAGACGTTGCCGATCCGGACGACGTAACCGCTCTTGCCGGCCCGGACGGCCTTGGCGGAAAAGGGCAGTTCGCATTGGCCGTCCTCGCCGTTGCGGCGTTGGCCGAGCCGAGTGTCCGCGAGACGCTCGCCACCTTCGTCGTAGATCAGGACGGGTGCGCCGGTGGCCAGCGCGGTGGCCTGGGCCGGCAGCGTCGAGCACACGACCACGCCGTGAGCGGTGAAGTAGGCCCGCGACACCGATCCGAAGAGCAACGCGGCGAGCCCGATCACGAGCAGGGCGACGACACCGATGATGCTGACGATCATCACCGGGGTGCGCGAGGATCGTTGCCAGGTGCGTTGGCGCAGCATCGGTCCCGGCGTGAGCCAGTACTCGGGCTGCGGTCCCTGCGGCGGCGCGCCCACGCCCGGCTGCCACTCCACATGCGGTGACACCGGCGGATGGGCCGGCTGCTGCGGCGAACTCATACCGGACAGTGTGCCATCCGCACCGTTTCGTTCACTTCTTCGGCGGGAAGTACTTGATCAGTGCTTCCTGCACCACCGAGGTGGCCAGGGTGCCGTCACGCTTCCAGAACCGGCCCGAGCCCATGCCGCGCGACCCGGTCGCCACCGGTGAGCGGGTGGCGTAGAGCATCCATTCGTCGAAGCGGAAGTCGCGGTGGAACCACATGGAGTGGTTGACGGTCGCCGCGAACAGCCGATCGATGCCCCACGACAGCCCGTGGGTGGTGATGATCGAATCGAGCACGGTGGTGTCCGACGCGTAACACATGGCGGCCACGTGCAGTATCGGGTCGTCGGGCATGGTGCCGTCGGCCTTCATCCACACCCGGTTGTCCTTGAGGGTCTCCCCCGCGTCGCGCACCTTCCACGTGGGGTCGTTCGCGAAGCGAATGTCGATGGGGTGCAACGCATTCACGAAAGTGGCGATCTGCTCTTCATACCCTTTGAAGTGCTCGCCGAGCGGCGGCAACTCTTCGGGATAGGGCACCTGTGGGATCTCCACGGCGTGCTCGAGTCCGGCGGTGTTGTCCTGGAAGGCGACGAGCATGGTGAAGATCTCCTCGCCGCCCTGCATCGCGGTCACCTGGCGGTTGGCGAACGACTTGCCATCGCGGAACCGGGCGACGTGATACTCCATCGGCTTGGCCACGTCACCGCCCCGGATGAAGTGCGCATGGAGAGCGTGTACCGGCGGGTTGCCGCGGGTCAAGGTGCGCGCCGCGGCGACGACACCCTGCCCGAGCATCTGCCCGCCGAAGGTCCGCGCGGTCTTCTGATCCGGGTGCTGACCGATGAACAGGTCGTCGGACGCGCGCTCCACATCCAGGAGTGCGAGCAGTTTGCCGAGGTCTTCGGATTGGTCGGTCACGCCTCAACACTATGGGCCCGACAAACAAGGCCGGGCGTCGGGCCGACCGCCTGACGCCCGGCCTCGGTCTGGACTGTCCCGCCTGACGCCCGGCCTCGGTCTGGACTGTCCCGCCTGACGCCCGGCCTCGGTCTGGACTGACGAAGAGCGAGGGAGCGCAGCGACTGAGCGATGAGGAGGGAAGACCGTGGACTGAGGGCGTCAGGCCCGGGCCGACGGAGTCGGCCCCAAATCAATGGTCCTGTTCGCCGATCCGGTGCACGTGGATCATGTTGGTGGAGCCGACGGTGCCGGGCGGGGCGCCGGCGACGATGACCACCACGTCACCCTTGTCGAGCCGACCGATCCGCAGGAGCTGATGATCCACCTGATCGATCATGTTGTCGGTGGTGTCAACCCGATCGACGATGAATGTCTCAGTACCCCAACTCAATGCCAGCTGCGACCGCACCGCCTGGGTAGGCGTGAACGCCAGCAACGGCAGCCGCGAGTGCAGACGCGCGAGACGCCGCACGGTGTCACCGGACTGGGTGAACGCCACGAGCGCCTTCACCTCCAGCCGCTCACCAATGTCACGGGCGGCATAGGAGATGACACCCCGCTTGGTGCGCGGCACATGCGAGAGCGGCGGCACATCCCGCGGACCTTCCTCCACCGCCCGCGCGATGCGATCCATCGTGCGCACAGCTTCCATCGGCCACTTGCCGACCGAGGTCTCACCGGACAGCATCACCGCATCGGCGCCGTCGAGCACCGCGTTGGCGACGTCGGAGGCCTCCGCACGCGTCGGGCGTGAGTTCTCGATCATCGAGTCGAGCATCTGGGTCGCGACGATGACCGGCTTGGCGTTCTCCCGTGCCATCTGGATGGCTCGCTTTTGTACCAGCGGCACCTGCTCCAGCGGCAGCTCGACGCCGAGGTCACCACGGGCGACCATGATCGCGTCGAAGGCCAGCACGATCGCCTCGAGATTCTCGATCGCCTCCGGCTTCTCCAACTTGGCGATCACCGGCACCCGACGGCCCTTACGGTCCATCACCTCGTGCACGAGTTCGACATCTGCGGGGCTGCGGACGAACGACAGCGCGATCATGTCGACACCCAGATCGAGCGCGAACTCCAGATCGGAGATGTCCTTGTCCGACATCGCCGGCACCGACACGTTCACACCCGGCAGCGACAACCCTTTGTTGTTGCTGACCGGACCGCCCTCGGTGACCGCACAGACCACGTCGTCACCGTCGACGGCGGTGGCCACCAGACCGACCTTGCCGTCATCGATCAACAACCGGTCGCCGGGCTTGACGTCCTCGGCCAAATGCTTGTAGGTCGTCGACACCCGGTCGTGGGTACCGACAATGTCCTTGACGGTGATGCGCACCTCGTCACCGGTCGCCCACATCACCTCACCGTTGGGCGCACCGGTGTCCTCGAACTTGCCCAGGCGAATCTTGGGGCCTTGCAGATCGGCAAGGATGCCGACGGCCTTCTCCGCGGCGTCACCGGCTTTACGCACCCGGGCGTACACCTCGCGGTGCACATCCTGGGTGCCGTGGCTCATATTCATCCGGGCCACATCCATGCCCGCTTCGACAAGCTCTTTGAGCTTCTCGTCGGAGCTGGTGGCCGGACCCAATGTACAGACAATCTTCGTTCGACGTGTCACTGTCATCACCTTAGTCGTGTTGCGGTGGCATCTCTATTGAAGGCGCGGGCCAAATGCCGTCCGCGCGGACGTCGGTGCAGGTCACCGGCCCGCCGGGCCGCGCATGAACATAACGCAAACACGGCGCGGCATCGTCGAATCACCGTGCGCTGCCGGGTTACTCGCGAGTAAGGCCCGGTGGTCGACTCAGCTCAACGTACCGACAGCGGCAGGGTCGCGGGCCGGACCGGCGATGGCAGGTCCGAGGCTCCCATGAGGAACTTGTCGACGGCGCGCGCGGTAGAGCGACCCTCCGCGATCGCCCACACGACCAGCGAGGCACCGCGATGGGCGTCCCCGCAGACGAATACGCCCGGCGCGTCGGTCTGCCAGTCGCTGCCGCAGGACAAGTCGCCGCGCCGGGTGGGTTCGATGCCGAGATCATCGAGCAGCGGGCCGCGTCGGACACCGGCGAAACCGATGGCGAAAAGGGCCAGCTGGCAAGGGATTTCGAACTCCTCGGCGACCGGGGTGATGACCCGGCGACCGTCTGCTTCCCGTCGCACCTCGACCTCGGCGAGCACCATTGCGGTGACGTTGCCCTCGTCGTCGCCGACGAACCGCTGCACCGCGACCTGGTACTTGCGTTCTCCGCCTTCGGCATGCGCCGACGAGGTACGCATGATGAGCGGCCAGGTCGGCCACGGGGATCGGGTGTCGTCGCGGTCGCCGGGGAGTTCCGGGTTGTAGTCGAGCTGCACGACCGAGGCGGCACCCTGCCGGTGCGCGGTGCCGAGGCAGTCGGCACCGGTGTCGCCGCCGCCGATGATCACCACATGTTTGCCTGCCGCGGTGATCGGCGACGGCCCGTCGCCCTCGCATTCCTTGTTGGCCGGCACCAGGTGTTCCATCGCGAGGTGCACGCCGTGCAGGTCACGTCCGGGGACCGGATTGTCTCGGGCCTCCATCGCACCGATGGCCAGCACGACGGCCTCGTGGCGGGTACGGAGTTCCTCGACCGTGAGGTCGGTGCCTACATCGCAGTTGACGACGAATTCGGTTCCCTCCGCTCGCATTTGCGCAATGCGCCGGTCGATGTCGGACTTCTGCAGTTTGTACTCGGGAATGCCGTAGCGCAGCAGGCCGCCGAGGCGGTCGTCCCGCTCGTAAACCGTCACGTCGTGTCCGGCGCGGGTGAGTTGTTGCGCGGCAGCCAATCCGGCGGGGCCGGAGCCGACGACGGCGACCGATCGGCCGGTCTGCGCGGCCGGCGGCTCGGGTCCGATGATGCCCTCGGCCCACGATTCGTGCGCGATGGTCTTCTCGATGCGCTTGATGGTGACGCTGCCGCCGGTGGTGGCGTCGGAGATGGAGAGTACGCACGCCGCCTCACACGGTGCGGGACAGACCATTCCGGTGAACTCCGGGAAGTTGTTGGTGGCGTGCAGGCGACTGCTCGCCGCGTCCCACCGGCCGCGCCGGACGAGGTCGTTCCACTCCGGGATCAGGTTGCCCAGTGGGCAGCCCGCGGTTCCGGAGTGGCAGAACGGGATTCCGCAGTCCATGCAGCGGCGGGCCTGTTCGGAGACGTCGGACAGTTCCAGCAGCGGGTTCTCCGAGTGCGCGTAGACGTCGTCCCAGTCGGTGACCCGGTCGCCGACGGGTCGATACTTCGATTCCTTTTTCCGGATTTCCAGGAATCCGCGCGGGTCAGCCACGTGCCGCCTCCATGATCGCTGAATCGACGTCGCGCCCTTCGGCTTCGGCCATGCGGGCGGCGTCGAGAACTCGTTTGTAGTCGGTGGGCATCACCTTGGTGAAGGCCCGCTTACGACGCGGCCAGTCGGCCAGCATCGACGCCCCGATCGCCGAGCCGGTCAGCTCGGTATGCCGGGTGATGAGTGCACGCAGCCAACGGTTGTCGTCCGGGTCGGGTCGCATCAACTCGACCATCGCCATGTTGACCTTCGACGGGTCGAGATCGTAGACGAACGCGATGCCGCCGGACATGCCCGCGGCGAGGTTGCGCCCGGTGGGCCCGAGGATCACCACATGACCGCCGGTCATGTACTCGCAGGCATGGTCGCCGACACCTTCGACGACGGCGGTGGCGCCGGAGTTGCGCACCGAGAACCGCTCCCCGACCTTCCCGCGCAGGAACACCTCACCCGACGTCGCACCGTAGAGGATGGTGTTGCCTGCGATGACCTGATCCTCGGCGATGAACCACGAATCCGGGTTCGGTGCGACGACGATCTTGCCGCCGCACAGGCCCTTTCCGACATAGTCGTTGGTGTCACCGGAGAGCTTGATGGTCACGCCGGGCGGCAGGAACGCACCCAGCGACTGACCGGCCGATCCGCTGAGATTGACCGTGATGGTGTCCTCGGCGAGGCCGTCGGCGCCGTAGCGGCGGGTCACCTCGGAGCCCAGCAGGGTGCCGACGGTGCGGTTGACGTTGCGCACCGGCAACTCCAGGCTGACCGGGTGCGCGTCCTCAAGTGCACCTTCGGCGAGCTGGATCATGGTCTGGTCCAACGCATGTTCGAGGCCGTGCTCCTGGCCGCGCATCCGCCGCGTCGGACCTTTGTCCTCGTACTTGCGGAAGATCGGCGACAGGTCGAGCCCCTTGCTCTTCCAGTGCGCCACCGCGGTGTCGGTGTGCAGCCGCTGGGACTGGCCGATCGCCTCGTCGAGGGTTCGGTATCCCAACTGGGCCAGGTACTTTCGTACGTCTTCGGCAATGAAGCGGAAGAAGTTGACGATGTGTTCGGCCTGCCCGGTGAACCGGGACCGCAGCACCGGGTTCTGGGTGGCGACACCGACCGGGCAGGTGTCGAGGTGACAGACCCGCATCATGATGCAGCCGGTGACGATCAGCGGTGCAGTGGAGAAGCCGTACTCCTCGGCACCGAGCAACGCCGCCATGATGACGTCGCGGCCGGTGCGCAGCGCGCCGTCGCACTGCACGGTGATGCGGTCACGTAATCCGTTGAGCATCAACGTCTGCTGCGCGTCGGCGAGGCCGATCTCCCACGGCGTGCCGGCATGCTTGAGCGACGTCAGCGGAGAGGCGCCGGTGCCACCGTCGTGCCCGGAGATGAGGACGACGTCGGCGTGCGCCTTGGACACACCAGTCGCCACCGTGCCGACGCCGACCGCGCTGACCAGCTTGACGTGGATACGGGCGTCTTTGTTGGCGTTCTTCAGGTCATGGATCAGCTGGGCGAGATCCTCGATGGAGTAGATGTCGTGGTGCGGGGGCGGTGAGATCAGCGCGACACCCGGCGTCGAGTGCCGCGTCTTGGCGATCCACGGATACACCTTGTACGCCGGGAGTTGGCCGCCCTCACCGGGTTTCGCGCCCTGGGCCATCTTGATCTGGATGTCGGTGGCGTTGATCAGATAGTCGCTGGTGACGCCGAAGCGCCCGGACGCCACCTGCTTGACCGCACTGCGTCGTTGCGGGTCGTAGAGACGATCGACGTCCTCGCCGCCCTCACCGGAGTTCGAGCGGCCGCCGATGCGGTTCATCGCGATGGCGATGGTCTCATGCGCCTCAGCGGAGATCGAACCATAGCTCATGGCACCGGTGTTGAACCGCGTCATGATCGACTCGACCGACTCCACCTCATCGAGCGGCACCGGATCCCGCTGGGAGAGATCGAGTTCGAACAGTCCACGCAGGGTACCGCCGGCGGCGGAGAGCTTGTCGACCTCGTCGGAGTACTTCTGGAAGACCTCGTCCTGGCCGGTGCGGGTGGCGTGCTGCAGCAGGAAGATGGTCTCCGGGGTGAACACGTGCAGCTCACCTTCACGGCGGTACTGGTATTCGCCGCCGACCTCGAGCCGCCGGTAGACCTGCTCGGTCGCGTTTTCCGGGAACGCCCGATGATGGCGCATCCGAACCTCTTCGGCGAGTTCGTCGAGTCCGACGCCCTCGATCCGCGACACGGTGCGGGTGAAGTACTCCTTGACGACCTCCGACGACAGGCCGACCGCCTCGAAAGCCTGTGACGCGGTGTAGGAGCTGATGGTGGAGATACCCATCTTGCTCATCACCTTGAGCACGCCCTTGCCGAGCGCCTCGATGTAGTTGCGGCTCGCCTTCGGCGCGGCCACACCGGTCAACTCGCCTTCGGCGATGAGGTCCTCGATGGATTCCAGCGCGAGGTGCGGATTGACCGCGGCCGCACCGAATCCGATGAGCAGCGCGATGTGGTGCACCTCGCGGGCGTCTCCGGATTCGACGACGAGCGCCACCTTGGTGCGTTCCTTGGTGCGCACCAGATGGTGATGGACCGCGGAGGTCGCCAGCAGGGACGGGATCGGTGCGTGGTCGCGGTCGGTGCGGCGGTCGGAGATGACCAGCGTGGTGTGGCCCTCGGCGATGGCCTCACTGGCCCGGGCACGCAGATCCTCCAGTGCCGCAGCAAGTCCGGCGCCACCCTCGGCGACCGGGTACAGCCCGCGCAGCACCTTGGCGGACAGGCCGGGATTGTCGCCGTCGTCGTTGATGTGGATGAGCTTGGCGAGGTCCTCGTTGTCGATGACCGGCCAGTGCAGCAGGATCTGCCGGCACGACGCCGCGTTCGGCGCGAGGAGGTTCTGTTCGGGTCCCATCACGCGTGCCATCGACGTGACGATCTCCTCGCGGATGGCGTCCAGCGGCGGGTTGGTGACCTGGGCGAAGAGTTCGACGAAGTAGTCGTAGAGCAGGCGGGATCGCTTGGACAGCACCGCAACCGGGGTGTCGGTGCCCATGGAGCCGAGCGGCTCGTAGCCCGACGCCGCCATCGGGGTGAGCAGGACGCGCAGGTCTTCCTCGGTGTAGCCGAAGGAGACCTGTCGGCGGACGACGGTGTCGTGGTTGGGCTTGTAGACCGGCCGTGACGGCAAGGTGGCGATGTCGAGGAGGCCGGCGTGCAGCCATTCGTCGTAGGCCTCGGCACCGATCAGATCGCCCTTGACCTCTTCGTCGGGGATGATCCGGCCCTGCGCGGTGTCGACGAGGAACATGCGGCCGGGTTCGAGGCGCCCTTTGGAGATGACGTCGTCGACGGGCACGTCGAGGACACCGGCCTCCGAGGCGAGGATGACGCGGCCGTCGCGGGTCTGCCACCAGCGTCCGGGACGCAGGCCGTTGCGGTCGAGGACCGCGCCGACGACGGTGCCGTCGGTGAAGGTGACGCAGGCGGGGCCGTCCCAGGCTTCCATCAGGGAGCCGTTGAACTGCAGGAATGCCCGACGTTTGGGGTCCATGTCGGGGACGTTCTCCCACGCCTCGGGGACCATCAGCATCACCGCGTGCGGGACGCTGCGACCGCCGAGGTGCAGCAGCTCGAGGACCTCGTCGAGGGACGCGGAGTCCGACGCCTCGGGGGTGCAGATGGGGAAGGCGCGCTTGAGGTCGCCGGGGATGAGGTCGGTTTCCAGTAGCGCTTCGCGGGCACGCATGCGGTTGCGGTTGCCGCGGACGGTGTTGATCTCACCGTTGTGCGCGACGAACCGGAACGGATGGGCCAGCGGCCACGACGGGAAGGTGTTGGTGGAGAAGCGGGAGTGCACGATGGCGATCGCGCTCAGGCAGCGGTCGTCGCGCAGGTCGTCGTAGTAGAGCGGCAGCTGCATCGTGGTGAGCATGCCCTTGTAGACGATGGTGCGGCTCGACAGCGACGGGAAGTACAGGCCGATGCCTGCGGACTCGATCTCCGGGGTGACTCGTTCGGCTTGCTTGCGGAATGGGTAGATGGCGCGGTCGAGGTCGATGCCGCCTTTGCGTGGTCGACCGGCGGGCGGGTCGACGGTGACGAACAGCTGCATCATGAACGGCATGCAGCCGAGGGCGGTCTCGCCGATGTCGGCGCGTACGGCGTCGACGGGCAGTTCACGCCAGCCGAGGATGGTGACGCCTTCGGCGTCGGCGAGGGCGGTGACCCGGTCGATGGCCCGCTCCCGCAGTGTCGGGTCGGCGGGTAGGAAGCAGGTACCTGCGGCGTAGGTGTTGTCCCCCGTTGCGGAGGGTGCGGGGAGGTCGAAATCGACCACCGCGCGCAGCAATTCGTCGGGTAGCTGAATCAGGATGCCGGCGCCGTCGCCACTGTTGGCCTCGGCGCCCGCGGCGCCTCGGTGTTCGAGGTTCTCCAGGGCGAGAAGCCCGTCGGACACGATCGAATGCGACCGTCGGCCGTGGATGTCGGCAACCATGGCGACACCGCACGAATCGACTTCGGCCTCAGGGTCGTAGAGACCCTGCTTGGCCGGCAGCGCAGAAAACAGCATTTCGAACCTCCACTCGACTCGATGACGAATCGCAATGCTCGAATGTCCGGTGGGACAGCGCTGGCCCGTGGAGCACTATGTGGGTGCACGAGCTCAGGCTGGGTTCGTGCACCGTTTGGTGAAGCTTCACTCTATCCGACGAGATGCGCACACGCGCTGCTGTCGAGGCCGGGTTCGGGGTGGGCAGCGAATCGGTTGCGGTTTTCATCGCTGAGCGATGAATATCGCAACCGATCTTCGATCAGGACTCCTTGGGCGTCGAGGGCTCGGCGTCATCCTCGTCGACAGCGCCCTCGTCCTCGTCGACAGCGCCCTCACCCTCGTCGACAGCGCCCTCGTTGTCGTCGACAGCGCCCTCACCCTCGTCGACGGCGCCCTCGTCGGCAGTCACGTCCTCGACATCGGCGGCCTTTGTGATGTTGGGGCTCGGCTCGGCGGCGTCAGTCGGTTCGTCCGTCGGTGCGACGATGTGGTGCCCCTCAAGGTCGACGCGTTCGCTCTCGTCGTCGGCCTCGAGGTCGTGGATCTCGTCGCCGTAGTCGCCGTCGTCGTAGATCTCGTCGTCGACGGGTTCTTCGTCTTCTTCGGGCACCGCCTCATCGGGCAGCGCCTCCGTGGTGGGCAGCGATTCATCGTCGGCGAGCGGTACGTCATCGTCGGCCTGCTCATCGTCGCTCAGGTCGTCGTCGTTGAGGTAGAAGCCCTCGACGTCGGAATCGTCGTAGTCCTGCTCGGGATCGATATAGCCGACCACCCCGGCCTCGGCGAGCTCTTCGGCCTTCCCGTCGTGGTACATCTCGAGTCCCTGCTCGCGTCCCTTCGGCGCGAGGACGACGTACGCGGCGGCGCAGGCGAACACGAGTATTGCGGTGAACACGTTGATGCGGACACCGAGGACGTGGGTGGCCGGGTCGGAGCGCATCAGCTCGACGAAGAACCGTCCCACGCAGTACCCGGCGACGTAGAGGGCGAAGAGTCGTCCGTGGCCGATGCGGAAGTACCGGTCGATGACGACGAGCAGTATCACCACCAGGACGTTCCACAGGATCTCGTAGAGGAAGGTCGGGTGCACGATCGCCACCACGTTGCCGTTGGAGACGCCGGTGATCACCCCGGGATCGGCGTTGCCCGCGGAGTCCACCCGTTCATAGATCTTCAGGCCCCACGGGACTGTCGTCTCGCGGCCATAGAGTTCTTGGTTGAAGTAGTTGCCGAAACGGCCGATCGCCTGGGCCAGCAGGATCGGCGGGGCGATGGCGTCGCCGAACGCCGAGAGTTTGATGCCGTGGCGACGACACCCGATCCACGCACCGAGTGCGCCGAAGAAGACCGCACCCCAGATGCCGAGGCCGCCGTCCCAGATGCGGATCGCATCGATCGGTGATTTGGGGCCGTCGCCGAAGTAGGTCCGCCAGTCGGTTGCGACGTGATAGATGCGGCCGCCGATGAGGCCGAACGGAACTGCCCAGATCGCGACATCGAGGACCTCACCGTCTTGGCCACCGCGGGCGATCCACCGGCGGTTGCCCCACCAGACGGCGACGATGATGCCGACGATGATGCATAGCGCGTAGGCCCGAAGCGGGAGCGGCCCGACATACCAGACACCCTGGGGCGGGCTGGGGATGTAGGCAAGGACGGTCGAGGTCGGCAGCGTCACGCTGCCACCCTACCGACCCTCAATCGGCGGCTATCGCCGACCGCACACCCTCGGCGAGTTCCCCGACCAGGGCACCGAGTCGCTGGTTGCTCTCCTTGGCAGCACTCACCAGCGCCGACCCGACGATGACCCCGTCGGCGTAGGCGGCGATCTCGGCGGCCTGGGCGCCGCTGCGTACGCCGAGGCCGACACCGATGGGGATGTCGGAGTGGGCGCGCACCCGGGCGCACAGGTCCGGTGCGGCATCCGACACGGCGTCGCGGGCGCCGGTGACGCCCATCGTCGAGGCGGCATAGATGAAGCCGCGGGAGGCGTCGACGGTCATCGCGAGGCGCTCATTGGTCGACGACGGGGCGACGAGGTAGATGCGGTCGAGTCCGTGCTCGTCGGAGGCGGCATGCCAGTCGGCGCCCTCCTCCGGGATGAGGTTGGGGGTGATGATGCCGGCGCCACCCGCGTTGGCGAGGTCGCGGGCGAAGCGGTCGACGCCGTAGGCGAGCACGTTGTTCCAGTAGGCCATCACCACGGCCGCACCGCCTGCCGAGGTGATCGCCTCGATCGCGCGGAAAGTGTCGCGGACCCGAAAGCCGTTGTCCAGAGCGATATCTGCCGCTTCCTGGATCGTCGGGCCGTCCATCACCGGATCGGAGTAGGGCACGCCGACCTCGATGATGTCGCAGCCCGCCTCGACCATCGTGGTGAAGGTTTCGATCGACTTGTCGACGGTCGGATAGCCGGCGGGCAGGTAGCCGATCAGCGCACTACGCCCCTCGGCGCGGCAAGCGGCGAACGTCGGGCCGAGCTTCGACGGTGCGGTGTGGGCGATCGTCGTCGTGGTCGCCTCGCTCATACCGTCTCCCCTGTCTGCTCGCCGCCGGCACTCGCCTCATCCTGTGACGGCGGCTTGTCGAACAGACCGAACCACTTGGCGGCAGTGTCGACGTCCTTGTCGCCGCGACCCGACAGGCTCACGACGATGACGGCACCCTCGCCGAGTTCCTGTCCGAGCTTCAGCGCACCGGCGACGGCGTGCGCGGACTCGATCGCCGGGATGATGCCCTCGCGCCGACTCAGCAGCGCGAGCGCATCCATCGCCTCGGTGTCGGTGATCGGCAGATACTGGGCGCGGCCGGTGTCCTTGAGGTAGGCGTGTTCCGGGCCGACGCCGGGATAGTCGAGTCCGGCCGAGATCGAATGGGATTCGATGGTCTGCCCGTCCTCGTCCTGCAGCAGGTATGAGTACGCACCCTGGAACGCGCCGGGGGTACCGCCGGTGAAAGTGGCTGCGTGGCGGCCGGTTTCGACGCCGTCACCGGCAGCCTCGTAGCCGACGAGCTTGACCTCGGTGTCGTCGATGAACGGGTGGAAGATGCCGATGGCGTTGGACCCGCCACCGACGCAGGCGGTCACCGCGTCGGGCAGCCGGCCGATCCGGTCGAGGATCTGGGCGCGTGCCTCGAGACCGACGATGCGCTGGAAGTCACGCACCATCGCCGGGAACGGGTGCGGGCCGGCGGCGGTGCCGAAACAGTAATAGGTGTTGTGCGCGTTGGTGACCCAGTCACGCATGGCCTCGTTGATGGCGTCCTTGAGGGTGGCCGAACCATTGTCGACAGCGATGACCTCGGCGCCCAGCAGACGCATCCGCGCCACGTTGAGGGCTTGTCGGTCGGTGTCGACGCGACCCATGTAGATGACGCATTCCTGACCGAGCAGCGCGCAGGCGGTCGCGGTGGCGACACCGTGTTGGCCCGCACCGGTTTCCGCGATCACCCGGGTCTTGCCCATTCGCTGGGCGAGCAGCGCCTGACCGAGAACGTTGTTGATCTTGTGCGAGCCGGTGTGGTTGAGATCTTCACGCTTGAGGAAAAGTCGTGCGCCACCGGCATATTCGCTCATCCGGGTGGCCTCGTAGAGCGGCGAGGGTCGACCGGTGTATTCGCGCTGCAGGCGGTCGAGTTCGGCGAGGTACTCGTCGTCGCGGCGGAGTTTGAGGTAGGTGGCGGTCACGTCGTCGATGACCGACATCAGCGCCTCGGGGACATGCCGACCGCCGTAGACCCCGAAATGTCCACCCTCGTCGGGCTCGACGGAGGTCCGGGTGGTGAGGCCGACGCTCATCGGCGGAATGACGGTATCGGGACGATCGGTGTTCGCGGTCACGGCCTTCTCATCGGTAATCGTCGGTCACGTGCACGGCCCAGAAGTGCCGTCAGCGAACCGGTTTCGGGCAGGACGGGTGAGTACCCGCGGTCACCAGCTCAGACACGGCCGCGCGCGGATCGCCACTGGTGACCAGTCCCTCGCCGACCAGGACGGCATCCGCACCGGCACCGGCGTAGGCGAGGAGATCCGCGGTGCCGCGCACCCCGGACTCGGCAATACGAATCACCTTGGTGGGCAATCCCGGAGCGATCCGGGAGAAGCAGTTACGGTCCACCTCAAGGGTCTTCAGGTTGCGTGCGTTCACGCCCACCACCGAGGCCCCGGCCTCCAAGGCGCGGTTGGCCTCTTCCTCGGTGTGCACCTCGACGAGCGCGGTCATGCCGAGACTCTCAGTGCGATCGAGCAGCGAGGCGAGCACGTTCTGTTCGAGGGCGGCGACGATCAGCAGGATGACGTCGGCGCCGTGCGCCCGGGCCTCGTGGATCTGGTACGGCCCAACGATGAAGTCCTTGCGCAGCACCGGGATGTCGACAGCGGCGCGCACGGCGTCGAGGTCGTCGAGTGAGCCGCGGAAGCGCCGCTGTTCGGTGAGCACGCTGATGATGCGCGCCCCGCCGGCCTCATAGGCACTCGCCAGTTCGGCTGGATCCGGGATGTTGGCGAGTTCACCCTTGGACGGGCTGGCGCGCTTGACTTCGGCGATCACGCCGATGCCCGGCTGACGCAGCGCCGCCATCGCATCCTTGGGGGCGGGGGCCGCAGCGGATGCCGCCTTGACGGCCGCGTAGTCGACCACGGCTTCGCGCGCGGCGACGTCTGCTTTCACTCCTTCGATGATGGAGTCGAGGACAGTCGACGTAGTCACGACCGGTGCGCCCCCTTTCGGTGTTACGTGTGTTCCCAGGGTAGCCGGGCGCCGGAAGCGGCTCGTGCCCGGGGTTGACCGGCTCAGCGGTCCTTGTCGTCGGGCCCAACCTCGTCTGGCCCAATCTCGTCTGGCCCAACCTCGTCTGGCGCGGTGGGGTCGATCCCGGTGTCCAGCGCGTCCCACATCATGCGTTCGTTCGCCGGTGCGCCGGTTTCCCCGGAACCGCTCGGCGGTGCGGCATCCGATGCCGCGTTCTTGCGCTGCTCGTGTTCGGCGAAGATCTGGCGTTCGAGTTCGTCGCGGCGGGCGCCGGGCGTGGTGTACTTCGACGACATGCCCGTCCCGCCGGCCACCCGCATCAGGAAGACGCCCGCCGCGACCGCGCAGGCCGAACCGACGAGCACCACCACCGCAGCCCACGGGTTGGTGGTGATCAGCAGGACCTGGAAGCGGCCGGGCAGGTTGGCCGCACGGGCGGCATAGTCGGCGTTGGCACTGCTGGTCAGCAGCGAGATCGCGGGTATCGCAGCCACCACCCCGGCAACCGCGATGAGGATGGCGATCAGGCGTAAACCCCAGCCGCGCAACGAGAGTGCCGCGAGAATCGCGGCCAGCAGTACCAGCGCGAGCGGGGTCAACCAGGGACTCCAGTCCGAGCCGTGGACCTTGAAGTCGCGGGCGGGTGCGAGGCCGTCGGCGGCCAGGACCGTGCACCACACCAGACGCGACGCCGACCAGAACGCCAGCGCCGAGACCGCGAGCAGCACCGCCGCGATGATCTGCCGGCGACGCATGAACTTCTTGGTGGCGACCTCCGGGTCCACGGCCGACAGTCCCTTTCCGGACGGGGTGGGGTCGGTGGGTGGGGTCGGCTCGGGTTCGATCACGCGGATTCGCCTGCTTCTGCTTGCGTGGCGTCGCCCACGCGGCGCATCGTCCCGGCAGCGGCGACTGCGTTGAGCACCGCGGTCGCCTTGTTGCGGGCCTCGTTGTACTCGTATTCGGGTTCACTGTCGGCGACCACGCCGCCACCGGCCTGCACGAACGCCTTGCCGTCCTTCATCAGAGCGGTGCGGATCGCGATCGCGGTGTCGGCGTCGCCGGCGAAGTCGAGGTAGCCGACGATGCCGCCGTAGGTGCCACGTCGGGTGAGTTCGTGTTCCTCGATGAGCTCCATCGCCCGCACCTTGGGGGCGCCGGTCAGCGTGCCGGCCGGGAAGCATGCGGTGACTGCGTCGAGTGCCTGCCGGTCGTCGCGCAGGGTGCCGGAGACGGTGGAGACGAGGTGCATGACGTGGCTGTAGCGCTCGACGTGGCGGTAGTCGCTGACCTTGACCGTGCCGGGTTGGCAGACGCGGCCGAGGTCGTTGCGTCCGAGGTCGACGAGCATCAGGTGCTCGGCGTTTTCTTTTTCGTCCTCGATGAGGTCTTTGCCGAGGAGTTGATCCTCCTCCTCGGTCTTGCCGCGCCAGCGGGTCCCGGCGATCGGGTGGGTCGTCGCGATCCGATCGGTGACGGTGACCAGCGCCTCGGGGCTCGAGCCGACGATGGTGAACGCCTTCTCATCGTTGAGAGCGGGCATCCGCAGCAGGTACATGTACGGGCTCGGGTTGGAGGCGCGCAGCACGCGGTAGACGTCGATCGGGTCGGCGTCGGTGGTCATCTCGAACCGCTGGGACGGCACCACCTGAAACGCCTCACCGGCCTCGATGTCACCGACCAGGGTGGTCACGATCTCGCCGTATTCGGCCAGCGTGCGCTGGGATGCGTACTCGGGGGTCGGTCGGTCGAAGGTGGACACCGTCGACGGGGCGGGCGCGGCCAGCGCCTCGGTCATCCGGTCCAGGCGGGCGACGGCGTCGGCGTAGGCCGCTTCGGCGCGTTCGGACGATCCGTCCCAGTTGACCGCGTTGGCGATCAGCGTGATGGTGCCCTCGTGGTGATCGACGGCGGCGAGGTCGGTGGCCAGCAGCATCATCATGTCCGGCAGGCCGAGGTCGTCGGTGGTGGTCTCGGCGAGCCGTTCGAGTCGTCGCACCATGTCGTAGGCGAAGAATCCGACGAATCCGCCGGTGAGCGGCGGCATGTCGGGGAACGGGTCGGTGGCCAGCAACCGCAGCGATTCGGCGAGCGCGTCCAGGGGATCACCGCCCTGCGGGGCGCCGTTGGGCACCTCTCCCCACCAACGGGCTTCGCCGTCGACGACGGTCAGCGCGGACGGCGAGTTGGCGCCGATGAAGGACCACCGCGACCAGGAGCGACCGTTCTCCGCCGACTCCAGCAGGAAGGTGCCGTCGCGGTCGCCGGCGAGTTTGCGGTAGGCCGACAGCGGGGTCTCGGAGTCGGCGAGCACCTTTCGGGTCACCGGCACGACGCGGTGGTCGGCGGCGAGGTCGAGGAAGTCGGCGAGGGTCGTGGTGGCCGGTCCCGTCACGGTGGAGTCGACCTCCCTCATCCGAGAGGCTCGCCGCCGACGCCCCACTGCGAGCGCGGCACCTCGGTGATGGTCACCCAGACCGAGTCGGGGTTCTTGCCGGTGGCCCGCGCATACGCCTCGGTGACCGCGGCGATGGTTTCGCGCTTGACCGCGTCGGACAACCCCGGGGTCTGCGAGATCTGGATCAATGGCATGGACGAGCCCCGCCTTTCTGGTGTGGTGTGTTCATTCTCCCCCGTCGCGCTGCGGTCATTCTTCCCGGCCACGGAGGGGCAGCGACGGGGTGTCGAAACAGCTGTGGTTGCCGGTGTGACATGCGGCGCCGACCTGGTCGACGACGAGCAGCACGGTGTCGCCGTCGCAGTCGAGACGGACGTCGTGCACGTACTGGGTGTGGCCGCTGGTGTCGCCTTTGACCCAGTACTCCTGCCGGGACCGCGACCAGTAGGTGGCGCGGCGGGTGTCCAGGGTGCGTTCAAGGGCGGTGTCGTCCATCCAGGCGACCATCAGCACGGTGCCGGTATCGCGTTCCTGGGCGACGGCGGTGAACAGACCGTCGTCGTTGCGCTTGAGGCGCGCGGCGATGTCGGGGTCGAGTGCCACGATCAGCTCCTCGCTTCGGTGTCGCGTTCGGTGCGCACGACGATGCCCTCGGCCGACATCGCGGACTTCACCTCGGGGATGGTGAGTTCGCCGAAGTGGAAGACCGACGCGGCGAGTACGGCGTCGGCGCCGGCGGACACAGCGGGTGCGAAGTGGTCGACGGCGCCCGCTCCACCGCTGGCGATGACCGGCACGTGTACCTGCCCGCGGACCGCCGCCAGCATCCGCAGGTCGAAGCCGGCCTTGGTGCCGTCGGCATCCATCGAGTTGAGCAGGATCTCCCCGACACCGAGTTCCTGTCCGCGCCTGGCCCATTCGACGGCGTCGATGCCGGTGCCCTGACGTCCGCCGTGGGTGGTGACCTCCCAGCCCGACGGCGTGGGTGCCGAACCTTCGGGCACGGTTCGGGCATCCACCGACAGCACGATGCACTGCGAGCCGAACCGGCGGCTCATCTCGGCGAGCACCTCGGGTCGGGCGATGGCGGCGGTGTTGACGCTGACCTTGTCGGCGCCGGCGCGCAGCATGGTGTCCACGTCGTCGACGGTGCGGATGCCGCCGCCGACGGTGAGTGGAATGAAGATCTGGTCGGCCGTCCGCTTGACCACCTCGATCATCGTGGAGCGGCCGGAGCTGGATGCGGTGACGTCGAGGAAGGTCAGTTCGTCGGCGCCCTCGGCGTCGTAGCGGGCCGCGAGTTCGACGGGATCGCCTGCGTCGCGCAGGTTTTGGAAGTTGACGCCCTTGACCACCCGGCCATCATCCACGTCGAGACAGGGGATGACACGTACGGCTACCGGCATTCTGCACACTCCCCTGTCCCCGACGTCTCGATGTTACAGCCCAGGCAGGGGATCACGCGTACGGCGACGGTCATTGCGGATTCCCCACTTCTTCTGGCCGCGTGGCGAACTCGCCGGCGGATGCGTCCTGGATGATCTCCATGAGCTCGTCGTGCAGGCCGGGCGCGGCGGCCACGACGGACGTCGACGAGACGGTCCACGGGGTGCCGCCGAGGTCGGTGACCACTCCCCCGGCTGCACGGACGAGAGCCGCGCCGCCCGCGTTGTCCCACGCGTGACGACCGAAAATAACTGCGCCACCGAAGATTCCGTGAGCGGTATAGGCGAGGTCGACGCCGGTGCTGCCGGTCATGCGCATCCGCGCGACCCGCGAACTCAGGGCCCGGATGACGTCGGCGCGGTTGCCGCCCGGATACCGACCGCCGTGCGCGGCGTTGAACGGGCCGTAGGAGACGACCGAGGTGGCCAGGCGCGTGGGGCCAAGGTTGTCGACGGGGCTGCCGTCGACGAGCAGCGGGCCGTCGACATGTGCTGCGTAGCGGCGGTTCTGCAGCGGCAGCCAGGTGAGTCCGAGGGTGGGTGCGCCGTCGACAAGCAGGCCGAGCAGGATGCCGGTGAGCGGCATCCCGGTCGAGTAGTTGTAGGTGCCGTCGATCGGGTCGAGCACCCATACAACGCCCTCGTCGACCGGTGGCCCGCCGAATTCTTCGCCGTGTACCGGGATCTGGGTGACGTCGGCGAGTTCGGCGACGATCCGCCGCTCGAGGTCGAGGTCGACCTGGGTGGCGAAGTCGGTGGGACTCTTGGTCACCGCGCTGGGCGCGCCGAGGCCGGCGATGAACTCGTCGACGCATCCGTCGAGAACGGCGCCCGCGGTGTGCAGCAGGCGGGGGAAGTCGATCGAAGCAGCAGTCATGAGGTGTGGATCAGACCCCCGACACGGCCGTGAGTGCCTCGGGCAGCGTGAATCGCCCGGCGTAGAGCGCTTTTCCGACGATCGCGCCCTCCACACCACGGTCGGTGAGCCCGGCGATCGCGACGAGATCCTCGATTGCGGACACGCCGCCGGAGGCGACGATCGGTGCACTGGTCTTGGCGGCGACCTCGGCGAGCAGGTCGAGGTTGGGTCCGGCGAGGGTGCCGTCCTTGGAGACGTCGGTGACGACGTAGCGGGCGCAGCCGTCGCGGTCGAGGCGCTCGAGCACCTCCCACAGGTCGCCGCCGTCGGTCACCCAACCGCGGCCGCGCAGGCGATACGACTCGCCTTCGCGGATGACGTCGAGGCCGACGGCGATCTTGTCGCCATAGCGATCGATGGCGCGAGCACACCACTCGGGGTTCTCCAGGGCGGCGGTGCCGAGGTTGACCCGGGTGCAGCCGGTGCCAAGTGCGGCGTCGAGCGAGTCGTCGTCCCGAATTCCGCCGGACAGTTCGACTTTCACGTCGAGTTCGCCGACGACGCCGGCGAGCAGTTCGCGGTTGTTACCGCGACCGAAGGCGGCGTCGAGGTCGACGAGGTGGATCCACTCGGCGCCGTCGTTCTGCCAGGCGAGGGCCGCGTCACGCGGTGAGCCGTACGAGGTTTCGCTGCCGGCGGCACCCTGTACGAGGCGCACGGCCTGCCCGTCGGCGACGTCGACGGCCGGGAGGAGTTCAAGGGTCTTACCCATCGGAGGCGGTGTTCCTGTCTGTCGTGGTTGCGGTTTCGGCCTGCGCGGCGAGGATGTCGCGTTCGGCGGCGGAAATGATGCGGCGGGAGACGACCCCGATGACGCCGATCATCACCAGCACGGCGACCAGCGCGCCGACGAGGCCGGCGATCGGGGTCCAGCGCGCCAGCACCAGGATGATCGGGATCGAGATCAGCAGCACCAGAGTGCCGGCGCCGAGCGAGAAGGTCACCAGTCGGGCGAACGAAAAGTGGGGTGTCCCAGCATCATTGCTCATGTGAGGGACTCCACCCAGTTGCGCAGCAGATGTGCGCCGGCGTCTCCGGATTTCTCGGGATGGAACTGGGTGGCGCTCAACGCACCGTTCTCCACCGCGGCGAGGAATCGTCCGCCGTGCTCGGCCCACGTCAGCTTCGCGGCCTTCAACGGCGAGCCGTCGTTGTCCATCTCCCAGGCCTGTGCGGCGTAGGAGTGCACGAAGTAGAACCGGGTGTCGGCGTCGAGACCGGCGAAGAGCACCGAATCCTGCGGCGCGTCAACGGTATTCCAGCCCATGTGGGGCAGCACCGGTGCCTTCAGCTGGGTGACCGCACCCGGCCACTCGCCGCATCCTTGGGCTTCCACGCCGAACTCGACACCCCGCTCGAACAGGATCTGCATGCCGACGCAGATGCCGAGCACGGGGCGCCCGCCGGCGAGGCGGCGGCCGATGATCCGCTCGCCCTTGACCGCGGTGAGCCCGTCCATGCAGGCTTCGAAAGCCCCCACCCCGGGCACCACGAGGCCGTCGCAGTTCTCCGCGACCTCCGGATCGTGGGTGACGGTGACCTCGGCGCCGGTGCGTTCGAGCGCGCGCTGCGCCGAGCGCAGGTTGCCCGAGCCGTAGTCGAGGATCGTGACCTTGGTTGCCACTACAGGGCGCCCTTGGTGGACGGCACCCCGGCCACGCGCGGGTCGTCCTCGGTGGCGGCGCGCAGGGCGCGGGCGACGGCCTTGAACTCGGCCTCGGTGATGTGGTGCTGGTCGCGGCCGTAGAGCACGCGGACGTGCAGGGCGATGCGCGCGTTCATCGCGAGCGCCTCGAAGATGTGCCGGTTGATGACCGTGGAGTACGGGACGCCCGGGTAGCCGCCGATCACCGCGGTGAGCAGGTGGTCGGGCTCGCCGGTGTGCACGCAGTACGGCCGGCCGGAGACGTCGACCGAGGCATGCGCGAGGGTCTCGTCCATCGGGATGAAGCAGTCGCCGAACCTGCGGATGCCCTTCTTGTCACCGAGCGCCTGACCGAGGGCCTGCCCCAGGACGATCGCGGTGTCCTCGATGGTGTGGTGTCCCTCGACCTCGACGTCGCCCTTGGCCTCGACGGTCAGGTCGAAGCTGCCGTGCTGGCCGAAGGCGGTGAGCATGTGGTCGAAGAACGCGATGCCCGTGTTGATGTTGGTGACGCCGGTGCCGTCGAGGTTGAGTTCGACGGTGATCGACGATTCGCGGGTGGTGCGTTCCACGCGGGCGATGCGCGGCTGCCGTGCAGTGGTCACGTGCTCAATTCTCCAGATCTGTCGGGGCGAGCTGTCGGCTGACGTCGAGGAAGGCGTCGTTCTCGGCGGCAAGGCCGATGGTGACCCGCAAATGGCCGGGGATGCCGACGTCGCGGATCAGAACGCCGTTGTCGAGGTAGCGCTGCCAGGAGGCCGGGGCGTTGGTGAAGGTGCCGAACAGCAGGAAGTTGGCGTCGGAGTCGATGACGCGGAAACCCAGCTCGGTGAGCTCGGCGGCAACCCGCTTGCGTTCGGCGACGATCTTCGCGACGCCGGCGAGGGTGTCGTCGCTGTGCCGCAGCGCCGCGCGGGCGGCGGCCTGGGTGAGCACCGACAGGTGGTACGGCAACCGGACGAGCAGCAGCGCGTCGATGATCGCCGGGGCGGCGGCGAGGTAGCCGAGGCGCCCACCGGCGAAGGCGAAGGCCTTGCTCATGGTGCGGCTGACGACGACTTTGCTCGGATAGGCGTCGATCAGTTCGACGGCACTCGGCCGCTCGGAGAACTCAGCGTAGGCCTCGTCGACGATGACGATGCCGGGCGCGGCCTCGATGATGCGGCGCAGGTCGTCGAGGCCGATCGAACCGCCGGTCGGATTGTTCGGCGAGGTGATGAACACGACGTCGGGAGTCCGGTTGGTGATCTCGGCGACGACGTAGCCGATGTCCAAGGAGAAATCCGAGGCGCGCGGCGCCTGCAGCCAGGTGGTGTCGGTGCCGTCCGAGATGATCGGGTGCATCGAGTACGACGGGACGAACCCGATCGCACTCCGTCCGGGCCCGCCGAAAGCCTGCAACAGTTGCTGCAGGATCTCGTTGGAGCCGTTGGCCGCCCACACGTTTTCCACACCGAGCGCGACTCCGGTTGCGCGCGTGAGGTAGTCGGCGAGGTCGGTGCGCAGGGCGACGGCGTCGCGGTCGGGGTAGCGGTGCAGCGAGGCCGCGGCGGCGCGCGCCGATTCGGCGACGTCGTCGATCAACGCCTGCGACGGCGGGTGCGGGTTCTCGTTGGTGTTGAGCACCACAGGAACCTCGAGTTGCGGTGCGCCGTAAGCACTTTTGCCGCGCAGGTTGTCGCGAAGGGGAAGGTCGTCGACGGTGATCTGCTTGCCGGGCACATTGGGCCCGCTCGCTGCGCTCCCGGCGCCCGGAATGGCGGGTGCGCTCACTTCGCTCCCCCGCTCACGAATCGCTGCTTGACCGCATCACCGTGTCCCGGAAGGTCTTCGGCGTCGGCGAGGGTGACGACCTTGTCGGCGACCTCGCGCAGTGCGGCCTCGTCGTAGTCGATGACGTGGACGCCCTTGAGGAAGGTCTGCACCGAGAGGCCTGAAGCGAAGCGGGCCGAACCCGAGGTCGGCAGAACGTGATTGGAGCCGGCGCAGTAGTCGCCGAGGGACACTGGTGCGTACGGACCGACGAAGATCGCGCCGGCGTTGTGCACGCGGTCGGCGACCGCGGCAGCGTCGCGGGTCTGGATCTCGAGGTGTTCGGCGGCGTAGGCGTCGACGACGGCGAGGCCGGCCTCGAGGTCGTCGACGAGGACGATGCCGGACTGTTTGCCACTCAGTGCGGTGGTGACCCGTTCGCGGTGCTTGGTCGCGGCGACCTGGGCGTCGAGGGCGGTGTCGACGGCGTCGGCGAGGTCGGCGCTGTCGGTGACGAGCACCGAGGCGGCGAGCACGTCGTGCTCGGCCTGGCTGATCAGGTCGGAGGCGAGGATGCCCGCGTCGGCGGAGTCGTCGGCGAGGATGGCGATCTCGGTAGGACCGGCCTCGGAGTCGATGCCCACGACGCTGCGGCAGAGGCGCTTGGCGGCGGTGACGTAGATGTTGCCGGGGCCGGTGATGAGGTCAACCGGGTCCAGGGTGACGCCATCGGTGTCTTCACCGCCGTAGGCCAGCAGTGCGACACCCTGCGCACCGCCGACGGCCCACACCTCATCGACGCCCAGGAGAGAGCAGGCGGCGAGGATGGTCGGGTGCGGCCAGCCGCCGAAATCCTTCTGCGGCGGGGAGGCGATGACGAGCGATCCGACGCCGGCCTCCTGTGCGGGGACGACGTTCATGATGACGCTCGACGGGTAGACCGCGTTGCCGCCGGGTACGTAGAGGCCGACGCGGCGGACCGGAATCCACTTCTCGCTGACCACGCCGCCGTCGACGACCTGGGTGCGGCTGGTTTCACGACGCTGGTCGGCGTGCACCTTGCGGGCACGGGTAATGGATTCCTTCAGCGCGTCGGCCACGGCCGGATCGAGTTTCGCTGCGGCATCGGCGATGACCTGGGCCGGCACGCGGACGCTGGTCGGTTTGACGCCGTCGAACTTCTCCCCGAACTCCAGGGCCGCCTCGGCTCCCCGATGCGCGACGTCGTCGACCAGCGGTGCGACCGTGTCGAGCACGGCATTGACGTCGGTGCCACCGCGGGGCAGCGCACGACGCAGTTCAGCGAGCGTCGGGGTGCTACCGCGCAGGTCGGTTCGGGCGAGCATGAGTGTCTCCTGGGTGGGGCTGGGTTTCGGATCCAGGATAGGTGGCGGGGCCAGTGGGTTTCGAATCCGGTTCCTCACCCGGAACAGGTCAGACCTGAATCGGGACCTCGAGGCGGGGTTCAGGCTGCGAAAGGGTTCTGCACGCGCACACCGGCAATCACTTGGTCGGCGTTCAGATCTTCACTCCAGAGCACGCTGCACCCCATGCGAGAAGCACTCCTGATGATCATCGCGTCCCAGAACGAGACCTGCGCAGAGTCCGCGATCTCGGCGGCGGCGAGCACATCCGGCGCCAAGGGTGAGTGCGTCGGCCATCGACTCAATGTCCGAAGGGCGCCTTGCGCAGCCGTTGAATTGAGGGGCACCCGGATCTTGCGAGTGACGGTCACGTAAAACTCCTGCAGCACCTGCACACTGAGAACACCTTGGCGATTGCGACCGAGATCGGTGACCAGCTGCAGGGCGCGATCGTGGCGGGGGTCACCACCGTTGTCGTACGCGTAGATCAGAACCTTGGTGTCGACGAACTCCCCGCTCATCGCTCATGCAGTTCGTCGCGACTCCACGTGATGTCACCGACCGACATGCCGCTGGAAGCCATTCGCGCAACCTCGCGGTCCCACGCGTGCTCATAGTCCTCGTCGCCCCCGGCCAAGTGCTCGACCAGTTCGGCTACGAGCGCGGATACCGATGTGTCTCGCTCGGCGGCGATGATCTTGGCTTTCCGGACCAACTCTTCAGGCAGCGACAGCGTGATGTTGCGGTTTGCCATGTGATCCAGTGTAGCGCTGGATCACATATTCTATGTTCTCGAATACGTGAGGGTGCACGCCTTCGTCCGCCGCCGTACCCGGAGTCTTTCCGCGGATAAGATTCCTACTTCGATCCCATGTCCGCTACGACTACGCTGCGCCTCATGTCCGCTCCTCTGGAACTGTGTTGCCTGCTCTGGGCCAATCCCGGATTGACGGATGACCTCGCGAGGTATGAGGACACCGTGCTCGCGCTGGTCGCCGATCACCACGGCACCGTCGTCAGCCGGGCGATCGGTGGCGGGGCCGACGGCACACCGCACGAGGTGCAGCTGTTTCGGTTCCGCGACCAGGCTGCCCTCGATGCGTACCTCGCCGACCCACGGCGGAGCTTGCTCGCGAGCGAACGGGACCATGTGGTCGCGCGGACGGAGCTTTTCCCGGTGCGTCTGCACGGGTAGTTCCCGGTTCGTCCTCCCGCTTTCCGTTCGTGCTCCCCTGCACGGCACAGAGGAACGAGCAGGGGGTGGAAGAACTCGTTTGCGTGGCGGCGGCTACGGCGCTGGCGGCTACGGCGCTGGCGGCTAGGGCGCCGGGATGTCCAACCCCAGATCGAGCACCGTGACACTGTGCGTGAGCGCGCCGACGGCCAGGTAGTCGACACCGGTGCGCGCGTAGTCGTTGGCCTGCTCGAGGCTCAGCCCGCCGGAGCTCTCCAGCTTGGTCTCCGGGGAGCGGGTGTTGCGTCGCTGCACCGCGATCTGGGTTTCCCACGGCTCGAAGTTGTCGAGCAGGACGAGTTGCGGCCCGAGGGCGAGTACCTCGTCGAACTGGGCGAGCGAGTCGACCTCCACCTCGACCGGCAGCTCCGGGGCGGCCTTACGCACGGCTTCGAGTGCGGCACTGACCGAGCCGGCCGCGGCGACGTGGTTGTCCTTGATCAGCGCGGCGTCGCCGAGACCCATCCGATGGTTGACCCCGCCACCCGCACGCACCGCGTACTTCTGCAGATACCGCATGCCGGGCAACGTCTTTCGCGAGTCCCGGATCTGGGCGCCGGTGCCGTCGACGGCATCGACCCACGCCGCGGTGGCGGTGGCGATCCCGGACAGGTGGCACAGCAGGTTCAGCGCGGTGCGTTCGGCGGTGAGCAGCTTCGCGGTTGGTGCGTGGACGGCGAGCACGACATCGCCGGGGGCGATGCGGGTGCCGTCATCGACGACCGAGGTGACCTCATAGTCGCCCTCCCCGATCACCGCGTCGAACACCGCGAGCGCGACGGGCAGTCCGGCGATGACACCGTGGGCGCGGCTGACGATGGCGGCATCGACGGTCGCGTCGGCGGGCACCGTGGCCGCGGTGGTGACGTCGGGACCGTAGCGCAGGTCCTCGTCGAGGGCCGTGCGGATGAGCGCCCGGACCTCGTCGGTGATGGCGAGGTCCAGAGCACCGCCCGCGGCTACCTGCCCGACGAAGGTGTCACTCACCCGAACCCGGATTCCCGATGGCGATCATCCGCTCGACGCTCTTGCGGGCACGCTCGGCGACGTCGTCGGCGACGAACACCTCGTCGCGGCCCTCACGCAGCGACCGCAGCAGCGCGGCCGGGGTGATCATCTTCATGTACGGGCAGGATGCGCGGTCGTTGACGGCCTGGAAATCGACGCCCGGCGCGGCCTTGCGCAGCTGGTGCAGCATGCCGATCTCGGTCGCGACGAGTACCTGCTTCGCGCCGGTCTCCCGCGCAGCGTCGAGCATGCCGCCGGTCGACAGGATCTTGACGCGGTCCTCGGGCACCGCACCCTCGCCGGCGAGGTAGAGCGCCGAGGTGGCGCACCCGCACTCGGGGTGGATGAACAGGTCGGCGTCCGGGTGCGACTTTGCCTGCGCGGTCAGTTCGTCACCGTTGATGCCCGCGTGGACGTGGCATTCGCCCGCCCAGATGTGGATGTTGTCGCGGCCGGTCTCGCGCTTGACGTGCGCGCCGAGGAACTGGTCCGGCAGGAACAGCACTTCGCGGTCGGGATCGATGGAAGCGACCACGTCCACGGCATTCGACGACGTGCAGCAGATGTCGGTCAGGCCCTTGACCTCGGCGGTCGTGTTCACGTAGGAGACGACGACGGCGTCGGGGAACTCGGCTTTCCACTCGCGCAGTTCATCGGCGGTGATGGAGTCGGCGAGCGAGCAACCGGCGCGCTCGTCCGGGATGAGTACTCGCTTCTTCGGGCTGAGGATCTTGGCGGTCTCGGCCATGAAGTGGACGCCGCAGAAGATGATCTCGTCGGACTCGACCTCCGCGGCGATCCGCGACAGGGCCAGCGAGTCGCCGACGTGGTCGGCGACGTCCTGGATGGCCGGGAGCTGGTAGTTGTGCGCGAGCAGGGTCGCGTTGCGGGCGCGGGCGAGTCGCCGCACCTCATCGGCCCATTCCTGGGTCGGTTCCACGCCGGTGTAGCCGCCGGGACCGTCGGTCCAGACCGCGTCGATGAGGCCCGGGTCGCTGACGGCCGGACGGTCGCTGGTGATGCTCATCTGCCACTCCTGTGTACGGGTTGCTCGCGGCGCGGGCTGTGCCGGCGAGACAGGTTTTCGACTCATGATCGAAAACGCTGTCCATCGTAACACCGCTCACAGTTGCGTCATTCCCTCGACCGATTCGAGTAGTCCACTACGCGTTCGCTCGCGGCCGCGGATTCCTAGCGTCAATGGTGTCCGAACCATTCGTGGCCTCGCGGCCGCCGACGCAGATAGCGAGCATGAGATGACCATCTCTCCCTCCGACATGAGTTACCCGTCCGCCGCGTCTGCTGCGGCGACCCGGCACCAGGCGTACGTCCGTCCGCAGCACGCCGGCCCGACCTCGCTCGAGGCGCGCCGTCAGGCCGCTCTGGCCCACCTTGCGGGTCGGCGGATGCCGCTGCCGCCACACGATCGGACCGCGCCGCGGTTCACCGTCGTGCGGCCGGACGATCCCGCGCCCTACGTGCCCGCACCCGGGCCGATGTCGCCGGATCCGTCGGCCGCGCCGACGGCCCCGCTCCCCCGCCCCGATCTCACCCGCCGCGAGATCGAGGTTCTTCGGGCGTGGCTGTTGCTGGACTCGAAAGAGCTTGTGACACAGGAGCTCCACATCGCAATGGGTACGGTGAACACCCACCTCACCCGCATCCGGGCGAAGTATGCCGCGGTGGGGCGTCGCGCCCGGACCAAGGCGTCACTCGCGGCGCGGGCCATTCAGGATGAGCTGTTGTCGCTCGATGAGCTCTGAGTTGCGCCAACAATAGGGAGATGACCCGGCGCGACGAACTGGATCTCCTGGCCGATGCGGACGAGCGCGCTCGACGCTGGACCGCGGGCATCGGGAGTCCGGAGCGAGCGGTGTTTCCCTCCGGGTCGGCATTGGCGGATCTGGCGCGCCTCGACGAGCCTTTGACCGCCGCCGGCCATGCGCCCGGGGAGACCCTCGCGTTGCTCGACGAGATCGGCGGAGCCGGCGTAGTCGCGTCCAACGATCCGCGGTACTTCGGGTTCGTCGTCGGATCGACGTTGCCGGTGGCCGCCGCGGCCGAACGCCTGGTGCTGGCGTGGGATCAGTGCGCCACCGCCTTCGACAACTCGCCGGCCGCGCATCTCCTGGAGAAGCAGGCCGGTCGGTTGGCGGTGGAGGTATTGGATCTGCCGCGGTCGTCGGCCGTCGGGTTCACCACCAGCTCGGGCAGTGGCGCGGTGGTCGCGCTGACCGCCGCGCGGCGGGCGCTACTGGCGCGTCAAGGTTGGGATGTGGATCGTCGCGGGTTGACCGACGCGCCGCGCCTCCGAGTGGTGATCTCCGAACTGGCGCATGTGGCGATCGTCCGAGCGGTGCGGGTCCTCGGGTTCGGTCTGGACCACATCGAACGTGTCCCGGTGGACGAGCACGGACGTGTCCGCGCCGACGCCGTCCCCGCGCTGGACGACCGCACGATCCTCATCCTGCAGGCCGGCGAGGTGAACACCGGCGAGTTCGATCCCTTCGCCGACATCCTCCCGGCCGCTCGCGCGGCCGGCGCGTGGGTGCATATCGATGGCGCCTTCGGGCTGTGGGCGCGCGCATCGGGCACCCACCGCCACCTCACCGACGGAATCGAACTGGCCGACAGCTGGACCACCGACGGCCATAAATGGCTGAACACACCGTACGACGCCGCCATGCTGATCGTCCGTGACGCACAAGCACTCTCGTCGACGATGAACTCCGACACCGCATACCTGTCCGGCGACGACTACGCGCAGAAGAACCTGACGCTCGAACTGTCGCGGCGAGCGCGGGGCGTCGGGGTGTGGGCGGCACTGCGGACGCTGGGGTCCGACGGCGTCGAGGAACTCGTCGACCGATGCGTATCGTTAGCGCAGTATGCGGCGGACGGATTGCGCGCCAACGGTTTCACCGTCCTCAACCGGTGCGTGCTGAATCAGGTGCTGGCGCGGGCGGATACCCCGGAGCTGACGCCGGCGGTGCGCGATCGCGCGATCGCCTCCGGGCAGACGTGGTTCGGGCCATCGATGTGGCAGGGACAACCCGCGTTTCGGATCTCGGTGTCGTCGTGGCGGACTCGGCGGGAGCACGTCGATGCGTTGGTCAAGTTGTTGGGTGAGTGTCGAGTGCTCTGACCGACCAATCCTGTCGGTGGTCGCTGATATGTTCGAGTCATGCCAGAAACTTCGACGCTTCTTCTCGACCAACTCCGTGAGGATGAGCAGCACACCGCGCTCGAACTCATCGAGATCCTGCACCACTGCGCGGCGGTCTGTGCGTCGGCGGACTTCCGAATGTTGCAGGCGGCCAGCCTGATCCACGACGAACGTGAGGAGGACTATCTCGCTGCGATCGCTGCCGACGCCGAAACCGGTCAGAGCAGTCCGGCACAGGTGCGCGCCACTGCGCTGCGTGGTCGGGCCGGTGAGGATCCGCGCGGTAGGTACGGACCCAACGGGCTGGAAGCGGCGATCGCCGAAGTGGGCGCGGCGCTGACGGTTCCGCCCGCCCGGGCGCGGGAACTGGTCATCGCCGGCAGTGTGTTGCGGTACCAGCTGCCACTGACCGGCGGCATGCTCGCGTGCGGGCGGATCGATCTGGCGCGGTTCCTCATGATCGTCAAGCGCACTGTGCTGGTCGACCCCGAGAACATGCCGCTGCTCGACATGCTCCTCTGCGGCGAGATCGAAGACCGCGAACCGATGTCGATGACCCGGTTCAAGACCATGGTCGACAAGACCATCCTCGAAGTGGACCCGACGGCCACCCGCAAACGCCGCGAGATCGTCAACAAGGATCGCTCGATCAACATCCGCCCCGACCGGCACACGCCCGGTCAGTCCCGGATGTCGGCGACCCTCCCTGCGGAGAAGGCAGCGGCGGTCCATGCCCGCCTCGACGCGATGGCCGCCGACGTGCACCCCGGCGATCCGCGTACCGCCGAGCAACGACGGCTCGACGCCATCGTCGCACTCGCCGAAGGGTACTCAATGCTGGCCTGCGCCTGTGAGGAGTGCGTCAACGCCGTCGCTCCCGACGAAACTGCTGCACCCGAGCACCAGGTGCCAGACGACAACGCGGCCGAGGAACGCACCGACACCGCGGTAGTCCCTGAGCAGACCCCGCGCCCGACCTTCCACATCGTGGTCAACCTCTCGACTCTGCTCGGCCACGACGACGATCCGGCATACCTCGACGGGCACGGGGTGATCGACGCGGAGACGGCCCGCTCGCTGCTGACCGGGGCACGCCGTTCCTTCATCCACACCGATCACAAGGAAGCAGCGCGTGCTGCGCTGCGCTACACACCCAGTCGCAAACTGGCCGAACTGATCCGCTGCGGAGAACTGTGCTGCACCTTCCCCGGCTGCAACAATCCGGCCTGGCACGCCGATCTGGACCACACGGTGCCCCATGGCAAGCGCGGCGGACGCACAGAACGCCGGAACATCAAGCCGCTGTGCAGGTTCCACCACCGGCTGAAAACCTTCGGCGTCGGCTGGCGCGACTATCAGGACGAGCTCGGCACGGTGTTCTTCGAGTCGCCGACCGGCCACATGTACCTCGGTAACGCGTTCACCGGCGGCGACCTGTTCACCAGCCTGCGGCCGCCACCCGCGAGTCCGGACAACGTGGCCCGGCAGCGGGTCGAGGAGATCCGAGCCCGCCGCGCCGGAACGATCACCCGCGCCGACGACCGCGCCGAAGCCCAGTGGAACTCCGACAACCCGCCGCCGTTCTGACGGGTGCGCCGTCGCGAACACGCGCCGCGCCACCCATACAATCAACGCCATGTCCACGCCCCCGCCCGCCGCACACCCCGAGTCCGCGGCAATCGATGGGGCGCGCTCCGACGTGCGCGTAGAGGTCCTGACCGCTGTCTTTCAGGTCCGGGAGGTCGGCGACGACTCGGCACCGTCGTTGTGCGTGCTGCTCGGTGGCGGGCACGACGATGCGTGGCACCTACCCGGCGGTGACGTGCTGTCCGATGAAACGTTGGAGAGCAGCGGTCGCCGACTGTTGGCGGAGAAACTCGACGTCGACAAGCTTGCCCATCTCGAGCAACTCTCGGTGTTCTCTGCGCCGCATCGGGTGCCGGGTGCACGCACCATCGCGTCGACCTATCTCGGGTTGGTGCCCACTGACGTGACGAGCACGCTGCCCGACACGGCGGCCTGGCATGCGGTCGACCGACTACCACCGTTGCGCTACGACCACGGCGACATCATCGCCAAGGCGCGACAGCGGTTGGCGGCCAAGCTCTCCTACACGAACATCGCGTTCGCGTTGGCGCCGGCGCGGTTCCCGATGTCGGAGCTCTCGGAGATCTATTGCGCTGCTCTGGGTTACGCGGTGGACACCACCAACCTGCTGCGCATCCTGAGTCGCCGCGCGGTGGTGGTCTCCACCGGCACGGTCGGTAAGACCGGGAAGTCGGGGGGACGGCCACCTGCGCTGTACGCGTTCGCCGAGTCACACCTGCGTGTCACCGACGAGTTCGCGACGCTGCGACCCCCGATGATGTAGTCATCACCGTGCCGTGAGGATCTCCGCGTCACTTTCTGTGATGGCGATGGTGTGTTCGCTGTGCGCGGTGCGTGAACCGTCGGCGGATCGGATGGTCCAGCCGTCGGGGTCGTAGGTGATCGCCGCGGTGTGCATCGCCAGCCACGGTTCGAGTGCGAGGGTCAGACCCGGGCGCAGGCGCATGCCGTGTCCCGCGCGGCCGGCGTTGGGCACGTGCGGGTCCTCGTGCATGGTGCGGCCGAGGCCGTGCCCGCCGAACTGAGTGTTCACTGCGTATCCGCGAGCCACACAGACCTTGCCGATCGCCGCAGAGATGTCGCCAAGGCGATTTCCCGAGCGCGCCGCGTCGATGCCCGCGGCCAACGCTTCCCGCGTGGTGTCGACCATCAGTTGGTCCTCGAACCGCGGGGTGCCGGCGAAAACCGTGCGTGCCGAATCGGCCACCCAACCGTCGATCGAGACGGCGATGTCCATGCTCAGCACGTCGCCGTCGGCGAGCACATAGTCGTGTGGGAGTCCATGGAGGACAGCATCATTGACCGACAGGCAGATCACATTCCGGAAGGGCCCGCGACCGAAGGACGGCGCGTAGTCCCAGTAGCACGATTGCGCACCACGACGTTGGATCAGCTCGCGGGCCCGCATCTCCAGGTCCAGTACGTTCACGCCCGGTTGCACTCGCGCTTCCAGGTCGTCGAGGAGTTCGGCGATGAATCGCCCCGTCACCCGCATCGCGGCAACCTCGGTCGACGACTTCAGTTCGATCACAGCACTCCATCCGGTTGGTATTTAAATACCACCATAACGGAAGAGTCCGGTATTTTCATACCGCGGCGGCTATGCTGGCGCCATGGTGCGCAATCCACTCACCCCGGAGCAATTGGCTGCGGGCCGTCGGCTCGGAACCCTGCTGCGCGAGCACCGCGGCGACCGCGCCCTGGCCGAGGTCGCCGAGGGCGCGGGCATCTCGCCGGAGACGTTGCGCAAGATCGAAACCGGACGGCTGGCGACGCCGTCGTTCGCGACGGTCGCGGCGTTGGGTCGGGTGCTCGGTATCCCGTTGGATGAGCTCGCGGATGTCGTCGTCGAGCAGCGGGCCGGTGCCGGGGTGGGGTGAGCTGGGTCAGGGAGCTGAAGACCCAACCAACTGAGGGTCCGGGGTCCCGGGCAGATCCCCGACGCCGAGGTCGGGGTGCCGTGATGACAGTGCGCAGGTCAGGTAGACCAACGTCGCAGCCATCGGTGCGCAGATCAGCAGCACGATCTCGCTGCCGAATCCGCTGACTGATCCGTCGAGCCAGAGGTCCGGGACCACCTGGAAGCTGCTGCCGACGGGCATCGAGTGGGGATCGCCGAAACGCCAGTGCGCCACCTGGGTTCCGATCACCATCGCGAGGATCGATCCGATGAACGAGGCCACCGCGATCGCGAGAAACTCCCACGGCCCGCGCCACTCGCGCCCGCGCACCCAGCCGATGGCTGCCGCGATCACGCCGACGACCAGCATGATTCCCGCGAAGACCGCGACGCCGGCGAACTCTTGGTCGAACTGGGTCGCGGGGATGATCGCGGAGTTGTCGCCGACCACGCGGCCACTCATGGCGGGCGTGACGAACGCCCACACCACGCCGCCGACGATGCCGACGAGCAGCACCGCGGCGACGATCTCGGCGAGACGACTGATCGTCGGCGTCTTCACCGCTGCGCCAGCTCGGTCGAGTCGACCGTGTCGTGTCGGGAGCAGCGGGCGCTCCAGCCGTCCGGGCGCACCTGGACGACCATCCGTCGACCGCACTGACCGCAGAACCGCGGCGGCTCGAGTCCCATCCGGGCCGCGGTGGGCACCGCATCGGGTGACTGCAACTCCAGCTCGAGGCCGGTGTACACGCCAAACCGGCACGGCTGCGCCAGCGGGCCGGGGATCTCCGTCATCGACTTCATCACCATCGCAGGGTAACCGTCAGATGGAGTCGTTGAGGGCCTTGATGGGCATCGACAGATCGGACAGCAGATCCAGATCGTCCTCGGCCGGCCGGCCCAGCGTGGTCAAGTAGTTGCCGACGATGACCGCGTTGATGCCGCCGAGAATGCCCTGCTTGGCACCGAGGTCGCCGAGCGTGATCTCCCGACCGCCGGCGAAGCGCAGGATGGTGCGGGGCAGCGCGAGCCGGAACGCGGCGACCGACTTGAGCGCCTCGGATGCGGGCAGCACGTCGAGGTCACCGAAGGGTGTGCCGGGCCGCGGGTTGAGGAAGTTGAGCGGCACCTCGTCGGGTTCCAGGGTGGCCAGGTCGGCAGCGAATTCGGCTCGCTGCTCGAGGCTTTCGCCCATGCCGAGAATGCCGCCGCAGCAGACCTCCATGCCGGCTTCGCGAACCATGCGCAGGGTGTCCCAGCGCTCCTCCCACGTATGGGTGGTGACGACGTTCGGGAAGTGGCTGCGCGCGGTCTCGAGGTTGTGGTTGTAGCGGTGCACGCCCATGTCGCGAAGCTGGTCGACCTGCTCCTGGGTGAGCATGCCGAGGCTGCAGGCGATCTGGATGTCGACCTCGTTGCGGATGGCCTCGATGCCGGCGGCGACCTGGCTGAGCAGCCGCTTGTCGGGTCCGCGGACGGCCGCGACGATGCAGAACTCCGTGGCACCGGTCTTGGCGGTCTGCTTGGCGGCCTCCACCAGCGACGGGATGTCGATCCACGCGCTGCGCACCGGCGACGCGAAAAGGCCGGACTGCGAACAGAAGTGGCAGTCCTCCGGGCAGCCGCCGGTCTTGAGTGAGATGATGCCCTCGACCTCGACCTCCGGACCGCACCACTTCATCCGCACGTCGTGCGCGACCTGCAGCAGTTCGGTGAGCCGCTCGTCGGGCAGGCGCAGCACCTCGAGCACCTGCTCGCGACTGAGCGCCTCGCCCCGCTCGAGCACCTGGGTGCGAGCGACGTCGAGGATGTCGAGGGTGGTGGTGTTGCCGGGAGCGACGGGGGCCTGGGTCACGGGAATCTCCTTGTGGGGGCTGGGGTCTGGGCTGGGTGGATCAGGAAAGTGCTGTTGCTGTCGACGCGAAAGTGGTTGCTGTGGGCGCAGAAGTGGTTGCTGTGGGCGGGAAAGTGGCGAGCCAGGTGGGGGTGAACCAATCTGGGGCCTGGGATCTGAACGTCTCTGGGGAGAGACAGCCGGCGCCGGCGGGGATCGCGCCGACGATCGGCACGCCGGTGAGGCGTGGTAGGTCGGTGCGGTTGCAGGTCATCGCGAGATCCGGTTCGGCAGGCCAGGATCCGATGACGAGCCCGGCCGGGGTGAGGCCGCGGGCGCGGATCGCGTCGACGGTCAGTTCGGTGTGGTTGAGCGAGCCCAGTCCGGCGGGCACGACGACGATCACCTCGGCATCGACGGCGCCGGCGAGATCGAGGAGGGTGAGGTCGTCGGCGAGTCGGACCAGTACTCCCCCGGCGCCCTCGACGAACACCACGTCGTGCGCCGCAGCGAGATCCCGAACGGCGCCGACCGCGGCGGGCAGTGCCAGTGGCGCCATCCCCGCGCGGCGGGCGGCGGTGTCGGGTGCGAGGGGTTCGGGGTAGCGCACACATTCGGCGGTGGCGACCGGACCGGCGAGCGCCTCGATCACCGCGAGGTCGCCGGGCTCACCCGGGGCGACCCCCGTCTGCGCCGGTTTACACACGGCGGCAGCGAGGTTCGCGCTCGTGGCGGCTGCGACGAGGGCGGCGGTGACGATGGTCTTGCCGACATCGGTGGAGGTGCCGGTAACGGCCAAGACGCGGGCGGTCATCGTGCACCGACCTGACGCAGCGCGTCGTCGACGACACCGGCGACGTGATCGAGGGTGTCGACGTCGAGGTCGGCGCGCACGGTCAACCGCAGCCGCGAGGTGCCGGCCGGCACCGAGGGTGGGCGGAAGCACCCGACGAGGACACCGCGGTCGCGGCAGGCCGCCGCAGCGGCGACCGCGGGCTGCGGATCGCCGATCACGATCGAGATCACCGCAGCCGCCGGCACCGGCACTCCGCAGGTCGCGGCGAGATGAGTGGCATTGGCGCGCAGCCGGTCCGGCATCTGCGGGTCGTCGCGCAGCAGGGAAAGGGCGGCACGGGCCGCGCCGACGGCGGCCGGGTTGAGTCCGGTGTCGAAGATGAAGGTACGGGCCCGGTCGATCAGGTGAGAACGCAGCAGATCCGACCCCAGCACCACGCCGCCCTGTGCGCCAAGGGATTTCGACATCACCGTGGTGACGACGAGATCCGGCGCGCCGGAGAGCCCGAGTTCGGCGACCAACCCGCGCCCGCCGGGGCCGCGTACGCCGAGCGCGTGGGCCTCGTCGACGAGCATGGCCGCGCCGTGATTCCTTGCTGCCGAATAGAGTTCCGCGATCGGAGCGGGTTCACCGTCGATGCTGTACACCGAGTCGGTGACGACCAGCGCCCGTTCTTCGGTGCGCTGCGCGAGCGCCTCGGCGACGGCCGCGTGGTCACCGCGCTCGACCACGACGACCCGCGCCCGCGACAGCCGGCAACCATCGATCAACGAGGCGTGCGTGCCGGTGTCGCTGACGATGAGGTCGCCGCGCCCGACGAGCGCGGTGATGGCGCCGACATTGGCCAGGTAGCCGGAGGAAAAGGCCAGTGCGGCAGGAAATCCCAGGAAGTCGGCGATCTCGTGCTCGAAGTCGATGTGCAGGGCGGTGGTGCCGACGACCAGTCGGGACGCGGTCGATCCGGCTCCCCAGTCGTCGAGTGCGGCGTGCGCGCCGGCGACGACGGCCGGGTGCGTCGAGAGGCCGAGGTAGTCGTTCGACGCGAGGTTGATCATCGGCGAATCGGATTGCCGGACAACCGGAACGCGGTGCAACCCGGCGGCATCGCGGCGGGCGGCGTCGTCGTCGAGCCAGGACAGCGCGTCGTCGACCCGGATATCGGTGCCGCTGGGATGGAGCAGTGTCATCGGGATACTCCCGCCATCAGGTCGGCGGTCAGGCAGGCGTCGACCGCCGCCCGCACGCCGCCGACAATGGTCGCGATGTCGTCGTCGGTACACACCAACGGCGGCATCACGTAGATCAGATCCCGGAACGGCCGTAACCAGACACCCGCGGCGACGGCGGCGTCGGTGGCCGCGGCCATGTCGACCGGCCGGTCGAGTTGCACCACGCCGATGGCGCCACGCACGCGGACATCGGCGACGCCCGGCCGATTGGCCAATTCGAGCAGGCCCGAACGCAATTCGCGTTCGATGGCGGTGACCCGCGCGCGCCACGGGCTCTCGAGCAGCAGTTCGGTGGAGGCCACCGCGACCGCGCAGGCGAGCGGGTTGGCCATGAACGTCGGTCCATGAGCGAGTCCACCGGCCTCCCCGCGACTGATCACCTCGGCGATCTCGTCGGTGCACAGCGTCGCCGCGAGCGTGAGATATCCGCCGGTCAGCGCCTTGCCGACGCACATGATGTCGGGTGAGACGCCGGCGTGGTCGGCGGCGAACAGTTCCCCGGTGCGCCCGAAACCGGTGGCGATCTCGTCGAAGATGAGCAGCACACCGGCGTCGTCGCAGATCCGGCGCAGCTCGGTGAGGTAGCGCGGATCGTGGAACCGCATGCCGCCGGCTCCCTGCACGACCGGTTCGACGATGACCGCGGCCAGCCGGTCGCGATGCTCGCGGACCGACGTCTCGAGCACGTCTACGTAGTCGGCGCGGAATTCGCTCGGCGGCGCGGGCACGAAGACCTGCTCGGTCAGCACGTCGGTCCACATCGAGTGCATGCCGCCGTCGGGATCGCAAACGCTCATCGGGGTGAAGGTGTCGCCGTGGTAGCCGCCGCGCCACGTGAGCAGCCGGGTGCGCGAGGTCTCGCCGCGACTGCGCCAGTACTGCACCGCCATCTTGACGGCCACTTCGACCGACACCGATCCGGAGTCGGCGAAGAACACCTTCTGCAGCGGGTCCGGGGTGATCTCGACGAGAAGCTCGGCGAGCCGCGCGGCCGGTTCATGGGTCAGACCGCCGAACATCACGTGCGACATCGCGCCGGCCTGCGCGGTGAGCGCGGCGTCGAGGACCGGGTGCCGATACCCGTGGATGGCGGCCCACCACGAACTCATGCCGTCGACGAGCCGACGACCGTTGGCGAGTTCGAGTCGGACACCCTGCGCACCGCGGACGACAAGTGGGGTCGTCGATGCGGGGAAAGCGCCGTACGGATGCCAGACGTGCTCGGCATCGATCCGGCTGATGGTGTCCTCGTCCACGATGGGGCTGTCCTTCGATATCGGGGCGTTGGTCCCTGAACGCTGTACAGGTTCCTGAACACTGTACAGGCCCGTCCTGAACGCTGTACAGGACCGTGACGTGGACCACTCGCTTCCGCCGTTTACGCTGATCCCGTGAGCAACAGCCGAGCCGACGTGCTGGCCGCGGCCCGCGACATCCTCACCGAGCACAGCCTCGCCGACCTGTCGATGCGCCGCCTGGCCGCCGATCTCGGCGTGCGCCCCAACGCTCTGTACTGGCATTTTCCCAACAAGCAGACCCTCCTCGCGGCGCTGAGCGACGACATCCTGGACGAGATCGCCGCCGCCCCCGAGGCGCTGGACTGGGATGGGCAACTGGCGTTCCTGGCGACCGGGATGCGCGCGGCACTGCTCGGCGTCCCCGACAGTGCCGAAGTCGTGTCGTCGAGCTGGGCGAGCGGCCTCTCGTCGAAGTCCATCGCCGACGATCTTGCGGCCGCCGCCGCGCGCGGCGGACTGACCGAGCGGGACTCCCGCGCGGTGGCGACCGCGATCACCCAGCTCGTCGTCGGACTCACCATCGAGGAGCAGACTCGCGCCCAGATGGAACGCCTGTCGGTGACCGGGCCGTCCGGCCGCGACTTCACCGGAGAGTTCGCCGACGGACTCTCGGTGATCCTCGACGGTGCCCGACTGCGCGCTCTCACGACGGCGGAAAGTAAAGAAAAGTAAAGGTCAGCGGCGGTGTGTCGCCGGCACCGGAATCGTGGTTTCACAGGTTCGGCCGGTAGATTGCTTCCCGACAGGAAGCCGCAGAGCACACCGATCGAGACAGGAAGACCGCACCGAACCCGTGGCAGCCCCCACTCAGACTGCAAGCAGCGCAGCGTCGGCATCGACCTCCAACGTCCCGGCGTACCGGACCGACCTCGACGGTTTGCGCGGCATCGCGATCACTCTGGTCGCGTGCTTCCATATCTGGTTCGGCCGGGTATCCGGCGGCGTCGACGTCTTTCTCGCCCTGTCCGGCTACTTCTTCCTTGGCTCACTGCTGCGGCACGCCATGCACAGCCAGACCTCGCACGTCACCTACGGCGACGCCATCAATCCGTGGCCACGACTGAAACGGCTGCTGCGGCGCTTGCTGCCCGCGTTGTTCACCGTGCTGCTCGGCGTCACCGTGTTGACGCTGATCGTGATGCCGCAGACCCGCTGGGCGAACATCGGCGAAGAGCTGAAAGCAAGCGCGCTGTACTACCAGAACTGGCATCTGGCGTTCAATTCGCAGGACTACCTGGCTGCGAGTTCCGCGAACTCGCCACTGCAGCACATCTGGTCGATGTCGGTGCAAGGGCAGTTCTTCGTCGGGTTGCTGCTGTTGTTCATGGTCGGTACCGGCCTGATCAAGCTGTTCTCGCGGTTCGTTCCCGCCATCGCCCGACCGCAGACCGTCCGCGCTCTGGTTGCGCTGACCGTGGTGGGTCTGGCCGCGATCTCGTTCTACTGGGCGCACATGCGGATGGGCGTCAATCAGCAGTTCAACTACTACGACACGTTCTCGCGACTCTGGGAACCCCTGGCCGGTGGTCTGCTGGCGATCTGGATGCCGCGCTGGCGTGTGCCGCATTGGGTCCGGAACAGCCTGGCGGTGCTCGCCCTGGCGCTGATCATCACCTGCGGCTGGTGGATCGACGGGGTGGAGTCCTACCCCGGCCCCAAGGCACTGGTGCCGGTCGGCTCGACGCTGATCATCATCTGGGCCGGTGCCACCGCGCTGGAGCATCGGGCGCGGCATGGCCGGCCCCAGTCGCAGGCGATGCCCGCGGTGAATCGGATGCTGGCCACGACGGTGCCAGTGTGGCTGGGCACCATCGCCTACTCGCTGTACCTGTGGCACTGGCCGCTGCTGATCTTCTACTTGACCTGGCGCGACAAGAACCACGCCTCGTTCATCGAGGGCGTGGTGCTGATCGCGGTGTCGCTCGGGTTGGCGTGGCTGACCAAGCGCCACATCGAGGACCCGCTGCGCGGCGGCGGTCGCTCGACACTCGCCCACGGCACCCGCGACGGCCGCACCCGTTGGCTCAGCTACGCGTCGGTGGTCACGTCGATCCTGGTCGTCGGCACCCTCGTGACCGGCGTCGGCATCCGGATGTGGCAGAACCATGTGAGCAACATCGTCGTCGACACCACCAATCTCGACCCGCGTCTCTACCCCGGCGCCCGGGCGTTGCTCAACGGGTATCCGGTGCCGGCCCTCGACCCGCAGCCCTCGCCGCTCGAGGTGGTGAAGGACTTTCCGGAGACCTCCACCGACGGCTACATGAGCGACTTCGAGGACCCCGAGATCCACGTCGGCGTCTACGGCGACCCCAACGCCACCAAGACGATCGCCCTGATCGGCGGATCGCACGCCGAGTTCTGGATCACCGCCCTCGACGCCCTGGGCAAGCGCAACCACTTCAAGGTCACCACCTACTTGAAGATGGGCTGCCCCATGTCGACCGAACTGGTGCCCAAGCAGCAGGGCGTGCCCTACCCGCAGTGCCATGACTGGGTCATGCGCGTGATGGACAAGGTCATCGCCGACAAGCCGGACGCGGTGTTCACCAACTCCACCCGCCCCCGCGACTACGAGCCGGGCGACTGGGTGCCACCCACCTACACCCCGATCTTCGACCAGTTCCTGGCGGCGGGCATCTCGGTGATCGGCATGCGCGACACCCCGTGGCCGCACAACGCGCAGGGACTGATCGACACCCCGGCTTGCCTGGCCGCCGGTGGTACGGCCGACAGTTGTGCGTCGCGACGCGGCGCGGTGCTCTCGCCCACCGATCCGGCGCTGGAACTGGCCAAGACCCGACCCGATTTCCATCCGCTGGACATGTCGAACGGCATCTGCGGTCCGGATACCTGCCAGGCGATCGTCGGCAACATCATCGTCTACAAGGACCTGCATCACCTGAGCGCCACCTATGTCCGCAGCCTGACCGACGAGTTGGGTCGCCAGCTGGCGCTCGCGATCCCATGGACGGGTCCCTCCCCGAGATGAACCCCGGGCGGTTCACGGCTACTGTCATGACATGGATTCGCCGAACGCCGAGATGACCACGTCACCGGCCGCCGATTCCGGAACCGAAGGCCCCGCTCAGCCCGTGGCGGCCCCCGTCGATCCGGTCTCGACCGAACTCACGCCGTCGGCTCCCGAGCCGGTGCCGTTCATCGTCTGGCCCGGCACGCCGTTCCCACTGGGCGCGACGTATGACGGTGTGGGAACCAACTTTTCGCTGTTCTCCGAAGTGGCCACCGCGGTCGATCTGTGCCTCGTCGATGGGTCCGGGGTCGAGCGTCGGATCCGGCTCGAAGAGGTCGACGGCTACTGCTGGCACTGCTATCTGCCCAACATCGGACCCGGGCAGTTCTACGGCTTCCGCGTGCACGGACCCTACGATCCGGCCAGCGGTCTGCGCTGCGACCCCAGCAAGCTGCTGCTCGACCCGTACGGCAAGGCCTTCCACGGCGAGTTCGACGGTGACGCCTCGTTGTTCTCCTATCCGCTGCCCGAACCCGACAGTGAACCCGAGGACGAGCCCGCGGCCGAACCGGAGGACTCGGCAACCGCTGTTGCCGACGCCGAGCAGACCACGAAGGACGCAGCTGCTCCGTCCGCCGCCAAGTCCCGGCCCAACGTGTCCCGATCGACCACGGCCACTCCCCCCGCCGATGCGCTGCCCACCGAAGCGGCCCCGTCGGACGCGATCGACCCGGCCGTCGACACGGCGGCTCCGACCGAACCCGACACGCACATCGAGGCCGGTGTCGAACTCCCTCGGTTGCGGGTTCCCAAAGATAATATGCCGCAGCTGGATTCGCTCGGTCACACCATGCTGTCGGTGGTCATCAACCCGTACTTCGACTGGCAGAACGATCGCGCACCGAAGCGCCCGTATCACCAGACGGTCATCTATGAGGCGCACGTCAAGGGCATGACGATGACGCATCCCGATGTGCCCGAACACCTTCGGGGCACCTACGCGGGGTTGGCCCATCCGGTCATCATCGAGCATCTGAAGTCGTTGGGGGTCACCGCGATCGAGCTGATGCCGGTGCACCAGTTCATGCAGGATTTCGTCCTCAAAGACCGGGGATTGCGAAACTACTGGGGCTACAACACCTTCGGGTTCTTCGCGCCGCACCTGGAGTACGCTTCCAAGCCCGATCAGCCGGCCAGCGCCGTCACCGAGTTCAAGGCGATGGTCCGCGCGTTCCATCTCGAGGGCATCGAGGTCATTCTCGACGTCGTGTACAACCACACTGCCGAGGGCAATCACCTCGGTCCGACGGTGTGTTTCCGCGGCATCGACAACACCGCCTATTACCGAGTCGTCGACGGCAATCCCGAGATGTACATGGACTACACGGGAACCGGCAACAGCCTCAACGGCCGGCACCCGCACACCCTGCAGTTGATCATGGATTCGCTGCGCTATTGGGTGCTCGAGATGCACGTCGACGGTTTCCGCTTCGACCTCGCGTCGACGCTCGCCCGCGAGCTCCACGACGTCGACCGACTGTCGGCGTTTTTCGATCTGGTGCAACAGGATCCGGTGGTCAGTCAGGTCAAGTTGATCGCCGAGCCGTGGGATGTCGGCGAGGGCGGATACCAGGTCGGCAACTTCCCGCCGCTGTGGACCGAGTGGAACGGCAAGTACCGCGACACCGTGCGCGATTACTGGCGCGGTGAGCCATCGACGTTGGGCGAGTTCGCATCGCGCCTGACCGGATCGTCGGATCTCTACGAGGCGACCGGCCGGCGGCCGCTGGCCAGCATCAACTTCGTCATCGCCCACGACGGCTTCACGTTGCGGGACCTGGTGTCCTACAACGAGAAACACAACATCGCCAACGGCGAGGACAATCGCGACGGCGAGAGTCACAACCGGTCCTGGAACTGCGGGGTGGAGGGACCCACCGACGACCCGGAGATCCTGGAACTGCGTGCGCGGCAACAACGCAACATCCTGGCGACACTGTTCCTGTCGCAGGGCACCCCGATGCTCGCGCACGGTGACGAGATGGGCCGCACCCAGCAGGGCAACAACAACGTGTACTGCCAGGACTCGGAATTGGCCTGGATGGACTGGAACCTCGCCGAGCGCAACGCCGAATTGGTCGAGTTCACCCGCAACGTGATCGCGCTGCGCACCAAGCATCCGGTGTTCCGACGACGACGGTTCTTCGCGGGCAAGCCGATTCGTTGGGGCGATCAGGCCCTCGACATCGCGTGGCTGACCCCGTCGGGCGAGGAGATGACGTCGGCGGACTGGGACAGCGGATTCGGCAAGAGTCTCGCGGTGTTCCTCAACGGCGACGGCATCGCCGAGAAGGACGAGCGCGGCGAAAAGGTCACCGACGACAGCTTTCTCATCTGCTTCAACGCGTGGCACGAGGGTCTCGACTTCGAGCTGCCGACCGTGATCGGCACGACGTGGGAAAGCGTCCTGGACACCTCGCATCCGGCCGGGGACACCGACACCGACGTCGAGATCGGTACCTCGGTGACGGTCGGCCCGCGGTCGCTGCTGGTGCTCCGCAAGACCGGATGATCGGTGGCTGACGACGTGACCGAGCGCCCGGAACTGGTGGCCACCTATCGGATTCAACTCACCCCCGACTTCGGGTTCGACGCCGCCGCACAACTCCTGCCGGAGCTGGCCGACCTCGCGATCAGTCACCTCTACCTGTCGCCGATCGGTGCCGCGGTCGAGGGGTCCACGCACGGCTACGACTGGGTGCCGCCGCCACGGGTCGCCACCGTGCTGGGCGGACTCGACGGTCTGCGGGCCCTACGCCGCGCGGCCACCGAGCACGGCCTCGGCGTGATCATTGACATCGTCCCCAATCACACCGGCGTCGCCGATCCACGACAGAACCCGTGGTTCACCGACCTGCTGCGCTACGGATCGGCGTCGCAATACGCACAGTGGTTCGACGTCGACTTCTCCTCCGACAACGGCTCCGACGGGAAGATCGCACTTCCGGTGCTCGCCGAGGACGGCGATCTCGCACCCCTGGTCGTCGAGGACGGTCACCTGCGGTACTACGAGCACGTGTTCCCGCTCGCCCCGGGCACCGCGACACCCGGTACGCCGGTCGAGGTGCATGACCGTCAGCACTACCGCCTCGTGCCGTGGAACAGCGGCCTGATCGGTTACCGGCGCTTCTTCACCGTCAACGAACTGGCCGGGCTGCGGCAGGAGGACAGCGAGGTCTACGCCGCGACTCACGGATGGCTCCGCGATCTCGTGGCCGAGGATCTGATCGACGGTGTGCGCGTTGATCATCCGGACGGCCTGTGGGATCCGATGACCTACCTGCGCCGACTGCGCACCGATCTGGGTGACGACCGGTTCATCTTCATCGAGAAGATCCTTGCCCCCGACGAGGAAGTCGATCCGACGCTGCCGGTGCAGGGCACCACCGGATACGAACAACTCCGGATCATCGACGCGGTGTTCGCCGCGCCGTCCGGAGTGATCGAACTCGGCGAAACCCATGAACGGCTCACCGGTTTCGAGGGCAACGCCGAATGGCTGCACAAGGCCGAGCGTTCGACGAAACTGCGTGTCCTGCAGGACTCGTTCCCCACCGAGCATCGTCGGCTGGTGCGGGCGATCACCCACTCCGATCCGTCCGCCGACCTGGATCTGGTGGCCGAGGCGAGTGCCGAGTTGATCGCCGACCTCGGTGTCTACCGCGCCGACTATCCGTCGTTGCGGTCGCGCCTCGTCGACGTCGCCGCGGCAATCGGTGACCGCACCCCGCGGCTGGTGCCCGCGCTCTCACTCATCGTGCGCGCCACCGCAACTCCCGGCGCGGCGTCGTCCCGGTTGGCGCAGACGTGCGGCGCGGTCACCGCCAAGAGTGTCGAGGACAGCTTGTTCTACCGCACCGCACGACTGGTCAGCGCGCAGGAGGTGGGCGGCGATCCGGCCAATCCGTCGTTGTCGCGCAGACAGTTTCACGATGCCAACACGCTGAGGGCGGCGACCTGGCCACGTGCGATGACCGCCGCCTCCACCCACGACACCAAGCGCGGCGAGGATGTCCGGACACGCATCCTGTTGCTCACCCAGGTGCCCGAGCGATGGTCGATACTGGTGCGTCGCATCTGGTCGATGTCGCCACCGCCGGACGACCTGACCGGATACTTCCTGCTGCAGAACATCTTCGGGGTCTGGCCGGTCGATCGCCCCGTCGATGACACGCTCCGGGACCGGATCAAGGAGTACGCCCGTAAGGCCGCCCGCGAAGCCGGACTGCGCACCACCTGGACCGCCGTCGACGAGGAGTTCGAGACCGCACTCGACACCTGGATCGACACCATCACCACCGGCGAGGCGGCCACGGCGATCACCGGTCTGGTCACCGCGACCGCGAACAGCTGGCATCAGGAAGTATTGGCACACAAAGCGATCACACTGCTGGGGCCGGGTTTCGGCGACATCTATCAAGGCACGCAGTGGTGGGACGACTCACTCGTCGACCCGGATAATCGCCGTCGGGTCGACTACACCCAGCCCACCGACCATCCCAAACGCGCCCTCATCCGCGACGCGTTGCGTACCCGCGCCGAGCATGCCGCCGCTTTCGGTCCCGGTGGCACCTACGAGCAGTTGATCGCCGACGGACCGGCCGCCGACCACGTGATCGCCTTCGGCCGCGGCACCGCCGACGGACCCCGGGTACTGCTGGTCACCGCCCGTTTCACGCACAGCCTCACCGCTACAGGCCAGTCGCACACCACCATCCGGCTTCCGGCCGGCCGATGGCGCGACGTGCGCAACGGTGCGTTGCACGAGGGCACCCCCACCCTGGCCGCCCTCCGCGCCGACGGTCCTGTCGCCATCCTGGTGCCCCTGGCCGATTGACGTCGCATGCGACCTCATCTCGGAACATCGACGTCAGCTGGCGTCGCGTTTTCGAGACGACGTCGCATGCGACGTGGTTTCGACAGGGTCAGCCAGCGGGGGCAGGTGCCGGGGCCGGAGCGGGGGCCGGGGCGGGTGCGGGTGCGGGCTGGTTCTGCTGCGCCTGCTGCTTGACGTCGGCGGCGGACTGGCCGACGTCGGCCTGGGCGCCGTCGACCTCGGCGACGAGCCACTTGCCGTCGACCTTGCGCAGATCCATCCACAGCAACGTCATCTGCTGCCCACCGCTCGGTGAGAGCGAGCTGCTGCCGGTGACGTTGACCAGGACGTTGGTACGCGCGGAGTCGGCGTCGAAGCTCTCCACCCCAACCGATTTCACCGTCGGCGTGGCCTTGACGTTGAGGTCCTTGAGTGCTTTGGTGCCCTCGGACTGTTCCTTGGCGAGCCGCTCGTGGAAGGCGCCGGTGGTCAGCGGACCGAGCACTTCCTTCATGTCGCCGACCTCGTCGGTGTTGAACGACGAGATCATCTTGACCGCGAAGTTCGCCGACGCCGCCTTGCTGTCGTCGTAGGCGGCGAGCTTCTCCCGCTGCTGGTAGTAGCCCCAACCGAGCAGACACACGCCGACGACGGCCGCAACGATCAGCACCGCCGCCAAGACTTTGAACACGCCGCGGGCGGTGAAGGTCAGCGAGACCTGTCGCGGCGTGCTGTCCCCCTTGCCGCTGTCCCCCTTGCCGCTGTCACTCTTCGCGGTGTCGATCGCGGCCGGTTCGGCGACCACATCGGCCGTGGCCGCGTCGTCGCCCGACGACTCACGACGCTTGGCCGCGCGAGCCGACTTGGTTCGCGGGGTCGCGGCGGGCTCGGTTGTCTCGGTCGAGTCGGTCGTCTCGATCGTGTCGTCCCCGTCGGTCTTCTTGTCCTGCTCGGTCATTCCTGCTCTCACGTCAGTCCTCCGTTGGCAGTCATGCTCACTTGTCCAATGGGACGGTGCGCGCATTCGGGTCATACCCGGGCGGTGGCCCGGCGGTGTCGTCACCGGGCGGTCGCGGCGCATTGGCCGACCCGCGCACCTGTTGGTGCGGGTCCTCGGTGACACAGTACAGATTGGTCGGCACCGACAGTTCCAGGATCTTCGTCGGCCGCACCGGCGTGACCGGATAACTGCAGTACGGGCGCGGATAGACGGAACCGAAGGCCCACCAGGCGCCGTCGTGGAACATCGCCAGGCTCTTGACGCTCGCGTCGCGGATCGACGGCAGCAGCACCGCGAGCGCGGGTGCCCGCAACGCACCCTGATGGGCGATGTCGGTGAACTGCTGCAGCACGTCGGTCAGCGGGTCGGTCATCTGATTCAGTGACCCGGTCAGGCTGGTGAGCTGCGCCGGACCGCGGCCCAGCAGTGTGCGGAGTTCCTTGTCCGCGGCGACCGCCTGATTGACGATGGTGCTCATCGACGACACCGTGGTGCCGAAGTCCGGCTGGATGTCGGCCGTTGTCTTGAGGATGGTGCCCGAGTCCGAGATCAGCTTGGTGGTCTGCGGCAGTACCCGATACAGGTCGGCGAAGATCACGCCGCCGGAATCGAAGACCGCCCGCAGATCGTTCTGCGGTGTCTCGGTGTTGATGGCCAGGTTCAGGTTTTCGATGGACACCTGCAGCTTCTGCGGATCGATCTGCTGAATGACGTTCATCGCCGATTCGAGCGTATTCGGGAAGGATGCGGTGACCTTGGTCTGGTTGACGTTGATCTCGTCGCCGTCGCTGAAATACGGCCCGTCGGCGGTGGACGGCTGGAAGTCGACGTACTGCTCGCCGGCCGCCGACAGACCGAGCGCGGCGACCAATGCGTTGCGGTTGATCTGTACGTCGTCGTCGATTTTCACGGTCACGTCGACAGAAGTCGGCTGCACCTGGATCTTGTCGACCTCACCGATGTGCGCGCCGCGCAAGGTGACACCGCTGGTGTCCTGGAGCCCACCAGATTTCGGGAAATGGACGAGCAGCTCGTAGGAACCCTTGAACGGATCCCAGCGCAGCGCCCCGAAGGACAGGTAGGCCAGACCCACCAGCATCACCAGGACGAGCCCGATGTTGCCCAGCACGATCGAATGCTTGCGCAGCCACGTGGCGATCCCGCTCATCCGCAGCACCCCCTGGTTCCGGTGAGACGTGCCAGCAGCCGGGTCAGCGTCTGCTGCAACGCCTTCGAGCCCTCGTCGACGTCTTGGAGTTCGGGCAGTCGGGTGCCCGAGTCGAAGCCGACTCCTGGGTTGAGGTAGTAGACCTTCGCCGACAGCGCGGCCGCGCTGCCCGGTGTCGACTTGATCCACTTCGGCGTCAGGGTGGCGACGTTGTCCGACAGCGGCCCGAACGTCCCGGCCGCCTGCCGCAGCGCCGACAGCGAGGTGGACAGATGGGATATGAGTTCGACCAGATTCTCCCCGTCGGTGTTGAGGAAATCGTTGGACGCCGCGGTCACCGAGTGGGCCTTGTCCAGGGTCGTCAGGATCGAGCCGATCTGCCCGTTGACCGCGTTGACCGCCGGTGCCAGTTTGTTGATCGACGCCATGATCTGCGCGCGCCCGGCCGCGACCTGCGCGGAGAGAATCCTGGTGTTACGCATGGATTCATCGACCAGGGCGGCGTTCTTGTTGAACTTCGTGATCGCGGTCGTGAGCTCCTGGATGGAACCCGAGAGCGCATCCGGGTTGCCCGACACCGCGCGGCTCAGTTCGGTGAGGATCACCTGCAGCGAACTCAGTGACCCACTGTCGACCACCGCGGCCGTGCTGACCAGGATGTCCTCCACGGTCGCGGCCGCCGACGTCGGACCGGTCAGGGCGTCACCGTCGGAGAGATAACCCGACGGCTGTCCCGGGGGTGGCAGCAACGCGACGAACACGTCGCCGAGCGGTGTCGCCTGGCGCAGTTCCGCGCCGGTGCCGACCGGGATCTTCGACGCCTTGCTGACATCCATGGAGACGATTGCGGTGTAGTCCTTGGCGACGATGTCGGTGACCTGCCCGACGTCGGTGCCGTTGAGTTTCACCTTGGCCCGGCTCGGCAGGTTCAGGGCGTTGTCGAAGGTGGCGGTCACGTCGATCGAGTCACCGATGCCGCCCGGTGCGGGCAGCGGGATCTCCTCGACGGTCAGGCCGGGCAACAGCCCGCAGCCCGACACCGACAGGATGGTGGCGACCATCAGCGCCAACGCCGCCCGACGCCGGGTGCGGGCACCCGGTGCCCCATCGATCACTTGCTGAATGCGGAACCCTCGCTTGCGTTCTCGTGTCATTTCGACAGCTCCAGCAGTCCGGAGAAGATACCGAGGTCGGGTCCGAAGTCCTTGAGCTGGCCGGTGCGGCAACCATCCTTCTGCAGGTTGATGCGCTCGCAGAAGGTGGACAGCAGTTCGGTGTCGACCAGCGACTTGTCCAGCAGGACCTGCGCCCGCCACGCACCCTGTTCGGCCGAGACCGAGTTGGCGAGGTTCTGGAACAGCAGCGGACCGAGGTCGATCGACTCGACGACCTGTCGGGAGAAATCACTCAGATTGGCGGCCAGGGCGGCGAGCCGTCCGGTCGACGAACTGATGGTGCCCGCGTTGTTCTTCAGGAACACCGTGGTGTTCTGCAGCGCGACGTTGAGGTCACCCAGCACCGACTGCAGCCCGGGCGCCTGCACCTGCAGCATCCGCGCGACGTCGTTGATGGACCGCGAAAAGGCGGTCATCTTGGGGTAATTCGCCACCAACGTCGAGGTGAGTTGCTGCACGGTCTTGATGATGTCGACGAGGGCGTCGCTGTTACCCGAGGCGACCGAGGCCGCCTTGCCGAGTTCGTCGATCGCGATCCGCATGCGGTCACCGTTACCGCTGGTGATGCCGTAGGTGATGTCCATCAGGTCCGCGACCGGCCCCTCCCCGGGCCGATCTCCGCTGAGCGCCTTGACAAGTCCGTCGATCGAGTCGAACAGATCGCCGATCGCCACCGGGGCCTTCGCGTTCTTGATGACCGAACCGTCGGTCAGTTTGTCGCCACCGGAATACGCGGGCGTCAACTCGATATGCCGGGTGGTGACGATCGAGGTGTTGACGATCGCGGCGGTCGCGGTGGCCGGCACCGGCACATCCTTGTCGATGGTGAAGGTGACCTTGACCCGATTGCCCTGCTGCTGCACCGAGGTCACCTGACCGACCGGCATGCCCAGCACCGCAACGTCATTGCTCTTGTACAGGCCGGCGACGTTGTCGAAGTAGGCGCTCACCTCGATGGATTGGCCGAGCGCGTGGGTCCAGCCCGCGGGGATCAACGAACAGCCGGAGAGGCCGAGCACCACGAACAGTGAGATGACCATCGCCGACAGGGGGCGGCGCCATCGATTCGATCGAGTGGTCAGCATCCGTCCACCACCCGGGCCAGGCACAACCAATTGTCGGGAAAGATGCCCCACGGCAGATAGCCGTTGGCGTACGGACCGTCACCGATCACGTTGTTGGTGAGACGGGCGGTCACCGGAAGAACCTCCAGCAGCTTGCGCAGGTTGGTGCGGTTCTTCTCCAGACCCTGCGACATCGTGTTGAGATTGGCCATGATCGGCGCGAACTGGTTGCCGTTTTCGGCGGCGACCGCCCGCGCCTGTTCGGTCAGTTGGGCGATGCCGTCGAGCATTCGGGTCACCAGCGCCTCGCGGGTCGCGATCTTCTGCGCCAACTGCTGGCCCTGCCCGACGATGATCGCCAGTTGCGCCGAACTGTCGTTGACGATGCCGGTGACCGACTTCGTGTCGGTGACAAGCTGATTGATCTCGTCGCGCCGGTTGGTGATGATCTTCGACATCGCGGTGAGCGAGTCCAGCGTCGGTTTGGTCACCGCGGGCGCACCCGCCAGCTGCTGGTTGAGGGTGCGGATGGAGTTGGCGAAGTCCTCGTCGTTGACACCGGCGATGATCGGGGTGCCCTCCTCGATCGTCTTCTGCAGATCGTAGGGGACGCTCGTCTGTTCGATGTGGCCGTCGGGTGCGGGCTGAGATGAATCGCCCAGCGACACATCGATGTAGCGCTGACCGAGCAGCGTGGACATCTTGATCTCGGCGGACCCGTTGGCGGTGACGTCGACGTCCGTGTCGACCTTCATCGTGATGGCGACGTGGTTGCCCGCGAGTTCGGTCTTGGTGACCTCGCCGACGTCGATGCCGGCGACCCGCACCTTGTCACCCGGACGGATACCGCCGGCCTGCGCGAAGTTGCCGGTGAGCGTTTCCTTGCCGAGGTGGGCTTGGGCCAGACCGGTCACGCCGAGCACCAGAAGCACGATCATCACTGCTCCGGCGATGCCGTACCAGAATCGGCGGTTGTTGTCGAAACTCTTGCGCCAGCGGCTCATTGGCACACCACCGAGTGCTTGGAGCCGCCGATACTGCTGATCAGTCCGGGCGGGAACAACACGTCGCCGATCGCGATGTCGAGGTCGCACGCGTAGATGTTCAGGTATGCCCCCTCGCCGAGGACCATCGGGAAGTGCCCGAGGAAGACCGGCAGATTGGTCGCCAGGCCGTCGAGCTTGGCACCGTTGTTGATCAGTGTGTTGGTGGCGATCCGGGCGTCGGTCGCCGCGGAGGCGAGATCGCTACGCGACTGGGTCAGTACATCGGCGAATCCGGTTGCGGTCTGGCCGATCTCATCGACCGACCGGCCGAAGGCCGCGGAGTTCTCGTTGAGATTGGCGATGAGTGTGCTGATGCTGTCGACGACCGTGCCGACCTGTGTGCCCTGACGCGCGAGATCGGCCATCACTGCGCTCAGGTTGTCGATGATGGCACCGATGACCTGGTCGCGGTTGGCCATGTCGTTGGCGAGTTTGCCGACTTGGGCGACGGTGTAGCTCAAGGACACCGCATTGCCCTGGAACGCCTGAATGATGCCCTCGGACAACGCATTGACCTGTTCGGGTTGCAGCGTCTCGAAGACCGGCTGGAATCCGGCGAGCAGCTTGGTCACGTCGAAGGAATCCTCCGACGGCTGCTGCAGCGTCGCTCCGGCCGACAACGGTGTGGATTTCGCTCCCTCGACGAGGCTGAGCGCGAGATACCGCTGCCCGATGAGGTTTTGGTAGCGGATCGCGGCCTTGGTGCTGGTGAACATGGGCTGGTCATGCTGAACGTCGAAGGTGACCTTGGCCCGCCCCTTGTCGAGGTTGATCTCGCTGACCCGGCCGACCCGCACGCCTGCCATGCGGACGTCGTCGCCCGAGGCCAGGCCCGACGCGTCGTCGAAATACGCGCTGTAGGCGTGGGTGTCGCCGGGCAGCGACCGCTCCAGCGTCGACCAGATGACGTAGGTCAACAGCATCGCGACGATCGCGAACAGTGAGAAGCCGATCAGCGGTTTCCGAATACTGGCCTGTCCCCGGCTCATCGTCCTCCTCCCCCAGCGTTGTCTCCCGGTGCGGTGGGTTCCCCGACGGCGCTCGACTGCACGAGCGGGCCGAGCATCAACGTGTCCGCAGCGGTCGGCTTCCGTTTCAGGGCCGCGCCGAGTGTCTTGTTGTCCGACGAGGTGGTGACCGCACCGGCGGTCGGGAACTTCAGTCCGCGTCGCATGCCGTCGGACGGGTAGATCATCAACGGCCCCGACATCGTCGGCCCGGTTCCGGTACCCGGTCCGACACAGCCGGGTCCGCGTAGCTGTCCGTACGGCCCGCCGTTGTACACCGGGCAGTTCTGCCGGGTATAGCGGTAGAAGGCACCGAAGTTGACGCCGATATTGAGCTGCGCGTGACCGTTCACGCCGGTGAATACCGTGAGCACGCGGGCGGCGAGGTTGTTGAGCGCAGCCAACGCCTCCGGCAGCGCATTCGGTTCGAGCATGGCGGCACCCAGTGTCCGGTTCAGGTCGGTGACGACGCGTTTGCCACGATCACCGTTGGCGGCGAACAGGGTTTGGGTCTGGTCCAGCACGCCCTGTCCCGCCGACAGCAGCGCGGTCAGATCCTGCTGCTTCTCGGCGATGGTCATCGCCGGAATCACGCTGCGGCCCAACGTGTCGAGCAGCTGCGGCGTCGACTGCGCCAATCCCTGGACAGCATTGTTGAAGTTGTCGAAGCCGCCCGGTGCACCCGGCGGGAACTGCTCGTTGATCGTCTTCCAGTACGTGTCCAGGATCGGCACGAAGGCGGCGAAGACGTTGCCGCCGCCCTCGAGTGCGTCGGCGAAGGTGCCCAGCACCGCGGCGAGTTGCTCCGGCGGCACCGCATTCAAGAGTTCGGTCAGTTCATTCTGCGCGTCCTGCAGCCGCACCGTCGGCAGCGTCTTATCCGCGGGGATCGTTGCGCCGGAGTCGAGTTGGCCGTTGGGCTGCGCGGGCTGCACCAGTTCCACCGAGTTGACGCCGAACAGGTTCGACGGGATGGTCCGCGCGGTCGTGTTCGACGGGATGCCCGACGCCTGATCGGGGTTGATGTCGATGGCGACGTTCTTGAGTTGGATGTTGTCGCGGCCGACTTCCGAGGACAGTTCGATGGATTTCACCGTCCCGACGATCAGCCCGTTGTAGCGGACGTCCGCACCGGTGATGAGACCGTCGCCGACGTCGGTCATTTCCGCGGTCACCCCAACGGTTTTGGTGAATACCCCCTGGTAGCGCAGGAACAGCAACACGAACAGGATGAGCAGCACGATCAGGAAGGCCGTCCCGCGCAGCACGTACTGGGCCAGCGAGGGATTGTTTCCGTCGGTTTCGATCAATGGCATGTCGCGCTACCCCCTAACCCGAGATCTTGATGCCGGGCGCGGTGCCCCAGAACACCAGCGTCATGATCAGGTTGGCGAACACGATCACGATGATCGCCATACGGATCGCGTGCCCCGCGGCCACACCCACGCCCTCCGGACCGCCGGACGCGAAATAGCCGTAATAGCACTGGATGAAAGTCGTCAACAGGACGAAGACGATCACCTTGATGAAGGAGAACACCATGTCCGACGAGAGCAGGAACTGGTTGAAGTAGTAGAGGTAGGTGCCGGCGCCCTGGCCGCTCTGGACCTGGTACATGACCTGGCAGGCAATGTAGTTCGCGGTCAGCGACACCGCGTAGAGCGGGACGATCGCCAGGACGGCCGCCGACATCCGGGTGGTGACCAGGTACGGCAGCGGCCGGATCGCGATCGACTCGAGTGCGTCGATCTCCTCGCTGATGCGCATCGAACCGAGCTGAGCGGTGAAGCGGCAGCCCGACTGCGCGGTGAATGCGGTCGCCGCGAGGAGCGGCGCGATCTCCCGGGTGGTGGCGAAGGCGGACAGGCCACCGGTGACCGGCCCCATGCCGAGCAGGTTCAGTGCGGTGTAGCCCTCGATGCCCACGGTGGCGCCACCCATGACGCCGAGGATCACCATGACCCCGACGGTGCCGCCGCCGACCACGATCGCCCCGTTGCCCCAGGCGACATCGGACAGCAGCCGCCAGACTTCCTTGCGGTAGTGGGTGAAGGCGATCGGTACGGCGCCGATGGATTTCACCAGGAAGGTGATGAGGTGCCCCATCGCGGCGAGCCCGGAGCGGGGGACACGATAGACGCTTTTCGCGGCCTCGACCGGCCGCAGCGCCGGTGGCACATAACGTGATGCCGTCATTCCTCAGACCACCTTCGCCGGGATGAGCATCGCGAACAACTGTGTGAGCACGACATTCACGGTGAACAACAGCAGCACCGAGTTGACCACCGCGGCATTCACCGAGTTGGCCACGCCGGCCGGACCGCCCTTCGTGGTCAGGCCACGATCACAGGCCACCACCGCCACGATCGCCCCGAAGATGACGGCTTTGGCTATGGCGAAGGCCAGATCCGACGTCGAGGCGAACGACGCAAAGGTGCCGGTGTAACTACCCGGGGTGCCGCCCTGGAAGTAGACGTTGAAGACGTAGCCGGTGATGAACCCGACGAAGCAGACGAAGCCACAGAGCAGAAAGCTGACCACCATCGTCGCGAGCAGTCGCGGCGAGATGAGTCGCTGGATCGGGTTGACGCCCATCACCTTCATCGCGTCGATCTCGTCGCGGATGGTGCGGGAACCGAGGTCGGCGGCGATGGCCGAGCCGACCGCACCGGCCAGCAGCAGCGACGTGACCAGCGGTGCGCCCTGGCGGATGACGCCGAGACCGGTCGCCGCGCCGGAGAACGACGTCGCGCCGATCTGTCCGGCGATGTTGGAGACCTGGATCGAGACGATGACGCCGATCGGAATGGCGACGAGCAGCGTCGGGAACACCGAGGTGCTGGCCATGAAGGCGCACTGCCGGATGAACTCGCCGAACGGAAACCGTCGTTTGACGATGTCGACGATGAGCACCTTGAAGACCTCGACGAACATGCCCAACTGGCGTCCGAACGTGTCGAACGACGCCATGATGTGTTCGCGGAACCATTTGCGCACTGCGCCGGTTGCCGCGAGTGTCCCCCCGGTGGAGGTCGCCGCGTCAGTACTCAATCCCCTACCCTCGCGTCTCCGCTGTCCCTAATCCCCGCGATAGTTCCTATCACATATATGTGATGGGAATCGCACACAGGTCTGTTAAACCTTGCTGTTCATGTCCCCCACGAACCCCGCCCGGTAATATACCTCTCTTTTCGCTCGGCACTGTGTCGTGGATCACGGTACCGTGATCTGCGCATTCCCCCGTGGCGACATACCTTGAGGTTGATGACAGATCAGTCACAGCTCCCGAACACCATAACTGGGTCGGACGTCCAAGGTGGGCAGAACCCCACCTCGATGTCGCATGTGTCCGCGTTCACACCGCCGACGACTCTCGAGGACCTGCGGGTGTGGGCACCAGCCGCGCGGTCGGTGGCACTCATCGCGCGTACCGCCGGGGACCAGCGGGAGATCGCCATGGAGGCCGATCCGGCGGCACCCGGATGGTGGAGCGCGCCGGCCGGCACCCCGTCGACGACGCCGGTCCGCTACCTGTTCGCCGTCGACGACGCCGACCCGGCACCCGACCCGCGGGCCGCCCGACTTCCCGAGGGCGTTCACGGTCCGGCCGAGCTCTACCGCGTCGACGAGGCCATCTGGACCGACAGCGACTGGGCCGGCATCGACATCCGCGGGGCCGTGCTCTACGAGCTGCACATCGGCACGTTCACCCCGCAGGGCACCTTCGACGCGGCCATCGCCCGCCTCGACCATCTCGTCGACCTCGGTGTCGACGTCGTCGAGGTGATGCCGATCAACGCCTTCAACGGCGAGCACGGCTGGGGCTACGACGGCGTCGCCTGGTACGCGGTGCACGAGGCCTACGGCGGTCCGGACGGCTTCGCGCGGTTCGTCGACGCCTGCCACGCGCGCGGGCTCGGGGTGGTGCTCGACGTCGTCTACAACCATCTCGGACCGTCCGGCAACTACCTGCCGCGCTTCGGGCCCTACCTCACCGAAGGCACCAACAGTTGGGGGTCGTCGCTGAATCTGTCGGAGGCCGACTCCGACGAGGTGCGCGCCTTCATCATCGGTAATGCGTTGCGCTGGATGCGCGAATTCCATGTCGACGGGCTGCGGCTGGACGCGGTGCACGCGTTGATCGACCACCGGGCGGTGCACCTGCTGGAGGAACTCGAGGTGGCGACCGAGACGTTGGCGGGCGAACTCGGCCGGCCGCTGTCGCTGATCGCGGAGAGCGACCTCAACGATCCGCGCCTCATCCTGCCGCGGCCACTCGGTGGATACGGACTGGCAGCGCAGTGGGACGACGACATCCATCACGCCATCCACACCGCGGTCTCGGGTGAGCGCCAAGGCTACTACGCGGACTTCGGCAGCCTGGCTGCGCTGGCAAAGGTGATGCGCGGCGGCTACTTTCACGACGGCACCTATTCGTCGTTTCGTCGGCGGCACCACGGACGCCCCATTCCGACCGATCACGTGGCACCGACCGCCCTGCTGGCCTACACCTGCAATCACGATCAGGTCGGCAACCGTGCCATCGGCGACCGCCCCACCGCCTACCTCGACGGCGGGCAGCTCGCGATCAAGGCAGCACTGGTACTGCTCTCACCATTCACACCGATGCTGTTCATGGGTGAGGAATGGGCGGCAGCAACACCTTTCGCGTTCTTCACCGCCCACCCCGAGCCGGAACTCGGTGAGGCAGTACGCACCGGACGGCGCAGCGAGTTCGCCGATCACGGCTGGGATGCCGCCGATGTCCCCGACCCGCAGGACCCCGCGACCTTTGCCGCGTCCAAACTCGACTGGGCCGAACTCGACGACGCCGAGCATCGTCGGATGCTCGAGTTCTATCGTGCGCTGATCTCGTTGCGCACAAACGAGTCCGACCTCACCGGCGGCGGGTTCGACTCCGGCACATACGAGTTCGACGAGGATGCCGGCTGGTTTGCGATGCATCGGGGCGGCTGGAGCGTCGTGGCGGTGTTGGGTCCCGACGCGACGACCGTCCCGATCACGCTGACGCCCGAATTGTCCTGGCACGCGGTCGAAGTCACCGACTCTGGCATCCGCTCCCCCGGCCACAACGTGGTGGTGGGACGGATCAGGTGAGGTAGTCGTAGGCGGGGGTGCCCGGCTCCAGCCGCTCGCAGTGCAGGCGCGAATGTGCCATCCGATCCATCAGTCCTGCAAGGCCATCCGGCGATCCCAGCTCGACGCCGACGAGCGCGGCCCCGGTTTCCCGGTTGTTGCGCTTGACGTATTCGAACAGGGTGATGTCGTCGTCGGGTCCGAGGACCTCGTCGAGGAAGCGGCGCAGTGCCCCGGGCTCCTGCGGGAAGTCGACCAGGAAGTAGTGCTTGAGACCGCGGTGCACCAATGACCGTTCGATGATCTCGCCGTAGCGGGAGACGTCGTTGTTGCCGCCGGACACCAGGCACACGACGACCGCGTCCTCGGACAGGTCCAGCGTCGAGAGTCCGGTGACCGCAAGTGCGCCGGCGGGCTCGGCGATGATGCCCTCGTTCTGGTAGAGCTCGAGCATCGCCGAGCAGATCGCGCCCTCGTCGACATGGGTGATGTGCGCGGTGCCCGGCTTCGGCACGTAGGGCACGCCGCTCGGCGTCACCGGGACGACCGGGTTGGGCACCAGGGTCGCCAGCAGTGGGTGGTTGGTGATGGTGGCGTCGAGGTCGGCCATCACCCCGTGCCCGATCGATCCGATGCGTTTGACCGAGGCACCGTCGACGAACGGATCGATCTCGTCGAGGGTGATCGGGCCACCCGCGGCCAGCGCGGCGGTCAGCGAGATCGCACCCGTGGGTTCGACGCCCACGACGGCCACATCGTCGCTGCGGCCCCGCAGGTAGGTGGCGATGCCGGCCAGACATCCGCCGCCGCCGACCGGCGCCACCATGACGTCGGGCACTCGGCCGAGTTGCTCGACGATCTCGTAGGCGATGGTGCCCTGGCCGGCGGCGGTGCGTGGGTCGTCGAAGGCGTGAATCCAGGTGGCGCCGGTCCGCATGACGTCGGACTGGGCGGCCGCCGCGGCCGCGTCGTAGGTTTCCCCCACCGAGATCAGCTCGACGAAATCACCTCCGTGCCAACGAATTCGGTCGCACTTCTGCTTGGGTGTGGTGGTCGGGACGTAGATCCGGCCATGGGTTTCCATCGCGCGGCAGGCGAACGCGACACCCTGGGCGTGGTTGCCTGCGCTGGCGGCCACCACGCCGCGGGCCAGTTCGTCGGCGGTCAGCTGGGCCATCACGTTGTAGGCACCGCGGATCTTGTAAGAGCGCACGGTCTGCAGGTCCTCACGCTTGAGGTAGACCTGGGCGCCGCCGACCGCGGCCGACAGGCGCGGCGCCGCCTCGAGCGGCGTGCGGGCCACCGCTTCGGCAATACGCGGCACCGACGCCTCGATGGCGTCGACACTCAATGCGTTGCCGTCCTGGTGAACCGGTGCCTGCTGCGTACTCACGCCGTCCATGTTCTCACTGTCCGGTTCATGCGGTCGACTTGGTGCGGTCGACTTGCTGCGGTCGACTTGCTTCCGGGGCGGGCGTAGTGTCAGCGCCAGGTCAGCGAACTTCAGTCGTCCTCGCGAGTTCAAGACGCGCGACCCGCCGACGGACGGCACCAAAGCCTGGAGGCTGTATGTTCCGTCGCACCCGACCCACCCGGCAGACCGTCGCACCGCGCTTCCCGCGTCGACGCGTCGGCGCCCTGATCGCCGCCGCAGCTGCCACATCAGGGCTGATCACCGCGCTATCACCGGCAACCGCCGACGCGGCACCGGTCTGCCCCGGTGCCGGCGCACCAGCGCGGCTGGTGGGGTCGGTGCCCGGCGCCGCACTCGAGGGGCTGACCGTCGATGCTCGGGGACGTCTGTACACCACCGACCTCATCAGCGGCCGGGTGTTCCGACTCTCGGCGCCCGGCGCGCCCGCCGTACCGATCGCCACCACCCCGGGAGCGGGCGGTGGTCTGGCCTGGGCGCGCGACGGCGCGTTGCTCGTCGGATACGGCCCGGCGGCGACGGTCGTCGTCGGCGACACCGCCCGGCAGTACTCCATCGGCCGACTCGACGTGAACAATCTGGCGTTTCGTCCGTGGGTCGGCGGCCTGTCGGCGTCCAACGGGCTGGCCAGCGCCGGCAACGGAATTGTCTACGCCACCAACGACTTTGCGACCAATATCGGGCGCGCCTACCCCAACGGCGCAGTGCAGTCGGACTGGGGTCGGGTGCCGAGCGCCAACGGCGCGGTGCTCAGCCGCGGCGATCGATGGCTCTATGTCTCGCGGACGTTCACCAACCCCGGGGTCAGTCGCGTGCTGACGTCGAATCCGCGAGTCGTGCAGAGCCTGCTCACCCTCGGTGGTGACATCACCGCGACGCCGGACGGTCTCACCCTCGACAAGCAGGACCGGCCGGTGGTGCCGTTCAACGCCGCGGGCCGGATCGTGCGGATCACCTCGCCCGGCAACTACTGCGTCCTCGCATCCGGGCTACCGCAGTCCAGCGTGCTCAGTTACGGTCGCGGAAACCGCGGGTTCTCGGCCGGGCACCTCTATCGGGCCGGATTCGACGGCCGTATCTACGAGATCCCGGGCGGATTCGACGCCGGGTCGACCGCGGCGGTGCCGCGGTAAAGGGAACTCCCGGACCGACGTGGTTGCCGTCGGCGGGAAAGTGGTTGCCGTCGGCGGGAAAGTGGTTGCCGTCGGCGGGAAAGTGGTTGCCGTCGGCGGAAAAGTGGTTGCTGTCAGCGAGAGGCAGGGGCAGTGCGGGCGTCGTGGCGGAATGTCTGGAACGCACGCTCACCCCACCACACGGTCAGCAGCGCGGCGGCCGACGCCCACATGGTGACCTGACCGGAACCGGTGACGACGAATGCGAGCAGCGCGACAAGGACCGCGGCGGCGACGGCGTGTGCCTTGTGCATCGGCCAGCGAACACCCGCGACGTCCACCGTCGGCGTGGCCGTCGACGAGCCACGGCGCGCAGAGTTCGACTCGATCAGTGCTGGCACGATGGCTGCGGTCACGGTCGACTCCCGAGGTGAGACGGTACTGACCGGCGGACGTTTCGTCTGCCGTGATCCTCAGTGTAGCGGGTACTGAATGAAAATGTTCGGGGTGCCGAAAACTTTCGCTCAGATCACACGAAGTCGCGGTGCGGCGGACAAAGTCAGCCACCCATGCAGGTGGGGCCGAGGAGTGCCTTCAGGTCGCCCATCAGCGCCGAACTCGGGGTGACGCGCAGCGCCTCGGTGAGGCGTAGCTGCGTCTGGCGCTGCTCGCTGATCAGGGTGACGTGCACGTCCGCGGTGCCCGGATGTCGGGTGAGGACCTGCTTCAGAGCCTGCACCCGGTCGGGGGTGCAGGAGCGTGCGGTCAACGTCAGCGCCACCGGTTTGGCGGTGCCGACCGCCGCGAGGTCGGGGACGGCGAGGTCGTTGGCCGAGATCATGGTGCTGTCGTCGCGGGCATTGACCCGGGCTTTGACGAGCACGATGTTGTCGGCGACGATGTCGAGCCCGTACACCTGGTAGGCGCGGGGGAAGAAGTAGACCTCGACACCACCGACCATGTCCTCGAGGGTGACCACCGCGTACGGTTCACCCTTCTTGTTCACGCGCCGGTTGACCGACGAGATGATGCCGCCGATGGTGATCTGCGCGCCGTCGGGCACCGTGCCCTCGAGCAGCTGGGTGATAGAGGTGTCGGTCTGCGAGGCGATCGCGTGCGCGACTCCGGCCAGCGGATGGTCGGAGACGTAGAGTCCCAACATCTCTCGCTCGAGCGCGAGTTTGTGTTTGGAGTCCCACTCCTCGTCAGGCACCTTGACCGCGAACACCTCGGCCATGCTGTCGTCGGCTCCGCCTGCATCGCCGAACAGGTCGAACTGTCCGATGGCCTCGGCCTTCTTGGTGCCGATGACCGATTCGACGGCATCGGTGTGTACCAGGAACAGGCCCTTGCGCGGATGGCTGAGCGAGTCGAAGGCGCCGGCCTTGATCAGCGATTCGGTGACCTTCTTGTTGCAGGCTGTCACGTCGATCTTGCCGAGGTAGTCGGAGAAGCTGGTGTACTTCCCCTTCTCGTCGCGGGCGGCCAGGATCGACGACACGACGCCGGTGCCGACGTTGCGGATGGCGGCCAGGCCGAAGCGGATGTCGGCGCCGACGGCGGCGAAGTTGCGTTGCGATTCGTTGACGTCGGGCGGCAGCACGGTGATGCCGAGCTTGCGACAGTCGGCCAGGTAGATCGCGGCCTTGTCCTTGTCGTCGCCGACCGAGGTGAGCAGGCCGGCCATGTACTCGGCGGGATAGTTGGCCTTGAGGTAGGCGGTCCAGAAGGAGACGAGCCCATAGCCTGCCGCGTGCGACTTGTTGAACGCGTAGCCGGCGAACGGCAGCACGGTGTCCCACAGTGCGGTGATCGCGGCCTGGGAGAACCCGTTGTTCCGCATGCCTTCGGCGAAGCCGTCGTAGGCCTCGTCGAGGATCTCTTTCTTCTTCTTACCCATCGCGCGGCGGAGCAGGTCGGCCTGTCCGAGCGAGTAGCCGGCGACCTTCTGCGCGATCTGCATGATCTGCTCTTGGTAGACGATCAGGCCGAAGGTCTCCGACAGGATCTCCTTGAGCGGTTCCTCGAGCTCCGGATGGATCGGCTTGATGTCCTGCAGACCGTTCTTGCGCTTGGCGTAGTCGGTGTGCGCGTTCACGCCCATCGGACCCGGGCGGTACAGCGCGAGCACCGCGACGATGTCCTCGAAGCCGGTGGGCTGCATCAGTTTCAGCAGTTCGCGCATGGCCCCGCCGTCGAGCTGGAACACGCCGAGGGTGTCACCGCGGGCGAGCAGCTCGTAGGTCTTGGGGTCCTCGAGCGGCAGGGTGTCGAGGTCGATGTCGACGCCGCGGTTGTTCTTGATGTTCTCCAGGGCATCACCGATGACGGTGAGGTTGCGCAGACCCAGGAAGTCCATCTTGAGCAGGCCGATGGCCTCGCACGACGGGTAGTCCCAGCCGGTGATGATCGCGCCGTCCTGCGCGCGTTTCCACACCGGGATGGCGTCGGTCAGCGGCTCCGACGACATGATCACCGCGCAGGCGTGCACGCCGGCGTTGCGGATCAGGCCCTCGAGACCGAGGGCGGTGTCGTAGATCTTCTTGACGTCGGGGTCGGTCTCGATGAGCGTGCGGACCTCGGAGGCCTCGGCGAACCGCTCGTGCTCACTGTTGGTGATGCCCCAGACCGGGATGTCCTTGGCCATGATCGGCGGCGGCAGTGCCTTGGTGATGCGGTCGGCGATGGCGAAGCCGGGCTGGCCGAACTGGACGCGGGCGGAGTCCTTGATGGCCGCCTTGGTCTTGATGGTGCCGAAGGTGATGACCTGGGCGACCTTCTCGCTGCCCCAGCGTTCGGTGGCGTAGCGCACCATCTCGCCGCGGCGGCGGTCGTCGAAGTCGATGTCGATATCGGGCATCGACACACGTTCGGGGTTGAGGAATCGCTCGAAGAGCAGTCCGTGCGGGATCGGGTCGATGTTGGTGATCCCCAGCGCCCACGCGACCAGCGACCCGGCGGCCGAACCACGGCCCGGGCCGACGCGGATACCGACCTCGAGGGCATGCCGGATGAGGTCGCCGACCACCAGGAAGTAGGCGGGGAAGCCCATCTGGATGATGACGTCGAGCTCGTAGTTGGCGCGCTCGAGGTACTCCTGCGGTACCTCGGTACCGGCGAACCGGCGCTCGGTGAGTCCCTTGGCGACCTCTTTGCGCAGGAAGGTGTCCTGCGACTCGCCCTCGGGCACCGGGAAGATCGGCATCCGGTCGCGATGGGTGAAGACGTCGGCGTAGGACTCGACCCGCTCCCCGATCTCCAGGGTGTTGTCGCAAGCGCCGGGCACCACCGAATCCCATTGCGCGCGCATCTCTTCGGCGGACTTGAGGTAGTAACCGTCGCCGTCGAACTTGAAGCGCGTCGGATCGGTCAGCGTCTTGCCGGTCTGGACGCAGAGCAGCGCCTCGTGGCTGGCGGCGTGATCCTTGGTGACGTAGTGGCAGTCGTTGGTGACGATGGGTTTGATGCCGAGTTTGCGGCCGATCTCGAGGAGCCCGTCGCGGACCCGGCGTTCGATCTCGAGTCCGTGCTCCATGAGCTCGAGATAGAAGTTGTCCTTGCCGAAGATCTCCTGCCACTTGGCTGCGGCCTCGAGCGCCTCACGCTCGTGACCGAGCCGCAGCCGGGTCTGCACCTCACCCGACGGGCAACCGGTGGTCGCGATGATGCCCTCGGCGTGTTCGGCGATGATCTCGGCGTCCATCCGCGACCACTTGCCCAGCTGACCCTCGATGGAGGCCCGCGAGGACAGCTTGAACAGGTTGCGCAGACCGGTGGCGTTCTCCGCGACCATGGTCATGTGGGTGTAAGCACCGCTACCGGAGACGTCGTCGCTCTTCTGATCGCGGGTGCCCCACTGGACACGCTTGGTGTTGAACCGGGAGTCCGGCGCGATGTAGGCCTCGATGCCGATGATCGGTTTGATGTCGTTCTTGATGGCCGTGTTGTAGAACTCGCTGGCTCCGAACATGTTGCCGTGGTCGGTCATGCCGATCGCGGTCATCTCGAGCCGTTTGGCCTCGGCGAACAGCGGCGACACCTTCGCGGCACCGTCGAGCATCGAGTACTCGGTGTGGTTGTGCAGGTGAACGAACGACGAGGTCGAGGACATCGGCAGGCTCTGGTCACTTTCGATGGGCGGATGGGGATCTGTTGGCTGGGATTCACTGTATGACGGGGTACCGACAGCGTCGGGCACGCACACGCCGCGTGTGACAGATGAGGCGTTCGGTCCCGGCGTGTCCCCGGCGCGTCGCCGCACCGGCCGCGGGCGTCAGCTCACGTTCGACACGATCAGCACGAGGATGATCACCGCGATGACGACAAGCGCCAGCAACGCTGCGACCAGTCCCGCGTACGACGACCCGGTGTCGGGACCGTGCGGCCCGGTCGAGGGCGGAGCCGGTCCGCGGTGCGTCGGCGCGACCGGGTGCGCGGCCCCGTACTGCACCGGCTGATGCCCGGGTTGCCCGCCGACGCCGACGGGCACGGCGTGCGGTCCGGACCGGCCATGCACCGGCGGCCCCGACACCGGTCCGGAGGTCCCGCCGGAATGTCGACCGTGGGGTGTCACCGAGGATTGTGGGTGGCCCGTGCCGCTCGACGACGAGGTGCGCAGCGCCATGGTGAGTGCGTCGGCGAACTCCCGGCACGAACCGAAGCGGTCGGCCGGTGCCTTGGCCATCGCCTTGGCGATCACCGCGTCGACCGCCGGCGACAGCCCGGCGACCTCGGCCGAGACCCGCGGCACCGGCTCGCTCAGGTGCGCCCGGATGACCGCGGAGGCGGACCGGTCAGCGAACGGGACATGCCCGGTCAGCATGTGAAAAGCGGTGGCGGCCAGCGAGTACTGGTCGGTGCGACCATTCAGTGCGGCACCGTCGAGCTGCTCGGGCGAGGCGTAGGACAGGGTGGCCAGGACGATCCCGGCGACGGTCAGGCTGTCCACCTCGTCGGCCGGTTTGGCGACGCCGAAGTCGGTGAGCAGGACGCGTTGTTCGTCGAAGGTCGCGTCGTCGTCGATCTGCGAGAGCAGGATGTTGGCCGGTTTGATGTCGCGGTGCAGCAGCCCTTTGCGGTGAGCGTAATCGACGCCCTTCGCGGTCTCGGAGATGATGCGGGCGACCCGTTTGGGGTCCATACCGCGGCCGATCGCGGCGAGTTCGGCGGCGCAGTCGCTGCCCGGGACGTACTGCATGGCGATCCACAGTTGGCCGTCGGGATCCTCACCGGAGTCGGCGCGCCCGCGGTTGTAGATGGTGACGATGTTGGGGTGATCGAGGGTGGCCGCGACCTCGGCCTCGCGCAGGAAACGTCGACGGAACTGCTCGTCGCCGGAGGTCGTCGAGGTCAGGATCTTGAGTGCGTCCGAGCGTGGGAGTTCGGGATGGCGGGCCAAGTACACCGCGCCCATGCCGCCGCTGCCCAGCAGACGCTCGATGCGGTAGCCGGCGACGAACGACCCTGGTTTGAGCACTGTCCACCTCCCCGAATCGACACGCCTGCTGTCCTGATCGACCAGGCTACCCAACCGACGCGCACGAGCGCGCATCGTCGACCCGCGCGCGTCAGCCCTCCCGCAGCAGATCCAGGGCGCGTTGCAGATCGGCCGGATACTCGCTGGTGAACGTGACCTGCCGGCCGTCGGCCGGATGGGCGAACGAGAGCGACCGCGCGTGCAGCCACTGCCGCTCCAGCTGCAGCCGCTTGGCCAGCACCGGATCGGCGCCGTAGGTGAGGTCGCCGCAGCACGGGTGATGCAGCGCGGAGAAGTGCACCCGGATCTGGTGCGTGCGACCGGTTTCCAGGTGGACGTCGAGCAGCGACGCCGCGGCGAACATCTCCAGCGTGTCGTAGTGGGTGACGCTGGGCTTGCCCTTCGCGCTCACCGCGAACTTCCAGTCGCTGCCCGGGTGGCGACCGATCGGTGCGTCGATGGTGCCCTCGGGCGGATCGAGATGTCCCTGCACGAGAGCGTGATAGACCTTGTCGACCTCACGGTCCCGGAAGGCGCGCTTGAGCAGCGTATACGCGTTCTCCGACACGGCGAGGACCATGACGCCGGAGGTGCCGACGTCCAGCCGGGACACGATGCCCTGCCGTTCGGCCGCGCCGGAGGTGGAGATGCGGAACCCGGCGGCGTCGAGAGCACCGACGACGGTGGGTCCGGTCCACCCCTGCGACGGATGGGCGGCCACCCCGATGGGTTTGTCGACGACGATGATGTCGGAGTCGTGGTAGATCACCTCGAAACCCTCGACCGGGGTCGGTTCGACGCGCAGCGGTTCCGCCGGTTCGGGCAGGGTGACGTCGAGCCAGCTGCCGCCCTTCAGTTTGTGTGACTTGCCGACGGTCACCCCGTCGACGCTGATGTCGCCGGCGTCGGCCAGCGTCGCGGCGACCGTGCGGGACAGCCCGAGGATACGAGCCACGCCCGCGTCCAGACGCATGCCGTCGACGCCGTCCGGGACCGGCATCGACCGTGATTCACGCATCTGCGTCCTTGGCGTTCGCGGACTCGGCGTCCTCGTCGGCGGTGTCGTGGCGGGCGGCCCATCCGGTGCGGGAGCCGTCGTATTCGAAGCCGAGCAGCGAGAGCACCACCAGCAGCACCGCGCCACACACCACCGCGGAATCGGCGACGTTGAACACCGGCCACCAGCCGACGGAGACGAAGTCGACGACGTGTCCGCGCAGCGGCCCGGGCGCCCGGAACAGGCGGTCGATGAGGTTGCCGCACGCCCCACCGAGGACCAGGCCCAATCCGACGATCCACCACATAGACCGCAGCCGACTGCTGTAGCGGAAGATGCCGATCACCACGATCAGCGCGATGATCGTCAGCACCCACGTGTAGCCGGACGCCATGGAGAACGCGGCACCGCTGTTGCGGATGAGTCGGAGGGTGACGACGTCGCCGATGATGTGCACCGGATCCGCGGGGTCGAGTTTTGCCACGGCCAGCGTCTTGGTCAGCACGTCGAGCGCCACCACGCATACCGCGATGAGCGGTAGGGCCCAGACGACCTTGCGGGTTCCCGATGAGTTCGATGCAGGGGCGTTGGATGCGGCAGGGCTATCCGATCCCGTCGCTTCGGTCATGACTCCATCATCCACCCCATCATCATCCACGAGCGCTGCAATACGCTGGCTGCCGTGTACCCCCGCCCACTGTCCCTCACCGTCGCGGCGGTGCTCTTCCTCGGCCTGACCGGTTGCGGTTCGGACGCCACCGACACTCCCGCAGCCTCGTCGTCGGCCGCCCCCGGATGCACCACCGACACCACCACGGGACGCGAGGACGCCAAGCTTCTGCCCATCCCGCCGGCCACGGTCACCGTGCTCGACGCAGGTCAGGGTGCGCGCCGGACCGCGGGCGCGGCCCCGAACCGCGACTCTGCGCAGTCGGTGACGCTGGTGACCACATCGTCGGTGGCCTCGGCCGGCGAGCGTGACGCGCAGACGGTGGAGATGCCGTTGCGCGCCCAGTTCTCCTGCACCGACTCGACCGATCTGGAGATGACGCTCGGCGCGGTGACCGCTCCCGACCCGATTCTCGCCGAACAACTGCAACCCGTGGAGGGATCGCGCGCAGGCCTGGCGATCGGGCCGGGTGCCATGCCCATCTCGCTCCGGCTGCTGCCGGCGGAGCAGGCCGGCCCCGAGGCGCGGTCAGCGGTCGAGCAGTCGCTGATCCAAGCGCTGCAACTGTCGGTGCCGCTCCCCACCGAACCGATCGCGTCGGGCGCGCGGTGGCGGGTCGAACGCACCATCAACGCCGCAACCACCATCACCCAACACATCGACGCGACGCTGACGTCGTGGACCGATGACCGGCTGGTGATCGATGTCACGGTGGATCAGACGCCGACGAACTCCGTGTTCGCCATCCCCGGGTCGGCCGACACTCTCACCATCGGCCGCTACACCGACACCGGCACGGGGCAGATCACCGTCGACCTCGGCCGCGGACTACCGGTCGCGGGCACCATCACGATGTCCGGGGCGCGGGAACTGGTCGGCGCCGATCCGAACAAGCCATTGCTGCAGCAGACCGGGTTGTCGGTGCAGTGGCGCTGAACTGACCACATCGGGGCACGAAACAGGCCGGGGAGCAATGTGCTCCCCGGCCTGTTTGCCGTCGTTGTCTACCGGGTCAGCCGGCGGCCTTGGTGGTCGACGACGTCGACACGCACATCGGCGTGGTGACGTTGTTGGCGGTCACCAGCGGGCACACGGTGTCCTTGGCCAGCTTCCAGCGGCCGTCGGTGTAGACGATGCCGGCGTCGAGCTTGGTCGGCGGGTTCTCACCGATCTTGACCTGCACCTTCACCGACGCCTTGTTCGGGCCGGCCGGGATGACCGGCGGGTAGATCTCGTAGGTGACGTCGGGGTTGTCCTTCTTGGCCTGGACCAGCTTGTCGAAGACGTCGGGATCGGCTTCGGATCCCTCGACGAGCTGCGTCTTCTCCGAGTTCGGCACGTTGGGGTCGAGGGCCTCGTTGAGCATCGCGTTCAACTGGGCGACCGTCGGGCGCGTGTTGGGGTCGGTCACCGAATCCGAACCCGCGGCCGCGGACGCCGTCGTGGACGCGACTGTCGGCACCGATGGCACGTCGCTGTCATCACTGCCACACGCCGCCAACGACGTAATCGACGCCGCGATGAATGTGGCGGTCAGGATCTTCCGAAACTTCACCGATCTCCCTCACTGTTGTTCGTCCGGCAACCCGCGACATGCGTCGCCGGTTGCGGTGGTGGTCGCCGGCCAGGTTCCCCTGTGGGGCGGCCAGAACTCACACCACTATGCCAAATGCGTCGAAATGCCCCAATTGAGCGCGCCGACGGGGTGAGTAACGGTTGACGCGCCCAGCGGGTTCCCCAACGCTGTAGTCCATGCCGAGCACACGGATCGTCCTGATCACCACCGGCGGCACCGTCGCGTCACGGACGACGGCGGGCGGGGCGGTTCCGGTCCTGTCCGCCGCCGACCTGCTCCCCCGCGCCGAGGCGGACGGCCTGGCGATCGACACGGTGGACGTGATGTCGGTGGACTCCTCGGCAATGACCGTCTCACAGCAGTTCGCGATCGTGACCACCATCACCGACGCGCTCGCGGACCCGTCGGTCGACGGAGTGGTCGTCACGCACGGCACCGACACCATGGAGGAGACGTCGTATCTGGCGGACATCGTCGTCACCGGTGACCGGCCGGTGGTGTTCACCGGCGCGCAGTATCCGGCGGACTCGCCGCACTCGGACGGCCCAAACAACATCGCCGCCGCCGTGCGGGCGGCCGCGGATCCGGCTCAGCGCGGGCGTGGTGTCCTCGTCGCCCTCGGCAGTGAATTGCGGTCCGCTCGGGGAATCTTCAAGGTGTCTACGACGAAACTTGCCGCCTTCGACAATGTTTCGGCCGATCTTGCTCGTCGCACGGTGTCCGGGCCACTGGGCCACCCGGTACGCGTCGATCTGTTCGGGCTCTATCCGGGGGTGTCACCGGGCATCATCGCGGCGGCAGTCGATCAACGCGCGGCGGGAATAGTGTTGGCGGCCACCGGTTCCGGCAACACGCACCCGGACATCACGGCCGAAGTGCTCGCGGCGACGCGGGCGGGGGTGGTCGTGGTGGTGACCAGCCGGGTGCCCTACGGCGAGGTGATCCCGACCTACGGCGGCGGTGGCGGCGCGGTCGATTTGGAGCGGGCCGGGGCCGTCGTCTCGCGATGGCTCCGCGCTCCGCAGGCACGCATCGCGCTCATCGCACTGCTGTCGACCGGCGCGGACGTCGAGGGGGTGCGGGAGTTCTTCGCCCGGACCGGCCCCACCTGAGCTCGCACTTCAGTCCGCCCCTGGGCCGAGATCGGGCCAGGCCAGGCTGTCGAGTGGGTCGGCGCGCCGCAGGTCCGGGTCGTCGACGCCGTAGGTCACCGCACGTCCCGGACCGGTGCCGCGGGTCTCGAAGCGCACGGTGACCACCCCGTGGCCACTGCCCTGCACCCAGCCGTGGCCATGCTCGGGGTGGGTGACGTCGGTGCCGGTGGGCCAGACGGGCGTGTCGTCCGACGGCTCGGCGGGTGCGGCTGCGGTCGCGCCGATCTCGTCGTCGACCGAGCCCGCCGCGACGAATCCGGCCTCGATGTCATCGGGTTCGGCCGACTCGGCCGGGGCCGGCCCGTCGAGTTCTTCGAACAATGAGAACTGTTGTACCGCAGTCAAACCCGAGTATCCGACGCCGACGAGACGGATCGGTCCGATGCTGCGCGGGTCCAGTGCGAGGCGTTGCGCGGCGGCGGTCAGAGTGGACAACTCGGTGGTCGCGGCGGGCAACGTCAGTGATCGGGTCAGCACCGACATGTCGGACCGCTTGAGCTTGAGGACGATGGTACGAGCGCCGCGCCCGTCCCCGAGCAGCCGACGATGCGCGCCTTCGGCGGCCGAATCGATGGCGGGCCGCAGCTCGGCGAGGTCGACGAGGTCGACGGCAAAGGTGGACTCGGCGCTGATCTGCTTGGCCGAGGCGCGCTCCGCGACCGGACGGTCGTCGACGCCCTGAGCGAGTCGGTGCAGCGCCGGACCGAGAGTGCCGCCGAGTACCGAGGCGACCTCGACGTTGGACATCGCGGCGAAGTCGCCGATGGTGTCGATGCCGAGGCGGGCCAACTTGTCGCCGGAGACCGGGCCGATCCCCCACAGTTTGCGGACCGGTAGGTCGTGCAGGAACTCCAGCTCATGACTCGGCGGAATCGCCATCACCCCATCGGGTTTCGCGAGGCCCGAGGCGATCTTGGCGATCTGCTTGCCACTGCCCAACCCCACCGACGCGGCGATGCCGACGGTGCTGCGGATCTGCGCTCGGAGTCGTTCGGCGAAGGCGGTGACCTCGTCGACGGTGGCGCCGGCGAGTTCCTCGGGTTCACCGAAGGCCTCGTCGAAGGAGAGCATCTCGATGACCGGGACGGCGTCGCGCACGAGGGCGAAGATGCGGGCGCTGACCGTGCGGTACACCGCTCCGCGGGGCGGTAGGACGACCGCCCCGGCGCCGACGAGACGTCGGGCCTGATGCATCGGCATCGCGGATCGGGCGCCGAAGGCGCGGGCGGCGTAGCTGGCACCGGCGACCACTCCCCGCCCGCCGGCACCGCCGACGAGCACCGGACGACCGGCCAGCGTCGGGCGGGTCAACTGCTCGACGGAGGCGAAGAACGCGTCCATGTCGAGGTGCAGCACCCAGCGGGTGCTGCGCTCCTCACCCGACCAGGCACCGCCATCCACCACAGTGGGCCAGCCTACTGTCGGCTCCGGACACTGCCCTCAGGACAGCACCTCGAACACCGGCAGTGCGTCGGCGTACTCGGCGAGGGTGGTGTCGTCGGCGTCGGTGTCGAGCCCCTCGGGCAGGAACCGCGAGACCTCCCACCCCCATTTATCGAGATAGCTGCGCAGGATCGGAACCCGTTGCTCGGCAGCGACTTCCACCAGGCGCACGGTACGACTGCGACGCCCGCGACGCAGTTCGCCACCGCCGGCGACCCGGGCGTTGCGCACCCACTGCGTGTTGCCGCGCGGTGCGACGAGGTATTCGCGGCCGTCGATGGTCAGCGGATTGACCGGGGTCCGCTGCGGGGTGCCCGAGGTGCGGCCGAGCACTGTCAGAGTCTGCGCGCCGGCGAGGTTGACCCCGTGATCGGCGAGCCAGCGGACCGCAGTGTTGAAGAAGCGGTCGGAGCGATTGACGGGCGGACGGTAGTGGGCGGTGCTGTTCATGTCTCTGCCTCTTCCTCGGGGACGTTTGGCGAGAGCACTGCTCTCGAATTCGAGTATGCACCGACAGCGAGGTGAAATCAAGAGCACCGCTCTCTTTTTATGGAAGGATCGGGTCATGGCACCGAAGGGCACTCGCGCGGAGAATCGCGCCGCGATGGAATCCGAGATCCGACGACTCGGCCGGGAGCATCTGAGCACGCACGGGGCGGCCGGGTTGTCACTGCGGGCCATTGCCCGGGACCTGGGCGTGGTCTCGTCGGCGGTCTACCGCTATGTGCCGAGTCGCGACGACCTGCTCACCGCGCTGCTGGTCGAGGGCTACACCGATCTCGCCGATGCCGTCGATGCCGCGGTGGCCGATGTCGTCGCCGCGGATCGCCGCGCCCGCCTGCTCGCCGCGGCCGAGGCGCTGCGCGCGTGGGCTGTGGCCGATCCGGCGCGATGGGCATTGCTCTACGGCAGCCCGGTCCCCGGGTATGCGGCGCCCGCCGAGGTGACGGTGGAACCGGGCACGCGGGTCATTGGCGTGTTGATCGCCGAACTCGGTGCCGCGCATCGCACGGGTCTCCTGCGCGAGGTGAGGGATGCCCTGCCGCCGGCCACCCTCGGCGACCTCGACGCCATCCGGACCGAGTTCGGCAGCGATCTCCCGGACGCGGTGCTTGCCGCCGGGATCACGGTGTGGGCGGTCGTGATCGGCGGAACGAGCCTGGAGGTGTTCGGACAGTATGGTTCGGGCACCTTCACCGATCCGGCCGGGCTGTTCCGAGCGCAGGTGGACGGGGTGCTCGGGTTGATCTTTGCGGCCTGATCCGCGCCGTGCAGCGGTGGCTGCGCAGCGGCCCAACGTACCGAAACGGTTGCACTGCACCGCGCACCGTCTCCCAGCGCCTAGAGTGATGAAAGTACTTGCAGCAGCGTCGAGTGCCGGCCTTATCGATCTACGTCAGCTCCGAGAGAGGCATTCCGTGATCATCCTGGGCATCATCCTTCTGGTTCTCGGCTTCATCTTCAGCATTCCGATCCTCTGGACGCTGGGCATCATCGTGCTGGTCATCGGTGTGATCCTGGCGATTCTGGGCGCGACCGGGCGGGCCGTCGGCGGACGACGGCACTTTTACTGACGGCCCTTCGAGCCGCCACGGCGGTCGGCGGTTTCAGCAGCGTGGCGAGCGTGCGGTCGACAGCATCGCGAGGTCGACCGCACGCGCCATCGCACGGTAGCCGTCCGGGCTCGGATGCAATCGGTCCGGACTCGAGTACTCGTGCGCCATCACCGTCGGGTTGCGCGGATCGCGGAGCGCGACATCGAAATCCACGAATCCGTCGGCGAGCTTCTGAGTGCGGATCCATGCGTTGATCTGCTGTCGATAGCGCTCACTGGACGGCGCGATCACGGTTCCGTCGACGAGCGCATCCGAGGCGGGGACGATCGTGCCGAGCCAAATCGCGACGCCGGCGCGGTGCGCCTCGGCGATGGCCTGACGGAATCCGGCGATCATCTGCTCGGCGGTGGCTCCCGGCGGGAAACCGAGATCGTTGATGCCCTCGAGCAGTAAGACCCCGGCGACGCCGCTCTGCTGCAGCGCATCGCGGCGGAATCGGGAGAGTCCGCGTGGTCCGAGCAGTAGTGGTTCGCCGCTGGTCAGCAGGCGGTTACTGCCGATGCCGGCGTTCACCACGGAGATCGGCAGATGCGCCTGGTCCAGCCGATGCTGGAGAAAGTCCGGGTAGCGCACGTTCCGGTCGGCTACCGCGGTGTCGGCAGGCACGGAGAGTCCGGTGGTGCCGACGAATCCGTCGGTGATGGAGTCGCCGAAGGCAACCACCGTCCGGGCGGTGTGGGGCGCACTGACGTCGAGCGCATCGACGTAGAACCAGGATTTGGTGCTCGCCGTGTAGCCGGTGGCTGCGCGACGCCGGGTGAGGTCGCCGGTGCCGGGCGGCGAATAGTACGAGGTGGCGTTCGCGTTCCAGTGTTTGGTCGGTGGGCCGGCGTTTCCCGGCACGAACACGGAGATCGCCAGCGGTCGAAACGCTTTCGCACGATGTGCGATGGGATCGCTGAGGATGTCGGCGCCCGGCGCTACCGTGACCGATTCCCGGCCACCGAACCGCAGCGGCGTCGTCGCGCCCACCTGCGCACCGTGAACTTGGGCTGCGACCGTGGACCGATCGAAAGTGATGGGCGCCGAGCCAAATCGGTTCGAGAGTCGGACGCGCAGCCGGTCACCACCGAAGTGCGGCGTGATGATCATCCGGAAGGTCTGATCCCGCACGGCGAGTGGGATCACTCCCCCGGAGGCGTCGAGCGGGGTCAGTGCGTCCGTCGGGCTCGCCGCCCACGACGCGACGAAGTGCTCGCCACCACATTCCGGAGCCGCGATGGCAGGTGTGGCGGTCACGGTGCCGGTCAGCGCGGTGAGCAGACACCCCGCTGTCAGCATCAATGCTCCCGCGCGCATTCGGACAGTACGAAACATCAGCGTTCCCCCTCGAGTTGTCACTCCCCGGAGAACACCCTAAAGCACGTGACTTACGTTGTGGTGCGGATTCGCGCTATCGACCGTTGCCGCTCGAGTCCGCCCAACTTGTCCGGGTTGCGGGTGGCGTACATGTGTCGGATGGCACCGTCGACGACGTGCAGGACGAACACGCCCTGCAACTGTCCGTCGAAGTGGACGATCATGCCCGGCAGGCTGTTGATGATCGCGGGTTCGACGGCGAGGTCGTCGAATCGGCCACCGAGGCGGGAGAACCCGGCCATGAGTTTCGCGACGAGTTGCGCGCCCTCGATGGGTCGGCGTACCGCGCTGGCCTTGCCGTCGCTGTCGGCGGTGAAGACCACGTCGGGGGCGAGCAGCGCCATCAGGTCCTCGAGATCACCGGAGGTGGCCGCGGCGAGGAAAGCCGCGGTGACCTCGGCGGCCCGCGCGTCGTCGACCGGTTCGAAGCGCTGACGTCGTGCGTGCACGTGATTGCGGGCGCGGCTCGCGGTCTGTCGCACTGCGGCACTGGACTTCTCGACGATTTCGGCGATCTCGTCATGGGTGAACCCGAACACCTCCCGGAGCACGAAAACAGCTCGTTCGTCGGGGGTGAGGCTTTCCAGCACGACCAGCATTGCGGTGGAGACGGATTCGGCGAGAACGACATCGGCGGCTGCGTCGTGCTCGTCGACCAGGATGGGTTCGGGCAGCCACGGTCCGACGTACTGCTCGCGACGTCGTGACGCGGCCCGCAGGCTGTTGAGCGCTTGGCGGGTCACCACTTTCGCGAGATACGACTTCGTGTCACTCACACCGGCGAGGTCAACGTCGGCCCATCGGAGATAGCTCTCCTGCAGGACGTCGTCGGCGTCGGTCGCCGAGCCGAGGATCTCGTAGGCGATGGTGAACAGCAGCGGCCGCAGTTCGGTGAACCGGCGGGTATGGTCGTCGTCGATCATTGCGCCGCCGTTGGTTCCGGCACGAGCGCACGTTCCTGCCCGCCGACCCGCGGCGTGATCCCCGGGCGGCGTGCCTCCATCCGCAGGCCCCAGATCACACTGCGGCACACCAGCTCCTTGATCGCTGCGGCGGTCCGGCCGGTGACCACGATACGGCCGGGCGCATCGTCGCGATGGGTCAACTGGACGGTTGCACCGCGGCGGCCCAGCGAGGTGCACTGGCCGACGAACGCGACACTGACTGGTGTCGGCTCACTCCCCGCCACGTGCGCGCGCACAGTGTCGGCAGCCTGTGGCCCGAGTTGGTTGGCGGCCTGGCAGCTCATCCGGAACGGCCGATTCGACGGGGCCACCGCATCGCCGGCACCGACGATGCGTGGATCGTCGACGCTGGTGAGGGTGTCGTCGGTGAGCAGGCGGCCGAGCGGGTCGGTGGTCAGCCCGCTGCGCGCGGCGAGGTCAGGGACGCCGAAACCGGCGGTGATGATGGTCGCCGCACTGGGCAACACACGCAACGCGCCATCTGTCCCCATGACCGTGACACTATCGGGTCCGACCGCGGTCACGCGATGGTCTTCGGTGACGTCGACACCCAAGCGGGTGAGACGGTTCCGCGCCGCCTCGCGGGCGCGATCGCCGAACGACGGAGCGATCGAACCGCCGCAGACCAGCCTGATCGGGCGACCGGTGTCGGCGAGTTCGGCGGCGGTCTCCATGCCGGTCAGCCCGCCACCCACGACGACAATCCCCGCGTCGGCCGGGATGGTCGTGAGGTGAGCCCGAAGTCGTTGCGCGGCTTCCCATTCACCGAGCAGGAAGCCGTGCTCCCGGGCACCCGGGATGCCGTCGCCCACCGCTGCGGTCGACCCGACCGCATAGACGAGATGGTCATAGGGCAGCCGCTCCCCGGAGGCCAGTTCTACGCATCCGGTGGCGGTGTCGATCCGAGTGGCGGTGTCGACCACGAGGCGGACGCCGTCGGCGAGCACCTCGGCGAAGTCGTGTTCGGCCCGCCCGGTCCCGGCCACCCACTGATGCAACCGGATTCGGTGCACGAACTGCGGGCGTGGGTTGACCAGGGTCACGGTCGCCGCTACGGCCGAGAGCCGATTGGCGGCCATTGTTCCGGCGTAGCCGCCGCCGAGCACGACGATGTGGGTGGTGTTCATGGTTGCTCCGTTTCCTTTGGGACAACCTCGAGACACCAGCCGGGCGGGAAGTGTGACAGGCGGTCGACCTCGGGTCAGCCGGCGGCGACCGCCTTGGTGATGTCGGCGGTCACGCCGTCGCCCAACTCGATCGCACCGACCGGGTCCGTGACCACGTCGAACCGCACGGCGAGCACCTCGCCGGCGATCATGTCGGCATGGCGGGTCGCCCACTCCAGACGTTCCTCCGGCACGGCGAAGCGCACCTCGATGCGATCCGACACGTCGAGACCGAGGTTGCGGCGTGCGTCCTGCATCTCGCGCACCCGGTCCTTGGCCCAACCCTCGGCCTCCAGCTCCGGGGTCACGTGGGTGTCGAGGACGACGAGCCCACCGCCGCTGGGGAGTTCGGCCGTGGAGTCGGGCTCCACCGCGACCAGCTTGCGGGTGTACTCGCCATCGTGCAGTTCGATGCCGTCTGCGACGATGACCTCGGTGCCGTCGGCGCCGGACTGCACCGCCCAGTTCCCGGACTTGACCGCCTTGATCGCCTTCTGCACCTCCTTGCCCAGTCGGGGCCCGGCGGCGCGGGCGTTGACCGCGATCTCGTACCGGCCGTAGGTGTCGGCGTCGGTGGCCAGCGTCACCGACTTGACGTTCATCTCGTCGGCGATCAGATCCTTATACGGGGCAAGGCGTTCCGCCTCCGGCGAGGCAACGGTCAACCCCTGCAGCGGCAGTCGCACGCGCAGCTTGTTGGCCTTACGGACACTCGACGCAACCGAACACACTTGCTGCACCGAGTCCATCGCGGCGACGAGTTCGTCGTCGGCGGGCAGATCATCGACACTTGGCCAGTCGGTGAGGTGCACCGACCGCTTCCCCGTCAACCCACGCCAGATCGCCTCGGTGGCCAGCGGGAGCAACGGCGCGGCCAGCCGGCTCGCCACCTCCAGCACCGTGTACAGCGTGTCGAAGGCATCCGGATCGGCATCCTGCCCCGCCCAGAACCGTGAACGCGACCGGCGCACATACCAATTCGTCAACGATTCGACGAACTCGCGGAACGCGTCGCACGCGCCCGCGATGTCGTAGACGTCGAGCGCGTCGGTCATCACCGTGCGGGTGGAGGCGAGCTTGGCCAGGATGTAGCGGTCGAGCACGTGGGTCGAGTCGGTGCGCCACGTCGCCGGACGCTCCGCGTAGAGCTGCAGGAAGCTGTAGGAGTTCCACAGTGGCAGCAGCGCCTGGCGCACACCCTCGCGGATACCGCGTTCGGTGACAACGAGATTGCCGCCGCGCAGCACCGGCGAGGCCATCAGGAACCAGCGCATCGCGTCCGACCCATCGCGGTCGAAGACCTCGTTGACGTCGGGATAGTTGCGCTTGGACTTGGACATCTTCTGCCCGTCGTCGCCGAGCACGATGCCGTGTGCGATGACGCTCTTGAACGCCGGCCGGTCGAACAGCGCGGTGGCCAGGACGTGCAGGTTGTAGAACCAGCCGCGGGTCTGTCCGTTGTACTCCACGATGAAATCGCCCGGATTGTGCGGCAATACGCCATCACCACCGTCGAACCAGTCGGCGTTCTCGAACGGGTAATGCACCTGTGCGTACGGCATCGACCCCGACTCGAACCAGCAGTCGAGCACCTCGGGTACCCGTCGCATCGTCGAATTACCGGTCGGGTCATCGGGATTCGGCCGGGTCAGCTCATCGATGTAGGGGCGGTGCAGATTGTCCGGGCGCACGCCGAAGTCGCGTTCGAGGTCGTCGAGCGAGCCGTACACGTCCACGCGCGGGTACTCCGGGTCATCAGAGATCCACACGGGGATCGGCGCACCCCAGAACCGATTTCGGCTGATGTTCCAGTCGCGGGCACCCTCGAGCCACTTGCCGAACTGGCCGTCGCGGATGTGTTCGGGCGCCCAGGTGATCTGCTTGTTGAGCTCGAGCATCCGGTCCTTGATCGGATCCACGGCCACGAACCACGACGGAACGGCCATGTAGATCAACGGCTTTCCGGACCGCCACGAGTGCGGATAGGAGTGCTCGATGGTCTCGTGACGCAGGATTCGTCCAGACGCCTTGAGATCCTTGATGATCACCGGGTTGGCGTCGAAGACGTTGAGGCCCTCGTACGGCGGCACCTGCGCGGTGAACCGGCCCCCCGGATCGAGCGGCTGCACCACCTCGATGCCGTTGGCGGTGGAGAGCTCCATGTCCTCCTCACCGAAGGCCGGCGCGAGGTGCACGATGCCGGTGCCGTCCTCGGTGGTGACATAGCTGCCGAGCAGCACGCGGTGGGCGTTGGGATGTCCGAGGAAGAAGTCGAACGGCGGTGTGTAGGAGAGGCCTTCGAGATCCGCGCCACGATAGGTACCGAGCACCTCGGTCTCGCCCAGCTCTTTCGCATAGGCACCGACGAGCGCCTGCGCCAGCAGATACTCCTGCCCGTCAGCGGCTTTCACGCGCACGTACTCGACGTCGGGGTGGACGGCAATCGCCAGGTTCGACGGCAGGGTCCACGGGGTGGTGGTCCAGATGACCGCATTGACGCCGTCGAGTTCGGTGTGGGCGCCGTCTTTCACGACGAGCGGCATCCGCACGGTGACCGCCGGGTCCTGCCGCATGCGGTAGGCGTCGTCGAGCTTGGATTCCTGATTAGACAGCGGCGTCTGTTCGTACCAGCTGTAGGGCAGCACGCGGTAACCCTGGTAGATCAGGCCCTTGTCGTGCAGCCGCTTGAATGCCCACATGACCGACTCCATGAAGTCGAGATCGAGGGTCTTGTAGTCGTTGTCGAAGTCGACCCAGCGGGCCTGGCGGGTGACGTAGTCGCGCCATTCGCCGGTGTAACGCAGCACGGAGTCACGGCAGAAGTCGTTGAACTTCTCGACGCCCATCTTCTCGATCTCCGACTTGTCGGTGATCCCGAGTTGGCGCTCGGCCTCGAGTTCGGCGGGCAGACCGTGCGTGTCCCACCCGAATCGGCGGTCGACCTTCTTCCCGCGCATGGTCTGGTACCGCGGTACCACATCTTTGACGTAGCCGGTGAGCAGATGACCGTAGTGCGGCAGGCCGTTGGCGAACGGCGGGCCGTCGTAGAAGACGAACTCGTCGGCGCGGTCACCATTCGGCCCGCTCGCTCCGCTCCCGGCGCCGGTGCGGTTGGCGATCGACGCCTTGAAGGTGTCGTCACCGTCCCAGTAGGACAGGACCTTCTGCTCGACGTCGGGGAATGACGGGGTGCCGCTGACCGCGCCGGTCATGTCGACCAGCGGGTACACGCGCGCATCCGCAGCGCGTCCGCTTGCCTCGTCGTTGGTGTTGACCATGTCGGTCATCGTGCGTCTCCTCGTGCCCGGACATGTCCGCCTGCTCTGACGTGTCTGTCTGTTCTGGCACGGGGACGCATCTCGTTGATGCGCGGTACCACCCCGCTTGCGCCGGTGTGCGGCGCCTCTCACCGATACGCGGCCAGGGGCCCCGTATCCACGGCTGTGACGGGCCGCTGCCGCCCGGGTCTACTGAGGACAACCATGTGTCCTGTTCTTCCGGGTGCTCCCCGGTGATGGCCGGATCAACGCAGCATCGAGTGTAGCCGCGCACCCGCCGTCGGGACCAATCGTTTATCCCGAGGGCGGTGCCGACGGCGCCGTCAGTCGAGCGGCGGACGCCAGTTGGGATCGAGTGGATCGAACTTGCGGGTGGTCGACCGGTCGGCCGGTTCGACGTGTGGGGTGATGGCGGGCTCGTCCGGCACACCATTGTCGCTCGCCGCCGACTGATCGTCGGCGAGCCGATCAAAGGACGGCGGCCGGAACGGTTGCGCCTGCGGGGCGGGCTTTTCTGGGATGTCGTCACCGCCGACCGACCGCAGGTAGTCGTCAAGAGTGCCGTCCTGGGCGCGGAGCGATCCGGTCGACGTCGAGGGTTCCGTCACGTGATGGGGATCGGAGTCCGCCGGAACCGCGGAGATCGGCCCGGTGGACGCCGGCGGCGACACCCGTGCGGCCGAGTCCGGCGCCTCATGACGGCCGTGGTGCGGAGGGGTGTCGCCGGATACCAGGCTGCCGAGATCACCTCCACCGATGGTGTTCCCATCGGCGGAGGTGTCGACCGTGACATCGGCCGGTCGTGCGGTGGCGGCCGCGTCACTGCCGACGAAGTCGGCGAGGGTGCGTTCCTTGCGTCGCCTGCCCACCCCGAGGACATCGGCGATCAGGAAGGCCAATCCGAGGAGGCAGATGACGATGCAGGCCACGGCCAGCCAGACGGTGCCGGTGATCAGACCGACAACGAGCAGCACGAACCCGACAAGCGTCGCCGCCAGGGCCAACGTCAGCACGAGGTGTTCCCTGCTGTGGCCGGACTAGCTCGGGGAGTAGCTGGTGTAGCCGCTGTTACCCGGATCCGACGAGAACGAGTCGGCACGGCCGCCCCCCTCGACGGGCGCAGCACTGCCGCGCTGCTGCAACTCCTCGAGCTGCGACTCCAGGTAGGTCTTGAGGCGGGTGCGGTACTCGCGCTCGAAGGTCTTGAGCTGTTCGATCCGACCCTCGAGGACGGTCCGCTGCTGGTTGATGGTGCCCATGATCTCGCTGTGCTTGCGCTCGGCGTCGCTCTGCAGCGCATCGGCACGCTCCTGCGCCTGGCGGACCTGAGCTTCCGACCGCGTCTGCGCGTCGGCGAGGATCGCCTCGGAACGCTGGCGGGAGTCGGTGAGCAGGGAGTCCGACTTGGACTGGGCTTCGGACACCATCGCATCGGCGCGCGACCGGGCGTCGGCGAGCAGGGACTCGGCTTCCTGACGCGAGGTGTCGGTCAGGCGGTCCGCGGTGTCCTGCGCCAGCGCGAGCACGCGGGCGGCGCGGGTGCTGGCCGCATCCTCGTCGAGGGCGGCCGGCGCCACCGGGGCGGCGGCGGGAGTCGGGGTCGGCGCCGGGGTGTCGGCGACCGGAGCGGTCGCGAACACCTGGGTACGCTCGTCGGCGGCCGGCGTCACCGCGGCCGAACCGGAACGGGCTTCGGTCAGTTCACCCTCGAGCTCGTCGACGCGCTGCTTGAGGTCGTCGTTCTCCTCGATCAGCCGAGCGAGCTCGGCCTCCACGAAATCGAGGAACTGATCGACTTCGTCCTCGTTATAGCCGCGTTTACCGATAGGCGGTTTGCTGAACGCGACGTTGTGCACATCAGCTGGTGTCAGCCGCATGTCGGTTCCCCTCATATGGTCGGTCGAGCTCGATGGTGTCTTCTGTTGGCGTGAGTTGCAGTCCGCACAGGGCGCACTGCAGCTGTCACTGTTTATTCATACCAGTCCAATTGGTAACTGGCGTCAAATCCTGTCACACGGGAACCGTTCGACACGCCGGACCGATGCGTTCCTGATATGTAACAGTCACCTGATCATGACACTTGGACTCAGGCGGTCGTTACGGTACCCCAGGGTATTGATGCGACACAGGTCACAGCGACACCCTGGCACTGGCGGCTCAGGCGAGACCGAGGAATGCGGTGGCCGAGCTGCGGCTCAGTGAGCTGGTGATCTGCATGGCGATCAGCACCACGATCATCACGATCATCAGCGACAGGTCGAGCCGCACCGGGCCGAGGGGAATCGGCGGCAGGATGCGGCGCAGAGCGCGGATCGGCGGGTCGGTCGTGGTGAACACGATCTCGATGATCACCACGGCGATTCCGGTGGGCCGCCACTCCCGAGCGAAGGCACGCACCAATTCGACGACGAGGCGTGCGAGGAGCAGCAGCCAGTAGATGAAGAGCAGGTAATAGAGAACCTGGAACAGGATTGTCACGCTTCAAGGGTGCCTGAAAGATCCGACAGTCGCCCAACCGCGTCTCAGCTGTGGTTGTAGAAGCCGGTTTCGGCGATCTTGCGCCGGTCCTCCGGCGACACGTCGACGTCGGCCGGCGAGAGCAGAAAGACCTTGGTCGCGACCTTGTCGAAAGAACCGCGCAGCGCAAAAGCCAGGCCGGCGGCGAAGTCGACGAGACGCTTGGCGTCGTCGTTGCTCATGTCGACGAGATCCATGATGACCGGGTTGCCGTCGCGGAACCGCTCACCGATGGTGCGGGCCTCGCTGTAGTCCGACGGACGCAGCGTGGTGATCTTGTGCAACGGTCCGTCGGCGAACACGGTCTCGAGCTCCCTCTGGTCGGTCTGCACGGCTACCGGGCGCATCGGTGCGGCGCGCAGTGCCGCACCCCGCTGCAGCGGCTCGAGGCGTCCCGCCGGGCGGCCCGGGTCCCCCGAGTGCCGTCCACCGGCGTAGGCGTACTCCGGAACCTGCTCGTAGGCCGGCTCGTAGCCACCGGCCGGGTAGGTCGCGGGCGCCTCGTACTCGCCCGGGTAGCGCCGATCGTCGACGTAGGCCCGATCGTCGACGAAGGCATAGTCGGCGTCGCGCGGACCCTCGCGGTAGGCGGGCTCCCCGTAGTAGTCGTCGCGGTAGCCGCGACCGCGCGGGGCGCCGGGCTCCTCGAGGTAGTCGTCTTCGTACTCGCTCGGAGGCACCATGCCGAAATACGCCTTGAACTTCTGCATCGTGGTCATAGCTGGCCTCTCTCTGGTTCCAACGCCGCCGGGGAGCAGTGGGGTGTTATTCGTGTTTTCGTTGGTTCTCGTGTGACCAATGTGATTACTGAGAGATTAGCGGCCGCGAACCCATGATCGCGGTACCGACACGCACGCATGTCGAACCGTGTGCGACCGCCGGTTCCAGGTCACCCGACATCCCGGCGGACAGTTCACGGGCGTCCGGGTGGTCGGCCAGGAAGCGCTCGCGGATCTCCGCGGTACGGGCCATCCATTGCTCGGCAACCCCCTCGACCGGCGCGATGACCATCAATCCCCGCAACGCCAGGCCGTCCGCGCCGATGACCCGGTCGGCCAGCGCCGGCAGGTCTTCGACCAGGACACCGCCGCGGGTCACGTCGCCGTCGAGGCTCACCTGGAGCAGCACCCCGAGCGGTGCGGTGCGCACGCCGTCGTCGAGTGCGGTCACCGATGCCCGCGACAGCGCGTCGACGACCTTCTCGCGGTCGACCGAATGCACCATCCGCGCCCATGACGCAACGGATTTCGCCTTCTTGGACTGCACCGAACCGATCATGTCGAAGACGGCACCGGAGTCCGCGAGCTGGTCGTCGGCACGCAACTCGGCGATCTTGCGACTCGCCTCCGGTTCGCGGGACTCGCCGAAGGACCGCTCCCCCAGGCTGATCAGCCGGGCGACGTCGTCCGCCGGGAACCATCGGCCCCCCTCCCGCGCCCCCCGTCCCCCCGCCCCGCCGGCCGCCGCCGCGACCGCCTCGTCGAGGCGCCGGCGGACCGCCGAAAGGTGTTCGGCCAGTTCACGTGTCCGTGAGTCCTGGCTTGCCGGATCAGACTCGGTCATCACCGTTCCCGGTGGAGTCGATCCAGATCACCGAGGCCAGCCGACCGGTGGGTGCGCCGCGTCGATGACTGAACAGGTCGGGATCGTCGACGGTGCAGCGTGGGTCCGCGGCCACCGCCGCGACACCGGCCGCCAGCAACTGCCGCCGGATGCCGGCGCGCAGATCCAGACCTGTGGTGCCGGTGGCCGTGACGCAGGCACTGCCGGGCAGGTGTTCCTCGACGTCGCGCTGCATGTGCGGTGGCACTTCGTAATTCGCGCCACTCGCGGCCGGGCCCAGCAGTGCCCCGATTCGCTGTGGGCGGGCACCGAGCTCGATCATCGCCCGTAGCGCGGCACCGATGATGCCGATGCGGGCGCCCACCCGCCCGGCGTGGACACCCGCGATGACCCCGGCCTCGTCGTCGCTCAGCAGCACCGGCACACAATCGGCCGAGAGCACCGCGAGCGCGAGATCGGGCACCGTGGTGACCAGTGCGTCGGTGGCCGGCACCGGTCCGCTCACCGGTTCGGTGACCACCGTGACGTTGCGACTGTGGATCTGTTCCATCCAGACCACCCGCTGCGCCGGCAGACCGATCTGCTGTGCCAGTCGATCACGGTTGGCGGCAACGGCTTTCGGATCGTCACCGACGTGATCGCCGAGGTTGAACGAGTCATATGGCGGCAGCGAGACGCCACCGGAGCGACCGGTGACCACGCGGCGAACCCGCATGGTCACGCCCTCAGCGCTTCATGAACGACGGCACATCGACGTCGTCGTCGTCGAGGGTGACGTTGTTGCGGCGCGGCGGCTCGGCGGGCCGGTCGGCGAACGGGTCGCCCGCGTTCTCCGGCATCTTGCCGAACAGTGGGTCGTTGGCCGCGGCGGTGGTCGGGGCGGCACCTGCCTGGGCCTGCGAGACCGACGATGCCGCCTTCTGTGTCGCGGTGGGCACCTCGACACGCTTCCGTGGTGTGCCGCCGTCGAATCCGGCCGCGATCACGGTGACGCGGACCTCATCGCCGAGGTTGTCGTCGATCACGGTGCCGAAGATGATGTTGGCGTCCTCGTGTGCCGCCTCCTGCACCTGGGTGGCGGCGTTGTGGATCTCGAACAGACCCAGGTCGCTGCCGCCGGCGATCGAGATCAACACGCCCCGTGCGCCTTCCATCGATGCCTCGAGCAGCGGCGAGTTGATGGCCGACTCCGCGGCCTTCTTCGCGCGGTCGTCGCCGCGGGCGGACCCGATGCCCATCAGCGCCGAGCCGGCGTCGCTCATGACGCCCTTGACGTCGGCGAAGTCGACGTTGATCAGGCCGGGAGTGGTGATCAGGTCGGTGATGCCCTGCACGCCGTTGAGCAGCACTTCGTCGGCGCTGCGGAACGCATCCATGAGGCTGACCTGCGCGTCGCCGAGCTGCAGCAACCGGTCGTTGGGGATGACGATCAGGGTGTCGCAGGACTCGCGCAGCGCGGTGATGCCTGCCTCGGCCTGCCCACCGCGGCGCTTGCCCTCGAAGGAGAACGGCCGCGTGACCACACCGACGGTCAGCGCACCGAGCTTGCGGGCGATCGAGGCGACGACCGGTGCGCCGCCGGTGCCGGTGCCGCCACCTTCGCCCGCGGTCACGAACACCATGTCCGCGCCCTTGAGGAGTTCCTCGATCTCGTCGCGGGCGTCCTCGGCGGCGCGACGTCCGACCTCGGGGTCGGCCCCGGCACCGAGGCCGCGGGTCGAGTCCCGACCGACGTCGAGTTTGACGTCGGCGTCGCTCATCAGCAGAGCCTGGGCATCGGTGTTGATCGCAATGAACTCAACACCTTTCAGCCCCTGCTCGATCATGCGATTGACGGCGTTGACGCCGCCACCGCCGATGCCGACGACCTTGATCACGGCCAGGTAGTTGTGCGGTGGCGTCATCTGCCCGCCTTTCTCGTTTCGGTTGATAAAACCCTAAACCTGAACCATAGATTTAGAGTTATGTCAAGTAGATCGGTGATGGGGAGAACGCTAGGCATCCACCGGCCACGTGGCCAGCAACACCCGCGGCGTGTCGCGAAGTCACTGCCAGATTTTCTGCGCGCAGATCACTTGAAAGCCGGAAACTCCGGGCTGGAGACGTTGAACATGGTCGCGTCACGGGTCATCAGCGCGCTGAGAGTGCGCGCTTTTTCGGCTCCATGGGAGCTGTCACCCCACACAACTGTCTTGTTGCCCTTGAGGGTGAACTCGATGTCGACCGGTGACGACGCGGTCACGCGGACCAGCTGCCGGGAGATGGCCGGCGGCAAGTCGGCGACCGCGCTGAGGGTTGCGGTGGTGGTCGGGTCGCTCGGTCCGGGGTTGGGGGTGGAGAACTCCGGCAGGGCCGCCATCTCCGGCGGCACCCCGGTGGCGGCCTTGAAGGTCAGATAGCCGACGCCGGTGCGGTCGAGGACATGCGTCTGGTCGCCGTCGGTGATCTTCACGACGGGTGTCCGTTCCGCGACGGTGATGGTCAGCGCCGACGGATAGCTACGCTGCACGCGCACCGACGCCACCGACGGGATCGCCGCGATCCGCGCGGCCACCGCCGCGGTGTCCACCTGCAGCAGCGGTGTCCCCTCCGGAACCTTGGCTGCGGCAACGATCTCGTCCCGCGACACCGCGCTGACCGCGTTGACGTCGGTGGAGCGCACCGACATCAGCGGGGTCAGGTAGGCGATCAGGATCAGGCCGACGACCACCGCGATGACCGCGAGGGTGCCCAGCAGCAGACGCGGACCGCGTCGTCGAGCGGCCGGGCGCGCGGTCACGACGGCTGTCCCGACACGTCCGGGGTGCGGCTGCCCAGGGCGGCAAGGATTTCCGGTCCCTGCATGGTGATGTCGCCGGCCCCCAGGGTCAGCACCAGATCCCCGGGCCGCGCGAGATCGGCGACGGTGGCGGCGAGCGCGGACAGATCGGGCGCGAAGACGACCGGCTTGGTGACGCGGTCGGCGATGGTGGCACCGCTGACGCCGGGCACCGGTTGTTCACGCGCGCCGTAGACGTCGGCGAGCACGACCTGATCGGCGAGATCGAGGGCCGCGGCGAACTCGTCGGCGAAATCCTGGGTGCGCGAATAGAGATGGGGCTGGAAGACGGCGATCACCCGGCCCGGTGTCGCCGTGCCGGCTTCGTCGGCGGTGCTGCGTACGGCGAGTTGGGCGGCGGTGAGAACCGCGCGCACCTCGGTCGGGTGGTGGGCGTAGTCGTCGTAGACGTCGACCTCGCCGACCCGTCCGCGGAACTCGAATCGGCGATGTACACCGCTGAACGCCGACACCCCGGCGAGTACCTCCGGGAGCGCGCCCCCGGCGCGTACGCATCCGAGTGCGGCGCCGATGGCGTTGAGCGCCATGTGTTTTCCGGGCAGGGTCAGGGTGATGGTGTGCTCGGCGGCGGGGTCGACGATCGGTGCGGAGAACCGGACCCGCGCCACTCCGCCTGCGCCGCGGGCGGACCACGACTCCAGGGTTGCGGCGTGCACGGCGCGCGGCGCGAGATGCGCGAATCGCCCTTCGCCGTAGCCGAGGACGGTGATGTTGCGCTCGGCGAGTCGGTCGGCGCACCGGCCGGCCAGCGCGGCCGATCCCTCGTCGTCGAGACAGACGATCAGCGAGCCGCCGGGGGCGATCTTGTCGGCGAACTCGTCGAACACCGCGACGTAGGCCTCGCGCGTGCCGAAGTAGTCGAGGTGGTCGACCTCGATGTTGGTGACCACGACGACGTCGGGGGTGTACTCGAGCAGCGAGCCGTCGCTCTCGTCGGCCTCGGCGACGAAGACCTCGCCGCTGCCGTGATGGGCGTTGGTACCCGACTCGTTGAGCTCACCGCCGACCGCGAAGGACGGGTCCATGCCGCAGTGCTGCAACGCGACGACGGCGATCGACGTGGTCGACGTCTTGCCGTGGGTGCCGGCGACCAGCAGGGTGCGGTAGCCGGCCATGAGATCGGCGAGCACGTGCGGGCGCAGCAGGATCGGGATGCCGCGGGAGCGGGCGGCCACGAGCTCGGGGTTGGTCTTGGGGATCGCGGCGTGCGTGGTGACGATCACCGACGGCCCGCCCGGGATCTGGTCGAGCGCCGACGGGCTGTGGCCGACCTGGATGCGGGCACCGCGCGTACGCAACGCGAGAATGCCGCGACTGTTCTTGGCGTCGGAACCGGAGACCTGACCGCCGCGGGCGAGCAGGATGCGCGCCAGACCGCTCATCCCCGCCCCGCCGATCCCGACCATGTGGACCCGGCGCAGTTGTTCGGGCAGCTCGCCGGTCATCGGTCCACCTCCCAGTCGATCGTCATCCTCGTGCGCGTGTCAATTGTCACCGCTACGCCTCGGATCCGGGTGAGCGAAACGCGGCACGCAGCCGACGCCGGTAGGTGCCGGCGCGGTGCTCGGCGGCGAGCTCCAAGGCGGCACGGGCCACCGCGGCGGCGGCGTCGCGATGCCCGGACCCCGTGGCGGCGACCGACATCGCGGCGAGTCGATCCGGGTTGCCGAGCAGGGCGGGCACCTCGCGGGCGATCCACTCCGGGGTGAGGTCGGCGTCGTCGACGAGGATGCCGCCACCGGCCTCGACGACCGGCAGCGCGTTGAGCCGCTGTTCGCCGTTGCCGTGCGGCAGCGGGACGTAGATGGCCGGGAGCCCGGTCGCCGAGATCTCCGCGACCGTCATGGCGCCGGACCGGCACACGACGAGGTCGGCGGCGGCATAGGCGAGGTCCATGCGCTTGAGGTAGCCGACGCCGCGATAGGGCGGGGCGTCCGGCGGCGACACCGGGTCGATGGTGTTCTTCGGTCCGTAGGCGTGCAGCACGCCGATCCCGGCGGCGCCCAGGGCACCGGCCGCACCTTCGACGGCGTCGTTGAGTCGTTGCGCGCCTTGGGATCCGCCGAACACCAGCAGGGTCGGTGCGTCCTCGTCGAGACCGAAGTAATGCCGGGCCTGCGCCCGCAGGGCCGGCCGGTCGAGTTCGGCGAGAACCCCGCGCACCGGGATGCCGACGACCTCGGCGTCGAGGCCGGAACCGGGGACCGCGGCCATGATCCGGTCGGCGAAGCGCGCCCCGACCTTGTTGGCGATGCCCGCCGAGGCATTGGCCTCGTGGATGACGATGGGCAACCGGCGGCGCGCCCGGACGTGAGTCTGCGCGGCGAGGTAGGCGGGGACGGACACATAACCGCCGAAGCCGACGACGACGTCGGCGTGCACCGACGACAGCACCGACCGGGCGGCCGAGATCGCCCCCAGCAGCCGCCCCGGCGTCTTGGCGAGCTCGAGCCCGGGCTTGCGGGGCAGCGGCACCGGCGGGATCAGTTCCAGCGGATAGCCACGCTCGGGCACCAGGGTGGTGTCGAGGCCCTTCGTCGTGCCCAGCGCGGTCACCCGTGCGGTGGGGTCGAGCAACGCGACGGCGTCGGCGACGGCCAGCGCCGGCTCGATGTGTCCGGCGGTTCCGCCACCCGCGACCACCACCGACAACGGCCGGTCCGTACCGGACCGGCCCACATCTGCACTCACCGCTGCCCTACTCCATCTCGCATTCACATCGCCGGTGTCACCACCTCACGGTGACACCACGGCGACTCGCCGAACTCGTGGTTCGGCCCGGTTATCGTCTGGTCCAGTCCGGGCGTGGCGGGGGCCGCCACCCGGACGCGGACGACGTGGGACCCGCCCCGTCCGACCGCGTGTCCGTCGGCCGTCCGGCCGATCCGGAATACCCCGTACGGTAGTCGACTCGTACCGGCGCCGGGCGCCCCGCCCGCGACGGCGTCGTCGATCGGCGGGCCGCGGTGCGCGGCGGATTCGCCTCCGGACGACCCCAGCGAGCGGTCCGGGGCTGCTGCGGCGTCTGTGCCTGCGGTGTCTGCTGCGGACCCGAGGGGCCACCGAGGCCGAACCAGCGCCGCAGCGCCCCCGGCCCGGAACCCGCGTCGGACTGCCGCTTGTCGAGGCGATCCCGGGGCCGGTCGGCGCGGGGCGGCCGGTACGCGACGGGTGCGGGCAGGCGCAGCAGGCGGTTCATGCGTCCGCGGTGGGCGCCCGACAGCGCGATCACCGCCTCGGGTTCGTGGCGGGCGGCGTTGGCCAGCAGTCCCATCATCGCGAGCACGGTCAGTGTCGAGGTACCACCCGCCGACAGCAGCGGCAGCTGGATACCGGTGACCGGCAGCAGGCCGATGACGTAGCCGATGTTGATGAAGGCCTGTGCGGTGATCAGCACGGTGATGGTCGCGGTCATCAGCCGCAGGAAGGGATCGACCGAGCGGACCGCGATGCGGAACCCGACGAACGCCAGGAAGGCGAACAGCAGCACCACCAGCAGGCCACCGACCAGCCCGAGTTCCTCGCCGATGATGGCGAAGATGAAGTCGTTGTGGGCGTTGGGCAGGTAGTTCCACTTCGCCCGGCTCTGGCCGAGGCCCACGCCGAACACGCCGCCGTTGGCCAGCGCGTAGGTGGCCTGGCGCGCCTGGTAACCGGCGCCCTGCGGGTCGTCGATGTTGCCCAGGAAGCTCATCACCCGCTGGGAGCGGTAACCCTCGACGAGCGAGAGCACCACCGCGATGGCCGCGCCACCGACGACGAATCCGAGGAAGACCTTGACCGGCAGGCCCGCGAACCACAGCAGCGCGCCGACGATGATCGCGATGGTGATCGTCGTCGACAGGTTCGGTTCCAGGATGATCAGCAGACAGATCAGCATGGTGACCGGCAGCAGCGGGATCAGCAGTTCCTTGAGCGACGCGTTCTCCCGGCGCCGCGAGGCCAGCAGGTGCGCACCCCACACGCAGAGGGCGACCTTGACCAGCTCGGACGGCTGCACCGACAGTCCGCCGATGACGAACCAGCGTCGGGCACCCTGGCTCAGCGTGCCGATGCCGGGGATCAGCACCAGCGCCAGCAGGGTCGTCGTGAGCACGATCATCGGCAGCGCCAGGCGCCGCAGCACCCGCACCGGCACCCGCAGCATTGCGTAGAAGCAGCCGAGGCCGAGCAGGGCGAAGATGACCTGGGTGGCGAACAGGCCGTACGCCGACCCCTCCTTCGAGTACCCCTCGACCGACGACGCCGAGAGCACCATCACCAGACCGAAGGCGGTCAGCAGGAACGCGATGGTCAGCACCAGGTGATACGACGCGAGCGGTCGCGCCAGCAGGCTGCGCGCCGCCTCCGCGACCACCGCAGGCCACGACGTCGCCGCCTCCTTGGCCGGAGATTTCTTCTGTCCCCCAGCCCTTTTCGTCGACGATGAGGTCGCCGACGACGAGGTGCGGTTGCGACGTTCGGTGGTTTCCGTGCTCATCGCGCGGGCCGGGCGTCGATCGCTCCGGGCAGGGCGCAGGCCGCGTCGGCGAACGCGTCGCCGCGCCGCCCGTAGCCCGCGAACATGTCCAGTGACGCCGCGGCCGGCGCGAGGAGCACCGCGTCAGGTGTGTCGGCGGCGGTGCGCGCAAGGTGCGCGGCCACCGCGACCGCGTGGTCCATCACCGCCACCGCGGCATCCACCTCGGCAGCATCCACTTCAGCGACCTTGCCCCGGTCCCCGGGGAGGTCCTGCTCCGTCATCGCGCCCTGAACCGTCACGAGCCCATCGTCCCCTGTGAATACTGTGACGGTTGGGACTTCTGGGGCGTGTCGCGCGATCGCGTCGACGATCTGCTCGCGATCTCGACCGATGGCGACGACACCGGCGAGTCGGTCGTGGGTCGCGCGAATCATGTCGTCGACCTCGGCTCCCTTGAGGAGTCCGCCGGCGATCAGCACAACACGCCGATGCGCGCGGATGGCCGCCTCGGCGGCGTGCGGGTTGGTGGCCTTGGAATCGTCGATGTAGTCGACCTCGTCGACCCGGGCGACCACGTCGCCGCGGTGCGCGCCCGGGGCGAAGTCGCGCAGTGCGGTCGCCGCGTCGTGCGGGGATATCCCGATCGCCAGGGCGAGTGCGGATGCGGCCAGTGCGTCGGCGACGCCGGACGGACCGGCGGGGGTGATCTCCTCGGCCGCGAGGAGGGTGCGGGGCTGTGCGTCGGGACCGAACGCACGGTCGACGAGCTGTCCGTCGAGCACGCCGAGTTGGCCGTCGGCGGGCGGGCCCAGCGTGCAGCCGACGCGCCGCCCGCTGACGGGTAGGTGCGCGGCCACCGGATCGTCGAGGCCGACGACGCCGATCGGCCCACGTAGCGCACCGGTCTTCGCGTCGGCGTAGGCGTCGAAGGAGCCGTGCCAGTCGAGGTGGTCCTCGGCGACGTTGAGCACCACCCCGGCGGCCGGCACCACCGACGGCGCCCAGTGCAGCTGGAACGACGACATCTCCACGCACAACACCTCGACGCGCGGCTCCCGGGTCATGGCGTCGAGCACGGGCAGGCCGATGTTGCCGCAGGCCGCGCCCTCGCGGCCGGCCGCGGCGACGATGTCGGCGAGCATCGACACGGTGGTGGTCTTGCCGTTGGTGCCGGTCACCACCAGCCACGTGCGCGGGGCGCCGAGTTGTCCGGACCGGTCGACCTGCCAGGCGAGTTCGACCTCACCCCAGACCGGTACCCCGGCCGCGGCGGCGGCCGCCATCAGTGGATGGGTGGGCGCGAAGCCGGGTGAGGTGATGACGAGGTCGATCTGCGCGAACCGGGCGTCATCGTCGAGCACGGTGGCGATGGCGACGAGGTCGGCCCCGAGGTCGGTGAGCAGGTCGTCGCCCTCGCCGTCGGTGAACCGGGCGTCTGCGACGGTGACGCTCGCGCCGATCCCGCAGAGGTAGCGGGCGGCCGACCGGCCCGCGGTGCCCGCGCCCGCGACCAGTACCCGGGCCCGGGTCAGGTCGATGCGTTGGTCAGCCCGCGCGTTATCCACTGACGGCCAGGAACTCGCTGTAGAACAGAGACAGTCCGAGCGCACAGGCGATGGCCGTGAGCAGCCAGAACCGGATGATCACCGTGGTCTCGGCCCACCCGCCCAACTCGAAGTGGTGATGGAAGGGAGCCATCCGGAACACGCGTCGGCCGGTGGTGCGGAAGAAGGCGATCTGGATGACGACCGAGATGATCTCGGCGACGAACAGCGCCCCGATGATGACGGCGAGCAGTTCGGTGCGGGTGCAGATGGAGATGCCGGCGAGCATGCCGCCGAGCGCCAGCGACCCGGTGTCACCCATGAAGATCTTGGCCGGTGCGGCGTTCCACCACAGGAAGCCGAGGCAGGCGCCGCCACCGGCGACGGCGATCAGCGCGATGTCGAGTGGGTCGCGCACGACATAGCAGCCGGGGGTGATGTCCGCGGGCGCCTTGGGTCCGCCGGCGCAGGCGTTGCGGTACTGCCAGAAAGTGACCAGCACATAGGACCCGAGGACCATCGCCATCGAGCCGGCGGCCAGACCGTCGAGGCCGTCGGTGAAGTTCACCGCATTCGACCAGGCGGCCACGACCAGCCAGCAGAAGATGACGAACACGGCAGGCCACATGGAGATGGCGTCGATGTCGCGCACGTAGGACAGATGGGTGCTGGCCGGGGTGTAGCCGGCATCGTTGCGGAACTGCAGCACCAGGACGCCGAACAGGATCGCGGCGACGAACTGTCCGATCGACTTCGCGGTCTTGTTCAGCCCCAGGTTGCGGTGCTTGCGGATCTTGATGAAGTCGTCGAGGAAGCCGACGCCACCCAGTGCGGTGGCCAGGCCGAGGATCAGCAGGCCCGACGCGCTGACGCCGGTACCGTCGATGAACGCGCCGACGATGTGGGTGCCGAGGTAGCCGGCCCACAGCGCGACCAGGATGGCCACGCCTCCCATCGAGGGGGTGCCCCGCTTGGTCTGATGGCTCTCCGGTCCCTCGACTCGGATCTCCTGGCCGAATCCCTGCCGGGAGAACACCCGGATGAGGATGGGGGTCAACAGAATCGACACCGCGAGCGAGATGGCGCCCGCGATCAGGATCTGGGTCACCGGCTCATCCCCGTCCGGCGTAACTCACGTGCTCGCCCCACTGTCCCACCCGTTCGTCTCGTCATCATCGCTTGGCCCCGTCATCGGTACCGCCGCGCCACAACTCGGCCACCGCGATCACCCCCGGGTCGCGTCCGGCGATCAGCACCACGTCACCGGCCGCCGGCGTCCAGTCCGGCTCCGCGGTCAGCAGTGCGCGGGCATCGGCGGCGGTGGCGACCAGGCGCACCTCGTCACCCCAGGAGCCTTCCATAACCGCCCCCTGATGCAGCGCACGCACGGCGCGCGAGTCGCCCACACACACCGTCTTGTCCACCGCCAGCCGGACGGCCTGCCGGCCGACACGGTCGTGCTCGACGACGGCGTCGTTCTCCGAGAGTCCGTCGTCGACGCCCAACTCACCGAGCACCGCCCAGGTCCGCACCGGCGTGCCCGGGCTCGCGGTGCGTGCGGCCGACCCACGCTCGGCAAGCGTCCGCAGGGCCAGCCGGACGTCGTCGGTGGTGGCCGGGGCGACGATCACCTCGACGGCCCTCATGCGTCGGCCGTCCCGGCGCCGGACAACGTGTCGAGAGCCTCCCCGGCAACCACCCGGTCGTCGAACGGATGCTTCACGCCGTCGATCTCCTGCCCCGTCTCGTGCCCCTTGCCCGCGATCAGCACCACGTCGTCGGTCTGCGCCCAGGCGATCGCCGTCGCGATGGCCTCGGCACGGTCACCGATCTCACGCACCTCGCCCTGCGCGTCGTCGATTCCCCGGGCACCGGCCAGGACCTCGGCGCGGATCGCGGCCGGGACCTCGGTGCGCGGATTGTCGTCGGTGATGATGGCCAGGTCGGCGCCGCGGGCGGCGATCTCCCCCATCATCGGACGTTTGCCGGTGTCCCGGTCGCCGCCGGCACCCACCACGACCGCGATCCGGCCACGGGTCTGCTCGCGCAGGGTGGCGATGACGGCGTCGAGGGCGGCCGGTTTGTGGGCGTAGTCGACGACGACGAGGAAGTCCTGACCCCGATCGATGCGTTCGAGCCTGCCGGGCACCGCGACGGTCGCGACCGCGTCGACCGCGGTGCTGGTCGGCACCCCGGCGCCACTGGCGATCGCCACCGCCAGCAGGGCGTTGGCCACGTTGTAGCGTCCCGGCAACCCGACGCCGAGTTCCACGCTGCCGCCGGTGGGAGTCGTCACGGCCGCGTGTTGGACACCGTCGGCAGCGATGGTCGACGGTCCGGCATGCCAGTTGGCGGCGACTGGCCCGGTCGACACCGTCACCGGCTGCGACTGCCGATCACCGCGGGCGACGTCGACCATCCGCCGGCCCCACTCGTCGTCGACGCAGATGATCGAGCGCACCGCATGGGTCGACGAGGTCGGCGCGAACAGCCGCGCCTTGGCGTCGAAGTAGGCGCGCATCGAATGGTGGAAGTCCAGGTGATCCTGCGACAGGTTGGTGAACGCGCCGATGGCGAACTGTGCGCCGTCGACCCGACCGAGGGCGAGCGCGTGACTGGACACCTCCATCACCACCGCGTCGACGCCGCGCTCGAGCATGGCGGCGAGCATCGCCTGCAGCGTCGGCGCCTCGGGAGTGGTGAGGCTGCTCGGCTGGGCGACTCCGTCGATCCGGGTCTGCACCGTGCCGATCAGTCCGACGGAGTGGCCTGCGGCGAGCAGTGCGGCCTCCACCATGTAGGCGGTACTGGTCTTACCGGAGGTACCGGTGATGCCGATCAGCTTGAGTCGCTGGGACGGATTGCCGTAGATCCGGGCGCTGACCGGGCCGAGCGCCGCGCGTGGGTCCGGGTGGATGAGCACCGCGCAGGACGCATCCGGGCCGAGGATTCGGGTGAGTTCCGCGCGGCCGTCGGGATCGGTGAGGACCGCGGTCGCGCCCGCGGCGATCGCCTGGTCGGCATAGCGCGCGCCGTGGGTGCGGTCGCCGGGAAGTGCGGCGAACAGATCGCCGGGCTGCACGTCCTGGGCACGCAGGGTCACGCCGGTCACCGCGACCTCCGCGTCGACGGCCCCGACGAGGTCCATCCGTGCGCCGGTGGCCACCGACAACACCGACACCTTCGTCGGTGTGACGGTGTTCGGGCGTAGTGGGCCGGTGACCTTGCTGGTCTTCGTGCGATTACGGCGAGTCGACGCCATCGTTGTCTCTCCCGCCTTCCTCGATCATCATCGCGACCGCCGGTACCGGCGGTCGGCAGAACGCACCCACGATACCGTCAGCGCGTTCGGTGGCCCGGACGTGTCGTCAGCGGGCCTCGAGGACGAGTCGAGGAGCAGGTCCGGCCGACAGCGGCACCCGGTCGCGCTGCAGCATCCAGGAGGCGATGGTGCCGAACATCGGTGCCGCCGACTGGCCGCCACTGCCGTCGGAGCTGCGCTTGGGATTGTCGAGCATGATGCCGATCACGTAGCGCGGATTGTCGGCCGGGGCGATACCGGCGAAGGTGATGTTGTAGCTGTCGTTGGAGTAGCAGCCGCAGTTCGGGTTCACCTGCTGGGCGGTACCGGTCTTGCCCGCGGTCTGGTAGCCGGCGACGGCACCCTTGGAGCCGGTGCCCTGCTGGTAGCCCATCGGGTCGGACTGCATGATCGCGCGGAACATGTTGCGGACGGTCTTGGCCGTCTGTGGGCGGACCACCTGTACCCCGGCGGGCTGTTCGGCGGTCTCGGGTCCCTGCCCATCGCGCTGCTCGGAGAGCATGATGCGCGGCGGAATCCGCAGGCCGTCGTTGGCGATCGCCTGATACATCGCGGTCATCTGCAGCAAGGTCATCGAAAGCCCCTGTCCGATGGGCAGGTTCGCGAACGAGCCGCCCGACCACTGGCTGAGTGCGGGCACCTCGCCGCCCGACTCGGCGGGCAGTCCGACGCCGGTGCGCTTGCCGAGCCCGAAGCGGTTGACCATGTCGGCGAACCGCCTCTCCCCGACCTTCTGCGCGAGCATCAGGGTGCCGACGTTGGAGGACTTCCCGAAGATCCCGGTGGTGGTGTAGGGCTCGACGCCGTGCGACCACGCGTCGTTGACCGTGACACCGGCCATGCGGATGTTGCCGGGCACCTTGTGCACCTGCGTCGGGGTGGTGACGCCGTATTCGATGGCTGCGGCGGCGGTGATGATCTTGTTCACCGAACCCGGCTCGAACGGCGAGGTGACCGCACGGTTGCCCAGATCGGCATTCTTCTGGTCGCTCAACGGTTCTGACGCGTTGAAGGTGTTGTCGTTGGCCATCGCGAGCACTTCGCCGGTGTGTGCGTCGAGGACCACCGCCGAGGCGTTGCGCGCACCCGAGGCGGCCTTGGCCGCCGACACCTGGCTCTGCACGAACCACTGCACGTCGGAGTCGATGGTCAGCCGCACCGCAGCACCGTTGAGCGCGGGATGCACGTTGCGGGTGCTGCCCGGGATGACCGCACCGTCGGAACCGCGGTCGTAGGTCTTGGAGCCGTTGGTGCCGGCGAGCACCGAGTCCAGCGATGCCTCCAGACCGATGAGTCCGATGCCGTCGTAGTTGACATCGCCGATCATGTTGGCGCCCAACGAACCTCCGGGATACAACCGGATGCTCTGCGGATCCGCGCCGACCTCCGGGTACTCGGAGGTGATCTTGTTGGCCGTCTCCGGGCTGACCGACCGCGCGAGATAGACGAAGGTGTCGTCGCTGCGCAGCTTGGTGAGCAGGTCCTGCTCGCTGATGGAGCCGCCGAGCGCCGACGAGACGCCCTTGGCGATCTCCGAGAGTCGGTCGTCGACGTCGGGCAGGGTCGCGTCCTTGCGGTGCGCGTCCTCGATTGTCTTGCGAACGGCCTTGGGCAGGAAGGTCAATGCGCGCGCCTCGTCGGTGTAGGCCAGCGGACGCCCGTTGCGGTCGAGGATCGCGCCCCGCTTGGCGGTGAGCACCTGGGTGTACTCGCGCTGTTGCGCGGCCTGCGCGGAGATCGACGACGCCTCGATGGTGTGCACGATCACCATGCGGATCGCCACGGCGATCACCGCGAGGATCACGATCAGTCCGGCGACGCGACTGCGTCCGAGGAACGACTGCGGTCCGCGCGGACCGCCGTTACCGGCCGAGGACGAACCACCGCGAGGTGGACGACCATCTCGGCCACGTCCGGGTCGACCCGTGTCGAGGCGTTGGAAGACGGCACGTGTCATGGTTGCCAATTGTCCACTGGATTACCGCGATTGCCCCGAATTTGCGCCCGGCGCGTTGGGAGTCGGGTTGGTCTGCGGCTGGGCGGGCAACACGTTCGGCGCCGGTGCGATGACGCTCGGGGCGGGCTGCGGGACTGCGCCGGCGTCGCCTGCGGCCGGCGCGGGAGTGGCAGCGCCGGTGGGCGCGGTCGCCGGTGTCGTCGGAGCGCCGGGTGCCGGGGTTGTCGCGGAGTTCGAATCCGGTTGTGCAGTAGCCGATTCCACAGCTCCGCCGGGAAGACCTTCGGAGTCGTCGACCTTCTTCGGGTCGATCTTCTCCACCGGGTCGGGGCCGACCGGCGGATTGATGGTGCGCATGCCCTTGCCCTGGGCCGGCTGTGGGTCGCCGACGAGTCGCGGCTTGCCGTTGGGTCCGACGATCATCCGCGGCGGATTCGACGCCGGGATCATGCCCAATTTGGTTGCCTTATCCGACAATTCGGGCGCCGAATCGCCGGATTCGTAGTCCCGCTTGAGCGAGTCACGCTTGTCGACGAGCGTCTGGTTCTCCTGCCGCTCGACCCCGAGCCGGTAGGAGTCCTGTGCAGCCTTGGTGGAGAGCCACAGGCTGGTCCCGAGTCCGATGACCAACAGGGCTATCACCGGCACCACGAACGGGATTCGGGTGATGCGAGTACGCAGCGAGGTCGGCCGAGCGGTGGTCGGCACCGCACGTGTGCGACCCGCCGTCGCCGGCTCGTCGCGCTCGATGCGCTTGCGCCTGCGGTCGATCGCCCGTTGGGCGGCCTTCGATCGGGTGGCCCGCTCACCGGTGACCGCGCCCCGCGCTCGACGCGGCCGGTCCTCGACGACCTCGTCGGTGGCCCGGTCGGCGACGTCGATGTCATCCAGCACCGTCATGCGCGATCCTTTTCGTCGATGCGTTCGATGGCCCGCACCCGGACCGGGGCCGAGCGCGGATTGATCTCGAGTTCGGCGTCGTCCGGTCGCTCGGCGCCGCGGGTGACCAGCCGGAAGTCCGGCGACGATCCGGGCAGTTCCACCGGCAGCCCGGCAGGCGACGTGGACTTGATCCGGGAGGCGAACTCCCGCTTGACAATTCGGTCTTCAAGCGATTGGTAGCTCATCACCGCCACCCGACCGCCGACCCGCAGCGCCGCCAGTGCGGCCGGGATCGCACGACGCAGTGCGTCGAGTTCATGATTGACCTCGATGCGCAGCGCCTGGAAGGTCCGCTTCGCGGGATGACCGCCGGTGCGGCGGGTGGCCGCGGGAATCGTTGCGTACAGCAGCTCGACGAGCCGCCCGCTGGTGGTGAACGGTTCGCGTTCACGCTCCCGGAGGACCGCCGATGCGATCTTGCCTGCAAAGCGCTCCTCGCCGTACTCGGAGAGGATGCGCGCCAACTCCCCATGTGGGTAGGTGTTGAGAACCTCTGCCGCGGTAAGTGGTTCGTCGTTGTTCATACGCATGTCCAGGGGCGCGTCGACGGCGTAGGCGAATCCCCGATCGGCCCGGTCCAGTTGCATCGACGAGACGCCCAGATCGAAGAGGGCGGCGTCGATACGGTGCACCCCGGCGTCGACGAGGACGTCACCGATCTCGTCGAACCGCGCCTGGTGGAAGGTGATCCGGTCGCCGTAGGCCGACAGGCGGTCGCGGGCGATGTCGAGTGCGCTGCGGTCGCGGTCGATGCCGATGACGCGCACCTGCGGGTGGGTGGTCAGCATCAGTTCGCTGTGGCCGCCGGCACCGAGGGTGGCATCCACGAACACGGGCGCGGAGTCGGTGTCGGTGAGCGCGGGGTCGAGGAGTTCGATGATGCGGGCGGCCATCACCGGTACGTGACCGTGTTCGCCGGAGCGGCGGTCACCCGCCTCGCCCTGCGTGTCATCGCCCGCTGTGTTCACCGACCTACTCCTGCGACTGTGCTGTTCGACTTGTGTCCGGAAAAGACCGATGGGTCGGGGTCTCGGCCCGATCACGCACCTGGCGTTGGGGAAGTACGCCAGGGTCGTCCCGGGCCGAGGCCTCGACCCACCCGATTCCTTATTCACTTGTCCGCTTGCTCATCGGCTCGCTAGAGCACCGAGTCCAGCGAGGCCGAGCCCGCGGTGGAGAAGTTCTCCTCGTGCTCGTCCTGGTAGGTGCGCCAGGCTGTCGCATCCCAGATCTCGAGGTGGTCGAACGCTCCGATCACCACGCATTCCTTCGACAGGTCCGCGTAGGTCCGGTGGTCGGCCGACAGGGTCACCCGACCCTGTCCGTCGGGGCGCTGTTCATCGGTGTTCGCGAAGAGCACCCGCTGAAAGGCCCGCGCCTCGGGATCGTTCCGCGATGCCGCCATGGTCCGTTCGGCGATCGCATCGAACTCTTCGGCTCGATACACCGACAAGCTGCGGTCCTGGCCTCTCGTGACCATGACACCTCCTGCCAACGCGTCGCGGAACTTGGCGGGCAACGTGAGTCGCCCCTTGTCGTCCAGCTTGGGCGTGTAGGTGCCGACGAACCGTACGGACACGTCGCCACCTCCTGCCCCACTGGAAGAGAGGTCCGATCCGTCGAGGTCCGGTCCGTCTCAGCCAGTGATGCCCACAGTACCCCACTTTCCACCACTTTCCACCCCCATGACCCCCCTGGTTCCCCACCCGGCATTATTACCGCAGTTCAGTGCCCATAAATCGGGTGGGGAAGATTGCGGCTCGCGGCGCGTCAGCTGGCGGTCAGCTCGTCACCAACGAGGTAAAAACTCACCAAAGTGACAGTTGAGGAACTCTCAATTGCCACTGTGGGGCGAAGTGGGGCAACTAGGTGGGGCGCGGTGGGGCATCCGGGTGAGAGCATCCGGGACACACAAAAAACAGGCCGCACACCTGGTGGTGTGCGGCCTGAGGAGGTCACGTGCCGATCGTCGACCGGCGCAGGACAGCGTTCAGTACTGGGGGCGCCTCAGCGGAGGCGCGGGGTCACTCCTGTTCGAAGCGACGGTTGAAGCGGTCCTCCATACGTTCGGAGAACTTGCGCTTGGGACCGCCGGCGCGCGGTGACTTGCCGCCGCGTCCGAGTCCCTTGCTCGAGGAGCCGGGTGCGCCCTTGTCACCGCCGCCGCCCCAGAGGGCGAACAGGCCGGCGCCGAACATCACCAGGAAACCGATGAGACTGATGATCGGGAATCCACCGATCCGAACATCGATGATCAGTCCGCCGACCAGCAGGACAAGACCGAGAACGAAGATGGCAGCGGCTTGCAGCCGACGACGACCGCTGGACCGTCCGAGGCGACGACGCTTGACGCTCGACGCGAACTTCGGGTCTTCGGCGTACAGAGCGTTCTCGATCTGTTCGAGCATGCGCTGCTCGTGCTCCGAAAGAGGCACCGACCCTCCTAACCTCAACTCCACCGGCCCCCGACCACATGTTCGTTCCGATCAACGATCACGTGCGCTGTCGATGCCGTTCAGCCGCCGACTACGGCCTGGTAAATCCATGATACGAGCTGATTCATTCGGCGACCACCATTACCCCAGGTTGCGTTGGAACTCTCAGCCGGTTCATGGGTCCGATTGTCCCGTCTCCGTCATGCGGTGCGGTTCCCCGGCGCGGCCACCTCGCCCAGCTTTCCCTGCTCATAGGCGATGAGCAGGGCATCGACGTCGTCGAGCAGGTCGATGACCCGCCCGCGCATCGCGACAACAAGTGCCAGGTCGACCGTGCGGCGCAGGCCGGTCTCGACGTCGGAACGGATCACCGATCGCGCCGCGAAGTACTCGGCCGCCCCGGACATCCCGGGGACCAGCGCGGACAGCCGACTCCAGGCGTTGCGGGAGGTACGACGCCGCACCGGACGATTCGACGGCTCGTAGACCTCGATGGCCGCTCCCGCGGCGCGCAGGGACGCCAGGTAGTACTGCCGGAACCGCTCGGCGGAGTCGTCGATGCCGTCGGCGTTCTCGAACAGGATCTCGGCGCGGTCGAGGAGATCGCGGCTGCGTCGAACGACCACCGGGTCCACCTCGACCGGGGTACGGGCAGCCGGGGCACGAGGAGCCGGGTTTCGGGTCGCCGGGACGGGCCTCACCATCGGGTTTCCACCTCTTCTTGTCGCGTGGTGGTCGGTACATCTCATGTTCTACAACGGGGGTCCGACAATTCCGCTTCCGAACTCCCGCGACCATCTCACCCGCGATGGGCGATGCGCCGCGGACGGCGTCTGCCAACACTTGCCACAACATGCGCGGCCGTATTCGGCACCGGTTCCGGTGCGGGGCACGCGTGGTGTCGGGGAACCGATCGAGAAGGGGCGTCAGTCTATGCGGGTCGCAGTTCTGGGGGGAGACGGCTTCTGCGGGTGGCCGGCCGCGCTACATCTGTCCGCGAACGGGCACGACGTGTCCATCGTCGACAGCCTGGTGCGACGGCGCGCAGACGAGGAGTTGGGTGTGCAGTCGCTGACCCCGATCGCCTCCCTGGCCGACCGGGTCGCCGCGTGGCAGGAGGTGACCGGCCGCCAGATCTCCACCGTCGAGTTCGACGTCGCCCACGACTACGACGCCCTGGTCGCTTTCCTCGACGACACCCGCCCGGATGCGGTTGTCCATTTCGCCGAGCAACGCTCGGCGCCCTATTCGATGAAGACGCCGTGGCACAAGCGCTACACCGTCGACAACAATCTCAACGCCACCAACAACCTGCTCGTCGCGCTGATCGAGCTCGGACTCGAAACTCACGTCATCCACCTGGGCAGCATGGGCGTCTACGGCTACGAAACGGTCCCCGTCGACCTGCCCGAGGGCTATCTGACCGTCAGCTATCCCGATCGAAACGGCGAGATGCGCAGTCGCGACATCCTCTACCCCACCAATCCGGGGAGCGTCTATCACATGTCGAAGTCGCTGGATCAGCTGCTGTTCCAGTTCTACGGGCGCAATGACGACATGCGCATCACCGACCTCCATCAGGGCATCGTGTGGGGCACCCAGACCGACGAGACCGAACTCGATCCGCGCCTGATCAACCGCTTCGACTACGACGGCGACTACGGCACCGTCCTCAACCGGTTCATCATCGAGGCCGCCATCGGCTATCCGCTGACCGTGCACGGCACCGGCGGCCAGACCCGCGCGTTCATCAACATCCGCGACACCGTCAAATGCATCCGCATCGCCGTCGAATCCGGCGACCAGGTGACCGGCCGGGTGCGGGTGATGAACCAGATGACCGAAACCCACCGGGTGTCCGAACTGGCGGAGTTGGTGGCCGACACGCTCGGCGCAGAGATCAACATGGTCGCCAACCCACGCCAGGAGGCCGACGCGAACGAACTCGTGGTTCGCAACGACCATCTGCTCGGCCTGGGGTTGGACCCGATCACCCTGGACTCCGGATTGCTGGTCACCGAGGCCGATCTCGCGCGGAAGTACGGCGATCGGATCGACCAGAGCCGCATCCCGGCGAAGTCGTACTGGAACTCCAACCGTAGGTCCGCGGTCGAAGGAAGCAGCGATTGACTGACAGCGAGGGGGGATCGTCGCAGGTTCCGGCACCGGATGACCGGACGCCGGACATCGAGCCGGTCGGCAAGCGCGCCCGCTCCGTACCGGCGTGGGCGTGGTTGGTACTGGCGCTGGCGCTCGTCGCGTTGCTCGTGTTGCTCATCGTGCGGCCGGCCTGGTCATCCAACCGGGACAGCGACTCGGCGTTCGGTGCCACCGCGCCGGACCGTCAGTTCACCAAGTCCCTGGCGGCCTCCGGGCACGCGGACGGCATCTGGCTCGACGACAGTTCGGCGTCGTCGAGCTACCTGGTGACGCTGCCCGCCGACACGCCGCGCGAGCAGACTCGGCTGCACGTGACCGGGACATCGCAGGTGCCCGACGACAGTACGGTGTTCCTCAGCGTGACCATGGACGGCCAGCAGGTCTACAAGCAGGAATTGGCCAAGGGCGACAACGAGATCTCCGCCGACATCGATGTGCCCACCGGCCTGGCCGACGACGGACAGGTGCGGATCGCGTTCCGCGCGGACGGCACCCGCAACGTCGAGCAGTGCACGCTGGATCATTCGGCGGGCATGCAGATCCATCTGGATCCGGAGACCGCGATCCAGGCGGTCCTCGCCGAACCCATCCACACCGTGCGCGACGCGGTGGTGGCGTGGGACCGCGACGTCACCATCGTGCTCGCCGATACGGGATTCGACTGGCGCACCGCCGCCGCCCAACTCGGCATGGCGCTGACCCGCGACGGCCATCGGGTGACCTACGCCGACGCCATCCCCGGCGACGACGTGCACGACGCGATCCTGCTCGGTCCCGCGGATTCACTGAACGGCAAGTTGGGTTGGTCGGCGTCGCAACAGGATTCGGGCGAACCCATCACGGTGGGCAGCGCCGGCGGCGTCCCGGTGGTGGGAGTCACCACCACCGACGGTCCGCTCATCGCAACCTTCCTGACCCAGCCGACGGTGTCGACCGCCGACTCGGCCGAGAACGCCCCGAAGGCCGTCACGCCCGCACCGGTGGCCGGGAACTCGGTTCCGGTGGATCTGCTCGATGCCGACACCTCGGTCGGCGACATCACCGAAAGCCGCGACTGGCACATCAGGTACACCCTCGGCGAGTTGCCGGGAGGCCGTCTGCCGCAGGCGATCCGCGTCGCGATGACACTGCCGGCATCACCGTCGGATTTGACGTGGATGCTCAACGTCGAACTCAACGATCAGCTCGTCGGCAGCCGGCCGTTGAACCCGACGAACGGCCAGGTGACGATTCCGCTGCCGCCGCAGGGCCAGCTGGTGGAGAACACGGTGACACTGTCGGTCAACCGCGATCGCGATCTGGGTGGCTGCGACGTCCGGGTGACCACGTATCCGATTCAGCTGCAAGCGAGTTCGGCCCTGCTGTTGGGTGACGATCCCGGCGCCGGATTCACCGCACTCCCGCGCGCCCTGGCACCCGGGTTCGCGGTGTACGTCCCGAACACCGACGGCGTGGATGCGATCGACGAACTCAATGCGATCGTCCCCACCCTCACCACTTTTGTTCCGGCACAATATAATCCGGACTTCCGCTGGAACACCCAACCGGCAGCCGGCCAGCCGTTCATCGTCGTCGGACCATCGTCGGCGGTGAATCCGACGGTCCGGATCGACGACGGCCGCATCGTGGCCGGGCCGGACAACACCACCCTGGACATCCCCACCTTCGACAACGGACTGCTGGTCGAGGCGACCCGCAGCACCACCAAGGCAGCCGGCCTCTACCTGCAGTACCAGGGCAGCATCGGCACCACGGCGTTGCCCGATTTCGGCCGGGAGACCGCCCAGGTGGTGACCACCCAGCGCAGCTTCACGATCAACGCCGACGGTACCGTCGCACCACAATGACATCGATCCCCACCGAACTCCTCATCGACGAGCATCCCCGCCGATGGAATGCCTGGCGCCAACGGCACGGCGAGGACAGCGTCGACCTGGGCGGGGTGAACCTCGCCGGCAAGGCGCTCTTCGGCGCCAACCTGTCCGGGGTCAACCTCGTCGGCGCCACCTTGGTCGGCTGCGACCTCACCGACGTCGATTTCTACCGGGCGTATCTGTCCGGGGCGAACCTGAGCGCCGCCACGCTGACCGGCGCCACGCTCACCGGCGCCAATCTGGGCGCGGCGACGCTGCATGACGCCAACCTCACCGACGCCACGCTGACCCGCGCCACCCTCAACAGCGCCGACTTCACCGGTGCCGACCTGACCGGCGCCAATCTCACCGAGGCCACCCTGTTCCGGGTGACCATCGCGCGCGCGACGCTGACCAACGCGAACGTCATCGGTGCGAACCTGGTGGGCGCCGATCTGAGTCGCAGCGTGTTCGACGGCGCGAACCTCACCGACGCCAATCTCACCGGTGCCGACCTGACCGGCGCGAATCTCTCGCACACCGACCTCACGCACGCCAATCTGTCGCACGCGGATCTGACCGGCGCGAACCTCAGCCGCGCGGACCTGACCGGTACCACGCTCGACGGTGCCAACCTGAGTCGCGCCAACCTCGACGGCGCCAACCTCACCCACGCCGACCTGACCCACGCGAATCTCACCGACGCCACGCTGAGCCGCGCCCTCGGGCTCTCCGGGGTGGGCACCGAACTCCTGTTCCTGCCCGACGACGCCGTCGCCGCGGTCCGTCTCGAGGTGGAGATGGGTGCGGCGACCCCGCCCGCCGACCTCGCCGCGGTGATGACCGCCTGCACCGAACTGTGCCGACTGGCCACGACCCTGGCCACGCCGTACGCCGTGCAGATCGCCGCCGCCCACCTGCGCTACGAACGGGTGTTCCGCCTCGACCTCACCGAACGCCGGCTCGGTGACGAGTCCTCCTCGGCACCCGACTCGCTGACCGCGGGCACCGACAGCCGCATCGTCGACCTCCTCGAGCACCTGGCCCGGCTCTCCGGGCACACCGCACCCGGGGATCACACGTCGCTCCCCCATCGACGGGTGGAGATCCTGCCGATCGACGACGCCGAGTTCCGGCACCGGATCGCCGACGACGCGGCCGTCGATACGAGCGCGAAACGGGCACTCGAGGAGTCGACGCCGATGCTGACGCCGTTGTTGGTGCGCGGGATCAGCGTGGAGATCGCCGAGCGAATCAGGTCGGGCGACTGAGACCGCGACCACCGCAGATACGAAAACCGGGGCGGAACCAACGTCTTCCCCCGTCGGCCCCACCCCGGTCATCAGTTGTCGGCGGGCGGGAGAACAGCTTGCGGAGGCTGGTTACTCGAACACCCGTTCGACCTATTCAATATAGCTGGAAGCCCGCCGACCTTCAAGCGATACCCCGCGCGAGACGAGAGGACAGACGTTCGTTGACGATCCGCCTCGTTGAGCTGACCGGTCAGGACTCCGCCTTCTGGCTCGAGCCCGCGCTCGACATCTATGTGACGGCGATGAACTATCCGCGGGGTACCGAGGTCCATCGGGCACCGTTGTGGCGCGAGCATATCGCCCGGCCCGGATGGCGAGCCGTCGGTGCGGTCGCGACGATGGCACCCACCGAGGTCCACCGGCCGCATGCGGCCCGGCGCCGAATCCCCCGGCCGCTCGCGGCAGCCGACAACGAGGTGCTCGTCGGCATCGCCTACGGGTACCGGGGTGCGCGTGACCAATGGTGGAACCAGCAGCTGCGGTTCGGCCTGCGTCAAACCGGCCGGTCCGACGCCGACGTCGACGAGATCACCCGCGACTACTTCGAACTGACCGAACTCCACGTGCATCCGTCGGCACAGGGCCATGGGATCGGCCAGTGGTTGCTGCGCACCCTGCTGACCGGCCGGCCGGAGAGTGCCGTCCTGCTCTCGACCCCCGAGATCCCGGCCGAGGACAACCGGGCGTGGTCGCTGTACCGGCGTCTGGGTTTCGTCGACGTGCTGCGCCACTTCACCTTCACCGGCGATCCTCGCCCGTTCGCATTCCTGGGCCGCAGGCTACCGCTGCCCACCGACATCCGGCCCGCACGGCATGGGTGACCATCAGGTGCTGGACGCGGTTGTGGTGGGTGCCGGCCACAACGGCCTGATCGCGGCCGCCTACCTCGCGCAGGCGGGCCGGTCGGTCACGGTGATCGAACGCGACGAGGTGCCCGGCGGCGCGGTCTCCACCGTCGAACGCTTCCCCGGCTACCGGGTCGACCGTGGGTCGTCGGCACACCTGATGATCCGGCACTCGGAGATCCTCGACGAACTCGCGCTCGCCGACCACGGGCTGCGCTACCTCGACTGCGATCCGTGGGCGTTCAGCCCGGGCACCGACACCTCTGCGCCGATCATCTTTCGCACCGATCTCGACGCCACCTGCGCGTCGATCGAACGCGCGGTCGGCAGCGCGGACGCCGACGCCTACCGCCGGTTCGTCGAGGTGTGGCGGCCCCGCGCCCGCGCGGTCATGCAGTCGTTCTACACGCCCGCGACCTCGGGTCGGCTGGCCACCGCGTTCACCGGCCTGACCGGTACCGCGACCACCGCCCGCACCGGACTCCTCGGTCGCCGCTCCGGCGCGATGCTCTCCCTCACCCAAGAGCTGATGGCCTCGGGCGACGCGCTACTCGATCGGTGGTTCACCGCCGAACCACTCAAGGCGGCGCTGGCGTGGTTCGGTGCGCAGTCGGGTCCGCCGATGAGCGCGCCCGGCACCGCACCGATGATCGGGTTCGCCGCGATCCAGCACGACATCCCGCCGGGACGTGCGGTCGGCGGCAGCGGCGCCCTGACCGAAGCCCTGCTGCGGCGCCTGGCCGCCGACGGCGCCGAGGTCATCCTCGGCACGCCGGCCACCGCGATCCGCCGGTGCGGCGACCACTGGCAGGTGGGCACCGACAACGGCCCGCGCTGCGCCCGCAGGGCGATCGCGGCCTGTCATGTGCGCGCCACGCTCGACCTGCTGGAGGCCGGCGGATACGACGCCACCCCGCTGGCCCGGTGGCGCCGGGAGATCGCGATCGGCGACGGGATCGGCATGGCCGTGCGCCTGGGCACCGACGCGTTGCCCACCTATCGCGACCTGCCGTCGGATCTGCCCGCGCATGGTGTGCATTCCGGGCTCGGTCTGCTGGTCACCGATCGGGCGCAGCTGCGGCGGGCGCACGCCGCAGCGTCGGTCGGCGAACTTCCGCCGCGACCGGCGTGTCTCACCATGGGTTTCTCCGCGCTCGATCCGTCGCTTGCCCCGGCGGGTAAGCACTCGGTAACCGTGTGGGCGCAGTGGCATCCGTCTCGTCTGGCCGGCGGTTCGTCGTGGTCGGAGCAGGGGTCGGCGGCCGCCGCCGCGATCATCGCGGAGGTCGACCGGTATGCCCCAGGCTTCGGTGACCACATCGAGCACACCCACGTGCAGACCCCGGAGGATCTCGAACGCGAGCTGGGGCTGATCGGCGGCAACATCATGCACGTCGACATGAGCATCGACCAGATGTTCTTCTGGCGTCCGACCGCCGACCTGTCGTCGCATCGGGTACCGGGCGCCGACGGGGTGCTGCTGGCCGGCGCGTCCACCCACCCGGGCGGCGGCGTGACCGGGGCGAGCGGGCGGATCGCGGCGCATCTGGCGTTGCGTCGCTGAACTCGTCGGTGGCGTCTGGCACCATGAGCAGCGTGCGTTCGTCATCTCGCTGGTCCGCGATCCTGATGCTGCTGTGCCTGGTGGGTGCGGTTCCGCTGCTCTCCGGCTGTCTGCAGCGTTCGACCAGCGTCGGTGACCGCTATTCGGGCACCGTCGTGGTGGCGACGTCGCCGGACAATCCGCGGGGCGCGCCGCAGCTCGACATCCCCGAGTCGATGTCGTCGCGGGTCACGGTGAGCGAGTACTCGACGGGACTGACGTCGGGGACGGTCGCCGCGCCCGCGCCGAGCGCCGCCCCGGGTGAACCCGAGCCCACCCCGCCGCGCGTCGGCACCCAGGCGAGTTTCAGCGAACTGACCGCCGGACAGTTCAGCCAGCTCGGCGACATCATCGCCGACTCGTTCGGCGATTCGGCGATGAGCATGACGCTCACGTCCAAGCGCAGCGGCGATGTGGTCCGTTTCCACGGCACCGCCGACCTCGGCGAACTCGACCCGAACCGGGACCTCGTCGAACTCACCGTCACCTTCGACGGTCCGGTCACCGCCGCGCCGGAGAAGAGCCAGACCGGCGACAAGACGGTGAGCTGGACGCCGGCACCCGGGCAGTCCGGACGGTTCGTCGCCGAGGCGAAGTACGCCGATCCGGCGACCGCCGCGGTCGGCAGTTGGTCGTGGTTCGTCGCGCTGCTGTGCCTGATCACGGTCGCGATCGTGGCGCGCCTGGCCTATGTGAAGCGTGACCGCAGTCCCCGCCCGGGCCGGCCGAAGTACTCGACGAAGCCGGACGAGACCACCGATTCGTCCGGCAACCCAGACGACACGACGCCGACAGAGAAAACCCCGAGCAAGACCAGCACCAGCTGATTCCGCCCGGGGTCGGATCGAACAGACTGCTCAGGATGCGGCGGGGGTAACCTGCAGTACCGCGGAAGTATCCACGCCGAGTCGTTCGAGGACCTCGGTGGTCGCCTTGGCGAAGTTCAGGCTGCAGAAGTGCAGGCAGGGTGCGCCCTCGGCGATGAGGCGTTCGGCGGTCTCGGTCGCGAAGTCGATACCGACTGCACGCACGGCGGCACGATCCTCCTCCGGTCCGGCACCGGCGGCGAGCGCGAAGCGTTCCTGCACGTCGTCGGGGATCACCGAGCCGGACAGTTCGGCCATCCGGCGAACCGTCGCCAGCGAGGTGATCGGCATGATGCCCGGGATGATCGGCTTGGCCCCCTGCTCGGGGTCGGCGGCCACCAACCGGTCACGCAGCCGCAGGTAGTGCTCGACGTCGAAGAACATCTGGGTGATCGAGTATTCGGCGCCGGCGCGGAGCTTGTTCACCAGCGCGCGGGTGTCGTGCTCGAGGTCGGGTGCGCGGTGGTGGCCTTCCGGGAACGACGCGACGCCCACGTGGAAGTCGCCGAGGTCGTCGATCAGACGGACCAGGTTCTCGGCGTACTCGACGCCGTCGGGATGGCGCACCCAGTCACCCAGCGGGTCGCCGGGCGGGTCGCCGCGCAGCGCGAGGATGTTGGTGATGCCCTGGTCGGCGTACGCACCGACGAGGGCGCGCAGTTCTGCGACGCTGTGATTGACCGCGGTCAGGTGAGCAACGGGCAGCAGGGTGGTCTGGGCGGCGAGTTCCCCGGTGATGCGGACGGTGCGGTCGCGGGTGGAGCCACCCGCACCGTAGGTCATCGAGACGAAGGCCGGTCCGAGACGTTCGAACGTCCGCACCGCACGCCACAATCGGGCTTCGGCCTCGGCGTCCTTGGGCGGGAAGAACTCGACCGAGAACGGGATCGGGCCACGATGCGGCGCGGCGAGCCGTTCGATGATCGAGGGAGCCGGCACAGAGCTTGAGGTCACCCGGACAGTGTACGGAACCGCAGGTAGGGGTCGTCACTCCATGCCTGCGGCTCCTCTAGCCTGGGAGGCGTGAGAACAGCCCAGCCGGTCCCGGCCTCGCTCGACCAGGTGCCCGCGGCCGTCGAATCCATGCTGGGCGACTTCTTTGCCGACGCCGTGCCGGCGGCCGCCGCCATCGATCCGCGGGTGGGGCAGGCCGCGGAGGTGGTACGCGACTTCGTGCTGCAGGGCGGCAAGCGGGTGCGTCCGGTGTTCGCGTTTGCGGGGTGGATGGCCGGATCGACCGGCGACGCCGAGACAACCGGCCCCCTGGTTCCGGACGCGACAGATGCGCTGCGGGTGGCGGCGTCGCTGGAGTTGATCCAGGCGTGCGCGCTGATCCACGACGACATCATCGATCGCTCCGACACCCGCCGCGGCCACCCCACCATGCATCGGGTGTTCGAGGCCGATCACCGCGACCGGGGCTGGGCCGGCGATGCGGGCCACCACGGCGCATCGGCCGCGATCCTGATGGGTGACCTCGCGCTTGCCTGGGCCGACGACCTCGTCCACGGCCACCATCCGGGCGGCGACTCGGGCGAACCCGATCCGCGTCCGCTGCCGGCGCCGGTGGGTCGGGTGTGGTCGGCGATGCGCACCGAGGTTCTCGGCGGGCAGTACCTCGACATCGTCAACGAGTCCAGCGGCGACGAGACCACCGCCTCGGCCCTGCGGGTGATGGAGTTCAAGACCGCCGCCTACACCGTGGCGCGCCCCCTCGAGCTCGGTGCGACGCTCGCGTCCGCCCCGTCGTCGTTGATCACCGCGTTGCGGTCGGTGGGCCACGACCTGGGTGTCGCCTTCCAGCTGCGCGACGACCTGCTCGGGGTGTTCGGCGACCCGGTCCGCACCGGCAAACCGTCGGGCGATGACCTGATCGCCGGCAAACGCACCGCGCTCCTCGCGGACGGGCTGTCGCGGGCGGCCGACCGCGATGCGGCACTGGCCGATGAACTGCGCGGACTGATCGGACGTGACCTCGACGACGCCGAGGTCACCCGCGCCCGCGCGATCCTCACCGACGTCGGTGCGGTCGACGAATCCGAACGGCAGATCTCGGACCTGCTCGCCTCCGCGCTCACCACCCTGGACACCGCGACGATCGCGGAGCCGGTGCGTGCGGAACTCACCGCGTTCGCCCGGCGGATCGCCCACCGCGCCACATGAGTATCCGCGACGACGCCATCGCGGCCGGGCCGCCGCGCACTCCGGCGCTGCGCGACGAGCCCGGATTCGCCGACCTGATCCTGGGTTTCGTCGGAGCCCTGCTGGTCGGTATCGGCAGTTTCGGCGTCGGCGACATCGCCCGCAACAACACCGTCGCACAGGATCTCGGACTGTCCGTGATCACCTACGGGCACGGAAAGACGTTGTTCGGCAGCATTTTCTGGATCGGGGTGGCGACCCTGGTGGTGGCGTGGGTGCGGATCGGGCGGCGACTCTGCGGCGACGGGCCCGGTCCGTCGGTCCGCGCGATGCGGTACGCGGTTGTCGCCTGGGCGACCCCGCTCGCGCTCGGGGTGCCCGTCTACAGCCGCGACGTCTACGCCTACCTCGGGCAGGGCGCAGTGTTCGGCGCCGGCTACAACCCATACGCCGACGGCCCCGCCCATCTCCCCGGACCGCTGGTGGATTCGATGGCGCAGGTGTGGGCGGCGACCACCGCTCCCTACGGCCCGCTGTTCGTGGGGTTGACGCGGGTGGTCACCGAAATCACCGGCGAGCACGCCATCGCCGGTGTCTATGCCATGCGGCTGGTGCTGCTACCCGGACTCGTGTTGGCGCTCTGGGCGATCCCGCGCTTGGCAGCGCACTTCGGGGCCTCCGGCGCCGATGGCCTGTGGCTGGCGCTGGCCAATCCGATGGTGCTCATCCATCTGGTGTCGGGCAGTCACGTGGAGCTGTTGATGATGGGCGTCGCGGTCACCGGCGTCGCCCTCGCGGTCACCGGGCGGCACGTCCCGGGCCTGCTGCTGCTCGGGGTGGCGATGTCGATCAAGATCACCGCGGCCATCGCCATTCCGTTCGTGGTGTGGATCTGGCTGTCGCACATTCGTTCTCGACGCCCCGTCGAACCGCGTGACCTGGTCGGGGTGTTCGCCGCGGTGGCGCTGATCCCGCTCGCGGTGTTCGCCGCCTCGACCGCCGTCGTCGGCCTGGGACTGGGCTGGCTGACCGGACTCGGCTGGGCCGATCGGATCATCAACTGGTTCACCCTGCCGACGCTGGCCGCGCATCTGGTGACGCTGGTCGCCGCACCGTTCACCGCGCTGAATCTGCAGTCGGTTCTGCCGATCACCCGCGCGATCGGCTGGGCAGTGACCGCCATTGTCCTGGTCACGCTGTGGTGGCGGCACCGGCGCGACGAACGCAGCGCGATGGCCGGCATGGCGTGGGCGATGCTGGTCGTGCTGGTGCTCGAACCCTCAACGCTGCCTTGGTATTACACCTGGGTGCTGTATCTGGCGGTGGCGTTCACACTCCCGCGCCGGGTTCGCGCGATCGCCGTCGGGGTGTCGGTGTTCATGCTGATCGTGTTCCAGCCCGACGACTCGATCCTGTTCTACAAGCTGCCCGAGGTGCTCCTGGCGACCGCGTTGTCGGCGCTGGCCGCGTTCGCCCTGCTCTACCCGGACCCGCTGCGACTACGACGAGCGGTCGACTGGTTCCGCGCGGAGTGACCGCGCGACGACTCAGAACGCCTGCGCCTGCGCGCGCCGGATGACCTCCCGCGCGGAGTGGGTGTGCAGGGCGGCAGCCGGATGCATGCCGAGGTCGTCCTGCTCGGTGAACAGCCACTCCATCGCCTCGTCACGGGTGTAGCCGCCGTCGAACAGCACCGCGACGAGACCGTTGAAATGCTTGGCGATACCGAGATCGTCGAAGAACACCGCCGGGACGGCGGGCGCCCCACCGCGCGACACCGCCAGCAGGTGTTGGTCGCGGATCAGGGTGCGGACGCGGTTGGTCGACACCCGCAATCGAGCGGCGACCTCGTCGACCGTCAGGGTTTCGGTATCGGACGGGAGGAGTGTCTCTGCGGACAGCGGAACGGAACCCACGTGCCAGAGCGTACCGGCTCGACCGCGATGCGTTCGCGGAGAATCCCGTTTACCTCTCACATCCACGGCCCCCGACCGTTCAGCCGGTAGATTCAGGCGGGTGAATGCCACCGCCGACACCCTCGTGGGCTCGACCATCGAGGGGCGCTACCGCATCGACGCGCCGATCGCGCGTGGCGGCATGTCGGCGGTCTATCTGGGCGTCGATCTGCGGCTCGGCCGCTCGGTGGCGGTGAAGGTGATGGACTCCCGCTACAGCGGCGACCCATTGTTCCTGCGGCGCTTCGAGTTCGAGGCGCGGGCCGTCGCCGGACTCAAGCATCCAGGTCTGGTGGCGGTGTATGACCAGGGCATCGACAACGGCATCGCGTTCCTGGTGATGGAACTCGTCGAGGGCGGCAGTCTGCGTGAACTGCTGCGCGAGCGCGGTCCGATGCCCCCGCACGCGGTGGTGGCGGTGGCCGATCCGGTACTCGGCGGCCTCGGTACCGCCCATCGCGCCGGTCTGGTGCATCGGGATGTCAAGCCGGAGAACGTGTTGATCTCCGACGCCGGGGAGGTGAAGGTCGCCGACTTCGGTTTGGTGCGCGCCGTCGCCGAGGCCGGGGTCACGTCGGCCAGCGTGATCCTGGGCACTGCCGCCTATCTGTCGCCCGAGCAGGTGGAGGCCGGTGACGCCGACGCCCGCAGTGACGTGTACTCGATGGGCGTCATGATGTTCGAGTTGCTCACCGGCCGAACACCTTTCCGCGGCGACACCCCGCTGGCGCTGGCCTATCAGCGGCTGAGTTACGACGTGCCCGCCCCCGGCGACGTGGTCGACGGGGTGCCCGAGGAGCTCGACGAGATCGTGCTGCGGGCCACCGAACGCAATCCGGCCGATCGCTACGTCGACGGGTTCGCCATGCGCGAGGCGCTCCTCGCCGCCGCCGAGGACCTCGACCTGCCGCCGTTCACCGTGCCCGCACCGCGTCGTTCCGCCGAACGCGAGACGATCGCCCGCTACCGCGCCGCGCACGCCCAGGCAGGCCCACCGCCCGCGCAACCACAGCAGCAGCCGCCGCAACATACGCGGATGCAGTCTCGGCCGGGGGTGGCGCCGTCGACACCGCCGCCCGGCCCGGTGGGTGCATCGACGGTGCGCCGCCCCCCTGCCGATGCCCCGCGGGTAACGCCGTCGGAGTCCCGGCGGATGCCGGTGGAGCCCGACGAGTCACGCGCCATGGTGGCGCTGGTGTGGATCGTCGTCGTACTGCTCATCGCCGCTGCTGTCGGTGCCGTCTCCTGGTGGGCCGGCGCAACCTACTTGAGTTAACAGCGCCCCAGATCCCGTCAACAGCGCCTTGGGATTCATCGACAGCGCCCAGGCAGGACGCCGTCGACGCAAAACCAGGCGCCGTCAACGAAATCTGGGGCGCTGTCGACGTGGACGAGCTCAGCCGCGCAGCATCTCCGCGACGAGGAACGCGAGTTCCAGCGACTGCTGGGTGTTGAGCCGCGGATCGCAGGCGGTCTCATAGCGACCCGCGAGGTCGAGGTCGGAGATGTCCTGGGCGCCACCGAGGCACTCGGTGACGTCCTCGCCGGTGAGTTCGATGTGCACGCCGCCGGGATGGGTGCCCAGCGCGTGATGCACCTCGAAGAAGCCCTGGACCTCGTCGACGATGCGGTCGAAGTGCCGGGTCTTGTAGCCGGTGGACGCCTCGTGGGTGTTGCCGTGCATCGGATCGGACTGCCAGATGACCTTGTGGCCGGTCGCCTCCACCGCCGCGACGATCGGCGGCAGCACGTCGCGCACCTTGTTGTTACCCATGCGCGCCACCATGGTCAGACGGCCGGGCTTGTTGTGCGGGTCGAGGCGTTCGACATATTCGACGGCCTGCTCGGGGGTCGTCGTCGGTCCGATCTTGACGCCGAGCGGGTTGTCGATGAGTTCGGCGAACGCGATGTGGGCGCCGTCGAGCTGGCGGGTGCGCTCCCCGATCCACAAGAAGTGCGCCGACAGGTCGTAGAGCACCTTGCTGTCGGAGCCGTTGTGATTCGGCCCGCTCGCTTCGCTCCCGGCGCCGGCAGGGTTGTCCGCCAGGCGCAACATGGCACGCTCGTAGTCAAGGACCAGCGCCTCGTGGGAGGCGAAGATCGCGGCGGACTCCAGGTTGGAATCGGTGACCCCGCACGCCTCCATGAACCGCAGACCCCGGTCGATCTCCGAGGCCAGCGCCTCGTACCGCGCGCCGGCCGGCGAGGTGCGCACGAACTCGCGGTTCCACAGGTGTACGCGGCGCAGGTCGGCTTCCGACCCGGTCAGCGCGCGCACGAGGTTCATCGCGGCGGCGGCGTTCGCGTAGGCACGCACCAGACGCGACGGGTCGTGCGCACGGACGGTCTCGTCGGCGGGGAACCCGTTGACCATGTCACCGCGGTACGACGGCAGGCCGAGGGCATCGGTGTCCGACGACCGCGGCTTGGCGTACTGCCCCGCGATGCGGGCCACCTTCACCACCGGCAGGCTCGCGCCGTAGGTCAGGACGACGGCCATCTGCAGCAGGGTGCGGATATTGCCCTTGATGTGCGGTTCGGTGTTGTCGGCGAAGGTTTCCGCGCAATCGCCGCCCTGCAGCAGGAACGCGCGCCCCTCGGCGACCTCGGCGAGCTGCGCGGACAGATCCTGCACCTCGGCGGGCATACAGATCGGCGGCACGCTCTCCAGAACGGTGCGCATCTTGCGCGCCTCGTCGGCCGGCCAGGACGGTTGCTGCAACGCCGGCCGCGACAACGCGTCGTCGAACCGTGCCTGCAGTCCACCGGGCAACGGCGGCAGTTCGGGGAGTTCTTCGATCGGAACGTCTACGGTCCAGTTGGTCACCACGCGTACAGGGTAGATCAGCGGGCTACCCGCAGGTCGAAAGGGTCGAGCACGGTCAGCGTCGGTGCGCGGCCTGGATCGTCTGCCAGCGCACCAGGTTGTGCCGGGCGTCGGCGAGCGCGTCGTGGGCGTCCCGCGGCGACGGCGGCAGCGATGGTCGCCCGGCGGCCTCCCAGTGCTGGCGCAGTTCGCGGGTGAACCGGGGCAGTGCCCGCGGCAGGGCGGTCATCGGCCCCCACAACTGGCACAGCACGACGTGGTCGTAGGCACCCACCCACGCCCACAGTTCGACGTCGTCGTCGGTCTCGGTGAGGAAGTCGTAGAGGTCCTCCCGGATGCGCCGGCGGCTCCGCCAGGCCGACGACGACGGCGACGGAAGCTTGGGCAGTACGTTGGCACGTACCCACTCACCGGCCCGCCCGGGATCGAACTCGGTGGACACCGCGTAGAATTCACGTCCGTCCTCGGCGACGACACCGATCGAGATGAGCTCGATCGTGGTGCCGTCCTCGATAAACTCCGAGTCGTAGAAGAAACGCATACCGACAAGTATTCACATACCCACCAGTGAGCAGAGAATCGCCGAGATCATGACCACCCTGACGCGCGCCGACAACCGGCTGCGGCGATGGACGCCGTCGACCGGTGCCCGGGCCGTGGTCGCCGCGCTGTTCGTGCTCTCGGCCACCCTGCAGATCGTGGGTGTCCCGTTCACCGCCAGCTTCGGCACCCGCACCCGCATCGACCTCGATGTTTACCGTCTCGGCGCGCAGATCTGGCAACACGGTCAGAGTCTCTACGCGGACGGTTCGATGCCGTTCACCAGCGACGGGATCTGGCTGCCGTTCACCTACCCGCCCTTCGCGGCGCTCGGTTTCGTCCCGCTCGGCGCACTCGAACTCGACGTCGCCGGGTGGCTCATGTCACTGCTGACGGTCGCGCTGACCGTGGTGATCATCCACATCGTGCTGAGCATGTTGTCGGTCGGTAACCGCGCGAACCGGTGGTGGTTGGCACTCGCGGTCGCCGCCGGTGCGGTGTGGCTCAATCCGATGTGGATGACGCTCGGGTTCGGCCAGATCAACATCATCCTGATGGCGATGATCGTGGTGGACATCTTCGTCATCGGTCGCGGCCGAGCACGCGCGGGCGGCCCGTTCCGGGGAGTGCTGACCGGGGTGGCGGGCGCGGTGAAGCTGACGCCGATGGTCTTTGTGGCGGTCTTCCTCGCGGCCCGGCAGTGGCGCGCGGCGCTCGCCGCGATCGCGGGGTTCCTCGGCGCCGGCCTGGTCGCGTGGATCTGGCTCCCCGGCGATTCGGTCGGTTACTGGACCCACACGCTGTTCCACACCACCCGCATCGGCGATCCCGCCGGCCGCATCAACCAGAACCTCAACGCGATGTGGATTCGACTGGTCCCCAGCGACACGACGGCGCAGCAGTTGCTGTGGATCGCGAGCTCACTCGCGGTGTCGGCGCTCACGGTGGTCGCGGTGCGCGCCTGCCGTCCGGTGACCGCGTTCGCAGCGATCGCCGATCCGGCCGGCGACACCCCGGCGCGGGTGTCCGCGGTGCTCATCACGTGTGTCATCGCGGTGTGGGGCCTGTTGGTGTCGCCGACGTCGTGGGCCCATCACTGGGTGTGGTGCATCCCGCTGATGCTGACGCTGGCGGTGATCGCCGCGCGCACCACCGATCGGCGTGCCGCCACCGCCTACGCGGTGCTGTGCGTCGTGGGCCTGGCGATCTTCGCCCTCGGCCCGTTCCAGTTCCTGTCCCCCAACGTCCGCGGGTGGTCGGTGCTCGATCACCTCATCGGGAACGCGTACTCGCTGTGGGGACTCGCGGTGCTCGTGGTGGCGTGGCTGCTGCCGCCGCATCGGACCGCACCGGCCGTGGGCACCGAACCGCCCGTGCGGCGGCGGTCCCCTGAGATCGTCTGACGTAGAGGCCCGGAGTCAGGCCGCCGACGCGGGGGCGTCCGACGACGGCTTGTCGTCCTTGCGCTCCTTGAGCGATGCGGCGTAGATGTCGACATACTGCTGACCGGACAGCTGCATCAGCTCGTACATGATCTCGTCGGTGATGGCGCGCTCGATGAACCGGTTGCCCTGCATGCCCTCATAGCGGGCGAAGTTCAGCGGCTTGCCGATCCGGACGACGATGCGGGCGGGACGCGGCAGCACCGATCCGGGCGGGTTGAGTTTGTTGGTGTTGATCATCGCGACCGGGATCACCGGTACCCCTGTGTCGAGGGCGACCCGCGCAAGCCCCGTCTTGCCCTTGTAGAGGCGGCCGTCGGGCGACCGGGTGCCCTCGGGGTACATGCCCATCAGCTTGCCGGCCTCGAGCTGACGCCGGGCCGCGGTGAGCGCGCCGGCCGCGGCCTCGGCACCCGAGCGATCGATCGGGATCTGCCCGACCGAAGTGAAGAACCACTTCTTGAAGCCACCCTTGAGTCCGGGCTCGGTGAAGTACTCACTCTTCGCGAGGAAATAGATGCGACGCGGCACCATCAGCGGCAGGTAGAAGCTGTCCATCACGGCGAGGTGATTGCTGGCGAGAATGGCCGGTCCGCGCGTCGGAATGTTTTCCAGCCCTTCGACCTTCGGCCGTCCGAGAACCCGCAGCAGCGGGCCCAGAAACACGTGCTTGAACGCCCAGTACCACATCGCAGACTCCGAACTCTCGCCTCGCCACTATCCGCTTACGTCCACCAGAGGATAACCGAACAATACCCGCGGGTTCGGAGTCAGCCGCCCACATTGTCGAGGGCGGCTGCGATACCTTGCCGCGCAACCTCGGCCGCGCCCACCACGCCTGCGCTCTCGCCGAGCTGGGTGCCGCGGATCCGGGCGAGCTGACGGTGACCGGCGCCGGTGACCAGCCGCGCGTAGTGTTCGCGCGCCTCGTCGAGGAACAGTCCCGACGACGCACCGACACCGCCCGCGAGGACGATCAGGTCGGGGTCGAAGATGTCGGCGATCATCGCCAGTCCCTGTCCGAGTGAGGCGGCGAAGGCGGCGTAGGCGGCGATCGCGACAGCGTCGCCGTCGGCGGCCGCACGGGCCACCCGACGACCGGTCAGCGACCCCGGGTCGGCGGCCACATCGGCGGCGAGCTGCGAGCGACCCCAGTCCCCGTCGGCCAGCAGTTCGACCACCGTGTCCACCAAAGCCGTTCCGCTGCAATAGCGTTCCCAGCAACCGAGTTTGCCGCAGGAACATGGGCGGCCGCCCGGCACGATGGTGAGGTGACCGAGTTCGGGCGCCACCCCGTAGCTGCCGCGGTAGATCTCGCCGTCGAGCAGCAGGCCGGCGCCGATACCGGTACCGATCGCCAGCACCAGCGAGTTCTTGCCGCGTGCGGCCGCGCCGAAGCGCCATTCGGCAACCGCCGCGGCATTCGCGTCGTGTTCGAGGAAGACCGGGATACCGGTCCGCGCGGTCATCTCCTCGGCGACCCGCGCCTCCCGCCACGGCAGGTGCGGGGCGAACCGGATGACCTGCCGGTCCGGGGTGAGGAAGCCGGCGATCGCCAGGCCGACCGCCTTCGCCGCCCAGCGGGAGACGAGTTCGGCGACGAGTCGGTCCAGGCAGTGTTCGAGGGCCTGCGCGGTCGGCGGGGTGGCCGCGCGCAGGGTGTCGAGCATCGCACCATGCGGATCGACCACCGAGGCGCGCACGCTGGTGCCGCCGATGTCGATGCCGATTGTCAAGTCGCCCATCAGCTCTCACCTTCGGGATCAAGGATTCGCACCGCGATGGCCTGGTAGTGCGGCATGTCCGGCGACCCGGATGCCGGGGTGGACCGCAAGGCGGCCGCGACCGCTTCGAGGACCGCGATCAGCGCGGCGATCAGCCGTGCCAACACGTCACCGAGTTCGGCGATCAGCGAGGTGATCTCCCCGGAGATCTCCCCTATCGTCGACATCCCGGCCGCTGCGCCGTCGGCGGCACCGGCCGACGCCGTACGCGGCGCCGGGGCGAACATGGCGGCGAGTTGGTCGATCTGGGCGGCGACCCCGAGGAACAGGTCCCGCACCGGGTCGCCGGCCGCGCTGCGCGATCGTGCGCGCCCGTCGTCGTCACGACCGGTCGTGTCGTCCGAGGTCATTGAAGGAAGTTCTCCTGTCCGAGTCCGGCAGTAGTTTACGCGACCGCCACCGCACCATGGCGGGACCGGCCGGACCTGCATGACCACGGTCTTCGAGCGGTCAGCGGCGTTGCGGCCAGAGGCCCGGGTCCGGGACGAACCGGACAGTGAGGTCGGTGCCATCCCAGGCCGCATCGGTGACGATGCAGCGGCGCAGCACCGACGGCAACCGCACCGGATGCCGGAACCCGCCAACGGTGACCAGCAGATCGTCGCCGGAGCGGCCGAGTCGCAGGGTGTCCGGCTCGGGAAGGCGCTGCCGCCAGGTCAGTTCGTAGGTCGGGTGATCGTCGTCGCCCGACCCCGCGTCGGTCACCTCGGTGACGCGCGCGGCACCCGAGCCCGACGGGCGCCCATTCGGGGTGGGCAGGGCCACCGCCAGCTTGCGCAGCCGCGCCGCCCGGTCGATCGGCTCGGCGAGCCGGGGGATCTCGGCGGTCTGCACATCATTGTCGGTCCCCACCATCGCACGCAGGGCGTCGGTCCGCACATCGGCGGCACCGGCAGCGGTGCCCTGGTTGACGATCACCGACCGCAACGCCAGCCCCATCACGTCCACCGTCGCCAGGAAATGCGGCAGCACCTGCGCGCCGCGGCCATCGCCGGAGACGACGAGGTGCACGGCCACGCTGTGCGGGTCGGTGAGGAGTTCGGCGATGTCGATACAGTCGCGGTCGATCGCGTCGACCGCCGCCGTCAACTGGGCGAGCACCGGCCGCTCGGCCGCCATCGCGAGCCGACGATGCCTGGGCCACAACCGATTCAGCGTCTGACTGAGCACCGACGCGGAGCGCAGGAACTCGAACGGGTCACCGAGTCCGGAGCCGTCGACGATGATGCGGCGCCAGCGTCCGCTGATCGCCTCGTCGCGAATCCGCCGCAGCAGCAGGAAATCCTCGACACCGGGCAGGGTTGCCAGCTCCCCCGCGTCGATGTCGGCGAGCGCACCCACTCCCGGCAGCACGACCTTGGACCGGGCGATGGTCTCCGCGAGCACCGTGGTGAACCCCGCCCAGGTCTCCTCGAGCAGGGCGAGCCGATCCAGCGACAGCAGATGCAGTCGGGTCGACACCACGACCGGCTCGTTCGGCGTCCGGAACACGCCGAGTAACCCGGCTGTCGGGGAGCGCCGGTCGGCGGTGATCAACAGGGTGTCCGCGTCGGGCGCGCCCAACGACGACACACCTGCGGCGCCGCGTCGTCGACCGCCGGTCGCGTTCAGGGCCGCGGCTGCCGCGGTCATCGAGACCCCGGCGCCACCCGGCCCGATCACCACATGGATTCCGGTGAGATCGATCAGCCTTCGACCCTCTTCTTGAGGTCATTGAGCGCAGCCTCGGTGATCGCCTTCTCGGCGCGCCGTTTGAGCTGGCCGATCATCGGCACCAGCAAGTCGACCATCAGCTCGTAGGTCACCTTGGTGGAACCCGGAACCTGTTGCACCACAACATATCTACCCCGCTGATCACGCTGGAGGTCGCTGCTGACCAGCCGCCAGGACACGCCCCGCCCGTCGGCGTCCCAGTCGTAGGTCAGCACGTAGGTGTCCTGCAGCACCCCGGCGTCGAGCACGAACCGCACCTCGGTCGCACGGCCGTCGGTGCCGGACTCGGTGACGGAGACCTCGCGGGCCGCCGACACCCAGTCCGGGTAGTGCTCGAAGTCGGCGATCACCGCCATGATGTCGGCGGCGTCGGCGTTGATGACGATGGAGCGCTCGGTGTGGTCGACCATCACGCCACCGCCGCATCGTCCGCGATCGCCGGACCACCGACGATGCGGCCCGCCTCGAGTCGGTCCTTCACCTCGAAGGACATGATCTTGCCGACCGCCCGACGGTCCCGGTTCTGCTCGGCCAGCCAATCCCACCGGGCGCGATCGTCGCCCGCGGGGACTCCGCCCGTCGGCTCGGCGTGGAGAAAGTAGTGCAGCACAAAGCCGTCGAGCACCGGCTCACACCAGATCTCCATGGTGCCGGTCAACGGTCCCCCGACGCTCCAACGCACCCCCTGCTCCCCCCGGTCCTGTGTCACGGTGAGGTCGAGATCGGGCCACCAGCGACGCCAGTTCGCCCGGTCGCCGACCACCGCAGCCACCAACGACGGTGCGGCGGCGACAAAAGTCTCATCGGCCACCTGAATACTCGTCACGACCACTAGCTTCACACATGAGGGCGTCCCCCGAACAGCGGACCTGGCAGAGGCCGCTTCGGTTCGGACCGCAAGGTCTACCATCGCACCTGACACATCCGGCGAAAGGTCACTAGATGAGCGAGTTCAGCGTTCCCGCACACTTCTCCATCCCCGCGAACGCCAATTGCACCGACATCATCTTCGGACTCGCCGAAAAGAACCCGGACAAGACCATCGTCCGCCGCAAGCAGGGGTCGGACTGGGTGCCGATGCGCGCGGCCGACTTCGTCGACCAGGTGACCAAGCTGGCCAAGGGTTTCATCGCCGCAGGGGTGCAACCCGGCGACCGCGTGGCCATCCTGTCGGGCACCCGCCTCGAGTGGTCGCTCATCGATTTCGCCATCTGGTCCGCAGGCGGTGTGCCGGTGCCCATCTACGAATCGTCGTCGGGCCCGCAGATCGAATGGATCATGGAGGACTCCGCGGCACAGGTCATCGTCGTCGAAACCGCTGCGCACCGCACCACATTCGAGACCGTCGAGGGACTGTCCGCGGTGAAGGTGTACCAGATCGACGCCGCCGGTCCCGGCGGTGCGGTGGCTGCGCTGACCGCGGCCGGTGCCGACATCGGCGACGACGAGGTGGCCGCGCGACGCGCCGGCGTTGGCGCGGCCGATCCGGCGACCCTCATCTACACCTCGGGCACCACCGGTCGGCCGAAGGGTGTCGAACTCACCCACGCCAACATGCTCTCCGAGATCCAGGGCGTGCTGGCCAGCAACATGCGGACCCTGCTCGGGCCCGACAAGCGGATGCTGATGTTCCTGCCGTTGGCCCACGTACTGGCCCGCGCGATCACCCTGGTCGCCATGGAGGCCGGCGTCGAGATCGGCTTCTACGGGGACACCAGGAACCTCGTCCCCGAGTTCGCGAACTTCAAGCCGTCGCTGATCCTGTCGGTGCCGCGGGTGTTCGAGAAGGTCTACAACACCGCACGTCAGGGCGCGCACGACGGCGGCAAGGGCCGGATCTTCGATCTCGCCGCCTCCACCGCGGTGGAGTATTCGACGGCGAACGAGAAGGGTTCGGTGGGGCTGCTGCTCAAGGCCCGTCACGCGCTCTTCGATCGGCTGGTGTACAGCAAATTGCGGGCGGCGCTCGGCGGCGAATGCGAATGCGCGATCTCCGGCGGCGCCCCCCTCGGCGCGCGTCTGGGCCACTTCTTCCGCGGGGTCGGTATCCCGGTGTACGAGGGCTACGGCCTGACCGAGACGACCGCCGCGATCGCGGTGAACACCCCCGGCGCAGTGAAAGTCGGCACCGTCGGAAAGCCATTGCCCGGCAACAGTGTTCGGGTCGCCGAGGACGGCGAGATCATGCTCAAGGGTGGCGTGGTGTTCGCCGAGTATTGGCGCAACGAAGAGGCAAGTGCCTCGGCGCTCGAGGACGAGTGGTTCCACACCGGTGACCTCGGCAAGGTCGATGCCGACGGCTTCATCACCATCACCGGCCGCAAGAAGGAGCTCATCGTCACCGCCGGCGGCAAGAACGTCTCACCGGCCGGTCTCGAGGATGTGATTCGTGCGAATGCGCTTGTCTCCCAAGCACTGGTGGTCGGTGACGCCAAGCCGTTCATCGCCGCGCTGATCACCATCGACCCCGAGGCCTTCCCGGCGTGGAAGGAACGCAACGGCAAGCCGACCGACGCGACGGTCGCTGATCTCCGTGACGACGACCAGCTGCTCGCCGAGGTCCAGTCGGCCGTCGACGAGGCGAACAAGACTGTCTCGCACGCCGAGTCGATCAAGAAGTTCCGCATCCTGCCCGACGACTTCACCGAGGAGACCGGCGAGATGACGCCGACCCTGAAGGTCAAGCGCAACGTGGTGGTGGACAAGTTCGGCGACGACATCGAGGCCATCTACCAGAAATGAGCCTCAGAGCAACTGCCGCAGCCGCGCGGCCATGTGCCGCCACTGCCAGGAGTCGACCGCGTACTCGCGGCCGTGGCGGCCCAACTCGGCGGCCGCGGCCCGGTCGGCGAGGATGCCGGTGACCGCGAAGGCGACCGCATCGATGTCGGTGCCGTCGACGACGGTGCCGGTGACGCCTTCCTGCACGGTTTCCGGTGCGCCGCCGGATTGTCCGGCCACCACCGGGACACCGCAGGCCGACGCCTCGAGGTAGACGATGCCCAGGCCCTCGACGTCGAGGCCGCGGCCGCGGGTACGGGCCGGCATCGCGAACACGTCGGCGACGTTGTGGTACGCCGGAAGTTCGTCGGACGGAACCGATCCGGTGAAGATGACGTGGTCGGCCATGCCCGTGGTGCGGGCCAGTTCACGCAGCTTCTCGGCATAGGGGCCGCCGCCGACGATCAGCAGCGTCACGTCGCCGATCTCGCGTCGGATCAGCGGCAGCGCGCGGATGAGGACGTCCTGCCCCTTGCGCGGCACCAGCCGGGACAGGCACAGCACCACCGGACGATCACCGAGTCCGTGGCGTTCCCGAATACGTTCGCGCGCTGGGAGATCCGGCCGGAACCGTTCGGTGTCGACGCCGGGCGGCAGGTATTCGAGGGCGGCGCCGGCGCCGAACGCCGAGGCGAACCGACCACGCGTGTACCGGCTGACGAAGGTGATGACGTCGACGTGGGCACCGATGTAGCCGAGAACCTGACGGGCGATCGGCAGCATCGACCAACCGACCTCATGGCCGTGGGTGCTCGCGATGACCCGCGACGCACCCGCGCGCCGCATCGCCGGCGCCAGCACCGCCAGCGGCGCCGCCGCCCCGAACCACACCGTCTCGATCTGGTGTGCCTTGATGATTTTCGCGGCGCGCCGCGCGACGAACGGAGTCGGCAGCATCAGCGTTGTCCGGTGCCGTACCACGGTGTAGGGCACCGCGGCGTCGAACTCCGCACAGCCACGCCAGCGCGGCGCATACACGACGACGTCCTCGGGCGGGAGCAGGTCGATCAGGTTCTGCAGATACGACTGGATACCGCCGGGTCGCGGCGGAAAGTCGTTGGTGAGCAACAGTGTTCGACGCATCACTGCACCTGCTTGGTGAGCCAGGCACGCCAGTCGGCGACGAATTGCGCCCGGGTGCGACCGGTGACCTCGGTGATGGCGGCGTCCTGACGCTTCGTGTCGCCACCGGCGGCGACGCCCGTGTAGAGCTTCTTGAGCCCGTCCTCCCCATACCGCTCCGCCACATAGGCGGCCACCGACCACGCCGACTGGTAGGCCAGGCGCGCCTGCTCCGAATCGACGGCGAACTCACCGTCGGCGGGCAGCGCGGTCGGGAGGTTCTGCGCGCGGATCTCTGCGGCGAGATCCGGTGCGGCGTCATCGAATCGGGTGTAGGTGCCGGTTCGGCCGACGTATTCGGCGACGCCCTCGGTGATCCACAGGGGTGCCGAGGAGGAGGTCACCGATCGGGCCGCGACGTGGGTCAGTTCATGGCGCAGCACCACGCCGAGCGCCGGTTCGGGCAGATCGCCCGCGCTCGGGGTGAGCACGATCCGCTGGCCGATCGCGGTGTGGTGCTCGGTATCGACCCGGGAGAACACCGTCGCGGCCGCCGCACCGGTGATGTCGGTGGCGGAACTGGCTGCCAGACCGCGGAATTCGGCCGGCCGGTCGGTGGCCACCACAACTGCGCGCCGCGGCCAGTCGTCGCCCCAGAAGGCGGAGACCGACGCCACCGCCCCCGGCAGCAGGTTGCGCAGATGGGCCACCGTGGTGGCGGTGCCCGGGTACGAGGTGATCACCGACTCCCCGCCCGCGGTGCGGACGTCGTCGGCGGCCAGTCCGGGGAAGTCCCACACCGTGATCGGTGCCGGAGTGCCGCCGATCGCCGCCGCGTCACCGACGACCGTCCAGTCGTCGCCGTAGCGCGCCATCACGAATTGGGTGGCCAGCACGATTTCCGGCTCGTCGACGCCGGGCAGCGCGGAACCGCCGAGGGCATAGTGCAATTCCACCGGCGCCACCCAGGAATCGGAGCTGCCCTGCGCGTCGAGGCGGCGCTGGAGTTGCGGCGGCACGAGTGTCTCGGCTTCCTCGGTGGGCGCCAGCTGGTAGCGGAACTCCTTGAGCTGCAATCGGTGACCGCGCACCGGTGACGGCTCGGCGGCGGCCGAGGCCGACGGGGCGCCAGAGGTGGACGGGGCGCCGGAAGTGGACGGTGCGGGAGATGGTGGCGGGGGCGCCGGATCGGCAATCACCCCCGCGCGCGACAGGTTGGTGGCCCCGGTCTGCACACGCTGGCGGAATGCGGGGGTCGCGGCGTCGTCGACGAGTTGGTCGAGACGCGCGGTGTCGCCGCTCACCATCGCCTTGCCGAAGGCGTCGAGCGCAGTCTGGACCCCCGCGGTGCGCTGTTCCTCGTAGACATTGGGCGCGGTCGTCGCGCTCGCCACGGTCGTCGAACTCACCGACGGCGCAGGTGACGCATCGTCCTGCGCGCAGCCGACCGCGACGGTGGCGACCAGCAACAGTGAGCTCACCGCGGTGAGTCGGACACGCACCAGTCAGTACCGGCGTGCCGAGTTGAAGGGTCCCGCCTCGTCGATCGGGACGACCTTGACCGGTACCCCGAAGGTGGAGGCGTGGATGACGTAACCGTCGCCGACGTACATACCGACATGATGGGCGTCCGGGTAGTAGATGATCAGGTCGCCGGGCCGTAGATCGTTGCGCGCCACCGACGTTCCGGCGCCGTTCTGCGCCTCGCTGGAACGCGGCAGGGTACGGCCTGCCTGCTTGTAGGCCCACACCATGAGGCCGGAGCAGTCGAACGAACTCGGGCCGGTGGCGCCCCAGACGTACGGGTCGCCGATGCGCGTCAGCGCGGCCTGCACCGCAACCAGCTCGGGTGCGGTGCCGCGCGGCACGATTCGCGGGTCGAAGTCGAAGCGGGGGCCGGCGAGTGCGGCCAGCTGCTTGCCGGTCATGGAGCCGTAGATCGCCCGGATGCGGATCGCCTGCAGTTGCAGGTTGGCCTGCTTGGCCTGGAGTTCGCCCCGGGTCTTCTCCGCGGCGGCGACGGCGGTGGTGGCCTCGTCGGCGGTCTGATCGGCGGCGGCCTTGGCCGCCGTCGTCTTCGCGCGAGCGGCCTTGAGACCCTTCAGATCCGCGGCGGCCTGACGTGAGACGACCTCGAGGCCCGACATCTGATCGAGCAGTGACTGCGGGGAGTCGCTGGTGAGCACGGCGTAGAGCCGATTGACCCGGGCGCCCTTGTAGCTGGCGCGAACCACCGAGTCGACCCGGTTCTGGTAGGCGTCGAGGCGTTTCTGGGTGGCGGTCAGCGTGGCCGCGGCCGCGGTCGACGACGCACGGGCCCTGGCGACGATGCCCCGCTGCTTGTTGTACTCGATCTGCGCGTTGTGCATCGCCTCGGCCGACTTCTCGGCGTCGGTGCTCAGTTTCCGGTACTGGACGAGCAATTGGTCGGCGCTGCGGACCGGGGCGGCAGTGGCGACGGGAGCCGCCGGCCCGAGCTGTCCGGCCACGACGACGCCGGCCAACCCGGCGGCGGCGAACATCGCCGGGACCGACCGCCCAGACCACCTACGTCCGGACCGCCAACCATCGGTCCACCATCCGGATACCACGGACTTCACTACTCCTCCACCGCTTTCCCCCACGCCCGGCATCGGCCGAAAGACTGTTCGGGCGGATCACGCCGTTCGCGTGATCCGCCCCAACACAACGCTCACCCTATCGGGTTACTCAGTAACGCCGGACGGCGGTGACGTTCCAGTTCTTGACGGAGTCCTTCTGGACCGGGACACCGTAGGTGGAGGCGTGCACGAAGCGACCGCCGCCGATGTACATGCCTGCGTGGCTGCCGCCGTTGAAGATCAGTACGTCGCCGGGCTTGGCGTCGGCGAGCGAGACACCGCGGCCCCCGCCGAGCTGTCCGTAGCTGTCGCGCGGGATGGTCTTGCCGGCCTGCTTGTACGAGTAGTAGACGAGACCCGAGCAGTCGAAGGCGTTCGGTCCGGCCGAGCCGTACGAGTACGGGGCGCCGATCTTGCTCTCCGCGATGCTGACGGCCTTCTGGGCAACGGTGCGCTTGCCGAAGAGACCGGCGCCGCCCTTGGGCTTGAACTGGTCCGGGATCTGGTTGTTGTTCAGGCCCGGCACGGTGAAGGAACCCAGGTTCGGGATCTCGACGGTGGCGCCCGGCGAGGTCTTGGCGGCCGGTGACGACTTCACGGCCGGGCCCTTGGGCTGCTGGAACTGCTGGGGGATCTGCTTGGTATCGACCCCAGGCAGTTCGAAAGTTCCGATATTCGGCACATGCACCGGCGCAGCAAGCGCCGGTCCGGCGACAGCGGCCAGCGAACCGACGGTGATCGAGCCGGCGACCACTGCACGCTTGGCCACCTTGCTGCCGCGGTTGGGCTGTTCCAAACGATGTTTGGCCACGAAGCTAGTTCTCCTTGTTCTCCCGCTACCGCCTACCGAGTTAGCTGTCGGGTTCGGGCCGGAAGAATGGCCCTACGTTTCTGCTCCGCTACCGTGAAGACACGGCTGTGGGCAGGCACGATTCACCCCCATCGGATTGCTCCGAAAAAGATGGTTCCCCGGTTCGCCCGTGAGGGCGATTGAGCGGTGACCTATCCAGACCACTCCGGTCGGAGCGGGACGCTCTGCAAAGGTCTCGGAAAGGTTACGAAACCGGATGCGGGTCTGTCCACCGGTCCCGGAATAGGGACGAACGACCCACTTTTCAGCCGGCTCGCAGAATTCGCAGAGATTTCCCCGCAGCGCCGCCCTGACGTGTGGTTTTCCCATTTCTTGCAGATAGTGCAGCGGAATTGGAGATCATTGCAGCAGAAGCGAATACATCGATCGCAGCGTCGATTTCGGCATCCGGTCCAGCGGGTGCGGCAGGGGTCTTTCCATACTCTGAAGAACGGCCATCGTCGCAGTTAGGGGCACCAAACAAGGTCTGCATCATGCACCCGTCACAGGCGAGCGGACGGGCCGGGCAGGACTGGCAGTCGATATACATTTGTGATCTCCATCTCATTTGCCTGCGGTCGGGTATGTCGCCGCGGTCCGACCTGGTGAATCGGACCTGCGTCTCACATGCCCCGGACACTAGAACCACCCACCGACAATTCCGTTTGTCACAGCTTTCCCGGGTGTCACACCAGTCACTGTCGGACCGTCGAACTAGTGTTCGCACCGTGGCCAGCAGCACCCTCAGCCCGCCCGGTGGGCAACTCACCTTCGCCGACCTCGACGACGGCGGCGACGACTATTCGGACCGCTCCCTGTTCGACACCACCCTCGTCGTCGTCGACCTCGAAACCACCGGCGGCAGCCCCACCGAGGACCGGATCACCGAGATCGGTGCGGTGAAGATCCGCGGCGGCGAGGTGATCGGCGAGTTCGCCACCCTCGTCGACCCGGGCTGTCGCATTCCCCCGCAGATCGTCACACTGACCGGCATCACCGAGGCGATGGTGTACGACGCTCCGCGGATCGGTGCGGTGCTGCCGGCATTCGTCGAGTTCGCGCGCGGCGCCATCCTCGTCGCGCACAACGCCCGCTTCGATATGGGGTTCCTGCGCCAGAACGCTGCTCGTCTGGATATCGACTGGCCATTCACCGTGAGCCTGTGCACCGTCACCATGGCCAGGCGCATCCTCACCCGCGACGAAGCGCCGTCGGTGAAGCTCTCGGTCCTGGCCGACCTCTTCCATGTGTCCGTGCGACCCACCCACCGTGCGCTCGACGACGCCCGCGCCACCGTCGAGGTGTTCCACTGTCTGCTCGAGCGGGTCGGCAATCAGGGTGTCGGCACCTTCCGTGAGCTCACCGCCTATCTCCCCCGGTCGTCTCCCCGCCTGCGGGCCAAACGGAGCATGGCCGAACACCTCCCGACCCGGCCCGGGGTGTATCTCTTCCGCGGCCCGTCCGACGAGGTGCTCTATGTGGGCACCGCGAGTGATCTGCGTCGCCGGGTGATGTCGTACTTCACCGGCAACGATCCGCGGCCGCGCATGGCCGAGATGGTCATGCTCGCCGTCCGCGTCGACCACGTCGAGTGCGCCCACGCCCTCGAGGCAGGCGTCCGCGAGCTGCGACTGCTGGCCGCGCACGCCCCGGCCTACAACCGCCGGTCCACCCAGCCCCATCGCGGGTGGTGGATCGTGCTGACGCCAGAACGATTCGGACGACTGAAGATCAGTCGCACGCCCGGCGAGGTGTCACTCGGACCGATCGGCAACCGGACGACGGCCGCCACCATCGCCGACCTCATCGGTCAGGCCGCCGGGTTGCGCAGTTGCACAACACGATTGGGACGCGCGACGCACCACTGGTGCCGGTCGGAGGACGTGGGCGGCCCGCGGATCGGCGGTTGCCACGCCGCGTCCGACCGGCCGCTGACGCTGCCCGACTACCTGCCGCGGGTCACCGCGGTCCGCGATCTCTTCGCCGGCGACTCCGATACGGTGATCGACACCCTGACCGCCCGACTGCACCACCTATCCGACGCGCAGATGTTCGAAAGTGCTGCGCGCCAACGGGATCGGATCTCATCGACCATCGACACGCTGGCTCGCTGCCAGCGGCTGGCCGCGTTGTGCACGATCGCCGAGCTCGTCGTCGCCCACCCGGACGGTGCGGGCGGTTGGGAGTTCGCGGTGATCCGGCACGGACGGCTGGCGAGTGCGGGTGTCGCCCGGCGGGGTGTCGCCCCGATGCCCGTCGTCGACCTGCTCGTCGCCTCCGGGGAGACCGTGCTGCCTGGAGAGGGGCCGTTGCGCGGTGCCCCCGTCGAGGAGGCGGGACTGCTCTATCGATGGATTCAGGAACCACACGTGCGGATCGTCGCGACGACCGAGGGGCTCGCGCTGCCCGCATCGAGTGCCGAACGTCGCCTGGACTGGTCGGCCGCGGCCCGTTCGGCACGCGAGCCGCGCCGCGCGGGGTGAGGCACCGGTCGGCACGCGACCGCAGCACTACTGTGTCAACCATGATCACCGCCATCGTCCTGATCCACGCCGACGTTCATCAGATCCCGGAGACCGCGCAGGCCGTCGCCGACATCGCGGGTGTCTCAGAGGTCTACTCGTGCGCCGGCGACGTCGATCTGATCGCCAAGATCAAGGTGCGCGACCACGAGGAGATCGCCGAGGTGGTCACCGGCAAGATCAACCGGCTGCCGGGTGTGCGGCACAGCGCCACCCACATCGCGTTCCGCAGCTACTCACGCTCGGACGTCGAGGGCGGGTTCTCCATCGGCGAGGAGTAAGAGGAGCCGCTAACCGGCCAGCGAGTTGCTCAGGGCGCCCCAACGGTCGAGCAGCGCGGCCGCCGAGCCGTCGTCGAGCACCGCGGCGGCGCGACTCATCGCGTCGCGCATGGCGTCGGTGAGTTGCGCCGACGTCAGCACCGCGCTCTGTTCGAATGCGACGATCGCGCCGGCCGCATTCAGCAGCACCGCGTCGCGGACCGGGCCGGGCGTACCGGCGAACAGGTCGCGGGCGATGACCGCGTTCGCCGCCGCGTCGCCGCCCTGCAGGGCCGAGAGCTGCACCCGCTCGATACCCAGGTCGGCGGGATCCAGGCTGAGTTGGTGCACCTGTCCGTCGACGACCTGCCAGACGGTCGAGGTGGTCGTGGTTGTCAGCTCGTCGAGACCGTCGTCGCCGCGGACGATCAGCACCGCACTGCCGCGGTCGGCGAACGCCTGTGCCAGCACCGGGGCGAGGTCCACGAACGCGCAGCCGATCAACCCGCGGTTCGGACGCGCCGGGTTGGTCAGCGGCCCGAGCACATTGAAGACCGTCGGGATACCGATCTGGCTGCGCGGCGGGCCGGTGAACCGGAACGCGGGATGAAAGACCGGGGCGAAGCAGAAACCGATGCCGAGTTCCTCCACACACCGCGCGACCGCAGGCGCGCCGAGAGTGATGTTGACGCCGAGCGCCTCGAGCACGTCGGCCCCGCCACTCTTCGACGACGCCGCCCGGTTCCCGTGCTTGACCACCGGCACCCCGGCCGCGGCGATCACGATCGAGGTCATGGTGGAGATGTTCACCGTGTGCGACCGGTCACCACCGGTGCCGACGACGTCGACCGCGGGGCGCGACACGTCGACCAGTGTGGCGTGGTCGAGCATCGCGGCGGCCAGGCCGCGCAGCTCGGCCGGTGCGGCGCCCTTCATCTTGACGCCGACACCGAAGGCGGCGATCTGCGCGCCGGTCGCGGCGTCGCTCATGATCTCGTTCATCGCCCACGCCGCCTCGTCCACACTGAGATCGATGCGGTCGGTGACGCGCCCGAGGATCTGCGGCCAGGTGTAGGTCGCCGAATCAGCGGTCGTCGATTCTTCGGGGGTGCTCACGGCACAAACAGTAGTGCGCGACATCGTCGTCGAACGACTCAACCCGGGCGCTGCAACACCTGCCAGCCGATCGCCGCCCCGCCGTGCCGGGAACCGAGGCTGGCCATCCGCGACCGTTCCTGCGACAGGTGCATGGCGTCGAGCAGTTGCACCCGGGCCAGCACCACCGTCGTGCGGTCCGGCTCGGCGACGGCACCGGTCAGCGGGTACGTCGTCGAATCCACCGCCCGATACTCGTCGAGACCGGCCGTGGCGATCGCCTCGGCCCCCCGCGCCGCCGGCAGCACCAGGACGTGCCGGACGACGACCTCCTCCTCCGCCCGCCACCGCGAGGCGTCGAGCACCGTCGACGACGCCGCGGCCTCGTCGACGGATTCGGCGACGACGATCAGGCCGTCCTCGACGACCTCGAGCGGGGCGTCCTCGGCGCGGCCCGCCACCCGATCACGCAACCGGGCCCAGCGACCCCGCTCCTGGGGCCGGCCATTGAGATCTCGTCGCTCCACACCCACCAGCAAAGCACGTCCCATGACACGCCGAAAAGAGCCGTGTGACCGGCCTTAACCAGCGATAAGAGAAATAGTTCGGACGAATATCGGCCCCGAGTGGTCAGCGCTTACTACGAACCGTCATACTTCACTTTGTGACTAGCGCGGTAGGTACTTCAGGGACAGCCATCACCTCGCGCGTGCACTCGCTGAACCGCCCCAACATGGTCAGCGTCGGCACCATCGTGTGGCTGTCCAGTGAGCTCATGTTCTTCGCTGGCCTCTTCGCGATGTACTTCGTCGCGCGAGCCAATTCTGCGATCGGGTGGCCACCAGAGCCGACCGAACTGAACCTGTACCTGGCGATCCCGGTGACCACGGTCCTGATCTTGTCGTCGGTGACCTGCCAGATGGGTGTGTTCGCCGCCGAGCGCGGCGACGTCTTCGGTCTGCGTCGCTGGTATCTGCTGACCTTCTTCATGGGTTCGTTCTTCGTCGCCGGCCAGGCCTACGAGTACTACCACCTGGTGCACGAGGGCACGACGATCTCCTCGAGCGCTTACGGCTCGGTGTTCTACATGGCCACCGGCTTCCACGGTCTGCACGTCATCGGCGGTCTCGTGGCCTTCATCTTCCTGCTGATCCGGACCAAACTCTCCAAGTTCACTCCGGCACAGGCCACCGCCGCGATCGTGGTGTCGTACTACTGGCACTTCGTCGACATCGTGTGGATCGGCCTGTTCGTCACCATCTACTTCATCAGGTAGTCATCCCCTCCGGGATGACCCTCCTGCACAACAGCAAACAGTCCGTCCGCTTAGTAGAGAGTCACAGATGAGTTCATCTCCACCGCGATCGTCGGATAGCGACGACGGCCAGGCCGGCACCACCGCCGCGCCCACCGCGCAGTCGGCACGTAAGGCGAAGTCGCGACGCAAGCTCCGTCGTCGGGCCAGTGGAACCCTGCTGCTGCTCGTCGGTCTGCTGACCGCCGGTGTGCTGGCGTCGATCCTGACGCCCAAGCCGCAGGTCGCCGTCGCCGACGAATCCAATGCCGCGCTCATCGCCGACGGCAAGAAGCTCTACGAGACCTCCTGCATCACCTGCCACGGCGCCAACCTGCAGGGTGTGGCCGACCGTGGTCCGGGATTGCTCGGCGTCGGCGATGCCGCCGTCTACTTCCAGGTCTCGACCGGCCGTATGCCCGCCGCCCGCGGTGAGGCCCAGGCCCAGCGCAAGCCCCCGAAGTTCACCCAGGCACAGATCGACCAGCTCGGTGCCTTCGTGCAGTCCCAGGGTGGCGGACCGCAGGTCATCTACGAGCGCAACGCCGACGGCTCGGTGAAGATGGAGGACGGTCTCCCCGTCCTCGCGCAGGAGTCGTTGCGTGGCAAGAACCTCGGTCGCGGCAGCGAGCTGTTCCGCCTGAACTGCGCGTCCTGCCACAACTTCACCGGTCGTGGCGGTGCGTTGTCGTCGGGTAAGTACGCCCCGGTCCTCGACCACGTCAAGGAGCAGCAGATCTACACCGCGATGCTCACCGGGCCGCAGAACATGCCGAAGTTCTCCAACCGTCAGCTCACGCTCGACGAGAAGAAGGACATCATCGGCTTCATCAAGTACGTCACCGAATCCAAGCCGCAGGGCGGTCTCGGACTGGGCGGCTTCGGCCCGGTCAGCGAGGGCATGGTGATGTGGGTTATCGGAGTCGTGGCGATCGTCGCCGGTGCGATGTGGATGGGATCACGGGCATGAGTGCAACCGGCGGGAACGACGTTCCGTCGCAGGACGAGCTCGACCAGATGAGCAAGGAAGACCTGGTCAAGCTCGGAACGAACCTCGACGGCGTGGAGATCATCCACCGTGCCGAGCGCTTCCCCGAGCCGGGTTCCGGCGTCGAGAAGCGTGCCGAGCGGCAGGTCGCGATCTGGTTCACCATCGCGGGTATCTCCGCGCTGGCCTGCTTCGTCATCTTCATCTGGAATCACTGGGAGTTCGCGCTCCCGGATTCGGTCGACTACTGGCGCTACACGCTCAACACTCCCCTGCTGGGTGTGACGTTCGGTCTGTCGGTGCTCTCGATCGGCATCGGCATGGTGCTCTTCACCAAGAAGTTCATCCCGTCGGAGATCTCCGTGCAGGACCGCCACGACGGCGGCTCGTCGGAAGCCGACAAGAAGACCATCGTCGCCGAACTCAACGATTCGCTGGTCACCTCGACGCTGCCGCGCCGCAAGATGATCATCGGCTCGGCCGCCTTCGGTCTGGGTGCCTTCGCCTTCACCGGCCTGATCGCCGGCCTGGGCGGATTCATCAAGAACCCGTGGGCGCAACGCGAAGATGCTCCGCTGTGGCACACCGGGTGGTCGCCGATCTACAACCCGGCCGACGACCCGAACGAAACCGTGTTCCTGCGCCGCGACACCGGCAACCCGCTGCAGGTCGCATTGGTCCGGCCCGAGGACCTCGACTCCGGCGCAATGGAGACGGTGTTCCCGTGGCGCGTCTCCGACGGCTATGGCGAGACCGAGGAGTCGCGGCACAAGCTGATCGAGGGGCTGCGCTACGTCAGCAACCCGGTGATGCTCATCCGTCTGCGTCCCGAGGACGCCGCCCGCGCCATCAAGCGCAAGGGTCAGGAGAGCTTCAACTACGGCGACTATTTCGCCTACACCAAGGTGTGCAGCCACCTCGGCTGCCCGACCTCGCTGTACGAGCAGCGCACCAATCGCATCCTCTGCCCGTGCCACCAGTCGCAGTTCAATGCTCTCGAGTTCGCCAAGCCCGTCTTCGGTCCGGCCGCGCGCGCACTGGCACAGCTGCCGATCACGGTGAACAATCAGGGGTACATGGTTGCCGCAGGTGACTTCATCGAACCCGTCGGACCGGCATTCTGGGAGCGTAGATCATGACCATGGCCGACCGTCTTGCCAAGCAGGGCGAGGAGCTCGACTCTCGTTACCACCTGTCTCCGGGCATCCGCCGACAGATCAACAAGGTGTTCCCCACCCACTGGTCGTTCCTGCTGGGTGAGATCGCGCTCTACAGCTTCATCATCCTGCTGGTCTCCGGTGTCTACCTGACCTTGTTCTTCGACCCGTCGATGAGTGAGGTCATCTACGACGGCGCCTACCAGCCACTCAACGGCGTGATGATGACCCGCGCCTACGAGACCACCCTGAACATCTCGTTCGAGGTACGCGGCGGGCTCTTCGTCCGGCAGATCCACCACTGGGCGGCACTGCTGTTCGCGGCGTCGATCATCATCCACATGATGCGCATCTTCTTCACCGGTGCGTTCCGTCGTCCGCGTGAGGCCAACTGGATCATCGGCTGCCTGCTGCTGATCCTGGCGATGTTCGAGGGCTTCTTCGGCTACTCGCTCCCCGACGACCTGCTCTCGGGCACCGGCGTCCGCGCCGCGATGAGCGGCATCGTGCTGGGCATCCCGTTGATCGGTACCTGGATTCACTGGGCGCTGTTCGGTGGCCAGTTCCCGGGCGACATCATCATCCCGCGCCTGTACGTCATGCACATCCTGCTGTTCCCGGGCATCATCCTGGCGCTGATCGGCGCGCACCTCGCGCTGGTCTGGTACCAGAAGCACACCCAGTTCCCCGGCCCCGGCCGCACCGAGAAGAACGTCGTCGGCGTGCGCATCCTCCCGGTGTTCGCGGTGAAGTCGGGCGCATTCTTCGCCATCACCACCGGCGTGCTGGGCATCATGGCCGGCATCTTCCAGATCAACCCGGTGTGGGTGATCGGCCCGTACAACCCGGCGCACGTGTCGGCGGGTTCGCAGCCCGACATCTACATGATGTGGACCGACGGCCTGGCCCGTCTGATGCCACCGTGGGAGCTCTACCTGGGTAACTACACGATCCCGGCCATCTTCTGGGTCGTCGTGATCATCACGATCATGTTCGGTCTGATGTTCTCCTACCCGTGGATCGAGAAACGCCTGACCGGCGACGACGCGCACCACAACCTGCTGCAACGGCCGCGCGACACCCCGGTCCGTACCGCGATCGGCGCGATGGCCCTGTCGTTCTACGTGATCCTCACGTTGTCCTGCATGAACGACATCATCGCGTACAAGTTCCACATATCGCTGAACGCGACGACGTGGATGGGCCGTATCGGGCTGATCGTCGTGCCGCCGCTGGCCTACTTCATCGCCTACCGCTGGGCGCTGGCCCTGCAGCGCAGCGACCGTGAGGTGCTCGCACACGGCATCGAGACCGGCATCATCAAGCGGCTGCCGCAGGGCGAGTACATCGAGGTGCACCAGCCCCTCGGCCCGGTCGACAGCCACGGCCACCCGATCCCGCTCCCCTACGAGGGTGCAGCCCTGCCGAAGCGCATGAACAAGCTCGGTTCTGCGGGTGCCCCGGGTACCGGTTCGATCCTGGTCGCAGACCCGCCGGAGGAGCAGGTCCGCAACGTCGAGCAGGATCACGTGAACGAACGTGCCGAACAGCAGGCCCTGCGCGAGTTGCAGGCCAAGGGCGCCAACCCCCTCGCCTACCCCCCCCCCCCAAACCCCCCCCCCCCCACCCGAATTCGGTTGTGGGGGAGGCCGGTTTCGTCTGTCGATAGCCGATTAGGATCGACGGTGATGACTAGCAATCAAACACGCTGGACCACGCTGCGGCAGATCACCCAGGGACTCGGTCACCTCGACGCGGAGATCTTCGACAGCATCGCCCGCTCCCCCAGCCCCGGCCTCGACGCGACGATGCCCACCCTGACGCGCGCCGCCGATCACTCGAAGCTGTGGATGGCGATTGCCGCGGGCATGGCGATGTCGGGTAAACCGGCGGCCCAGCGGGGTGCCGCCCGTGGACTCGCCACCCTCGCCGTCACCAGCCTGGTCACCAACCAGGTCGCCAAGCGATTCCGCAATCGTGCCCGTCCCGCAGTCGGGTCGGTACCGTTCGAGCGACGCTCCCGACGACAACCCACGTCGAACTCGCTGCCGTCGGGACACTCGGCGAGCGCCGCCGCATTCGCGGTCGGTGCAGGCCTCGAGCATGCCCCCACCGGACTGGTCCTCGGCGGCCTCGCCGGGCTGGTCGGACTGTCGCGGGTGGCGACCGGTGCCCACTACCCGGGTGATGTGCTCGCCGGATTCGCCATCGGGTCCAGCATCGCCGTGCTGGGAGCCCGATTGGTGCCACCGATCCACCAGCACTCGATCGCGGTCGCCGAAGCGACGACGGTGCCCACAACGGCTCGACCCACCGGCGCTGGCGTGGTGGTCGTGGTGAATCCGGAATCCGGCGACGGCACCGGTCGCCGCGTCATCGACGAGATCCGCCGAGAATTGCCGGACGCCGAGATCGTCGAGACCTCCCCCGACGACTCCGTCGAGCAACTGCTGCGTGACGCGGCGTCGCGCGCCGAGGTGCTCGCCGTCGGCGGCGGCGACGGGACCGTGGCCACCGCCGCCCGCATCGCCTTCGAGCAGGAACGTCCGCTCGCGGTCTTTCCGGCCGGCACCTACAACCACTTCGCCCGCGACGTCGGCGTGCCCACCGTGGCCGACACGGTCGCCGCGATCCGCGACGGTGACGTCACCCGCATCGACCTGGTGCGGCTCGGCGACAACACGATCATCCTCAACACCGCGAGCATCGGCGCCTACCCGCATTTCGTCCGCACCCGAACTCGCCTGCAGCACAAGCTCGCTCGACCATTTGCCACCGCCATGGCGCTCGTCGCGACGTTCCGCAGCGACGAGCCGGTGCGCATCGAGACCAACGGCAAGGTCATCGAGACGTCGCTGTTCCTCCTCGGCAACTCGATCTATCTGCCGGCCGGTTTCGCACCGTCACGGCGGCTCCGGATCGACGACGGCCTGCTCGATGTCCGGATACTCGACCACGGACCACGCTTCGCCGGACTACGGCTGGCCGGTGCACTGCTCGCTGGGCGTCTGGAACGATCCCCGCTGTATCACGAACTGCACGTACCCGAGTTCACCTTCCGCGCCGTCGACGAACCGATTGTGGTGGCCCATGACGGTGAGGTCGGCGACTCCTATCAGGAGGCGACATTCCGGGTGCTCTACCGGGCACTGCCGGTGTTCCGGCCACACACGAAGTCCTGAGACCTACGAGTACGACGACGGCCGCACCCGGAGTCCGGATGCGGCCGTCGTCGAGAAGACTTGCTGATCAGTGCTTTTCGGGCCCGACGTGGTATTCGAACACCAGCCCGGCAGCGGTACCGATGATCACCAGCGCGGCGAAGATGGCGAACCAGAAGTTGCCCGTCGCGAAGCCGATCGCGAACATCGCGGCACCGGAGGCGAGCAGGACCGGCCACCACGAGTGCGGGCTGAAGAAGCCCAGTTCACCTGCGCCGTCCTCGATCTCGGCGTCCTCGTAGTCCTCCGGACGGATCTCGACGCGACGCGCGACGAACCGGAAGTAGGTGCCGGCGATGAGTGTCAGACCACCGCTGAAGAACATGCATGTCACGCCGGTCCACTCCACGCCCTTGCTGGAGAACACGGTGAACAGCGTGTAGGCGATACCCGCGAGGAAGAAGAACGCGGTCAGTAGCTCGAAGATCCGGGCTTCGATTTTCATCCGTTTGCTCCCACCGTGCAGTTCTGCAGGGACGTGTTGAAGCTGTCGCCGAGATCCTTCGGCGTGTCACCGTTGGTCTTACGCCGGGTCTCGAACGGCACCGTGGTGACCGAGGTGGGCACCTCGCAGATCGCTTGCAGCGCCTGGGCGTTGGTCGCCGTGGGGTTCTGGTCGCGGTAACGGATGTAGCTGTCGAACTTCGCCTTGCTCACGGCACGGACCTCGAAGTTCATCATCGAGTGGTAGGTGCCGCACATCTCCGCACAACGGCCGACGAATGCACCCGGTCGATCGATGCTCGAGATCTGGAAGATGTTGTCGGTGTGGTTCTGCTTGGGGAACGGCATCACGTCGCGCTTGAACAGGAACTCCGGCACCCAGAACGAGTGCACGACGTCGGCCGAGGCGATCTCGAACTGGATACGCTCGCCGATCGGGAGCACCAGGATCGGGACCTCGGTCGACGAACCGACCGTCTCGATCTTGTTGAAGGTCAAGTAGTTACGGATGTCGTCGTCACGACCACCGGCGGGCAGCGGCTTGGGCATCTCCTCGCCGCCGTGCTCGATGCGCTCGCTGACCTGCAGGTCGAAGGGGCTACCCATCCGCTCGAAACCGTTGTACGTGCCGCCGTCGGCGAACTCGACGTTCTTGTAACCGAACTTCCAGTTCCACTGGAACGCGGTCACATCCACGGTGACCTTGGAGTCGTCGGTCTTGGATTCGACGTCGTTCTGCACGATGACGGTGAAGTAGAACAGCACCGCGATGATGACGAACGGGATCGCCGTGTACGCCAGCTCGAGCGGGACGTTGTAGGCCGTCTGCCGCGGGAACTCGTCGTGCTCGGTGCGCTTCTTGTTCGCGCGGTGGAAGGTGATGGTCCAGAAGATCAGGGCCCACACCAGGATGCCCATGATCAACGCCGCGATCACCGACCAGGTCCAGAGGTCGCCCATCTTCTTGGCCTCGGGCGTGACGCCTGTCGGCCAGCCGAAGCGCATCGCCTGCCGCGCATCGCAACCCGACATGAGCAGCGCACCGATACCGAGTGCAACGACTACGCCGACCTGCTTGATCGCCCGCGATGCGGATCGGGGCTGTCTCGCCCGCGGCCGTCCACCGTGTGCCAATTTCACGCCTTCCCGCTCGCTCGGAACCGGCACGCCGTGCCGACCGAGTTGCCATGCCACATGACCCGCACAGTGCCTTCTTTGCCTAAGCCCGGGCATTTCTCACCCGGCGCCAAGGCAATTCTTGCACCTAGTACTACGCAGCGTAGACCAACACGGCGAAGCTTTCGTGATTGGGGTTTGCAGTGGCGGCGCCGCGTTGCCCGCACTCGGTCGCCGCGGCCTGTCTGAGGCATACTCGACCCGTTGGAAGCGTGTGTGTTCATGGAGAAAGAGGGCTCGTCAAGGTGTGTGGTCTGCTCGGTCTGCTGACGTCGGACGGAACGGCGGCCACCGCTGTCGACCTGGTGTCCGATGCGTCCCACTGCATGCGCCATCGCGGCCCCGATGAGCCCGGGACCTGGCACGACGACGATCTGGTGCTCGGATTCAACCGGCTGTCGATCATCGACATCGAGCACTCCCATCAGCCCCTGCGGTGGGGTCCGCCGGAGAGCCCGGAGCGCTACGCGCTGGTGTTCAACGGCGAGATCTACAACTACCTGGAGATCCGGGAGGAACTGCGCCGCGACGTCGACGCGCAGTTCCGCACCGAGGGTGACGGCGAGGCCATCGTCGCGGCCTTCCATTACTGGGGTCCCGACGCCGTCCGCCGGCTGCGCGGCATGTTCGCCTTCGCGCTCTGGGACACGCAGGAGCGGACATTGTTCGTCGCGCGCGACCCGTTCGGCATCAAGCCACTGTTCATCGCGACCGGTCCCGGCGGCACCGCCTTCGGCAGCGAGAAGAAGAGTCTGCTGGAGCTGATCGACCGCCTCGGCCTGGACGAGAGTCTCGACCCACGGGCCATCGAGCACTACACCGTGCTGCAGTACGTCCCCGAGCCGGAGACGCTGCACACCGCGATCCGACGACTCGAGTCCGGCTGCCACGCGACGATCCGCCCCGGTCAGGCACCAAAGGTACAGCGCTACTTCACCCCGCAGTTCGGGGTTCGCCCGGTCACCGACGCCACCCGGCAGCGCCGCTACGACGAGATCGCCGCGGTGCTGAGCGACTCGGTGGCCAAGCACATGCGCGCCGACGTCACCGTCGGATCGTTCCTGTCGGGCGGTGTCGACTCGACCGCGATCGCCGCGCTGGCCATCCGGCACAATCCGGACCTGATCACCTTCACCACCGGATTCGAGCGCGACGGCTATTCGGAGATCGACGTCGCCGTCGAGTCGGCCGAGGCGATCGGTGCGCGACACATCGTCAAGGTCGTCACACCCGACGAGTTCATCGCCGCGATCCCGGAGATCGTCTGGTACCTCGACGACCCGGTCGCCGACCCGGCCCTGGTCCCGTTGTATTTCGTGGCCAAGGAAGCCCGCAAGCACGTCAAGGTGGTGCTCTCGGGTGAGGGCGCCGACGAACTGTTCGGCGGCTACACCATCTACAAGGAGCCGTTGTCGCTGCGCGGCTTCGATCACCTCCCCCGCGCCCTGCGGCGACTCGCCGGCAAGGCGTCGGACCGCATCCCGGAGGGCACCCGCGGCAAGAGCCTGCTGCACCGCGGATCGCTGACGCTCGAGGAGCGCTACTACGGCAACGCCCGCAGCTTCGACGACGCCCGACTGCGCGCGGTGCTGCGCGATTACCGCCCCGAGTGGACCCACACCGATGTCACCGCACCGATCTACGCGATGTCGGAAGGCCTCGACCCGGTCGCCCGGATGCAGCACATCGACCTGTTCACCTGGCTACGCGGCGACATCCTGGTCAAGGCCGACAAGATGACCATGGCCAACTCACTGGAACTCCGGGTGCCGTTCCTCGATCCCGAGGTCTTCAAGATCGCCGAAACGCTCCCCTACGACGAGAAGATCGCGCACAACACCACGAAGTACGCGCTGCGCAAGGCACTCGAGCAGATCGTCCCGGCCCACGTGCTGCACCGCAAGAAGCTCGGCTTCCCCGTCCCCATCCGTCACTGGCTCGCGGGTCCCGAGATGTACGACTGGGCCCACGACACCATCGAGAAGTCCCAGACCGATCACATCCTGAACAAGGCCGCGATCCTGGTGATGCTCAACGAACACCGCGACGGCGTCGTCGACAACAGCCGCCGGCTCTGGACACTACTGATGTTCATGGTGTGGCACGGGATCTTCGTGGAAAAAACCATCGTGCCCACCATCGAGGACCACAGTTACCCCGTGCGTCTGTAACGGACGTAACGCTCCCCCCAACGCCATCAGCACGAACGTCGAGAGCAGCTGAGCGCGTTGGGTGCTAAAGGTGCGTCGCGATGTCTTTTGCTGCGTCGTCCCCGTAGGCTTCCGCGATACGCTTGATTGCCAGGTCGCGGTCCCAGGCCCAGTCTTGGGTGGAGACGGTCTCGAGGACCAGGACGGCGACCATCGAGCCGACCTGGGCGGCGCGTTCGAAGCCGAAGCCCTTGGTCAGCGCGGTGAGGAAGCCGGCGCGGAAGCCGTCGCCGACGCCGGTCGGATCGACCTTCTCGGTTTCCGGCACCACCGCGACGTGGGTTCGGGTGCCGTCGGACTCGACGATCTCCACGCCGTCCTTGCCGAGCGTCGTGATCCGGGTGCCGACCAGTTCGGCAACCTGCGCCGCGCTCAGTCCGGTCTTCTGCTGCAGCAGGCCCCACTCGTATTCGTTGGTGAACAGGTAGGTCGCGCCGTCGATCAGGGCGCGCGCCTGCTCACCGTCGAGCCGGGCGAGCTGCTGAGAGGGATCGGCGGCGAACGGGATGCCCAGTTCGCGGCATTCGGTGGTGTGCCGCAGCATCGCCTCGGGGTCATCGGCGCCGATCAGGACGAGCTCGGGGGTGCCGGTCTGCGCGATGACGTCGGCGAGCGCGATCTCGCGGGCTTCGCTCATCGCACCGGCGTAGAAGGTCGCCAGCTGTGCCATCGTCTGATCGGTGGTGCACATGAAGCGGGCGGTGTGCTGGGTGTCGGAGGTGCGGACCCCACGGCAGTCGACGCCGTGCGCCTCGAGCCACTGGCGGTAGTCGTGGAAGTCGGCGCCTGCCGCGCCCACCAGGACGGGATTGCCGCCCAGTTCACCCATCGCGTAGCAGATGTTGCCGCCGACCCCGCCGCGTCGCACCACCAGATCCTCGACGAGGAAGCTCAGCGAGATGTGCTCGAGGTGATCGCCGAGGAGCTGCTCGGAGAACTTCCCGGGGAAGGTCATCAGATGGTCGGTTGCGATGGAGCCGCAGACAACGATTGCCACGAGGGATTCGCCCTTCGGTACTAGCGGGTTGGACAGCTGTTCACGGTACCCAGGGGGTCAGACAACGCTGACCGCACCCCCGGATGTCGGGGATGCGGTCAGCGGAAGAACTGTGTGTGAACGCGCGGGAGGCGTCAGTTGAACGAGTCGCCGCAGGCGCAGCTGCCGGTCGCGTTCGGGTTATCGATGGTGAAACCCTGCTTCTCGATGGTGTCGACGAAGTCGATGGTCGCGCCCTGAACGTAGGGTGCGCTCATCCGGTCCACCGCGAGGGTGACGCCGCCGAAGTCGGAGATGACATCTCCGTCAAGGCTGCGGTCGTCGAAGAAGAGCTGGTACCGCAGGCCGGCGCAGCCACCCGGCTGGACGGCGATGCGCAGCGACAGATCGTCGCGGCCTTCCTGGTCGAGCAGGGCCTTGGCCTTGGCCGCGGCCGTGTCGGTCAGAATGACACCGGTCTCGGTGGCAGCTCCGGATTCGTTCTGAACGGTCATCGATGCTCCTCAAGTATCTCGACTCGCCGGTCGTTGCGCAGGATCCTCCCCGCGATCTGACCACGTGCTGTTCTCAACGGTACCCCGTCGGAGTCTATTCCTGCCCATCAGAGAGTCCGCGGTCAGCACGATGAGCGCGAGCCATACCACCGCGAAGCCGATCCATCGCTCGATCGGCATCGGCTCGCCGAGCACCCACACGCCGATGATCAACTGCATGATCGGCGTGATGAACTGCGCGATGCCCAGCACGGTCAGCGGAACCCGCCGCGCCCCAGCGGCAAACAGCATCAGCGGCGCCGCTGTCACCACCCCGGCCAGCGCGAGCAGGGTCGCGTGACCGGCACCCGCGCTGCCCATCGTCAGCCCGGAGGTCGCGCCGACGACGATCAGGAGCCCGGTCGCCAGTGGTGCGAGCCACAGCGATTCCAATGTGAGTCCGCTCAACACGTCGACCGACGGCCCGATGTGCTTCTTCACCAGCCCATAGAAGCCGAAGGAGAACGCGACACCGAGCGCGAGCCATGGAAAGGAGCCGTAGCCCACCACGATGACCACCGCGGCCACCGCGGCGAGGCCGATGGCCACCCACTGCAGGCGACTCAGGTGCTCACGTAACACGGTGACGCCGAGCAGCACGGTGACGATCGGGTTGATGAAGTAGCCGAGGCTCATCTCGATGACATGCCCGGTGAGTGTCGCGATGAGGAAGATCTGCCAGTTCAGGTAGATGAGGACGCCGGCGACGCCGGTCCACAGAACCAATCGGCGCTGCCGCAGCACCGCCCGCAATCGCGGCCAGCCGCCGACGATCGGGATCGCGATCACGTAGAACACCAGCGACAGCAGGACGCGCCACGCGACGACCTCCCATGGCCCGGTCGGCTCGAGCAGCACGAAATAGAGGGGTAGGAAACCCCAGAGAACGTAGGCGCCGACGGCGTAGGCGGCGCCGACGAGACGTTGCGACGCCTCGTCCAAGTTGTCGGTCACCGGTTTGCGGTCACCACCGGACCACTGTCACTGCGTCGACGCCCATTGGGACGCCACCTGCTCGGCGAGTCGGGTCAGTTGATTGTCGGCATCGGTCATCGCCACCTCGACCGACCCCGCGACGTCGACGATGGCGTGCGCCGAACGGATACCGGCAGCCGCGATCTCCTCGTCGCTCAGCGCCACCTGTCCGGCGAAGACAACGGTCGGGATGCCCGCGGCCTGCGCGGCTCCGTTCAACGCGGACACCACCTTGCCGCGCAGCGTCTGCGAGTCGAACTTGCCCTCGCCGGTGATGACCAGGTCGGCGGCGGCGATGTCGGCGTCGCGGTCGGTGGCCTCGGCGACCACGGTCGCACCGGAGACACGCTTTCCGCCGAGGGCCAGCAGCGCCGCCCCCAGCCCGCCGGCGGCACCGGCGCCGGGTTCTGCGGAGATATCGCGGCCGGCGAGTCGGCCGAGCACCCGCGACCACTGCGTCATGCGTTCCTCGAGCCGCCCCAGCGCGTCGGGGTCGGCACCCTTCTGCGGTCCGAACACCGCGACCGCCCCGAGCGGACCGAGCAGCGGGTTCTCGACATCAGAGGCGGCGATGATCGTGACGTCGGCGAGTCGCCGGGCCGCTGCGTCGGGTCCGCCGAGCGCGTCGATCATGCCGCGACCGCCGTCGCTGGTGGCCGAGCCGCCGAGTCCGACGACGATCGTGGTGACACCGTCGTCGAGTGCGGCCGCGATCAGTTGACCGACCCCGGTGGTGTCCGCCGACATCGAGGTGCGCGGTGTCGGGCGGCCCCCGAGCTGATGCAGGCCGCAGGCCTGGGCGCATTCGATGTAGCCGGTCGGCCCCGCTCCCCGATCCGCATAGAGCCAGGAGGCGGTGACCCCGGCACCCAACGGACCGACCACGTCCGCGCTGCGGACCTCGCCGAACCGCGCGGCGAGGACGTCCACGAACCCCGGCCCGCCGTCGGACTGCGGGGCGGGTGCCAGCACGTCATCGGGCCGCGCCCGGGCCCAGCCGCGGGCGATGGCGGCGGTGGCGTCGACAGCCGAGAGTGTGTCGCCGAAGGAGTCCGGCGCGATCAGTACCCGCATGGGCGGAAGTATAGGGAGGACCGGCGACGTCGGCAGCACCATGGCCTACGCTCAATTGTGTGAAGTTGCCATGGAAGTCCAACGACGATTCGGCCGCAGAGGCCGCTGACGACGCGGTGTCCGACACCGTCGAGGACGTCACCTCGACCAGCACCGACGGCGATTCCAAGGGCAGCGCCTACACCCCGGGCAAGGGGCGTGCGACGCCGAGTCGCCGCGAGGCCCAGGGACGCAAGCGCGGCCCGGTCGCGCCGCCCCCGACGACACGTTCCGAGGCCCGGGCGCGCAAGAAAGACCTCAAGACCTCGATGACGAAAGAGGAGAAGCGTCAGGCCTCCGACGAGCGTCGATCGCAGCGCATGGAGCAGCGCGAGCGGATGATGGCCGGCGACGAGAAGTATCTGCCGGCGCGCGACAAGGGCAAGGTCAAGCGATTCGCCCGCGACATCGTCGACTCCCGGCGCAACTTCGCCGGACTGTTCATGCCGTTCGCGATCCTGCTCATCGTCGTGATGTTCGTACCGTCGATCGCGATCTACGCAAACTTCGTGCTGCTCGCGTTCGTGCTCTGCATGGCGATCGACTCGTACATCCTGGGCCGCATCGTCAACCGCCGGGTGCGCGAGCGCTATCCCGATGTCGATCCGTCCGAGACGGGCTTCCGCCTCGGCTGGTACTCGTTCACTCGCGCCATGCAGCTCCGTCGGATGCGTGCCCCCAAGCCTTCGGTGTCACCGGGCGACGAGGTCTGATCGGTGGTGTCAGGGGGGAACACCACCCGCACGCTCGTGCTCGGTGGGGTGCGATCGGGCAAGTCGTCGTACGGCGAATCGTTGCTCGCCGACGCCGCGCTCGTCCGCTACGTCGCGACCGGGCCGACCACCTCGTCGGACACTGAGTGGGTGGCGCGGGTAGCCGCGCACCGCTCCCGTCGTGGCGATCGGTACACGACGGTCGAATCCACCGACCTTGCAGGCACGCTGCGCGACGACCGGGAGACCCCCACCCTCGTCGACGACCTCGGCAACTGGCTGGCCGCCCACCTCGACGCCACCGGTGGCTGGACCGCCGAGCACGTCGACCTGAGCGCCGCCCGCGACGAGATCTGCGCGGCGATCACCGCTTTCGACGGCGATCTGGTGCTCATCAGCCCCGAGGTCGGACTGTCGGTGGTGCCCCCGACCCCCGCCGGCCGCCGCTTCCAGGACGAACTCGGCGCCCTGAACGAAGCGGTCGCCGCCGCGTGCGACCGGGTGGTGCTGGTTGTCGCCGGCCGAGTCCTCGAGCTCCCCCAATCAGCCCCCACCGCAACCACTCCTACGCCGACAGCCCCCAAAGCCCCCAAAGCCCCCAGCATCACCCCCACAGCAACCTCTTCCCCGCCCACAGCAACCAAAATCTCGCCCACAGCAACCACTTCCGCGCCCACAGCAACTACTTCTGCGCCCACAGCAACTACTTCTGCGCCCACAGCAACCACCCCCGCCGCGACAGCAACCACTTCTGCGCCCACAGCAACCACTTCCGCGCCCACAGCAACCACCCCCGATGCGACAGCAGCCGAGGTGTTCGGCCTGATCGAGGGTCCCGATCTGGTTGCCGAGTCCGCCGCCCGTGAGCGGCACGCGACCCTCACCAAACCCCCGGGCTCGCTGGGACGCCTGGAAGAGATCGGCATCTGGCTGGCCGCCTGTCAGGGAACCTGTCCCCCACGACAATTCACTCAGCCGACAGTGGCGGTGTTCGCCGGCGATCACGGCGTTGCGCAGGGCGGTGTGTCGGCGTTCCCGCCCGAGGTCACCGCACAGATGGTGGCCAACATCTCCGCGGGTGGCGCCGCGGTCAATGTGCTGGCCCGGCGGTCGGGTGCGACGGTCCGCGTCTACGACATGTCCGTCGACGCCGAGACCAGCCCGGAGGTCTCGGGCTACAAGGTGCGGCGCAGCAGCGGTGATCTCCGATTCACCGATGCGCTGACGATCGACGAAGCGCGACAAGCACTTGCGGCCGGTCGGGCGATCGCCGACAACCTCGTCGACGGCGGCGCCGACCTACTGATCGTCGGCGATATGGGCATCGGCAACACCACGCCGGCGACCGTGCTGGTCGGCACCATCACTCGTCGCGAACCGGTGGAGATCGTCGGCCGCGGAACCGGCATCGACGACGCCGGCTGGATCCGGAAGACGGCCGCCATCCGTGACGGTATGCGTCGCGCCAAACGCCATCGTCACGATCCGCTCGCGCTGCTGGCCACCGTCGGCGGCGCCGACCTCACCGCGATGGCCGGATTCCTTGCGCAAGCGGCGGTGCGTAAGACCCCGGTGATCCTCGACGGCGTGGTCGTCACTGCCGCGGCACTCGTCGCCGACGAACTCGCGCCCGGCGCAGTGCGCTGGTGGATCGCCGGCCACCGATCCGAGGAACCCGCGCACACGATCTCCCTCGAACATCTCGACCTGACACCGCTGGTCGAGATGTCGATGCGTCTCGGCGAGGGCAGCGGCGCGCTCACCGCCCTGCCGATCGTGGCGTCGTCGATCGACATCCTGTCGTCGATGGCAACCTTCGACGAAGCCGGCGTCAGCGACCGCGACGACGTGGCAGCACCCGCGCCCACCGGCGTCTGACCCGCGTCGAGCGATGCCGCATCCGATCCGGGCAGCCCATGTCGCGGTCAGCTGGCTGACCGTGTTCCCGGTGCCGCAGCCTCGGATCGCGATGGACCGAATCGCAGGCGGCGCCGCGATCAGCGCCACCCCCGTCGTCGGCATGCTGCTCGGAATACTCTGCGCGGCAATCGCCTTCGGCCTCGATCACACGGATCTGCCGACCGCGTTGATTGGCGTCCTGCTGGTGACCGTTCTCGCGATCGCCACCCGGGGCATGCATCTCGACGGCCTCGCCGACACCGCCGACGGCCTCGGCTGCTACGGCCCGCCGGAGCGGGTCGCCGAGGTGATGCGCAGCGGTACCGTCGGCCCGTTCGGGGTCGCCACCCTGGTCGCGGTGATGCTCGTGCAGGCACTCGGATTCGGTGCGCTGACCGATCAACATCGGTGGTACGACCTCGTTTTCGTCGTCGCGCTCGGCCGACTCGGTGCGGTGATCGGTGCACGGCGCGGACTACCCCCCGCCCATCCGACCGGGTTCGGCGCACTGGTCGCCAACACCCAGCGGGTGTCCATCGCGGTGTGGGCAACCCTTGCCGCACTCGGCGCGTTCGCCACCGGATTCTTTTCCGGCACAACCGCCTTCGACACCCACGTCGCGATCCAGTCACTCGTCGTCGTTGTGGTCGTCCTCGGCATCACCTGGGGGTTCACCAAGCACTGCGCGCGCCGCGCCGGTGGTGTCACCGGCGATTCTTTGGGCGCGGCAATCGAACTCGGCACCGCGATAGCCGTCGTCGGACTGCTGCTCTGATCGTCAGAAGGGCGCCTCGGGTCCGTCGTTGAGTCGTCTGTGGTTGCGATTCCTTTCTGCCCTCCTGCGGGCATGTTTGTTCGCCGTCCGACTGCGAGTGCGTGTCGGGCGTTCAGGTTGTCTGTGGTCGTCGGTCGGCGGCGCCTGCGGCGGTGCGGTGTAGCGGATACGACGGAGTCCGGGGAAGAGTTCTTCCATGGTCTCGGCCTCACCCGAGATCACCAAACCCTCGGGAGTCACCGTCTCGGTGCGAAGCCGCCCGTCGTCGTCACGCCACTGCGAATCCAGCCATTCCCCAAAGGTTTTCAGCAGGTGCCACGGCCGGCACTTCGGATTCATGTTCTCTGAGGTCGTCTGCCCACCCGCAGCGGGATCGACGTGGTCGAATTCGTCGACATGCTCGCCATCGCATTCCCAGGCGCTCTTGGTGCAGCCGGGTTCGCTGCAGTAGCCGTGGCGAATGCGGATGAAGGCGTCGAGCGAGGTGGTCGGCCGGTACGGGTCCGATGGCAGTGACCCGGGCAGGGTGAAACTGCCGTCCGCGTTCATCGGCGTCCCTGGCGGGATCAGCGGCGCGACCCGTGCGTTGGGGCGAGCGGCGAGTTCGCGCACATGCTCGGCATCGATCACCCCATGCCCGTCCATGAAGCCCGGGTTGTCGGTCCGGCTCTCGAGGGTGGCCTCGTCGCAGACGACGTGGATGACGACCTTCGGCGCGACCGGCACCAACTCGGTGGACGGTGCATGCTCGGCCGAATCGTCGAGAGTCAACGCGGTGACCGAACAGTCGTCACGTCCGCATTCGCAGGCGAACTCGCTGCCGGTCAATAGCGCGAACTCCAGGTCCGATTCGCGTTGCGGCTTGGTCCGGCCGTCGTGGTCGCACACCCGCGCGGCCGCGGTCGCTTCCAGGGTTGCGTATGCAATCCGGGCGTTCTCCGCCGACATCACCGCAGTGAGTTCGGCGGTTCCGTCACGGTTGTTCTCGACCCAGACGCCACGCTTGTCCATCGCATCCTTGCGGCGTTCGCGCACCGCGTCGGGGTCTTTGCGGAAGATGATCCGATCGACCATGTCGCGCAAGCGCTTCGCCGAATACGCTCCCGAGCGCAGCCGCTTGGCGATCTCGGCGTCCACCTCGGGCGCATACGGCTGACCGTCGACCAATTCGGTATCGACGATGATCTGCTGGGCCTGGCGTTGAGTGATCACCCCATCGCCGAGGCATTCGAACACCCGGGGTAACCGGTCACGCAGAGCGGTCGCCTCATTGAGCAGGACTTCGGCCTGGTGGCGGGTGATCGTGCGCACCTGCGCGATCCTGGTCGCCGCATCGGCGAAGCCGTCGACGACGAAGCCATCGGTGTCGGAACGACCCGCGACGAGTTCGTCAAAGATGACCGCAGCGGACCGATATCGGGCGTAGGCGAGGTACGACTCGCCGTGGTCCATCTCGACCATGCCCAGCAGCAGCTGATTGATCGAGGAGTCTGCGGGCCTGGCGACCTCCACACCGCCGACATACTCAGCCGGCAACCCGCGCCACAACGGCGCATCAGGTGACGACCCAGCAGACGCAGACACGACAGACCTTCCAGAGATGCGGACACGGCTGCAGGACACCCACATTCATCTCTGTGCGACCCCCGTACCTCGGGCGGTCGCGACCCTTCGTCTACTTCGACTTCCTGCTGACAACACCATACGACCGCCCACCGACAACTTCCGTCGCCGCCGCCCAGGGCCGAACAAAACGCCCCGCCACCCGAATTCTCTCGGGTGGCGGGGCCTGTGTCCTTGCTATGTGAGAGGCGGCGTCAGCGCCGGTAGAGCTCGGTCATCCAGCCGTGCGTGTCGGCGAAGGTGCCGCGCTGGATGCCGGTGAGCGTGTCACGCAGCGCCTGCGTGACCTCGCCGGTGGTGCCGTCGCCGATGACGTAGTCCTCATGGTCGCCCTTGACCCGGCCGACCGGGGTGATGACCGCGGCGGTCCCGCACGCGAACACCTCGCTGATGTCGCCCGAAGCGACACCCTTGCGGAGTTCCTCGGTGCTGATCCGACGCTCCTCGACGGCGAAGCCTGCGTCGGTGGCCAGCTGCAGCAACGATTCCCGAGTGATGCCGGGCAGCAACGACCCGGACAGTTCCGGGGTCACCAGGCGCGCGTCGGAGCCGGAGCCGAACACGAAGAACATGTTCATGCCACCCATCTCCTCGATGTAGCGGCGTTCGATGGCGTCAAGCCACACCACCTGGTCGCAGCCGTTCTCCACGGCCTGCTGCTGGGCAAGGAACGCCGCGGCGTAGTTGCCGCCGCACTTGGCGAAACCGGTGCCGCCGGGAGCGGCGCGCACGTACTCGGTCGAGAGCCACACGCTGACCGGTTTGATGCCGCCCGAGAAGTAGGCGCCGGCCGGCGAGGCGATCAGTGCGTAGATATAGGAGTTCGACGGTGCGTTGACGCCGAGTCCGGCCTGCGAGGCGAACATGAACGGACGCAGGTAGAGAGCCTCTTCACCGCCGGCTGCCGGCACCCATTCGTTGTCGGCCTCGAGCAGCGCCCGCAGCGAGCCGAGAAAATCCTCGACGGGGAACGGCGCCATCGCGAGACGTTCCGCGGAACGCTGCAGCCGCAGTGCGTTGGCCTCGGGACGGAACGCGGCGATCGACCCGTCGGGCTGACGGTAGGCCTTGAGCCCCTCGAACACTTCTTGCCCGTAGTGCAGGACCATCGCCGACGGATCGAGCGCGATCGGACCGTAGGGGCGAACCTGCGCGTTGTGCCAGCCGCGGTCTACGTCGTAGTCGACCATCACCATGTTGTCGGTGAAAAACTTGCCGAATCCGGGGGCCGCGAGAATCTCGGCCCGACGGCTCTCGGACACCGGGTGGGGATGTTCGGTACGCGTGAACTGCAAGGTCATTGGGCAATCGTACCGCCGCGCGGCAAACGATTTCCGACCCGGTCAGACGTGCGACTCCACGAACGGCAGCGCCACGATCTCGCACGGCAGCTCACGGCCACGCACGTCGACGACGACCTCGCCACCCACCTGCGGGTCCGCCGCGGTGTCGAGCAGCGCAAGCGCGATGCCCTGCTTGAGCGTGGGCGAAAACGTGCCCGAGGTGCAGCGGCCGATGGGGGCGCCGCCCGACTCGGCCAGCACCGCACAGTCGGCCCGCAGCACGCCGCGGCCCTTCGCCTTCAGCGCATAGAGCCGTCGCGAAGGCCCGGCCGCCTTCTCCGCGGTCAAGGCGTCGCGCCCGAAGAACTCGGGCTTCTTCCACCCGACGGCCCAGCCGACCCGCGCCTGTACCGGGGTGATCTCGGTGCTCAGTTCGTGGCCGTGCAGCGCGTAGCCCATCTCGGTGCGCAGGGTGTCTCGGGCACCCAGGCCTGCGGGCTGGCCGCCGTGCTCGGTGACCGCGGCGAGCAGCGTGTCGAACACCGGGCCCGCGTCGGCCCACCGCGGCAGCAGCTCGTAGCCGCGCTCACCGGTGTACCCGGTGCGGCAGACTCGGACCGGCTTCGGCCCGTCCGCGGTGGCCAGCTCGGCATCGGCGAACGCCATGTATTCCATGTCGATCGGTAATCCCAAGCCGCCCAACACCTCCGGAGCCTTCGGCCCTTGCACCGCGAACACCCCGTACTCACGGTGCTGATCGGTGATGGTCACACCGTCGGGCGCCACCGCCGACAGCTGTGCGACAACGGCGGCCGTGTTGGCGGCGTTGGGCACCAGGAAGACCTCGTCGTCGCTCACCAAGTAGGCGATCAGGTCGTCGACCACGCCCCCGGAGTCGTTGCAGCACAACGTGTACTGCGCTTTGCCGACGGCGATCTTGCCCAGGTCGTTGGTCAGGGTGCGGTTGATGAACTCGGCGGCACCCGGCCCGGCGACCAGCGCCTTGCCGAGGTGGCTGACGTCGAAGATCCCGGCCGCCTCGCGCACCGCGGTGTGTTCGGCGACCGTGCCGGCATACGACACCGGCATGTTCCAGCCGCCGAACTCGGCGAAGGTGGCGCCGAGCGCTTCGTGGCGATCGGCGATGGGACCGGCGAGCAGTTCAGTCATGCGCTGCAGGTTACCGAAGGGCACCGACATCGCCTCTGGCCGCACCTTTAGGTTCTGGCCGCACCCGCAGCTCCAGGCCACAGTCGGCTACTGCGGCCAGAACCGGGCTCAGGCGGCAGGCACCCCATAACCCTGAATCCCAGCCTCGCCACCCACCCGATACGTCCGCAACGTCACGCCTTGTCGTTCGTTGCCGCCCACGGTGATCACCTCATCCCCACGCCGCGCGACAACAAGATTCGTGTGCTGCCCCAGCGGACTCGGCACGTCATAGAGCACTACATCGCCCGGCTGAGGCGAACGTTCAGCGGAACGCAACCGGCCGGTAGACTGGTAGTAGTCAGTCAATGTCGCGACCCCTGGAATCCGCCACGACCCGGAGTTCGGATTCGACAGCGGCACCCCGGCCGCGCGCATCGTCGAACTGACGAAATCGGCGCACCACGGCTGCTCCTCACCCTCGGAGAACGCCGTGCCGGGCGGGTTGCGCAGGTACTCGTCGCGAGCGACGGCCAGGATGCGCGCACGGACCGGGACGAGTGCCGGATCGATTCCGGGGAACTCGGGACGCGCCGCGGCGCCCGTGCCCGTCGCCCGCTCGATCACCGAGCCGGACTCGCCGTGCGGCCACCACAGGGCAAGAGCCGCAACAACAACCACCGCAACCACAACCCCGGCCACACCGAGCCGCCTCGTCCGCACATCGCCGACCCTACGACCGCCATCCCAAGCCCGATCCGAATGTCATTCACTGTGACTACAGTTGTGCCGTGACCAAGAACGAGAACGCGGACCGCGTGCGCGGTCCCGAACTGCAGCTGGCAACTACTCTCGACAAGGCCGACACGGCTCTGGTGATCGGATTGATCGCGCCCGACAAAAGTGAGGACGGCGCCGAACCCACGCTCTCCATCACCGACGGCATCCTCGACGACGCGCAGGCCGAGGCCATCGCCGCCGCCGTCCGCGCACTCGGTGCGTCCGGCTCGCACGGCGAGATCACCCGCCTCCCCGCACCCGCAGGCCTGACTGTCGATCTGGTCGTCGCCGTCGGTCTCGGCAGCGCCGACGATCTCGACAACGCCGACAAGATCCGCCAGGCCGCCGGAATCGCCGCCCGCGAACTCGAGGGCATCACCCAAGCCGCCACGACACTCTCAGCGGTGAACCTCGGTGCGGCCGCCGAGGGATTCTTTCTGGGGGCCTACCGGTTCGACACGTTCCGCACAGACAAGACCGCGCCGAAGAAGTCACTGCCGACGACGATCACGCTGCTCGTCGAGGACAAGGGCCGCGACGCCAAGGCCGAACTCGCCCATGCGGTGGCGGTGGCCGACTCGGTGGCGATCGCCCGCGACTTCGTCAACACCCCGCCGAGCCACCTCTACCCGGAGGAGTTCGCCGAGCGCGCCCGCTACTTGGGCAGCGCGGCGGGCCTCGGTGTCGAGGTGCTCGACGACAAGGCCCTCGAGAAGGGCGGCTATGGCGGCATCATCGGCGTCGGCAAGGGCTCATCGCGTCTGCCGCGCCTGGTCCGCCTGACGCATCAGGGCAAGAAGGGCGCCAAGAAGGTGGCACTCGTCGGCAAGGGCATCACCTTCGACACCGGCGGCATCTCCATCAAGCCCGCCGCCAACATGGACCACATGACCTCCGACATGGGCGGCGCGGCCGCGGTCATCGCCGCAGTCATCCTGGCGGCCCGGCTCGATCTCGACGTCACCGTCATCGCGACCGTGCCGATGGCCGAGAACATGCCGTCGGGCACCGCGCAGCGCCCCGGCGACGTGCTCACCCAGTACGGCGGCACCACCGTCGAGGTCCTCAACACCGACGCCGAAGGCCGCCTCATCCTGGCCGACGCCATCGTGCGGGCCGGCGAGGACGAGCCCGACTACCTCATCGACACCGCCACCCTGACCGGTGCGCAGATGGTCGCGCTCGGCGCCCGCACCCCCGGCGTGATGGGTACCGACGAGTTCCGTGACCGGGTGGCCGCCCTGTCGGCGGAGGTCGGCGAGAACGCCTGGGCGATGCCGTTGCCCGCCGAACTGCGTGGCGATCTCAAATCCCGGGTCGCCGATCTGGCGAACGTGACCAACCACCGCAACGGCGGCATGCTCTCGGCCGGACTGTTCCTCAAGGAATTCGTGCCGGAGTCTGTCGGCTGGGTGCACATCGACATCGCCGGACCGGCCTTCAACACCGGCGGCGCCTGGGGTTACACACCCAAGGGCGGTACGGGCGTGCCGGTGCGCACCATCGCGCGGGTGCTCGAGGATATCGCCGACAACGGCTGAGTCCGACGCCGCGGAGTCGAGTTCGACACACGCCACATCCAGCGTGACGTGCCCGGGTAGGGTTATCCGAGGACGGTCAGCTCACCCCCGCTACCCCGTCCGTGCACCCGCGGCGCACACACCAAAGGCGCACAGCCCCACTGACCACACGTCGAGTTCAGGAGTCAATAACGATGGCCTTCTCCGTCCAGATGCCCGCCTTGGGTGAAAGCGTCACCGAAGGAACAGTCACCCGGTGGCTGAAGGAGGAGGGCGACACCGTCGAGGCCGACGAGCCCTTGCTGGAGGTGTCCACCGACAAGGTCGACACGGAAATCCCCGCTCCCACTTCCGGTGTGCTGACGAAGATCATCGCCGCCGAAGACGATGTGGTGGAGGTCGGCGGAGAGCTGGCGCTCATCGGTGAGGAAGGCGAAGCGGCCGATTCCTCCGACGACGAAGACGAGCCCGCCGAAGCTGAAGCCGAAGCCGAGGAAGAGCCCGCCGAGGAGCCCTCGACCGACACCGAAGAGCCCGCGAAGAAGCCGTCGGCCGAGTCCACCTCCGGTGGCAGCTCCGCAGAGGGCACCGATGTCGTCATGCCGGAACTCGGCGAGTCGGTCACCGAGGGCACGGTCACCAACTGGCTCAAGCAGGTCGGCGATGAGGTCGCCGCCGACGAGCCGCTGCTCGAGGTCTCCACCGACAAGGTCGACACCGAGATCCCGTCGCCGGCCGCCGGCACCCTGCTCGAGATCGTCGCGCAGGAAGACGACGTCGTCGAGGTCGGCGGCAAGCTGGCCGTGATCGGTGACGCGTCTGCGGCACCGGCGAAGAAGGAGCCGGAACCCGAACCGGAGCCGGAGCCCGCCAAGGAAGAGGCGAAGCCGGAACCGAAGAAGGAAGAGTCCAAGCCGGCCCCCAAGAAGGAAGAGCCGAAGAAGGAAGAGCCGGCCAAGACCGAGGTCGCTGTCACCAAGTCCGAGCCGGACACCGTCGAGTCGACCCCGTATGTGACCCCGCTGGTCCGAAAGCTGGCCGCGGAGAACAACATCGATCTGAACTCGATCAAGGGCACCGGCGTCGGCGGCCGCATCCGCAAGCAGGATGTGCTCGCGGCAGCCGAGTCCGCCAAGGCACCGGCAGCTCCCGCGGCATCGGCACCGGCCGCGGCTGCCCCCGCTGCAGCGTCGTCGTCACCCGAGGTCAAACCGGAACTGGCGGAGCTGCGCGGCACCACGCAGAAGATCAACCGTATCCGGCAGATCACCGCGAAGAAGACCCGCGAGTCGCTGCAGTCCAGTGCACAGCTCACCCAGGTGTTCGAGGTCGACATGACCAAGATCGTGACGCTGCGCAAGGCGGCCAAGGAGCAGTTCAAGGCCTCCGAGGGCGTCAACCTGACCTTCCTGCCGTTCATCGCGAAGGCTGTCGTCGAGGCGCTGAAGCTGCACCCGAACGTCAACGCGTCGATCGACGAGGACAAGAAGGAGATCACCTACTACGACAAGGTGAATCTCGGTTTCGCCGTCGACACCGAGCAGGGTCTGCTGTCGCCGGTGATCCACAACGCCGACGATCTGTCGATCGCCGGGCTGTCCCGCGCGATCGCCGACATCGCGGCCCGCGCCCGCAAGGGCGTCGGCGGCCTCAAGCCCGACGAGCTGGCCGGTGGCACGTTCACCATCACCAACATCGGTAGCCAGGGCGCGCTGTTCGACACCCCGATCCTGGTGCCGCCGCAGGCGGCGATGCTGGGCACCGGTGCGATCGTCAAGCGTCCGGTGGTCATCACCGGCGCCGACGGTTCGGAGTCGATCGCGGTGCGCTCGATGTCGTTCCTGCCGCTCACCTACGATCACCGACTCATCGACGGCGCCGACGCGGGCCGCTTCCTGACCACCATCAAGAAGCGCCTCGAAGCCGGCGAGTTCGCCGCCGAACTGGGACTCTAGGACGTAATGCGGGTTGTCGTCGCCGGCTCGCAGGGACTGATCGGCTCGGCCCTGGTCCCCGCCCTGCGCGGGGCCGGGCACGACGTCGCCCGCCTGGTGCGTCGCGAGGCCCTCTCGGATGACGAGTTCAGTTGGGACCCGGAGACTTTCGGTGTTCCCGACGAAGCGCTCGAGGGCGTCGACGCGGTGGTCTCACTCGGCGGGGTCGGTGTCGGCAACCAGCGGTGGACCGGACGGTTCAAGCAGGAACTGCGGGATTCCCGGATCACCCCGACGGAGGTGCTCGCCGAGGCGGTCGCCGCCGCGGGTGTGCCCGCATTCCTCAGTGCCAGCGCCACCGGCTTCTACGGAGACACCGGAACCCACGCCGCGACCGAATCCGATTCGGCCGGCGGGGGTTTCCTGGCGGGGCTGGTCACCGACTGGGAGCAGACTGCCACCGAGAATGCCCGTGCCGACACCCGCGTGGTGCTGTTGCGAACGGCACCCGTCCTGTCCCGCAAGGGCGGCCTGCTGGCCAAGCTGCGACCGGTTTTCTGGACCGGCCTCGGCGGCTCGATCGGCGACGGCAAGCAGTTCTTTTCCTGGATCACCCTGCCCGATGAAGTGCGGGCGATCGCCTACCTGTTGGAGTCGGACATCAGTGGACCGGTGAACCTCTCGTCACCAGGCGCACTGCCGTTCGGCGAGTTCGCGAGTGCCCTCGGTCGTTCCATGCACCGCCCGACGATCATGTCGGTGCCGGGTGTGATCGCCAAGACGCTCGGCGGCGAGATGGCCGAGGAAATGATTCTGTTCAGTCAGCGCGTTGCACCCAAGGTGCTGACCGAACACGGATTCACCTTCGACCATCAGTCGATCAACGATGCTTTGGACTATCTCAATGCGTGAACAATCTCTGCGGGCGTCCAGTGCGCCCATCGAGGTCCGGCGACTCGGCGTCGTCGACTACCTCCCCACCTACGAACTGCAGCACCAACTGGCCACCGATCGCGCCGACGGCGTCCTCGACCACGACGTGCTGCTGCTCCTCGAACATCCGTCGACCTACACCGCGGGCAAACGCACCGAGGACGCCGACCGGCCGACGAACGGCTCGCTGGTCATCGACGTCGACCGCGGCGGACGGATCACCTGGCACGGCCCCGGCCAGATGGTCGGCTATCCGATCATCAAGCTGGCCGAACCGCTTGACGTCGTCGAGTACGTGCGGCGTTTGGAAGAGGCGCTCATCAACGTCAGCGCCGCCGTCGGCGTATCGACCGAACGGGTCGACGGCCGGTCCGGTGTCTGGGTCGACAACGGCGCCCGCAAGCTCGGCCAGATCGGCATCCGCGTCGCCCGCGGCGTCGCCCTGCACGGCTTCGCTCTCAACATCGATCCGGACATGTCCGCATTCGAGGCCATCGTGCCGTGCGGCATCGCCGACGCCGGCGTGACCTCACTGAGCCGCGAACTCGGCCGCTCGCTCACCGTCGACGAACTCTTCGATCCCGTCGCCGACGCCGTCGCGTCGGCCCTCGACAGCCCCCATCGCGCACCCGATGCGCGTCCCACCGCAAGCGTAGGATCCACACAGTGACAGCCTCACCCTCCACCGATAACTCCACCGCACCTGACGGCCGCAAACTGCTGCGCCTCGAGGTGCGCAACGCGCAGACCCCGATCGAACGCAAGCCGGGGTGGATCAAGACCCGCGCGACGATGGGCCCGGAGTACACCGAGCTCAAGGGTCTGGTGAAGCGCGAGGGCCTGCACACGGTGTGCGAGGAAGCCGGCTGCCCGAACATCTACGAATGCTGGGAAGACCGTGAGGCCACCTTCCTCATCGGCGGCGAGCAGTGCACCCGACGCTGCGACTTCTGCCAGATCGACACCGGCAAACCCGCCGAACTCGACCGCGACGAACCCCGCCGCGTCGCCGAGAGCGTCCAGGCGATGGGCCTGCGCTACTCGACGATCACCGGTGTGGCCCGCGACGATCTGCCCGACGAGGGTGCCTGGCTCTACGCCGAGACCGTCCGCGCCATCCACCAGCTCAACCCGGGCACCGGCGTGGAGAACCTCATCCCGGACTTCCACGCCAAACCGGATCTGCTGGCCGAGGTGTTCGACGCCCGCCCCGAGGTGCTCGCGCACAACCTGGAGACCGTGCCGCGCATCTTCAAGCGCATCCGCCCGGCCTTCCGGTACGAGCGATCCCTCGACGTCATCACCCAGGCTCGCGACTTCGGCCTGGTCACCAAGTCGAACCTGATCCTGGGTATGGGTGAGACCCCCGAGGAAGTGCAGTCGGCGATCGTCGACCTGCACGAGGCGGGCTGCGACATCCTCACCATCACCCAGTACCTGCGGCCCTCACCGCGGCACCATCCGGTGGAGCGCTGGGTCAAGCCCTGGGAGTTCGTCGACCACTCCGACTTCGCCACCGAGATGGGCTTCGCCGGCGTGATGGCCGGACCGCTGGTCCGCTCCTCCTACCGCGCTGGCCGGCTCTACGCCCAGGCCATGGCCCGCCACGGCCGCGAACTCTCCCCCGCGATGGCTCACCTCGCCGACGAGGGCTCGGCCAGCCAAGAGGCATCGAGCCTGCTCGCCCGACTCGGCAAGTAGGGTCGCGGCGCGGGCCGGGTCACCTCGGCCCGCAGGTGGCGGAATCCGTCGGTGACAACGAGGTCGACGTCGGCCGCCAACGTCCGGTGCAGCGCGCGGGCCAGCGCACCCGGTTGCCTGCCGCTCATCCCGAGCACCACCGTCGTCGCGCCGAGGTCGGCGGTGACACCGGCAAGCACGGCCCGCACATCACCCGTGCCGGTGCGCGAGACGACCGAGGTGGCACCGGCGGCGCGGGCCACCTCGCGACCGCGCCGCACCATCTCATCGGTGGTCGCCGCGGCGGTCAGCAGGTAGGCCTCGGACTTCAGCGCATCGCCGTACGCACCCGGCGGACCGCCCCGGCGTCGTCGACGCAGCGCGGTGACCAGCACGATGTCCCGTGACCGATGGGTCGTCGCCACATCGGTCACCGCACGCAGCGATGCCGCGGTGCCGTCGTAGCCGACCACGACCGGCCCCAATGCTGGTCCGCCGACCGCCCGTCCGCCGGCCGCGCCGCCCACGGCCCAGTGAACTCGACCGCAACCGTTCATCATGATGCCTCTCTGGTCGAAAACCGTTCGGATTGATCACCTTTGACGCTAAGGATCACCGCGCACGGAATCTCCATGCCGGAGGAGGGGTGCGCGTCCACCCCTGGGTGGAGACAGCGGTCAACCGAGGGACGGATGAATCCGAGGTCAACGGCCATATAGTGGAGAGGTGACAAGCCTGGCAGCGACGTTGCGTCACCGGATCCAACTGGCCGGCGGCGATTACCCGCCCATCTACTCGGCCATCATGCTGTGTGGTTGCCTGGCGATCACCATCGTCGCTGTCGCGCAACGGTTTCCGTTCACCAATCCGTGGTGGGTGGTGGCCGGTCTGGCCTGGGCGCTGGCCTCGCTGGCACTCGACCTCATCCGTCCCCGATCCATCGCCTGCGGATTTCCGACGATCGTGGCGACGGTGTGCTTCCTGATGACGCCGGCGGCGACCGACGTCGCCCCACTGATGATGGCGCTGAGCACCGCGATCGCCGCCGCGATGTATTCACTGCGGGTGAGCCTGGTGATCGCGGGGTTGTCGACGTTGGTGATCGCGGTGTTCGCCGGTGCCGGGATGCTCGCGTCGCCGGCCGCCTATGTACTGGCCATCGCCGTCGGCTGGCTCGCCGGCTACATGGTGTTGATCCAGAAACGATTGGCCGACAATCAGATTCGTGTCGCCGAGGCGCGTGCGGAGCAGGCCGCCAGTGACGAACGACGACGCATCGCCCGCGAGATCCACGACGTCATCGCGCATTCCCTGTCCATCACGATGCTCAACGTCACCGGCGCCCGCCACGCCCTCTCCTCCGGCGGTGACCTCGACGAGGCACTCGAGGCACTGTCCGACGCGGAACGTCAAGGGCGGCGGGCGATGACCGAGATCCGCCAGATCGTGCAGGTCCTCGGGACCGACGGGTCGCATGCCCCGACCCCGGGCGCCGACGATCTGCCCGCGCTGATCGACGACTACCGCCGGGCGGGGATCGACGTCGACTTCGCCGTCACCGGCAGTCTCGACCGACTACCCACCCCGGTCGGTGCCGCGCTCTACCGCATCGTCCAGGAGTCACTCGCGAACGTCGCCAAACACACCGCCGCACAGCATGCTTCGGTGATCATCGAGGCCGACGGCGCCGATGTCGGGGTGCGCGTGGAGAATCCGTACGCCGACCTGGAAGCGGAGTCGACGGGCGACGGCAGCGGCATCCCCGGGATGATCCAGCGCGCGGAGACCCTCGGCGGACGGCTCGAAGTGACCCGCGAGAGCGGCATGTGGTCCGTGCGCGCGACGCTGCCGACCTCGATGGTCGCCGAGCACGGTGCCGGGTCGTGACCCTCGCCGACCGCGACGACACGGCCGCACCGATCCGGGTTCTCCTCGTCGACGACCAGGAACTGATACGCACCGGCTTGCGCCGCATCCTGCGTCCGCGCGACGGCTTCGACATCGTCGGCGAGTGCTCAGACGGTTCCGAGGTGCTCGCGGCGATCGCCGAGACTGCCCCCGACATCGTGGTGATGGACCTGCGCATGCGCAACGTCGACGGGATCACCGCCACCTCGATGGTGCGTACCTTGCGGGAACCGCCGCCGGTGCTCGCGCTGACCACCTTCGACGACGACAAGCTGCTCTCCGGTGTCCTGCGGGCCGGTGCGGCCGGGTTCATCCTCAAGGACTCGTCGGCCGAGGCGCTGATCTGGGCGGTGCGCGCGGTCGTCCGCGACGGGGCATTCCTCGATCCCGCGGTGACCGGCCGGGTACTACACGGCTACCGCCATCCCGCCCCCACCCGCGCCGCGTCGTCCGCCCCCGACCTCACCGACCGCGAAGCCGACGTACTCCGCCTCATGGCGCGCGGCCGCACCAATGCGGAGATCGGTACCGAGCTGTCCATCTCCGAGGTGACCGTCAAAAGCCACATCAACCACATCTTCACCAAACTCGATCTGCGCGACCGCGCCGCGGCCATCGTCTACGCCTTCGACCACTCACTCGTGTTGCCCGATTACGACCGGGAGTAACCGTTCACTGCCCAGACGGCGGGTCGTAGACTGGACGAATGGCAAAGGCGCAGTCGGTAAGCAAAGAGGCGAAGGCCGAAGCGAAGAAGGCCCGTAGGGCCGCATCCAAGGAGCGCCGCCAACAGCTGTGGCAGGCCTTCCAGATGCAGCGCAAGGAGGACAAGCGCCTCATCCCGTACATGGTCGGGGTGTTCCTCGTCATCGTCGCCGTCTTCGTGGTGCTCGGACTGATCTTCGGTGCGGTCTGGATGCTGCTGCCGATCGGCATCGTGCTGGGCCTGCTCGCCGCCTTCATCCTCTTCGGCCGACGCGTGCAGAAATCGGTCTACACCAAGGCCGATGGACAACCCGGTGCGGCCGGATGGGCGCTGTCGAACATGCGCGGTCAGTGGCGGGTCAAGCAGGCCGTCGCCGGCAACTCACACCTCGACGCCATCCACCGGGTGATCGGCAAGCCGGGTGTGATCCTGGTGGCCGAGGGTTCCCCCACCCGCGTCAAGTCGCTGTTGTCGCAGGAGAAGAAGAAGGCCGCCCGGATCGTCGGCGACACCCCGATCTACGAGATCATCGTCGGCAACGAGGACGGCCAGGTTCCGCTGAGCAAGCTGGAACGCCACCTCAACAAGCTGCCGTCGAACATCGACAGCAAGCGCATCGACACCCTCGACGGACGGCTGGCCGCGATCAGCGGTCGCCAGCCGGGTCCGGGCATGCCGAAGGGTCCCATCCCCGGTAACGCCAAGGTTCGCGGCATGCAGCGCACCGCCAAGCGACGCGGCGCGTAGCCTCCTCCCGCCGCTCGTTTCGACACGCCCCTCGTTCCTCGGGGCTGCTCAACGTTAGCGCGACCGGATGATGGCCGTGCCGGTCGCGCGGTCGTGTAGCGCGCGACTGTTGTAGTCGTTCATCAGAGCAGGCACGATGAACACGATCAGAATCTGCCGGGCCAGCGTCCGCACGATGCCGACCGCGGCGATCGGCACCTCTCCGGCGATCTCGGCGGCAGTGCGGTCGGGCCCGTAATCGACGCGGGCCGTCCGCAGGCCCAGGGCGAACTGTCCGGGCGTGAAGCCGAAGAGTGTCACCGAGATCACCCCGATGATGAACCAGGTGACCAATACCCAGGTGCCCAGAGTCGGCGATCCGAAGCGCACGAACAGCAGGGTGACGCCGCCGGCGAGCAGCCAGTCGACCAGCAGCGCGGCCACCCGCGGCCAGCCGGTGGCGATGGAACCGGGTCCGGATTCGGAAAGTCCCAGGTCCTCGCCGCGGTAGGCGCCCTCGGGACCCCCACCGATCTGCGGTCCTGACAACCACGACCCCGTCGCGCGTCCCATCTGACAACCTCCACCTCGATCGACTACCCGCTCCATGGTAGGCGCCGGTTCGAGGCAGCTTTTCGGCCCGTGCGCCTGTGCGCACCGGCCGGACATGGCATCGTTTCCTTCGGACGAAGGTTGTCACCGACCGTCGCGCCGCGTGTAACACAGGGGAAACACGGGCTTGACGAGCGGGCAACCTCACGTCCATACGGTTCTCGCTGAGATCCGCTGTTGTTTCTCGGTGGCGGATTCCAGGCGCGCCAGAGTTTCTGGCACACCCGAACAAGTGAAGGAGTCACCGGACGGTGTACAGCAGTAACGAAGAACTTCTCGAGGGCATCAAGTCGTCGGGCGTCGAATACGTCGACATCCGCTTCTGCGACCTGCCCGGCGTCATGCAGCACTTCTCGATCCCGGCGTCGGCCTTCGACGAATCGGTGTTCGAGGACGGTCTCGCGTTCGACGGTTCGTCGGTGCGCGGCTTCCAGTCGATCGACGAGTCGGACATGATGCTGCTGCCCGACCCGGCGACCGCGCGGATCGACCCGTTCCGCAAGGCCAAGACGATGAACGTCAGCTTCTTCGTCCACGACCCGTTCACCCGGGAGGCCTACAGCCGCGACCCGCGTAACGTCGCCCGCAAGGCCGAGGACTACCTGGCCTCCACCGGCATCGCCGACACCTGCTTCTTCGGCGCCGAGGCCGAGTTCTACATCTTCGACTCGGTGTCCTTCGACTCCCAGATGAACGGCACCTTCTACGAGGTCGAGTCCGAGTCGGGCTGGTGGAACTCCGGTTCGCCGACCGATCCCGACGGCTCACCGAACCTCGGCTACAAGGTCCGCCCCAAGGGTGGCTACTTCCCCGTCGCGCCCTACGACCACTACGTGGACCTGCGCGACGAGATGTCGACCAACCTGACCAACGCGGGCTTCACCCTCGAGCGCGGTCACCACGAGGTCGGCACCGGCGGCCAGGCCGAGATCAACTACAAGTTCAACACCCTGCTCCACGCGGCCGACGACGTACTGCTGTTCAAGTACATCATCAAGAACACCGCGTACCAGAACGGCAAGACGGTCACCTTCATGCCGAAGCCGCTCTTCGGTGACAACGGGTCGGGTATGCATGCCCACCAGTCACTGTGGAAGGAGGGCAAGCCGCTGTTCCACGACGAGGCCGGCTACGCGGGTCTCTCCGATCTGGCGCGCTACTACATCGGCGGCATCCTGCACCACGCCCCGTCGCTGCTGGCATTCACCAACCCGACGGTGAACTCCTACAAGCGTCTGGTCCCCGGCTACGAGGCACCGATCAACCTGGTCTACAGCCAGCGCAACCGGTCCGCCTGCGTGCGTATCCCGATCACCGGCAACAACCCGAAGGCCAAGCGCCTCGAGTTCCGCTGCCCGGACAGCTCGGGCAACCCGTACCTGGCGTTCGCCGCGATGATGATGGCCGGTCTCGACGGCATCAAGAACAAGATCGAGCCGCACGAGCCCGTCGACAAGGACCTCTACGAGCTCCCGCCGGAGGAGGCCAAGGGCATCCCGCAGGCCCCGACGTCGCTGTCGGCCGTGATCGACAAGCTCGAAGAGGATCACGAGTACCTCACCGCCGGTGGCGTGTTCACCGAGGACCTCATCGAGACCTGGATCGCGCTCAAGCGGGAGAACGAGATCGAGCCGGTGCAGATCCGTCCGCACCCCTGCGAGCTCTCGCCCTACTACGACTGCTGATCCACCGCGTCGGACGACGAGACGAGCGGCCGGGACCACGTGTCCCGCCCGCTCTTTTCGATTTCTTTACGTGATTGACATCACGTAAGGCCCTTGTACCCTGCCGTTTCACTCCCGTTGGCCTTATTTTGGGAGCATGACCGCCACCCTGCGCACCCGCTTCGTCGAAGACCTCGCCCCCGGCGATCGCATCGGTTACGACGGCCTGAAGGCCGTCGTCCACTCCGCGATCCCCAACGAGAACGGCGAGTTCGTCGTCCGACTCGTCAACAGCAGCGACGACACCCGCACCGAACTGCTGCTCGCCCGCGGCACCAAAGTCGAAATCCGCTAGTCACCAAATATCGCTGTGCCCGTGACCGTACGGGGCTAGTGTGCGGTCAGGGAGGTGTCACATGGACATCGGAAGTCTGATCGCAGCACTACTCCTCGGATTCGTCGCGGGCGCCATCGGACGGGCGCTGGTTCCCAACGATGCCTTCCGCGCCATGAGCGGCTGGAAATCGTGGGCGGCGTCCACAATCCTCGGCCTGCTCGGTGCCCTGCTGGGGTATTGGATCTTCACCGGCCTGTTCGGCATCGGCGACTCCGACAAGTTCGACTGGGGCGGCATCATCGGCGCCATCATCGGCGCCATCATCGTCGTCGCGGTCGGGTCGGCCATCATCAAGCGGATGGGCGCGAATCGCGCGGGTACGCCGGGGACCGGTCCAGCGGGGACAAACCGCCCGATCTGAGGTTCCGGTCGGCGTCGCTGCGCGACGACCACCACACCAGGCCTGCCGTCACCACCAGGACGGCGGCCGCGGTCCACGCGGCCACACCCAGTCCGCTGACGAATGCCTCGCGCGCCGCGGCAATGACCGTGCCGCGCTGGTCGGCGGCCAACCCGGGCAGCGAGGCCACCGCACCGGCCAGGCTCCGCGACGCCTCTCCCCCGATCAGGTTCGTCGGGAACTCCATGCGGAACACCGCATTCACCACACTGCCGAGCACGGCGATGCCCAGCGCGCCACCGAGTTCACTCGACGTCTCGAGCAGTCCGGACGTCGCGCCCGCCCGATCGATGGGCGCCACCGAGACGACGTAGTCCGCGATCATCGCCGATGCCGCAACGATTCCGGCCGCGACGAAGGTGGCGCCGACCAGCACGATCACCAGCGAGTCGACTCCGGTGAGGGTGGCCAGCACGGTGAACCCGATGGCGCTGGTGATCAGTCCGCTCACGATCACGGCCGGACGACCCACCCGCGCGGCCACCGCGGCTGCACCCGGCGCAACCGCACCGACCACCACCGACGGCGCCAGACTCCACAGCGCGGCACGCAGCGGCGACAAACCGAGCACCGACTGCAGGTACTGGGTCATCAGGATGCTGTTGCCGAGCAACGCGAACATGCAGACCAGGTTGGCCGAGATCGACGTGGCGAAACGACGCTCCGCCAGTAACCGCAGATCCAGCACCGGATCGGCCAGCCGACGTTGCCGCCACACGAAAACCGTTGCCGCACAGACTCCGACCGCGACGAGGCCGACACCGGAGAACGACCAGCCGTCCGCGGCAATATTCTTGATCGCCGCCACGATGGGCAGCATCGCGGCCAGGATCAGCACCGCGCTGAACGCATCAACCCGACGCCCCGGCACCGCGGTGTCCCCGGGCAGGACCGCCGGCGCCACCACCATCAGCGCCACCATGAACGGCACGTTGATCAGAAAGACCGATCCCCACCAGAAGTGCTCGAGGAGCAGCCCACTGATGATCGGCCCGACCGCGACCCCGCCGGCGAGCACGGCGTTCCAGATCGAGATGGCCTTGGCGCGCATCGCGTCGTCGTCGAACAGGTGCCGGATCAGTGCCAGCGTCGAGGGCATCAGCGTCGCCCCCGCCACCGCGAGCAGTGCACGCGCTCCGATGAGCATAGACGCCGAGGTCGCGTAGGCGGCCAACAGTGATGCGGCGCTGAAACCGGCGGCGCCGAGGAGCAGCAGTCGCCGATGCCCCACCCGGTCGGCCAGCGATCCCATGGTCAGCAGCAATCCGGCCAGCACGAAGCCGTAGACGTCGAAAATCCAGAGTTGTTGCGCGGGACTCGGTGACAGATCCGCCGCGATGTAGGGCACGGCGAAGAACAGCACCGAGACATCCATCGAGACGATCAGCATCGGTAGGCACAGGGCGGTGAGGCCGAGCCAGGGAGAAGTTCTCATCAGCAGGTCACTTTCTGTGTATTTCATAGACTGTTTATTACGTACACAGATACTACGACCTGACTGTGTACCGCACAAGCAATTAGTACGATCGGGCCATGACCTCACCGGACCGACCCGGGTATCCGCAGATCCCACGGCATCTCGCCCTGCTCTGGGACCGCCCGGACCCCGCACCGCGACGCGGCCCCCGACCGACGCTGACCATCCACGAAATCGGGCACGCCGCAGTTGCCATCGCCGACGGTGACGGCTTCGACGCGGTGTCGATGAAAGCGGTCGCCTCCCGGCTCGGCGTGACGACGATGTCGCTCTACCGGTATGTCGACAGCAAGGACGACCTGCTGGAGGTGATGGTCGACGACGCCTACGGGCCCGTCACACCCCTCCCCGAGACCGGTCCCTGGCGCGACCGCGTGACCGGCTGGGCGCTGGCAGTCACCGCGGTACTGCGTCGGCGCGCCTGGCTCGCGACGATGCCGATGAGTCGCCCACCGGTCGGTCCCAATGTGCTGTCGTGGACGAATGCGGGAGTGTTCGCGTTCAGCGACACCGCGCTGACCGGTCAGCAGAAGATGAGCGCACTGCTGCTCGTCGACGGATTCGTGCGGCACCATGTGCGGCAGGCCAGCCAGATGGGTCTACTCGACGCCGACGACCACGTCGGCCTCACCTATGAGCGACTGGTGGCCGAATTCGTGGATGAAGCACGGTTCCCGCATCTTGCGGAGGCGATCACCGCACTCGGCGACGACCCCGACGACGACTTCTTCGACACCGAACTCGCATTCGGTCTCGACGTCATCCTCGACGGTGTGCACGACCTGATCGAGTCCCGGCGGATCGAGCCGAAAACGTGACCCCGCGCCGCCCCGCTTCTATCCCCGATTCGTGATCGGCTGTGCTTACGATGAGCGCATGATACGCATCATCATTCGAGTAGGCGTGTACCTGCTATCCGCCGCGATCGGCATCCTGGTGGCCACCGCCATTCTGGACAAGATGACCGTCCACTGGGGAGGATTCATCCTCGCGGTGATCATCTTCGCCGCCGCGCAGATGATCCTCAGCCCGTTCATCACCAAGTTCGTGCAACGCAACGCCGAAGCCTTCATCGGTGGCGTCGGACTGGTGTCGACATTCGTGTCGCTGCTGCTGGCGTCCCTGCTCGGCAGCGACGGCATCTCGATCAGCGGCTTCACCACCTGGGTCGCGGCGACCGTCATCGTGTGGGTGATCACCGCCCTGGCGACCCTGCTGGTGCCGTGGCTGCTGGTGAAGGCAGGCGTCAAGCACGTTCGCGAGGAACGCGCCGAGGGCGCCGCCTAGTCTCAGCGACCGGCCAATTCGGCGAACAACCGCTCGTTGTGCTCGAACGCCGCCACCGCCTCGTCGATGAGGGCCTGCTCCTGCCCATCGGCGAGCGGTAGCGCGTCGAGGGTGTCGCGATAGGAATCCTTGTACCGCTTCAGTTTCGGCACGTCATCGAAGACGTAGAAGCTCAGCGCGTCGTCGGTGAGTCCGTAGTGCAGCTTCATCCGGCTCCGGATCACCTGTCCGCCACTGAGATCCCCGAGGTACCGGGTGTAGTGATGCGCGACGAATCGGGCCGGATCGTCGCGGGTGGCCTCGATCGCGGCGACGTAGTCGGCAACGGCGGGCAGCAACTCGACAGCTCCCGGATCGGTGCCGAGCACCGCCAGATCCGACGCGAGCCGCGGCAGCCGGCGCAACCGCTCGTCGACCACCGGTCCGGCGACCGGATCACCGGAGAGTTCGTCGCCGACGGATTCGAGTGCGCGATAGACGAAATAGAGTTGGCCGGCCATCGACCGATATGCGGCTGCGTCCAGCCGCCCGGACATCAGGTCGTCGACGAAGGTGGCGCGTTCGGCACGGTCGTGGGCCACGGCGGTGGCCGACCGCAAACCCTCCGACAGTGGCGGACGAGTATCCGGCATCGAGGTCATTGCTGCATCACGCTCCAAACACCTTGCGCACCACGGTCTTCGCTCGACGGGTGACGCGTAGATAGTTCTCCAGGAATTCTGCGGCCTGATCCTCGGGCCAACCGGCCGCGTAGGCGACGGCGCGCAATTGCTTACCGGGCCCGGGCAACTGATCGACCGGCTTACCGCGCACGAGCACCAACGCGTTACGCGCCTTGGTGGCGGTCAGCCACGCCTCCTTGAGCAACGACACGTCGTTCTCGGCCAGCAGTTCCGCCGCGCCAATGGCGTCGAGCGCCTGCAGGGTCGACGTGTTGTGCAGCGCGGGATGCCGATGCCCGTACCGCAACTGCATCAACTGCACAGTCCACTCGACGTCTGCGAGACCGCCGCGCCCGAGCTTGGTGTGAGTGGCCGGATCGGCGCCGCGCGGCAGACGTTCGGAGTCGACACGCGCCTTGATCCGCCGGATCTCCTTGACCGCATCCCCCGACACCCCGCCCTGCGGGTAGCGGATGCGATCGGCCATGTGCAGGAAGTCGATTCCGAGATCCTCGTCGCCGGCCACCTGATGTGCGCGCAGCAGCGCCTGGATCTCCCACGGCTGCGCCCACTGGTCGTAATAGGCGGCATACGCGGCCAGGGTGCGCACCACCGGACCGTTGCGACCTTCCGGCCGCAGTCCGGTGTCCACCTCGAGCGGCGGATCCTCGCTGGGTGAGCCCAACATGGAGCGGACCTGCTCGGCGATTGTCTGCGCCCACTTCACCGCAGTGGTCTCGTCGGCGCGGTGTTCCGGCTGGCACACGAACAACACATCGGCGTCGGACCCGTAGCCGAGTTCCCCACCGCCGAGACGTCCCATGCCGATGACCGCGATCCGCGCCGGCGCGGGTTCACCGCGTTCGGTCACCGATTCGGCGATGACCCGCTGCAGCGCCGCGTTGAGCACCGACGCCCACACGCTCGACAGCGCCCGACACACGGTCGGGACGTCCATCATGCCGAGGATGTCGGCAGAGGCGATCCGCGCCAACTCGAATCGACGATGCGAGCGGGCCGCGGCCACCGCACGTTTGAGATCGGGCTGCCGAACCGTCGAGGCGATGAGCCCCTTGGCCACATCCTCGGGCTGGGTCTCGCACAGCTTCGGACCGTTGGCGCCATCGGAATAGAGGTGGATGACCTCCGGTGACCGCATCAACAGATTCGCGATGTATTCCGACGTACCGAGCACATGCATCAACCGCTCGGCGACGACGCCGTCGTCGCGCAACAGCCGGATGAACCATTCCTCGTTGTCCATCACGTCGCACAGTCGCCGATAGTTGAGCAGACCGGCGTCCGGGTCGGGCGTGTTACCGATCCACTCCAGCAGCGACGGCAGGATCAGCAGCTGAATCTGCCCGCGCCGCAACGGGGCCGACGCCAACGCGCGGATATGACTCAGCGCGCGATCGGGTTTCGCGTACCCCAGCGCCGACAGACGGCGCTCGGCGGACTTGTCGGTCAGCGTCAACTCGTCGGCGTTGAAACGGGTGGCGGCTTCCAGCAGTGGCCGGTAGAACAGCTTTTCGTGCAGTCGACGAATGCGCGCCTTCTGCTTCTTCAGCTCGTCGTGCAGCGTCGCGGTGGGCCCGCGGTCACCCTCCTGCCGGATGTGCGCGGCCCGCGCGAGCCAGCGCATATTGTCTTCGTCGTCGAACGCGGGCAACAGGTGGGTACGCGAAAGTCGTTGCAGCTGAAGGCGATGCTCGAGGAGCCGGAGGAACTGATACGACGCGGTGAGATTCGCGCCGTCGTCACGGCCGACATAGCCGCCCGCGGTCAACGCGCTCAGCGCATCCACGGTGGCCTGCACCCGGAGACTCTCGTCGACGCGGCCGTGCACCATCTGCAGCAGCTGCACGGCGAACTCGACGTCACGCAGGCTGCCGCTGCCCAGTTTCAGGTTGCGGTCGCGCAATTCGTCGGGCACCAGGGATTCCACGCGGCGGCGCATCGCCTGCACCTCGGGCACAAAGTCGTCGCGTTCGGCCGCGGACCACACCATCGGGCTCACCGCGTCGATGTAGGCGTCGGCGAGCTCCATGTCGCCGGTCATCTGACGGGCCTTCAGCAGCGCCTGGAACTCCCACGTCTTGGCCCACCGGTTGTAGTACGCCACATGGGAATCCAAGGTGCGGGTCAGCGCACCGGCCTTGCCCTCCGGACGCAGCCCGGCGTCGACCTCGAAGAAGGCCAGGGTGCCGACCCGCATCATCTCCCCGGCGATGCGCGCGGAGATCCCGTCGGCCGGTTCGCTGACGAACACCACGTCCACATCGCTGACGTAGTTGAGTTCGCGTGCGCCGCATTTGCCCATCGCGATCACCGCGATCCGTGCCGGGATCGGCTTGTCGCCGCACACCTCCCGGAAGGCCACGGCGAGCGCGGCGGTCAGTGCCGCGTCCGCGGCGTCGGCGAGAAACGCCCCCACCTGCGGCAGATAGAGCACCGGCTGGTCCTCGACGGTCGCCGCCAGATCGTGAGCCGCCAACTGCAACAACAGATCCCGATACGCCAGACGCAACGCGACGACGGCCTTCGGTCCGGCGAAGCCCGCCCGGTAGACCTTGTTGCCCTTCTCCAGCTCACCGGGCTCGGGCACGGCGTCGACCGCCGTGAGCATCCGCTCGTAGACCTCCTCGACGGTGGGTATCTCGTCGACGGTCAGCAGCCGCCAACTCGCGGGCTCACCGACGAGGTGATCGCCGAGTGCATCGGAGCCGCCGACGACGGCGAACAGCCGACCGCGGAAACCCTTGTCGGTTCGGATCAGCCGATCGATCTCGGCCCAGTCGGACGGCTCGACGGCCCCCTTGAACCGGATGAGCGCACGCAGGGCGAGATCGGCGTCGGGTGCACGGGACAGCGCCCACAGCACGTCGATCGAGTCCTCGTCGGCCCACCCCAGGTCGGCGAGGTGGCCCGGCGCGGAGCTCTCGAGCAGCCCGAGCCGCCCGGCGCTGGGGACGCGTCCGCGTCCGCGAAGTGAAGTCACACCCCCAAAAATAGCGGGTGGACGTCGATCTCTAGAGCGGCAGGTAGCTCTTCAGCTCGAACGGCGTGACCAGGCTGCGGTAGTTGGCCCACTCGGCCCACTTGTTGCGCAGGAAGTAGTCGAAGACGTGCTCGCCGAGCGCTTCGGCGACCAGTTCGGAGCGCTCCATCTCCACCAGTGCATCGGCCAGGCTGCCAGGCAGTTCCCGGTATCCCATCGCGCGACGTTCCGCGGGGGTCAGTGCCCACACGTCGTCCTCGGCCTCGTCGGGCAGTTCGTAGTCGCCCTCGATGCCCTTGAGCCCGGCGGCCAGCAGCACCGCGAAGGTCAGGTACGGGTTGCAGGCCGAGTCGGGGCTGCGCACCTCGATGCGCCGCGACGACGCCTTGTTCGGGGTGTAGAGCGGCAGGCGGATCAGCGCCGAGCGGTTGGCGCTGCCCCAGGTGGCCGCGGTCGGCGCCTCACCGCCGTGGATGAGTCGCTTGTAGGAGTTGACCCACTGGTTGGTGACGGCGCTCAGTTCGGCCGCGTGATGCAGGATGCCCGCGATGAACTTCTTGCCGGTGCTCGACAGCTGGATCGGGTCGTCGGGGTTGTGGAAGGCGTTGGCGTCGCCCTCGAACAAGCTCATGTGGGTGTGCATGGCCGACCCGGGATGTTCGCTGAACGGCTTGGGCATGAAGGTCGCGGTGACGCCCTCGCCGATCGCCACCTCCTTGATGAGGTAGCGGAAGGTCATCACGTTGTCGGCCATGGACAGCGCGTCGGCGTAGCGCAGGTCGATCTCCTGCTGCCCGGGCGCGCCCTCATGGTGGGAGAACTCCACCGAGACGCCAGTCGACTCGAGGGCCTCGATGGCGTGCCGCCGGAACCCGGGAGCCGCGTCGTGCACCGCCTGGTCGAAGTAGCCGCCCTCGTCGGCCGGGGTCGGCACGCTGCCGTCCAGCGGCGCGTCCTTGAGGAGAAAGAACTCGATCTCCGGGTGGACGTAGCAGGTGAAGCCCTGGTCGGCGGCCTTGCTGAGTTGCCTGCGCAGCACGTGGCGCGAGTCGGCCCAGCTCGGGGTGCCGTCGGGCATGGCGATGTCGCAGAACATGCGAGCGGAATGGTGCCGCCCGCTCTCGGTGGTCCACGGCAGGATCTGGAACGTCGACGGATCGGGCTTGGCGACGGTGTCGGCCTCCGACACGCGGGAGAAGCCCTCGATGGCCGACCCGTCGAAACCGATGCCCTCGGCGAAGGCCCCCTCCAACTCCGCCGGCGCGATCGCCACGGACTTCAGGTAGCCGAGAACGTCGGTGAACCACAGCCTCACGAATCGGATGTCGCGCTCTTCGAGTGTCCGGAGCACGAATTCCTTTTGGCGATCCATGCCACCGGACATTAGGAGCAGCCTGTTAAATCCGTGTTACATCCAGGAGTCGAACTCCTCACCCTGCGGTTTTCGCGACCGAATCTCAGCATGTGAGACGATCTGTGGCCCGTGTGGGATGCGTCAGGAAGGTGTTGACCGCGTCGTCGACGCAGTCGTCGCCGTGAAAGACGGCCGTATGGTTGACCCCGCGTACCGAGAGCAACCCGACACCGAGCGCATCGGCCAGGCGCAGCGCGGTGGCGTGCGGGGTGGCGGGGTCGCCGAGCGTGGAGACCATGAGTGTCGGTGGCATGGGCGTCGGGGGCATGGGCGTCGCGATTCGCGTCGGGGGCTGCGCCCGCTGTGCCTGCGGCCAGAACTCGCAGACCCCGATCGGACCGTGGCCGGTGCCGCGGCCGTCGTCGGTGAACGGAGCGACCTGCCGGACCCGGGTGTCGAGGTCGTCGTGGCGGCGACGGTCGGTGATGCGGATGTCGTCGGCGCAGCGGACCGCCCGGTACGAGTCCATCTGCCCGGTGTAGCGCCCGTTGGTGGCGCGTCCTTCCATGTCGTCGGCCAGTGCCAGCAGCGCTTCCCCACTGCCGCCGGTGACCTGCGTCAGCGCCGACCGAAGTCGCGGCCATCGATCCTGCCCGTAGAGCGCGGACAGGGTGCCGGTCTTCGCATCGACAGCGTCGAGCACCCGAGCACCCACCGGTACGGGCCGCGCCACCAGTGGGTCGACCAGTGACCGGTAGCGTGCCGTCGCCGAGCCGGGGCGGTCGCCGAGTGGACACGCCGGATATCCGGCGCAGTCGACGCTGAACGCGTCGAGAGCATGCTGGAAGGCACCGTACTGCTCGATCGTCGCGGTCATCGGGTCCTCGTCGGGATCCACGACACCATCGAGCACCAGCGAGCGAACGTGCTGCGGATGCCGGCGCGCGTACGTGATCCCCACCCGGGTGCCGTAGGAGTGCCCCAGGAAGTCGATCGTGTCCTCGCCCAGGGCGATCCGCACCTGGTCGAGGTCGTCGGCGACGAAGTCGGTACCGACCCGGCCGAGCAGGGCGGCGCCGACCCGGTCGCGGCATTGCGTGGCGAGGTGGCGGTAATAGTTCTCGATCCGGACGATCCCGGCCGGCGTGCGGTCGCCGAGATCCATCGCACGCTCGGCGTCGCGTTCACCGTCGGTGCGACATCGCACCGAGGGACGCGAGGCACCGACACCGCGCCAGTCGATGCCCACGATGTCGGTGGTGGCAGAGATCGACTGCGACAGCAATCGCGGTGCCGTCCGCACCACATGGGCGGCCGCGGAGACACCGGGACCACCCGGATCGACGACGAGTGTGCCCGTCCGGCGGACCGACGCCGACAGTCGCGCGATCGCCAGTGTCACGGTGCCCAGAGCGGGGTCGGCGGGGTCGAGCGGCACGGCGAGCCGACCACATCGCAGCCGGTTCGACTCGAACGAGTCGAGGCCGCTGACGTCCACCCCATCGTCGGCGCCGCACGGATGCCAGGCAAACGGTCCGTCCGGCTCGGATGGACCCGCGCAACCGACGACGACCGTGGTGAGCAGGGCGAGCACAGTGACGGCGACTGGCCACCGCGGCCGGCCCCCGATGCGCACCATGACGCGATCCTACGATCCCGCCCGCGCCCGGCGATCGCGTGGCTGTGAGAAAAGCCACAGGTCAAAGCATCGATACGGATGAGGGTCGGTGACACAATGGTGTGGTCCAACCCACCCGGGTACCTGCTGATGCAGGACTCGAGGCAGAAAGTAGACAACGATGTCTGAATCCTCGGTATACGGCTCGTCCGCTCCGACCGCCACCGATTCGGCTGCGCCCCGTCGGCGCGCCACCCGCGTCCAGCACCTCGCGCAGATGAAGTCCGAGGGCGAGAAGTGGGCGATGCTCACCTGCTACGACTACTCCACCGCCCGTATCTTCGACGCCGCCGAGATCCCGGTGCTGCTCGTCGGTGACTCCGCGGCCAACGTCGTCCTCGGGTACGACACCACCATCCCGGTGACCGTCGACGAACTCATCCCGCTCATCCGGGCCGTCGTCCGCGGCGCACCGCACGCCCTGGTCGTCGCCGACCTGCCGTTCGGCAGCTATGAGGCGAGCCCGCAGCAGGCGCTCGAATCCGCGGTGAAGGTCTTCAAGGAGACCGGCGCGCATGCCATCAAGATCGAGGGCGGTGAGCGGGTCGCCGAGCAGATCGCGGTCCTGACCGCCGCCGGTATCCCGGTCATGGGGCACATCGGCTTCACCCCGCAGAGTGTCAACGGCCTCGGCGGCTATCGCGTGCAGGGTCGCGGTGACGGCGCCGATCAGCTCATCGCCGACGCGATCGCCGTCCAGGAGGCCGGTGCGTTCGCCGTCGTGATGGAGATGGTCCCGGCCGACATCGCCGGTCAGATCACCCGCAAGCTCACCATCCCCACCGTCGGCATCGGCGCCGGCCACGAGACCGACGCCCAGGTCCTCGTCTGGCAGGACATGGCAGGCTTCACCCACGGCAAGACCGCCAAGTTCGTCAAGCGGTTCGCCGACGTCGGCACCGAATTGCAGAGCGCCGCAGCACAGTACGCCGACGAGGTCCGTCGCGGTGTGTTCCCGGCCGAGGAGCACAGCTACTGACGTCCCCTCGCTGACTAGGCTGAGGTGATGCGCGACTTCTACCCGGCCATCGAGCCGTACGAGCAGGGCCACCTCGACGTCGGCGACGGGCAGCAGATCTACTGGGAGACCTCCGGGAATCCCGATGGGAAGCCCGCCGTGTTCGTGCACGGCGGGCCCGGCGGCGGCACCTCCGCCGATCAGCGCCGCTTCTTCGATCCCGACCGCTACCGCATCGTGCTGTTCGATCAGCGTGGCTGCGGCAAGTCCCGACCGCACATCGCCGACGGCGCCGACCTGTCGGTCAACACCACCGACCGGCTGATCGCCGACATGGAGAAACTCCGCGAGCACCTCGGCGTACAGCGATGGCAGGTGTTCGGCGGATCGTGGGGCTCCACCCTCGGCCTGGCGTACGCACAAACCCATCCCGAGCGCGTCACCGAACTCGTACTGCGCGGCATATTTCTGTTGCGGCGCAGCGAGATCGACTGGTACTACAACGGCGGTGCCGCCCATATCTACCCCGACCTGTGGGAGTCGTATCTGGCACCGATCCCGGCCGACGAACGCGACGGCGATCTGGTCGCCGCCTACCACCGGCTCCTCACCTCCGCCGATCCGGCGGTCGCGCAGGCGGCGGCGTCGGCGTGGACCGGCTGGGAACAGAAGACCAGCTATCTGTTGCCGAAACCACCGAGCGACGACGGCGACGAGGGTCCACGGTTCGACCTCGCGTTCGCCTCGATCGAGAACCACTACTTCGTCCACCACGGCTTCCTCGACGACGGGCAGCTCCTGCGCGACATCGACCGGATCGCACACATCCCCGGGGTCATCGTGCAGGGCCGCTACGACGTCGTCTGTCCGATGCGCAGCGCCTGGGATCTGCACCGCGCGTGGCCGAGTGCCGAGCTGCACATCGTCGACGACGCGGGGCACGCGTCCTTCGAGCCGGGCATCAAACATCACCTCATCACCGCCACCGACAACTTCGCGAACCGGACAGCGCAGTAGCGCCGACGGCACCGATAGACTGGCGGTGTCGTAGTCGAGTCAGGAGGCATGGGTGGCCGCATCCGAGCAGGTCGAAGTTGAGTTGAAGTTCGATGTCGATGCGGGCCACACGGCGCCCGATCTGCGCGCCCTGCCCGGCGTCGTGGGTGCGACCGAGCCGGAGACCTTCAACCTCGACGCCACCTACTTCGACACCGAGAACCTCGATCTGGCCGGCAACAAGATCACCATGCGGCGCCGGACCGGCGGACACGACTTCGGCTGGCACCTCAAGCGACCCACCGGCACCGCGGGTGTGCGTCGCGAACTGCAGGTGAGCTTCGACGAAGCACCCGCCGACGGTGACGTGCCGAATGCCTTGATCGACCCGGTCATCGCGCACACCCGTACCCGGAAGCTGATCCCGGTGGCCGCCATCTCCACCACCCGCACGGTGACGCGACTCCTCGGACCCGACGGTGATCCCGTCGCCGAGTTCGCCGAGGATCTCGTCACCGCCCAATCCCTGCTTCCCGGAGGACATTTCCAGGAGTGGTCGGAGTGGGAGTTCGAGCTCATCGGCTCCGGCGCGCACCCGAAACTGTTGCGTGCCGCGGAGAAGCTGCTGCGGACCGGCGGCGGGCGGGAGGCGTCGTCGGCGTCGAAGCTGGCGCGTGCCATCGGCGCGACCCCGATCGTCTCCCAGCCGCATCTGGGTAAGCGTCCGACGGCCCTGGAACTGGTGATCACCGACATCGCCATCCACCGGAACTCGCTGATCACCTATGACCCGCTGGTCCGTATCGACGCCGAGGACGCGGTGCACCAGATGCGGGTCGCCTGCCGCCGGCTGCGCAGTGTGTTCTCCGGATTCCCGACCGTTCTCGACGCCACCCGCACGGGCCACCTCAGCAACGAATTGAAGCTGCTCGCACGGATTCTCGGCGACGCCCGGGACTCCGAGGTGCAGCTGGAGATCGACGAGTCGATCCTGGCGGGTGAGAACGCCTCGCCCGCGCTGATCGCCGCGCTCGCCGGGAGTGAGACGGCCGTACATGATCGCGCGATCAACGCCGCCCATACCGCGATGAACTCCGAACGCTACTTCGCGCTGCTGGATTCGATCGATGAGCTGATCGCTTCTCCCCCACCCGGACCCGACGCCGAACTCGATGCGGTGGCGGCGGTGGACAAGGCGATCGACCGCAGCCGCAAGAAGATTCGCAAGGCCCAGAAGGAACTCGCGGCCGCGGCGGAGGGGTCCGAGGAGTGGATGGAGCAATTGCACACCATCCGTAAACGCGCCAAGCGCCTGCGTTACAGCACCGACGCCGCCGAGCCGCTGGACAAGAAGCGGTACCGCACCGTGGCCAAGGTGGCCAAGCAGATCCAGTCCACGCTCGGCGATGTCAATGACACCAAGATCAACCGGGCCCGCCTCGCGCAGATCGCCGCGTCCGGTGAGGTGACCGGCATGGACCTGTTCGTCCTGGGTCGCGTCGACGCGCGGCAGGAGGCCGAGACCGAACGTGCCATCGCCGCCTACCGTGCGGTCGCCAAGAAGCTCTGAGCTGCCCACCGCCGGCTGAGGAGCGACGCGCGAGCCTGCGAGCCCGACGCATCACGAAGCCCTCGCAGGCGCGAAACGGACTGTGCGCGTGGCCGGGTCGGCCTCGGTGAGCTGCACGCGCAGTTGACTGCCCTGGGGCGGAGAGCCGTCGCAGGCGGCGATGACCGCGGGGTCGCCGAGGAACACCTGCGCGGGACGGTGTTCGGTCGCGGCGTGCAGCACCACGGCGTCGAAGGTCTGGCCGACGCGGCCGGCCAGGAGGACCGATTCGGTGAGGTCGATACTCGCGCGGTCGGCCGACGCCGCCAACTGATCGGCCGAGCGCAGCAATTTCGGCAGGGTCGGCAGGGCGCGAGACACCCAGTCGGGCACGGGCTTTCCCGCGGTGACCGCGAGACACACCTCGGTGGCGAATCGGTCGCCGAGGCGCCGCAACGGTGCGGTCACATGGGCGTACACGCCGCCGATGGCGGCATGGACCATCTTCTCCGGCGGCAGTGGAGAAGATGGCGGATCGCCCGCCCTGTCGGTGCCGAGCACCAGATAGTCGGCGCCCCGCATCAGCGTCGCACCCAGCGACATCAGCGCCAGGGTCGTCGGCCGATCCGGCGGCAGGCCCGCCAGGAACTGCCCGACGGTGGCCTCGGCCGGCCAGTCCACCCCGAAAGTGGTTGCTGCATTCCGCAATTCCTGCACGGCGTCCGGATCTGCGGGCGGCAGGGTGCGCAGCAGACCGACTCCGGCGTCGGCCATGATGGTGCCCGCGCACATGCCGGTCAGCAGGGACAGCTGGGAGTTCCACCGGTCGGCCGGGGTGTGCGGCGCGAGTTCGAGGTGCCAGCCGGCGTCGTCGTGCACCGCCTCCTGATCGGGCAGATCGAGTTCGACGGCACCGCGTTCGAGCGCGACGCGTTGTCGGAGATCCCCGAACGCCGGGAGCGCCGCGATCGACGGATGCAACCGTCCGGCCGCGGCGTCGGCCGCCACCCCGGCGTAGCTGAGTTTCGCGACGGAGCGAACCGTCGAGCGACGCACCGCCACATCGCCGACGGTCCCGTCCGGATGCACCCGGATGGTCCACAGCACACAGGGTCGGGTCTGCTCCGGCAGCAGCGAGCCTGCGCCCTCCGACAGGGACCGCGGATGCAAGGGCACCGAACGGTCCGGGAAGTAGATGGTGGTGCCGCGGCGTCGGCTCTCCTGGTCGAGCGCGCCCTCGGGTGGGACGAGGGCGGCGACATCGGCGATCGCATAGTGGACGAGGAAGCCGTCGTCGTCGGCCGAGATGTGCACGGCCTGATCGAGATCCATCGACGTCGGCGGGTCGATCGTGACGACGGGCAGGTCGGTGTGGTCGTCGCGGTCTGCGACGCACCGGTCGATCGCCTGATCGGCTTCGGCCTGTGCGTCCGCCCCGTAGTCCTCGCTGACGCCGAGCTCATGGCGGATCGCGTCGAAGTCGATGTCGGGTGCCGCAAGAAACCGTTGCACACCTCGACAGTAGTGGTGTGCGGGGCGAACGAGTCGGCGTGTAAGCCGGATCCTGTCCCCGGATGCGGCCTGCGCCGCGCCCGGGTGGCGACCATCCATCTGGGTAGCCCGTCGCCGGGTACCTCGAGCGGCCCACCCGCGGGCTCGGGCGAGCAGCCCTCGAACACCCGCGCACGTGCACGCACCGATCGCTCCGTGGTGCACGCTTCGGCCTTGCTCCGGGTGGGGTTTACCTAGCCGGCGCGGTCACCCGCGTCGCTGGTGCGCTCTTACCGCACCGTTTCACCCTTACCTCCCGACGTGGTCGGGCGGCGGTCTCTTCTCTGTGGCACTGTCCCGCGGGTCACCCCGGGTTGCCGTTGGCAACCACCCTGCTCTGTGGAGTCCGGACTTTCCTCGGCGACCGGCGTGCCCGGGTGAACCCGGACCGTTCCGTGCGCCGCGGCCGCCCGGCCGACTCGTTCGCCCACTCAGGATAGATGACCGGTGTCGTTGACCAACCGCACCACCGACCCGCCGTCGGGGTAGAACTCGGCGATCGACACCGACGCCAGGTCCAGATGCAGCCGGAACAGCAGCTCCGGGCCGGCCAGCAGCGCGTCGCGCAGCAGCGTCTTGATCGGCGTCACGTGCGATACCACCAGCACCGTCTGCCCCGGATAACGCTGCAGCAGCTGATCTTTGGCGGCGATGACACGTTCCGCGACCTGGCTGAAGCTCTCCCCGTCGGGGGCCGGGAGGTCGACGTCGCCGAGCCAGCGGCGATGCACGTCGGGGTCGCGATCGGCCGCCTCGGTGAAGGTCAGGCCCTCCCACGCCCCGAAGTCGGTCTCGATGAAGCCGTCGTCGATCTGCACGTCGAGGCCCAGCCGGTCCGCGACGGCCTCGGCGGTGGTGACCGCACGCTGCAGCGGCGAGGAGACGACGGCGGTGATGTCGCGGTCGTCGCCCAGTCGGGTGGCCGCGCCGGCGGCCTGTTGCCGCCCGAGGTCGGTGAGCTCGGGATTGCCGCGGCCGGAGTAGCGGCGTTCCACCGACAGCGGGGTCTGTCCGTGTCGCAGCAGGATCAGCCGGGTCGGAGCGGAGCGCTGGCCCTGCCAGCTGGGTGCCTTGTCGGCGGCCACCGTCCTCAGAGTCCCGACTCGGCGGTGCGGACCAGGATGGCGCCGCATTCCTCGCAGCGGACGACGGTGTCGGAGGTCTGCGCGGCGATCGACGCGAGGGTGCCGCGATCGAGTTCCATGCGGCAGGCCCCGCAGCGGCGGGCGCGCAGCAGTCCGGCGCCCACCCGTCCGCCGGTGCGCTGCTTGTCGTAGACGGCCAGGAGTTCCGGTCCGATCTCGGCCCTCAGGGTGTCGCGTCGACCGTCGACGATCTCACGCTCGGCGGCGATCTTCTCGGCCGCGGCGGTGCGTCGGTCCCGGACATCGGTGCGTTCGGTCTCGAGGTGGTCGATGGTGGCCGAGGCGCGCTGCGCTTCGGCGCCGACGGCCTCCTGCTGTTCCATGATGGCCAGCAGGTCGTCCTCGAGGATGCCGCGGCGCCGGGCCAGCCCGGTCAGTTCGTGTTGCAACTCGGAAAGCGCCTTGGCGGCCAACCCGCCCGCGGTCAGCTGCGCCGAATCCTTCTGCTCGCGGGCGGCCATGCCGGTGACCTCACCGTCGATCCGACGATACTCCCGGGTGAGGTCCTCGGCGGAGATCTCCGCCCGGACCAGATCGCTGCGGGCGGCCTCGATCTTGCCGTCGAGTTCGGCGATCTCGGCATCCTCGGCCAGGTGCGTGCTGCGGTGGTCGAGCCGGGTGAGTTCCGCATCCGCGTCGGCCAGGTCCAGCAGCACCCGCTGCATTCCGGGATCCGCTTTCACTGGTCCACCTCCGCGTCGCTGTGCTGTTCTCGTCCCGTCGGCACCGACTGTGGCGCGGCGGGGTTCACTCAGGGTACGCGACGACGCGGAACGGATCGGTCGGTGTCCGATGCACGGTCGCGGTGATGCCGAGCGAGTCGGTGAGCAGCGCGGCCGCCTGCGCACACCACGGGAATTCGGTGGCCCAATGACCCGCGTCGACCAGCGCGGGACCGCCGCGGCGGCGCGCCTCATCGACCGGATGGTGCCGCAGATCCCCGGTCAGGTAGAGGTCGACGCCGACCGCGGCGACCGCGTCGAGCAGGGAGTCGCCTGCCCCGCCGCACACCGCGACGGCCTCGACGGGGGCGTCGGGATCACCCGCCGCCCGCACCCCCCAGGGGCTGCCGAGACGCTGCGCGGCCAACTCGGTGAACTGCGCGACCGTCGTCGGCCGCTCCAGTCGACCGATGCGGCCCAGCCCGAGTTCGGAGTCGACGTCGGCGAGTTCGAAGATGTCGAAGGCGGGTTCCTCGTACGGGTGGGCGTTGCGCAGCGCGGCCAGCACGGCGCGGCGCAGGCCGCGCGCCGCGACCATCTCCACCCGGTCCTCGTCGACTCGGGCGAGTTCCCCGATGGTCCCGATCGTCGGATTGGCGTCGGCCTGGGCCAGGAACTGGCCGGTGCCCACCACCGACCACATGCAGTCGCGGTACTCGCCGATGGCGCCCGCGCCCGCCGCGAACATCGCCTCGCTGACCTGTTCGGCATTGCCCTCGGGCACCATCACCACCCATTTGTCCATCGGGGCAACAGGTTTCGGGTCGATCGGGACCGTATCCAGCAGGCCGAGCGTCTCGGCGAGCGCATCGTTGACACCCGGGCGGGCGCGGTCGGCATTGGTGTGCGCGGTGAACAGGGCGATGCCCGCGCGGATGAGGCGATGGACGATGCGCCCTTTGGCGGTGTCGGCGGCAACCGTGTCGACGCCGCGCAGCAGCAGCGGGTGGTGCGCCAGGATCACCCCGACGCCGGCGGCGATGGCGGCGTCGACGACCTCGTCGGTGACATCGACACACACCACGGCGCCGGACACGCTTTCGGCCGGGTCACCGCACACCAGCCCGACCGAGTCCCACGACTCGGCCAACCGCGGCGGATAGGCGGCGTCGAGCACCCCGATGACCTCGGCCAGTGTGACCGTCATGCGCCGATCTCCTCTCGTGCCGCGACGATGGCGTCGACCAACGTCTGCGTGGGTTGCGGGTCGCGGACCGCGATCCGCAGATAGGTATCGTCGAGGCCGACGAAATTGGCCGCACTGCGTACCGCAAAACCTTTGTCCCGCAGCAGTTTCTTGATCTCCAACGCACGCGGCAGCCGAATCAGCACGAACGATGCCCGCGGCGTGGCACATACCTCGATCCCGGCCGCGGTGAGCAGCGCGACGAGTTCGGCCCGGTCCGCGGCGACCGTCTGCGCCTGGTCCGCCGCATGGCGCTGCCCGACGGGTCCGACGCATTCGGCCAGCGCGGTGAGTGCCAGGGTGCCCAGCGGCCAGGGTCGTCGGCCCACCGTGAGCCGGGCAATGATGTCGGGGTGGGCCAGCAGATAGCCGGCGCGCAGCCCGGCCAGTCCGAAAGTCTTTGTCACGCTGCGGATCACGACGACGTCGTCCAGCGATTCACCGGCCACCGACGCCGGTTCGGGTCGGCCGGTCGACTCCTCGAGGGTGATGTCGGCGAACGCCTCGTCGACGACGACGATCCGTCCCGGCGCCCGCAGGCTGCGGATCGCCTCGGCCGGGTGCAGCACCGACGTCGGGTTGGTCGGGTTGCCGAGCACCACGAGGTCCGCGTCGTCGGGTACCACGCGCGGGCCCAGCACCCACGGCGCGTCGAGGACCACGTCGGTCATGCGGATGCCGGCGGCCCGCAAGGCGAGTTCGGGTTCGGTGAACGACGGCTGGATCAGCGCGGCGTGACGGGGTTGCAGCCGCGGCAGCAGTTCGAAGCCCTCGGCGGCGCCGGCGAGCAGCAGCACCTCGTCGGGCCGCCGGTCGTGGGCGTGCGCCACCGCGTCGATGGCCCGGGATTCGTCGTCGGCGGACGGATAGGCGGCGAGGTCGTCGAGCCGGGCGGCCAGCGCGTCCCGCAGGAACCGAGGCGGTGCCCCACGCACGTTCACCGCGAAATCGACGAGTCCCGGTTCGGCGTCGGCATCGCCGTGCCGGTCCCGTGCGAACAGCCCCGATGTCATAAGTCATCAGATTACGTGCAGGATGGGACAGTGACCGAAACGACCGAAGAAGGGCAGACCGCCGGACCTCGACCCGATCCGGCCGATCCGTCGACGGTGTTGCTCGTCGACCTCGACGGCACCATCACCGACAGTTTCGCCGGCATCGCCAACAGCTTCCGCCACGCGTTGGCAGCGGTGGGCGCCCCCGAACCGACCGAGGACGTGGTCGCCGGGATCGCCGGGCCACCGATGATCGACACGCTCCGCGAGCTCGGGCTCGATCAGCCGACCGCCGATGCGGCGATGACCGCCTACCGGGAGCGCTACACCGAGATCGGCTGGTTGGAGAACGCGGTGTTCGACGGGATGGGCGAGATCCTCGCCGACGTGGCGGCCGATGGGCGCACCTTGGCGGTCGCGACGTCGAAGAACCAGACGACCGCCTGCGCGATCCTCGAACACTTCGGGCTGGCACAGCACTTCCGGGTGATCGCGGGCGCCAGCGACGACGGCACCCGCCGCGCCAAGGCCGACGTGATCGCCCACGCGCTCGATCGGCTCGGCATCACCGACGCGGGAGTGACGTCGACGCCGGTGGTGATGATCGGTGATCGCGCGCACGACGTCGAGGGTGCGGCCCGTTTCGGGATTCCAGCGATCCTCGTCGGATGGGGTTACGCTTTGGCCGGGGAGGGCGAGACGGCGGCGTGGACTGTCGACTCGATTGCAGATCTGCGCGAGGTATTGGGTGTCTGAACAACTACACGTGTGCTTTGTGTGCACCGGCAACATCTGTCGGTCACCCATGGCCCAGAACATTTTCCGTGCGGCGGTCGCCGACGCCGGTCTGGCCGGCCGGGTCAAGGTGAGCAGCGCCGCGACCGGCAGCTGGCACATCGGGGAACCCGCCGACAACCGCGCCCGCACCGAACTGTTGGCGCATGGCTACTCGGATGCCCATGTCGCCGCACAACTCTCGCCGGAGCATTTCGACGCCGACCTGCTCGTCGCGATGGACGCCGGTCACGTGCGCGAACTGGAACGCAAACGCCTGGGCGACAAGGTGCGATTACTGCGCACTTTCGACCCGGATGCGGGGCCCGACGACCTCGACGTCAACGATCCCTATTACGGCACCGGCGAGGATTTTGCGGTGACCCGCCAACAGATCGAGGCGGCGGTGCCCGGCCTGCTCGAGTGGGTGCGCGCCTCGCTCGACGACGCCTGAGCGCCGACCGTCAGGCGGTCGGCGACACCAGGTTGTGCACGAACCGGATCTTGTCCAGCACGGGAGCGGCCAGCACGAACGGATACAGGTCCGGGTGCCCCATGGACCGGTTGATCTGATTGAGCGCCCAGGTCAGCGGTAACCACCACTCGACGAGCTTGTCGAAGCCGACATCCCCGGGTAACACCCGATCCAGCGTCGAACCGGCCGGCGCCATCGCGAATGCCGCTGCGGTGTCCAGGGTGTCGCGGATGTGCAGGTAGTGGGCGAAGGTCTCGGCGAAATCCTCGGCCGGATGCATCGTCGCGTACGACGACACATAGCTCTGTTTCCAGCCGGCCGGCGCGCCTTCGGAGTAGTGGCGGTCCAGTGCCGCCTGATAGTCGTCGTCGGGGTTGCCGAACAGCGCTTCGTAGCCCGGCCGGGTCTCGTCGGTGATGAGCACCATCTGGTAGAAGTGCCCGATCTCGTGACGGAAATGGCCGAGCAGGGTGCGGTAGGGCTCATCGAGTTCGACGCGCATCTGCTCGCGGTGTACGTCGTCGCCCTCGGCCAGGTCGAGGGTGATGACCCCGTTGGCGTGGCCGGTGATCACCGATTCCTCTGCACTCGACAGCAGGTCGAAGGCCAGTCCCGTCGTCGGGTTCTCCTCGCGACCGATGATGGGCAGGCCGAGCTGATCGAGCTCGAGGATCAGCCGGCGTTTGGCGGTTTCGGCCCGCCCGAACTCGGCGAGCGCGTCGGTATCGGTGTCCGCGGGCCGGGTGCGGGTGAGTCGGCAGGACTCGCACAGCGTCGGCACACCCGTCCACGACACGAGCCAGTTGCATTGGGCGACTTTGTTGTTCGCGCATCGTTCGACGAGGTGACCGTCGATCTGGGTGCGGCCCTCGTCGTCGAGCACGTAGATGGTGCGAGTGGGCAGCCAATAGCCGAGTGCACTGTGGCAGTGCAGGCAGAGGCTGTTCTCGAACGACAGGGTCTGGCCACACTTGCGGCAGAGGAAGTCTCGCATTACGCCCACGGTACCTGGGCGGACCGCGTCGCGCCGGGCAGGCTGGGTACGGTTGAAGGGTGCATGTGGTCAAGGCATTCCTGCGCCCGGGATGGATCGTCCTGGGTGTGGTCGTCGTCGCCTTCGCCGCCATGTGCTTCTACGTTCTCGCGCCCTGGCAACTCGGCAAGAACACCGCCACCGAGCACCGCAACGAGCTGATCAAGACCGCGACGAGTACGGACCCGGTGCCCATCGACGAGGTCGCTGCGCCCGGCGCCACCTTCGACCCGAACACCGAGTGGCGGGAAGTGACCGTCACCGGGCGTTACCTGCCTGACAAACAGGTGCTGGTGCGGTTGCGGTCGGTCGATGAGCGGCCTGCGATCGAGGTGCTCACGCCGTTCGCCGTCGACGGCGGTCCGCGAACGGTGCTGGTCGACCGCGGCTACGTTCGCCCCGACCAGAACGCGCTACCCGCGATCCCTGCGCCGCCGACCGGCGAGACCACTATCAACGCCCGCATCCGCAAGTCCGAAGGCACCACGCCGGGTCGCGGGGCGCACACCGAGGCGGGCGCGATGGCGGTCTACACGATCGACCCGGCCGAGGTCACCCGCGCCGAGCAGGTGGGATTGGACCCGTTCTATCTGCAGCTGTCGCCGGGACAGCCCGGCGCGCTGGGTGAGATCCCGATGCCGCAGCTGGACGCGGGCCCCTACCTCTCGTACGGATTGCAGTGGCTGGCGTTCGGCATCATGGCGCCGTTGGGCGCGGGCTACTTCATCTACTCCGAGATCAAGCAACGACGACGCGCCAAGGAGCAGGCGTCGGCAGATCCGTCGGCGCCGGTGACCGAATCGGCCGAACCGGAGAAGCGACGCGACCGAGTGCGCGCCGATCTGCGCGACGCCGGGGTGTCGAGCAGCTCACGGCAACGGTCGGCGATCGGGCACGCCCCCGAGGTCGACGGCACGTCGGAGGATGTGCGCGCCAAACTCACCCGACGCTACGGCGGCTGACCGCGGCCCGCGTTCCCGCGAGACCGGCGGCCCCGATCGCCGCCGCGAGTTGCACACGCCGCGACAGGGTTGCCGCAGCCCGCACATCGCCGGCTCCGGGAGCCGGCCCACTCCCCAGCGTCGGACGCTCTTCGACGCCGTGCCGGTATTCGGTGCGACCGCCCAGTGTCACCCCGAGCGCCCCGGCGAAACTCGCTTCCACCACACCCGCGTTGGGACTCGGGTGTCGTCGGGCATCGGCCCGCCACGCGGCCACCGACCGTCCCGGCGCCCCGCCCAGGGCGGCGACCAGCAGCCCGGTCAGCCGCGCGGGCAGCAGGTTCGCGACGTCGTCGAGGCGGGCCGCGGCCCAGCCGAACCGGCCGTAGCGTTCGTTGCGGTAGCCCACCATCGCGTCCATCGTGTTGATGGTGCGGTAGGCGATCAGCCCGGGCACGCCGGCGATTGCACCCCAGAACAGCGGTGCGACAGTGGCGTCCGAGGTGTTCTCGGCGACCGACTCCACAGCCGCGCGGGCGATTCCGGCGGCGTCGAGGGCTTCGGGATCCCGTCCGCACAGGCTCGGCACCAGGCGACGCGCGGCGATGATGTCGTCCGCGTCGAGATCGTCGGCGACGGCGAGACCGACCCTGGTGAGGGTCGTGCCACCCAGCACCGACCACGTCGTGACCGCGGTCACTCCGACGACCGCCGTACCCGGCAGTCGCGTCGCGAGCACCCCCGCAGCGGCCGCCGCACCGACGCAACCGAGCGCGAACACGGTTCCCGCCGAACGGGAGTCGCGGTAGGTGAGCTGTTCGACGACCCCTATCGCCCGACCCAGTCCGGCCACCGGATGCCACCGCCGGGGGTCGCCGAGAAGCCGGTCGGCCGTGTATCCGAGCAGCAGACCGGCGGCCACGGAGGCAGGTCGATGGGATCGGCGCACGAGCCGATCGTAGACTCGTCCGACGATGGCCAAACACCGCCCCGAGCCCGCAGCGGGCACCTACCGCATCGACACCGGCATGGCCGAACTCACCGAGGACACCGTCGCCGGCGGGTGGCTGCTGACCATCAACGGCGCCCAGCACTCCCACATCCACCCGGACCCATCGGTCCTCGAGTTCGAGTACATGCGGCAGATGGCCGCAGTCATCGACGATCGGTACCCGCTCGACGACCCGCTGCGCATCCTGCATCTGGGCGCCGCCACCTGCGCACTCCCCCGCTACCTCGCCGCGCAGCGGCCCGCCGCCCGTCAGGTCGCCGTCGAGATCGACGCGGAACTCGCCCGCCTGGCGCGCGAATGGTTCGACCTCCCACGCTCGCCGCTGCTGCGTATCCGCGTGGGCGATGCCCGCGAGGTGGTGAGCTCGCTCGCCGAGCACACCCGCGAGATCATCATCCGTGACGCCTTCATCGGCGCCCGGGCCCCACGCCATCTGACGACGCAGGGCTTCCTCCGGCACGTACGACGGGTCCTGGTGCCCGGCGGACTCTACCTCGCGAACTGCGGTGACAACCGCAACCTGATGTTGGCCCGCGCCGAAGTCTCCACCGCGGCAGCCATTTTCGAGCACGTCGCGGTGATCGGCGACGCCGCGATGCTCAAGGGCCGGCGAACCGGCAATCTGGTGATAGCGGCCAGCGACAATCCGATCGAGGACACCCCCGAACTCATCCGCACCCTGCTGAGCGACCCGCAGCCCGCGCAGATACTGGCCGGCCGCCGCGCCCGGGAGTTCGGTTCAGCGGTGGTCTTCCGCGACGATCAGGACGACTGAATCGTCAGTGGGTCATCCGTTCAGATGACAGTTGCTTCTCTCAACTGAAATCTGTATTTGTCACCGCTGAAGAAAAGCACGTACGCAAGTTCGAATCAGATGACGTAGGCGGCGTTCTCGACGATCGCCCGGCCGAACTCCACGTTTCCGTCGATCGTCACTCGGGTGGGATCGGCGCTTCGACGTCCCCCGACGAGCCGGGCGAGATCGATGTCGTCAAGGGTCAGGGTCACGTCGGCCGACTCGTCACCGCCGTCGAAGGCGTCGACCGCCGCAGCCCGCTCCTCCACGACGATCCGCATCTCCCGCGGCGCCACCCCGCCGACCCGGATCAGTATCGAGGTCCCCTGCGGTGTGCGTGCCCGTTTGCCGACCACGAACGGCATCGACGCGGCGATCTCCTCGAGCGCCCAGGTCGTCGGCGCCGCTGCGAGTGACACCGTGGTGGCCGAGCCTGATTCGGTGCTGCTGTCGATGATGTCGATCTCGTGCATCCAGCAGTCGAAGATCCGGATGCGCATGAACCGCCCGTAGGTGTCCGGTCCGGCCGGGGTGATGGTGTCGGCGTCGAAATCGGTTTGGGTCATGGCGCGCAACGCGTTTGTGCGTGCGGCGATGATGTCGGCGAAGGCGGCCATCACCTCGGTCCGTGGGCGATCGCGGAAGTGATCGAGCCACTTCTCGTTCAGTTCGCCGATCGGGTTGCGGACGTGGTCGAGAGCGGCGAGGTCACGACGCACCTCGACATCGCGCCCGGCCAGCATGCTCTCGGTGCCGATGATGTGCGCGATGACGTCGGCGACCGTCCACCCGGGCAACACCGAAGGGGCCGACCATTGTTCGTCGGTCATCGAGGTGGCGATCGCCTCGAGAGCCGACCATTCCTCGACCAGGGCGTCGACGATCGGGGTGATGGGCAGGGCGGTGTGGCTCATCGGACGGGCTCCAGACAACTTTCGGGTGCCGCCACGAGGGAGCAGACCTCGGGTGGCCGGGTGGGTCGGTAGGTCGAGGGCACGCCGCCCCCGGCCGTGATCCCACGATAGGCGGCGACCGCATCGGTCGGTCGTCGGGTCAGCGTGCGGTCGGTTTTCACATCGACGGTGTACAGCCCGAATCGAGGTGTGTAGCTACCCCATTCATAGTTGTCGGTGAGGCTCCAGTAGTTGAATCCGATCACGTTGATGCCGTCGTCGCGGGCCCGCTGCGTCCAGTAGACGAGGTCACGCAGGTGATCGCCGCGCCGGTACCCGTCGGGTCGCGCGGCACCGTTTTCCGTGGGCATGCCGGTCTCCACGACGTAGATCGGTTTCGTCGGGAAGCGACGCGCATACTGGCGCAGCGCGTAGTAGAGGCCGTCCGCCGACACCGGCGCCAACCACGTCTGACCGGCGATCGCGTGCCACGCGTTCAGGTTGCCGGGCGAGACCGAGTAGTAGTAATCGAGGCCGACGAAGTCGAGTTTGTCGGCGATCCGGTCCAGGAGCTGGGTGTCCAAAGCCGGTGCGACGGTGGGGATGTACGCGACGTTCGAGGTGACCATCGCGGTGCGGTCGACGCGATGGATGTGATCGTAGATGGCGCGGTGTACCGCGACGAGGCGGTCGAGCATCACCGGGAGATCCGACGCGGGCAGCCCCCCATTGCGGACTTCCTGGACGGCATAGAACATCGGCTCGTTGATGGTGACCCACAGCGGGTGGTAGCGGGAGTACCGATCGACGACCCGGCGCGCGTTGCGCAGCCAGAGATTCGGCGTCGCCGGGTTCGCCCAGCCTCCGCGCGCGGCCACCCAACCCGGGTAGACCCAGTGGTCGAGGGTGATCATCGGACGCATGCCCGCCGCCACGATGGCGCCGATCATCGAGTCGTAGTAGGCCAATTCGGTGCGGTCGAGTACGCCGGGTCGCGGTTCGAGGCGCGCCCACTCCACGCCGACCCGGTACACGGTGACCCCGAGTCGCGCCGCGAGCGCGATGTCCGCGCGGTAGCGGTGCCGGAAGTCGACGGAGGTGCCGACCTTGTCGTCGGTGCGACCGGCGGCGACGTAGCGAGTCCAGTTGCTGTCGGGCGAGGAGCCCTCGCTCTGGAATCCGGAGGAGGAGACGCCCCACAGGAACCCGGGCGGCAGCGGCGCCGGCCCAGTGCGGTTCGCTACAGGCGCGGCGCTCGTCGACGGTGCGACGACGATGCCGACCGCCGCGACGGCGACGATCAGCGCAGTGAGGACACGCGTGACTCTGGGCACGCAACAGAGAATCTCAGATCGAGGCCGCATCGGAGGTCGGTTTCGCACTACGCTGAGGCCGTGACGGACCGTCGACGCACATTCGGCCACACCTGCGTGGCGTTGTTGTCGATCGCGGTTGTGCTGTTGACCGGGATGCGGGGACGCGCCGACGCCGCACCACAACCGGCCGCCGCCATATGCGGCACGGGATCGTCGGGGTCGACCGGCTCTCTCGGGTCCACCGGGTCGGCCGGTTCCTCGGGGTCCCGCGACCTGTCCGGGCCGGGCCGCACCGAGGTCCGTTCGATGACGGTGGGCGGACTCCAACGCTCCTATCGGATCCACTTTCCCGGCGGCTACAACGGCACCGCCGCGGTACCGTTGATCGTCGCGTTCCATGGACACGCCGAGCAGAGTCGCGACTTCGAGCAGTACTCCGGATTGTCCCGACTCCCGGCGATCGTGCTGTATCCCAACGGCTTACGCGGCACCCGCGGTACCACCTCCTGGCAGGGTGCCCCCTACTCCGCCCGGCGTGCCGACGACCTCGCCTTCACCCGCGCACTCGTCGCGACCACCCGCGCGCGTGAATGCGTCGACCCGGGCCGGATCTACGCGGTGGGTCGCTCCAACGGCGGCGGATTCGTCGGGATGCTCGCGTGCCGGATGCCGGCGATGTTCGCGGCCTACGCCACCGTCAGTGCCGCCTTCTACCTCCCGGCTGCGGCCAACTGTCCTGGTGCAGCACCGGTTTCCCTGATCGACTTCCACGGAACCAGCGACGCGGTCATCCACTACGGCGGCGGCGTGCGGTTCGGGGCGCGGTATCTGTCGGTCGACGCCGCGCTGCACCGCTGGATCACCCGCGCCGGGTGCATCCCGGCTCCGATCGCGGTACCCGCGACCCTCTCCACCATCCGACTCGACTGGCCGCTGTGCGCAGCTCTCGGTCGCGAAGTGGTGCACTACCGCATCGCCGGCGGCACCCACAACTGGCCCAACTCCCCCGGATTCGCTGCCGCAGATAAGATCTGGCAGTTCTTCTGGCTGCATCCGAAGGGGCTGTGAGGTGACGGCAGGCGACGATCGGAGCGGGTCGAATCTGGGGTACTACCGGCTGATCGAACTGATCGGCCGCGGGGGCATGGGGCAGGTCTACCGGGCCAGAGACACTCGCCGCGACCGCGACGTCGCACTCAAGTTGCTGAACCCGGCACTCGCCGACCAGTCCGACTTCCGCGAACGGTTCATGCGGGAGTCGCAGACGGCTGCCCGGCTGAATGATCCGCACGTGATCCCGATCCACGATTGGGGAGAAATCGACGGCCTGTTGTTCATCGATATGCGGCTTGTCGAGGGCCGCAATCTTCGCGACCTGGTGAACGCCGAAGGTCCGCTTCCGGAATCACGTGCGTTGCACATTCTCCGACAGGTCGGCGATGCCTTGGACGCGGCCCACGATGCTGGGTTGATTCACCGTGATGTGAAGCCCGACAACATCATTGTTGACCATCGAGACTTTGCCTATCTCGTCGACTTCGGCTTGGCGCAGGGTCTTACCGATCCGCGAATGACCACAGTCGGAGCCGCGATCGGATCCCTGGCCTACATGGCCCCGGAACGTTTCGGTCCGGATCCTGCGGGGCCGGTCTCGGATATCTACAGCCTGACTTGCGTTCTCTACGAAATGCTCTCCGGCCGACCGGCGTTCCAGGCTCCATCGATAGAGCAGATGATCGCATCTCAACTGCGCGGCGCCGCGCCTCGGTTGAACTCGCCGCTCGATCCGGTGGTGCAACGCGGTATGTCCAAGGTCGCCGACCATCGCTATGCGCGCGCGAGAGATCTGCTCGACGCGGCGCAGGCGGCGATCTCCGGTGCTGCACCTCCCGGTGAAAGCCGACGGCAAGCACAATGGGCGACAACTCACGTGGCAATCCCCGCTCCGTCGACCGACGTCCCAATGCTGGTGGACGACCGCGCGGCGCGCTCCGGCATAGCTCGACCAGTGATCGGAGCAGTCGTTGCCGCCGTTTTGGCGGTCGCGGCCGTGGGATGGTGGTTGGTCGCCGGCCGGTCAGTGCCGAAGGAGACCGATTCTACTTCGCAGCAAGCGATCACCACCGTGACGACCGTGACCTCGACCGACCCGACGTCAATTCGCACAACTGTGACCTCTGAGCAGCCCGCGCCTTCCCAACCACGGTTCAGCACTGGCGATCTGGGCCTCGGTACGCCCATCTCGCGCCCCGCGTGCGACGGGACCGGCATTGTGGTCGTCGGCAACGCGACGGAACCAGCCACCTATCAGACCGAGATCGCTGCCCTACTATCGCGTTATCCAGGGTCGTCTTATCTGCGAACGGACCAGACCTGTCCGTCGCTTCGTCAAAGCCTTGATGGCAACCCGATCTACGCCGCATACTACGTAGCCGGGAAGACCACCGGAGAGATCTGTGCACTCCGCGGCCAGATCGGTGGCAACGCGTATGGCAAGTGGCTGGACATGAGCTCACCACCTGACCACCAGATCTCATGTGGGTGAGGACAGGCGCGACAGCCGAAACTGTCACACCCCCAACGTATCCTGAACCCACAAGCACGAAACACCGCTCGGGGGAACACCAATGCTCACCACGCAGGACCTGCACCCGCTCGCCACCGAACTCACCGCCATGCCGCCGGCCGACACCGAATCCGACGCCATCGACCGACTGACGCTCCTCGAGACCATCAAGGCCGCCGCCACCGCCGCTCAGGCCCGCGACACCGCCCGCCTCGACGAATTGCGCTGCGCCGACGAAGAACAACGTAAAGTACCGAAATCGCGACGCGGACGCGGCCTGGCCGCCGAGGTCGGTCTCGCGCGGAAGGCCTCACCCCAGAAGGGTGCCCAGTATCTCGGGTTCGCCCGTGCCCTGGTCCACGAGATGCCGCACACGAGATCACGTCTGGCGACCGGTGAGCTCACCGAATGGCGTGCCACCATCCTGGTACGCGAAACCGCTTATCTCACGCGCGAATCCCGCGAGGAGATCGACCGCCGCATGTGCGCCGACACCGACACCCTCGACGGGATGAGTGACAGGCAGGTCGAGGCGACCGCGAAAGCCCATGCTTACGAACTCGAACCCCGCGCAGTGGTGGCGCGCGGCGCGAAGGCGACGAAGGACCGCCGGGTCAGCACCCGCCCCGCGCCCGACCTCATGACCTCGGTCACCGCACTTCTGCCGATGGCCCAGGGCATCTCAGTGTACGCCGCACTCAAGCAGCACGCCGACTCGATCGTCGGCGGCGATGAGCGCACCCGTGACCAGATCATGGCCGACACCCTCGTCGAGCGGGTCACCGGACAGGCGACCGCCGAAGCGGTGCCGGTCGCGGTCGACGTCGTCATCTCCGTCTCGGCGCTGCTCGGCGGCTCCGAAGAACCCGCCCACGTACCCGGCCACGGGACCATCCCCGCGCAGATAGCCCGCGAGATGATCGCCGCCGGCCTCGTGGACGAGGCCGAGGCCCACTCGACCCTTCGTCGACTCTTCGCCCGTCCCGCCGACGGCGCACTGGTCTCCATGGAATCGGCCGCTCGAGCGTTCCCGAAGTCGTTGGCCCACTTCATCACTGTCCGCGACCGTTACTGCCGCACCCCGTACTGCGGCGCGACGATCGCCGAGATCGACCACGCCCGCCCACATCATGACGGCGGCGAGACCAGCGCCCGCAACGCCGACGGCACCTGCCGCATCCACAACCGGGCCAAGGAGATGTCCGGATGGCACTACCGCACCGTCGACACCCGAACCGGTCACCTCCTCGAGACCATCACCCCGACCGGACACGCTCACCGCAGCAGCGCACCCGCCGTCGTCGGACATCACCCGGCGACGGTCAGTCGCGTCGAAAACCGACTGCTGGCCCTGCTCAACGCCGCGTAGACGCAGCGCGTCCGAGGCGCGGCTAGCCTGGAACCATGAGCACCGACCTCCCCACCATCGAGCTCAACTCCGGCGCACTGATCCCCCAGCTCGGTCTGGGGGTGTGGCAGGCCGACGACGCCGACACCGAACGCGCCGTGCGGTATGCCATCGGCACCGCGGGCTACCGGCACGTCGACACCGCCGCCGCGTACGGCAACGAGGCAGCCGTCGGCAAGGCGTTGGCGGCCTCGGGTGTCGACCGGTCCGAGGTGTTCGTGACCACCAAGCTCTGGAATGCCGACCACGGCCGGGATCGGGCTCTCGCGGCAATCGACGCCAGCCTGGACCGACTCGGACTCGACCGTGTCGACCTCTACCTGATCCACTGGCCACTGCAGAACCACGACCGGATGATCGACACCTGGCGCGCCCTCATCGACATCCGCGACGCGGGCAAGGCGACGACCATCGGGGTATCGAACTTCGAGCCGCATCACCTCACCGCGATCATCGACGCCACCGGCGTAGTCCCGGCAGTGAATCAGGTCGAACTGCATCCCCGGCATGCGCAACGCGAGTTGCGTGCGTTCTGCGCCGGGCACGGGATCGCCGTCGAGGCTTGGAGTCCGCTCGGCGGTAGTGGCAGCGGCTGGGGATCGAAGTCGACGCCGAACACCCTGCTCACCGACCCGACGCTGACGACGATCGCCGACAAGCACGGCACCTCGACCGCGCGGGTGATGATCCGCTGGCACCTGCAGAACGGGATCATCGCGATCCCGAAGTCCGTGCACGAGGAGCGGATCGCGCAAAACATCGATGTGCTCGACTTCGAACTCGACGGTGACGATCTGGCCACCATCGACCGCCTCGACGTCGGTGAACGAGTGGGCGCTCATCCCGACGAACTGAATCTCGGCGCACCCAAGGACTGACCGAGTTCCCTATTGCGGACACTCATTGTCCGCAGTACCCGGCATGATGACAGACATGCTGGAAACCTCCGCCCGACTCCTCGCGCTGCTGACGCTGTTGCAGACCCGGCGCGAGTGGTCGGGTGCGGAGCTGGCCGATCGCCTCGAGATCACCACCCGCACGGTGCGTCGTGACGTCGACAAGCTGCGCGAACTCGGGTATCCCGTGGGCGCCACCGTCGGCGTGGGCGGCGGCTACCGACTCGGAGCCGGCGCCGAGATGCCGCCACTGCTCCTGGATGACCAGGAAGTCCTCGCAGTTGCGTTGGGACTCAACGAGATCACCACCGGTTCAGTAGCGGACATGGCCGAGGCGTCGGCCGGCGCACTCACCAAGTTGCGGCAGGTGATGCCGTCGCGGCTACGGCATCGACTCGACAGCCTCAGCACCGACGCCGTACCGCGCGAGCAGCGCACCTCGGTGTCCGCCGAGGTACTCGCCGAGATCGCCACCGCCTGCCATCGGACCGAGCGATTGCGGTTCGACTACCGGAAGAGCAATGGCGAGGAGAGCCGCCGCGAGGTGGAACCGTACCGACTCGTCCGCAGCGGTCTGCGCTGGTATCTGATCGGCTGGGATCTGGCACGCGAGGACTGGCGCTCGTTCCGGGTCGACCGGATGGAACCCAAGACACCGACCGGGCCGCGCTTCACACCGCGGGAGTTGCCCGACGGCGGTGCCACCGGCCTGCTCACGCGCAGCCTCGGTGCGGTGTACCGGAAGGCGTCGGCGCGGGTGCGCATCCACGCGCCGCTGGATCAGGTGGCCACGATGGTCCACGACGAGTGGGGCACCATCGAGGCCGGCGACGAGCAGTCGTGTGAACTCACCCTCTACAGCACCTCGTTGAGCGGCATCGCAAGGTGGCTGCACGCGTTCGACGCCGACTTCACCATCGTCGATCCACCGGCACTACTCGACGAATGCCGTGCCGTCGCAGGCCATCACGAAAAACTGGCCGCCCGGTACCGACGTGCCGCCGGAGAACTGTGAGAGCGTCGCCAGAAGTGTTGGCGGACATGGTCCGCCGTCTCGAGCGCGCCGGCTGCGTCTTCGCCGACGAAGAGGGAGCCATACTGGTCGACCATGCCGCCGATCGCGCCGACCTCGACGCACTCGCCGCCCGACGCGTCGCCGGTGAACCGCTCGAGGTGATCGTCGGTTGGGTGTCGTTCGCCGGTCTGCGCGTGCAGATCGACACCGGTGTCTTCGTACCCCGCCGGCGCACCCTGCTGCTGGTCGAGCAGGCGATTGCCTGCGCCCACCCCGGCAACGCCGTCGTCGACCTTTGCTGCGGCAGCGGCGCGATCGGCCTGGCCGTCGCCCACGCCGTTCCCGGCATCGACCTGCACGCCTGCGATGTCGATCCCGTCGCCGTGCGCTGCGCCGCACGCAACCTCGCCGGGATCGGGGCGGCCACCTACTGCGGCGACCTCTTCGGCCCACTCCCCGATCGGCTGCGCGGCCACGTCGACCTCGTCGTCGTCAACGCGCCGTACGTACCCACCGACGAAATCGCGTTCATGCCGCCCGAGGCACGCGACCACGAACCGCGGCACACCCTCGACGGCGGACCCGACGGCGTCGACATCCATCGACGGGTCGCCGCCGAGGTGACCGACTGGCTGCGGCCGGGCGGATCTTTGCTGATCGAAACCAGCAAGCCCCAGGCGCCCCTGACCTCGGCGGCGCTCGCGGAGGCAGGCTTGACCACGAGTGTCGCCACCTCCGACGAGTTGTCCGCGACGGTGGCTATCGGCCGGTTTGGGATCGAGCGCCCGACCCGCTAGATTCGTGACTTGGCGCTCACCGATCCGGCGGGTCGACGGTCGCCGCCCGCGCGTATAGCTCAGCGGTAGAGCTCTGGTCTTACACACCAGCGGTCAGGGGTTCGAATCCCTTTGCGCGCACCGGATGACAGCGAGCTACTCGGCCGCCGCCAACGCCTTCCCCCACAGCGCAGAATCCCGCGCTTCCCCGGGTCCGACCTCATCGGCGAACACGATGGTGCCGTCGCGATCGACCACAAACGTGCCGCGGTTGGAGTACCCGGCGTCGTCGTTGAACACCCCGTAGGCCTGGGCCACTTCGCCGTGCGGCCAGAAGTCGGCGAGGATCGGGAACAGGAAGCCCTGCGCCGATGACCACACCTTGTGCGGCGGCGGCGCGGCGACCGAGACCGCGATCGTGTGCAGGTCGTCGTTCTCGAAATCACCGAGGTGATCGCGGATGTATCCGAGCTCCCCCTGGCAGGTGCCGGTGAATGCCATCGGGAAGAACACGATGAGCACCTTGCCGGTTTCCAGCAGCCCGCTCAGCGACACACGTTGGTTGTTCTGGTCGCGCAACTCGAAGTCTGGTGCTCGATCGCCGACGGCGAGAACGCTCATGCGCGCTTACGCGACTTCGGCTGCACCAGACGCGACCCCGACCAGTCGCCGAGACTGACCACATTGGTTTGGGTGAGACCAGCGGTCGGCGCCGATTCGGCGATCTCGCTCGGATCGACGTGCCCGGCCTGGCCGGTCTTCGGGGAGAGAACCCACACGTACCCGTCGTCGGCGAGCGGGGTGATGGCATCCATCAACGCGTCGACCAGGTCGCCGTCGCCGTCACGCCACCACAGCACAACCACGTCGATGACCTCATCGGAGTCCTCATCGAGCATCTCCTCGCCGATGACGTCCTCGATGTCGGCCCGGAGGTCGTCGTCGGTGTCCTCGTCCCAACCCACTTCTTGGACCACCATGCCCGAGGTGAAACCGAGCTTGTGACCGGCACCCCCAGCGCCGCTGGACTCTGTGGCGGCTACCACCGCGTGCGACCTCCTCCGATAAGAATGTGTCTGAGCATGTGACTCTCGACCTAGGGAACAGCCTAGAGGCTCATGGTGCAACCCGAACAGAGGCACGGCCAACAATCCGCACGGATACCGCCCTATCCGGTGGGGCTCGGGGCGGGCGGCGGAGCCGTACTCGGGGGCGGTGGCGGTGGGAGATACACGCCACAACTGGTCAGCAGCGCCTGCTTGTCGCGGTTCCACTGCTCGGCGACCGGGTTCAATCCGACGAGTCGCTTCTGCGCGATGGCGTCCGCAAGACGTCCGGTACTGCCGAGAAATGCGTTCGCCGGACCGCCGACATCCGGTGGCGTGGCCTCGGTCAGTGTGGCCCGGATCTGATCGGCACCCGTCGTGAGACTGGTGCGCGCCGTACCGGCGAGCCCGCCGACCGCGGCGTAGTCATCGGTGTCGTTGAGCCGGTTCACGAAGCCGTTGTAATCGCGCACCATCACCCCGGTCGAGGTCATCGTCTGCCGGCAGAGGGCTACGGCGCTGTCCGTCCGCGCGGCGGCCGCGCGGGAGACCGACATCTCCGACCGGTACGACGAGACTTCCGCCGACGGCGCCCCCGCCGATCCGTCGACCGTTGTGGCGCAGGCGGACAACCCGGCGGCGAGCACCACAAGGCCGCAGACGGTCGGCCACAGCCGATTGTCCGGTCGCGTCGCCATCGTTTCTCCTGACCCGTGAGTAACAAACAAGGAAACGCTACCGCAGGTGGGAGCGGGTGACGAGGAACATAGCCCAACCGACGAAATGTCTGAGGACATACGGCACGATAAGGGTGGGATAACGCGCACCGACATCATGGGACGCGTACCCAAGCGTCATCGAAACGCCGGCACCACCGTGCCCGGCAGACCGAGGGAGTAGGCATCACAGTGACCGAACAGGCAGAGCAGAAGACCGCCACGCGCGCCGCCGACCCCGAGCGGGTCCGCGTCATCCGGGAAGGCGTGGCATCTCATCTGCCCGACATCGACCCCGATGAAACCGCCGAGTGGCTGGAATCGTTCGACGGACTGATCGAGAACGCCGGACCCGCGCGCGCTCGCTACCTGATGCTGCGGATGCTCGAGCGCGCCAGCGAACAGCACGTGTCGCTGCCGTCGCTGACCTCGACCGACTACGTCAACACCATCCCCACCGACCTCGAACCGTGGTTCCCCGGCGACGAGACCGTCGAGCGCCGCTTCCGCCGCATCGTGCGCTGGAACGCCGCGATCATGGTGCACCGCGCGCAGCGGCCGGGCGTCGGCGTCGGTGGCCACATCTCCACCTACGCCTCGTCGGCAACGCTGTACGAGGTCGGCTTCAACCACTTCTTCCGCGGCCCCGATCACCCCGGCGGCGGCGACCAGATCTTCTTCCAGGGCCACGCCTCCCCCGGCATCTACGCCCGCGCATTCCTCGAGGGCCGCATCGACGAAGCCCGGATGGACGGCTTCCGCCAGGAACACAGCCACGCCGGCGAGGGCGGCGGCCTGCCGTCGTACCCGCACCCGCGGCTGATGCCGGACTTCTGGCAGTTCCCCACGGTGTCGATGGGCCTGGGCCCGATGAACGCCATCTACCAGGCGCGTTTCAACCACTACCTGCACGACCGCGGCATCAAGGACACCTCCGACCAGCACGTCTGGGCATTCCTCGGCGACGGTGAGATGGACGAGACCGAGTCGCGCGGCTTCGCCAGTTTCGCCGCGACCGAGGGTCTCGACAACCTCACCTTCGTCATCAACTGCAACCTGCAGCGCCTCGACGGCCCGGTCCGCGGCAACGGCAAGATCATCCAGGAACTCGAGTCCTTCTTCCGCGGCGCCGGCTGGAACGTGATCAAGGTGATCTGGGGCCGTGAGTGGGACAAGCTGTTCTACGCCGACCGCGACGGCGCGCTGGTCAACCTGATGAACGTCACCCCCGACGGCGACTTCCAGGGCTACCGCGCCAACGACGGCGCCTTCATCCGCGAGCACTTCTTCAACCGGGACCCGCGGACCAAGGAACTCGTCAAGGACATGACCGACGCACAGATCTGGGAGATGAAGCGCGGCGGCCACGACTACCGCAAGGTGTACGGCGCGTACGCAGCCGCGATGGCACACAAGGGGCAACCGACGGTGATCCTTGCCCACACCATCAAGGGCTACCTGCTCGGCACGCACTTCGAGGGCCGCAACGCGACCCACCAGATGAAGAAGCTCACGCTCGACGACCTCAAGGCGTTCCGCGACAACAACCGCATCCCGATCACCGACAAGCAACTCGACGCCGATCCGTACCTGCCGCCGTACTACCACCCGGGGGCCGACGACGAGGTCATCGAGTACATGATGGATCGCCGCAAGGCGCTCGGCGGCTCGCTGCCGGCACGCCGCGCGAAGTCCAAGGTGCTCAAGCCCGACGTGGCCCCCGCACTGAAGACCTCGGGCAAGGGCTCGGGCAAGCAGCAGGTCGCGACCACCATGGCGCTGGTCCGCATCTTCAAAGACCTGTTGCGCGACAAGGAGATCGGCAAGCGCATCGTGCCGATCATCCCCGACGAGGCCCGCACCTTCGGTATGGACTCGTGGTTCCCGACGCTCAAGATCTACAACCGCAACGGTCAGATGTACACGTCGGTCGACGCTGAATTGATGCTCGCCTACAAGGAGAGCACCGAGGGTCAGATCCTGCACGAGGGCATCAACGAGGCCGGCTCGGCTGCGTCGTTCGCGGCGGTCGGTACGTCGTACTCCACGCAGGACGAACCGATGATTCCCGTCTACATCTTCTACTCGATGTTCGGGTTCCAGCGGACCGGCGACAGCTTCTGGGCCGCCGCCGATCAGATGGCACGCGGTTTCGTCATCGGCGCGACCGCCGGCCGCACCACGCTGACCGGTGAGGGACTGCAGCACGCCGATGGACATTCGCCGCTGCTCGCCGCGACCAACCCCGCGGTGGTGGCCTACGACCCGGCGTTCGCATACGAACTCGGCCACATCATCACCGACGGACTCGAGCGCATGTACGGCGAGAACGCGGAGAACATCTTCTACTACATCACCGTCTACAACGAGCCGATCAGTCAGCCGGCCCGCCCGGAGAACCTCGACGTCGCCGGTGTCCTCAAGGGCATCTACCTGCACCAGCAGGCACCCGAGGGCAAGCAGTATCCCGCCAACATCTTGGTGTCGGGTGTGACCATGCCCGACGCCCTGCGCGCGGCGGAGGTGCTCGCCGAGGAGTGGAACGTGGGCGCCAACGTGTACTCGGTGACCTCGTGGAGCGAACTCGCCCGCGACGGCGTCGAGGCCGACCGCAACGCGGTCCGGGAGCCGGCGGCCGACCATGCGCGGCCGTACCTGACCGAGGTACTCGCCGACGTGCCCGGCCCGTGCGTCGCGGTCAGCGACTACATGCGCGGGGTGCAGGAACAGATCCGCGCCTACGTGCCCGGCACCTATCTGACGCTGGGTACCGACGGCTTCGGCTTCTCCGACACCCGGCCGGCCGCACGACGGTTCTTCAACGTCGACGCCGACTCGATCGTCGTGGGTGTGCTCGTCGCGCTGGCCCGGGATGGACACATCCCGGCGAGCGTCGCGCAGGAGGCTGCCGACAAGTACCAGATCACCGACGTCGCGGCGGCGCCCGAGCAGACGAGTGATCCCGGGGTCGCCTGACCGCTGACATCCCGCAGAGCGCTTCGGCACGACCTGAGGGTCGTGCCGAAGCGTCGTATGGCCGGGTCGGTTCAACCGTCCCGGCGGTAGGTTGAACAGATGAGCGATGCTCGGGTGAATCAAGAGCCGCCGCACACCGATGTGTTCGGCGCGCGTGGCGCCCACGTCCCGGCTCCGGCCACCGTGCACGACGCGTTGCCCGACACACTGCTGCGGCGGGTGAAGCAGTACAGCGGCCGCCTCGCGACCGAGGCCGTGCACTCGATGCAGGACCAGTTGCCCTACTTCGGTGACCTCGACGCCGCGCAGCGCGCGAGCGTGCAGTTGGTCGTGCAGACGGCCGTGGTCAATTTCGTCGAATGGATTCAGGACCCCGAGGGCAACGTCAAGTTCACGGTTCAGGCGTTCCAGGTGGTGCCCCAGGACCTGGCCCGACGGATCACGCTGCTGCAGACCGTGGAGATGGTCCGCGTCGCGATGGAGTTCTTCGAGAAGTGGCTCCCGCTGCTGGCCCGCAACGACGCCCAACTCCGCGCGCTGACCGAGTCGGTGTTGCGGTACGGCCGCGAGATCGGGTTCGCCGCGGCGTCGATCTATGCCTCGGCCGCCGAATCACGCGGTGCCTGGGACTCCCGGCTGGAGGCGCTCGTCGTCGACGCCGTGGTCCGCGGCGACACCGGCGCGCAACTCCAATCGCGGGCGGCCGCACTCAACTGGGACTTCGAAGCACCGGCCACGGTGATCGTCGGTGCACCACCGCCGGAACGGAACGTGTCGGTGCCGCTGGCGATCCACAACACCGCCAAGCAATACGACCGCTCGGCACTGTCGGTGGTGCAGGGTAGCTTTCTCGTCGCCATCGTCAGCGGTCCGATCCGGACGAACGAACGCTTCGTCACCGAACTCCTCCAACAGTTCGCCGACGGTCCTGTCGTGATCGGGCCGACGATGTCGAACCTGAGCAGTGCGCACACCAGCGCGACGGAGGCGATGTCGGCGATCGCTGCCGTCGTCGGGTGGCCGAACGCCCCGCGGCCGGTCCACAGTTCCGAGTTGTTGCCCGAGCGGGCACTCAATGGGGACACCGCGGCTGTGACCGCTCTCACAGAGACATTGGTGCGCCCACTCGCCAAGGGCGGCCCGACGCTCAACACCACCCTCGAGGCGTACCTCGATTCCGGGGGCTCCGTGGAGAGCTGCGCGCGCGAACTGTATATCCATCCAAATACTGTCCGGTACCGACTAAAGAAAATTGCGGAAATTACAGGACGTGATCCAACTAACCCTCGCGACGCCTATGTCCTCCGGGTGGCCGCGACGGTGGGTCGATTGACACACTTGCAGAACGAATCGCGAACTCTCGCCACATAGGACTCACCAGTAACAAGAGAAAATCGGCATTTGTCCTGATGAGCCTCATTTGGGCACGATTTGGTAACGCATCTCAGAGTGATGACGAACCAGCCACCTGTTAGATCAAGTTTGTGGGAACCCTACAAATCCTTGCGATAAGGTTCATGCGGCTCAACACCCACAAAACCCGATCGGACGGTGTTCTCTAGTCACGTGCTGTCAATCCTTGCGCCCGGACAGGGCTCCCAGACCCCCGGAATGCTGACCCCGTGGTTGGACCTTCCCGGTGCCCGCGATCAACTCGCGACGTGGTCCAAGCTCACCCGCTTGGACCTCGAGGCGCTCGGCACCACGGCCACCGCCGAGGAGATCACCGACACCGCGATCACTCAGCCGCTCGTCGTCGTCGCGGCCCTGCTGGCCTTCGACGAACTCAACAAGCGCACCCCGCTGCCCGACGACGCGATCGTCGCGGGTCACTCCGTCGGTGAACTGGCCGCCGCCGCGATCACCGGAGTCATCACCGCCGACGAGGCCGTCAACCTGGCGGCGATCCGCGGCGCCGAGATGGCCAAGGCATGCGCGCTGGAGCCCACCGTCATGGCCGCCGTCCTCGGTGGCGACGAGGCCGAGGTGCTCGCCCGCCTCGAGGAACTCGATCTCGTGCCCGCCAACCGCAACGCGGTCGGCCAGATCGTCGCCGCCGGCACGGTCGAGGCCATCGACGAACTCATCGCCAACCCGCCCGCCAAGGCGCGCACGCGCAAGCTGGCCGTCGCGGGCGCGTTCCACACCCGCTACATGTCCCCCGCGCAGGACGCGGTCGCCGAAGCGGCGGCGAAGATCACGCCCGCCGACCCCGATCGCACACTGCTCTCGAATTCCGACGGCCTGCCTGTAACGAATGGCGCCGACGCACTGAAGAAACTAGTGGGACAGGTCTGCAAACCCGTCCGTTGGGACCTCTGCTCCGCCTACATGCGTGAGCACGCCGCCACTGCCGTCGTCGAGTTGCCGCCCGCAGGCACGCTCGTCGGCATCGCCAAACGAGAGTTGAAGGGCACGCCGCAACTTGCGCTCAAGACCCCCGACGACCTCGACAACATCGCAGAACTTGGATAGCGGTCACGGCCAGTGGCCGTGACCACCCGGAACCGGTTCGACCGGTGGTCCAAACATCCGCGGGCACGACGTCCGCGGGTGTCCGGAGACATTTTCACGCGAAATCAAGAAGGAAGAGGAACCACACAGTGGCTGCCACCCAGGAACAACTCATCGCCGGTATCGCCGAGATCATCGAGGAAGTCACCGGCATCGAGCCGTCCGAGGTGACCATGGAGAAGTCCTTCGTCGACGACCTCGACATCGACTCGCTGTCGATGGTGGAGATCGCCGTGCAGACCGAGGACAAGTACGGCGTCAAGATCCCGGACGAGGACCTCGCCGGCCTGCGCACCGTCGGTGACGCCGTCTCCTACATCCAGAAGCTCGAGGCAGAAAACCCCGAGGCCGCTGCCGCCATCAAGGCGCAGATCGAGGCAGAACAGAACTCGTGAGCTCGCCGTCCCTCCGCGAATACTCCACGCTGGGCGGGAACTTCCCGAGCGTGGTGGTCACCTCCATGGTGGCCACCACCTCGCTGGGCGAAGACCTCGACAGCACGTGGAAGAAGTTGGTTGCGGGCGAGTCCGGTATTCGGTTGCTGACCGATGACTTTGTCACGCAGTACGGCGAACTCCCCTGTCGTGTCGGCGGACGGATGGTCAAGGACCCGGCTGAAGAGGTCACGCGCATCGAGGCACGCCGTATGGCGTATGTCGAGCGCGTCGCGCATGTGATGAGCAAGCGTCTGTGGGCCCACGCCGGTGAGCCCGAAGTCGACCCGGACCGTCTGGCCGTCGTGATCGGTACCGGTCAGGGTGGCGGCGACGCCATGGTCGCCAACGTCAAGGCCATCGAGGAGTCCGGCAACTACCGCAAGGTGTCGCCGTTGGCCGTGTCGATGGCGATGCCGAACGGCCCGGCTGCCATGGTCGGCCTCAACGTCGGCGCCCGCGCCGGTGTGATCACCCCGGTCTCGGCATGTTCGTCGGGTGCGGAGGCGATCGCCCACGCATGGCGCCACATCGTGATGGGTGACGCCGACATGGTCGTCGCCGGTGGTGTCGAAGGGCATATCGACGCGATCCCGATCGCGGCGTTCTCGATGATGCGGGCGATGAGCACGCGCAACGACGACCCGGCCGGGGCGTCGCGCCCGTTCGACAAGGACCGCGACGGATTCGTGTTCGGTGAGGCCGCGGCCATGCTGATCCTCGAACGCGAGGAGCACGCCAAGGCACGTGGTGCGCACATCCACGCCCGCATCCTCGGTGCCGGCATCACGTCCGACGGCTTCCACCTGGTTGCCCCCGACCCCAGCGGTCAGGGCAACGCGCGAGCCATGACCCGCGCCATCCAGACCGCCGGCCTGACCAAGGCCGACATCACCCATGTCAATGCTCACGCCACGGCGACACCGATCGGTGACACCGCCGAGGCCGTCGGCATCAACATGGCGATCGGCCAGCATGCCGCGGTCTACGCACCCAAGTCCGCTCTCGGACACTCCATCGGCGCTGTCGGGGCGTTGGAGTCCGTGCTGACAATCAAGAGCGTGGAAGACGGGGTCATCCCGCCGACGCTCAACCTGGAAAACCAGGACCCCGAGTGCGATGTCGACGTCGTTCATGGTGAGGCCCGTTACGGCCAGATCGATTACGCGTTGAACAACTCATTCGGATTCGGTGGGCACAATGTTGCGCTCGCCTTCGGTCGCTACTGATCCGCACGCATCACCGACACGCTAGGAGACCGCGATGACCACATTGGCTCCCATCACTGGCCGTGAGGAAGCGGCGGATCCTCGCGATCCGCTGCTCCGTCTGACCAACTTCTTCGACGAAGGCACGATGTCGCTGCTGCACACCCGCGACAAATCGGGTGTACAGGCCGCCATCGGACTGGTCAACGGCGTTCGCACCGTCTCCTACTGCACCGACGGCACCGTGATGGGCGGTGCCATGGGTGTGGTCGGGTGCGCGCACATCGTCAACGCGATCGACACCGCGATCACCGAGCAGGCCCCCGTCGTGGGGATCTGGCATTCCGGTGGCGCACGACTCGCCGAGGGTGTCGAAGCCCTGCACGCGGTGGGTCAGGTGTTCGAGGCGATGGTCCGGGCATCCGGATACGTACCGCAGATCTCGGTCGTCGTCGGCTTCGCGGCCGGCGGCGCCGCCTACGGTCCGGCCCTGACCGACGTGGTCATCATGGCTCCGGCGGGTCGGGTCTTCGTGACCGGCCCGGACGTGGTCAAGAGCGTGACCGGCGAATCCGTCGACATGGAAACGCTCGGCGGCCCGGTCGCGCACGGCAAGAAGTCCGGTGTCTGCCACATCGTGGCCGACTCCGAACCCGACGCCTACTGGCGCGCCCGGCGCCTCGTGTCGACGTTCAGCAAGCAGGGTCATTTCAACCGGGAGCAGGCCGAGGCCGGCGACACCGACCTCAAGGCACTGCTGCCCGAGTCGAACCGCCGCGCCTACGACGTCCACCCGGTCCTCACCGAACTCCTCGACACCCAACTCGCCGCCGACGGCGAGACCGAGGTCACGACCTTCGAGGAACTCCAGGCCAAGTGGGCGCCCAGCATCGTCATCGGCTTCGGCCGGTTGGCGGGCCGCAGCGTCGGCGTGATCGCCAACAACCCGCTGCGCATGGGCGGCTGCCTCACCTCCGAGAGCGCGGAGAAGGCCGCCCGCTTCGTCCGGCTCTGCGACGCATTCGGCGTACCGCTGATCGTCGTCACCGACGTGCCGGGCTACCTACCGGGTGTCGGCCAAGAGTGGAACGGCGTCGTCCGTCGCGGCGCGAAGCTGCTGCACGCGTTCGCCGAGTGCACAGTTCCCCGGGTCACCCTGGTCACCCGCAAGATCTACGGCGGCGCCTACATCGCGATGAACGCCCGCGCACTGGGTGCCACCGCGGTGTTCGCCTGGCCGGGCTCCGAGGTCGCCGTGATGGGCGCCAAGGCCGCCGTCGGCATCCTGCACAAGAAGGCGCTCGCCGCCGCACCCGACGACGAGCGGGACGCACTGCACGAACGACTGGCCGCCGAGCACGAGGCCATCGCCGGTGGCGTGGGTCGCGCGATGTCGATCGGCGTGGTCGACGAGATCATCGACCCGGCCAAAACCCGCAGCCGGATCGCCGAGGCCCTGGCCGCGGCACCCGCGCGACGTGGGCGGCATAAGAACATACCGTTGTAGAGACAATCAACGCGAAAGACCCCGGGCTGCGACCGGGGTCTTTCGCGTTGTGCGTCCTGAGTAGGTGAGGTTTCCAGTGATTCGGCCGACCCCGGTTTGGACTGACGAGGAGCACGGGAGCGCAGCGACCCTGCGACGAGGAGGGAAGACCGGGGACTGAGGCCGGATCACACGCGGCGACGGAGTCGCCGCCAAGTTACCGCCCCCCTCCTACCCCACTCGCTGCTGGAGCCAGGTGACTTCGGCGCCGGCGCCGCCCATGCGGTATGACTCGAGCGCGTCGTCCCAGGCGGTGCCCATCGCGGCCTCGAGTTCGCCGGCGAGGCCGACGCTGTCGGGCATCGCGTCGATCATCGAGCGCAGTTGCATCTCGCCGATGATCACGTCGCCGTTGGCGCTGGTCGACCCACGCCAGAGCCCGAGTGCGGGCACGTAGCTGAACCGCTCGCCGTCGACGCCCTCGCTGGCGTTCTCGGTGACCTCGAAGCGCAGCACCGACCACTCGCGCAGCGCGGTCACCAAACGGGCCGCGGTTCCGACCGGCCCCGCCCAGTCAACGGTGGCCCGTTGCATTCCGGGGTCGGCCTCTTGCGCGGACCACTTCAGGTTGGCCCGCGCATTCAGGGTCGACGACAGAGCCCACTCGACATGCGGGCACAGCGCCACTGGCGCCGAGTGGATGTAGACCACTCCTGTTGTCATGTCCGCAAACTGGTTCAGGTTGCGCACCTTGTTCACCTCCGGTTTCGACGAGGAACGTCTTCCCCAACTCCCTCATCTGCACCGGATATCACATTGTTGTGATTAATTGTGCCCCACGAGGCCCGTGTTGCGCCAGTTTCTGGTGAGGTTTCTCAGGATTGAGTGAGCGAGTCGACCACCGTGTCGTTGAACTCGCTCCACAGCGGCTTGGCCCAGGCGCCGAACGGCCGGTCCGTGAGCACTACGCACGCGGCCTCGAGCTGCGGGTCGACCCATAGGAAGGTGCCCGCCTGCCCGAAGTGCCCGAACGTCTGCGGCGAGTTCCGCGAGCCGGCCCAGTGCGGCGACTTTTCGGATCGGATCTCGAACCCCAGTCCCCAGTCATTGGGCCGGTGTTTGCCGTAGCCGGGGACGAACCCGTCGAGCCCGGGAAACGCGACGCTCGTCGCCCGCGCCGCGAGTTCACCGGAGAGCAGCGTCGGCGTCAGCAGATCGGCGGCGAAGCGACTCAGATCGGCGACGGTGGACCGCGCGCCGTGTCCCGCGGGTCCATAGAGTTCGGTGTCGGCGAGGCCCAGCGGTTCACACACCGCCTGACGCAGATACTCCGCGAACGCGATCCCACTCGCGGCCTCGACGGATTCGGCAAGGACTTCGAACCCGGCACTGGAGTAGATCCGCTGGGTACCCACCGGCGCGGCGGCCTCCCGGCTGTCGAACGCCAGCCCCGAAGCATGCGCCAGCAGATGCTCGACGGTGGCCCCGGGCGGACCTGCGGCCGCGTCGAGCTCCACCGCACCCTCCTCCACGGCCACCAGGACTGCTTGCGCGACAAGCAGTTTGGTAACCGAGGCCAATTCGTACACACGACCGGGGTCGCCGAACTCGTCGGCGACCCCGGTCGTGGTGATGAGTGCGGCCGAGACATTCTCGACCGGCCAGTCCGCTAGCGCATCAAGTGTGGACACATCGCGTTACGCTACCCGGCCGGTCCGACAGGTCAGTGATCTTCGTCGGTGTAGCGGATCACACCGCGAATGTTCTTGCCGTCCAGCATGTCCTGGTAGCCCTCATTGATCTGATCGAGGCGGTACTGCCTGGTGATCATGTCCTCGATGTTGAGCTTGCCCAGCTTGTACATCGACAGCAGATTCGGGATGTCCAGCTTGGGGTTGGCGCCACCGAAGATGGAGCCCTGCAGGTTCTTCTGCAGCAGGGTGAGCATCGCCAGGTTCAGCGTGACCTGGTTCTCCATCATGTTGCCCATACCGGTGAGCACGCAGGTGCCCGCCTTGGCGGTGATGCTCAGCCAGGTGTCGACGTCGGTGCCGTGCACCTCGCCGACGGTCACGATCACCTTGTGGCACATGTGCCCGTGGGTGATCTCGGCGATCGTCCCCGCGGCCTCCTCGACCGAGGCGAAGGCGTGGGTGGCGCCGAACTTCATCGCCTGCTCGCGCTTCCACTCGACCGGGTCGATCGCGATGACATAGCGGGCGCCGGCGATCACCGCACCCTGCAGCGCTGCCGTACCGACACCGCCGACACCGACGATCGCGACATCCTCGCCGGGACTGACGTCACCGCTACGCGTCGACGAGCCGTAGCCGGTAGGGATGCCGCAGCCGCACAGCGCGGCGACCTCGAACGGGATGTCCTTGTCGATCTTCACCGCCGACGCCTCGTGCACCACCATGTACGGCGAGAACGTGCCGAGCAGCGTCATCGGGTACACGTTCTCCCCGGCCGCGGTCTGGATGCGGAACGTGTTGTCCGACACCGCCTCTCCCTGCAGCAGCATCGCACCGAAGTCGCACAGGTTGGCCAGGCCGGCCTTGCACGACGGACACTTGCCGCAGGACGGGATGAACGACAGGACGACGTGGTCGCCGACCTCGAAGTCGGTGACACCCTCACCGACCTGTTCGACGACGCCGGCCCCCTCGTGACCGCCGAGGATCGGGAACCCGGCCATCGGGATACCGCCGGTCATCAGGTGATGATCCGAGTGGCACATACCGGCGGCTTCCATCCGGATCTTGATCTCGCTGCGCTTGGGATCACCGATCTCGATCTCCTCGATCGCCCATGGCTTGTTGAGTTCCCGCAGCAGCGCACCCTTGGTCTTCACTACACTTCCTCCACTTGTAGACAGGCGCCGACCGATGGTTTCCCCCCGAACGGACGCACGACAACCTGACTCAGACCCTAGCCACTTTCCACGAAAAATGGAACGTGTTCTAGTTGCGGGGTTGCGATCAGTTCTTCAGACCCGCGTCCTTGCTGCCGTACTCGCTGCGCAGCGACGGCTTGACGACCTTGCCACCGGCATTACGCGGCAGTTCGTCGACGATGACGAGGTCCTTCGGATGCTTGAAGCGAGCCAGGTTCTCGTTGAGGTAGGGCTCCATCTCGGCGAGGGTGAGGTCGTCGACACCCGCGGCCAGTACGACGACGGCCACCGGCACCTCTCCCCACTTCTCGTGTGCGCGACCGATGATCGCCGCCTCGGAGATCTTGGGATGGCCGAACAGCGCGTTCTCCACCTCGGCGCAGTAGATGTTCTCACCGCCGGAGATGATCATGTCCTTGGCGCGGTCGACGACGTAGAGGAATCCCTCCTCATCCTGGCGGACCAGGTCGCCGGAGTGGAACCAGCCGCCGTGGAAGGCATCGGCGGTGCCCTGCGGGTTCTGCCAGTAGCCTTCCATCATGTTGGGTCCGCGGTAGACGATCTCACCGATCTGGCCGGGTTCGACGTCGTTCATCTCCGGGTCGACGATGCGGGCGGTGACTGCGGGGACGACCTTGCCGATCGATCCGATCTTGCGCAGGGCGTCCTTGCCCTCGAGGACACAGGTGATCGGCGACATCTCGGTCTGTCCGAACACCGCGACGTTGATGGCGTCGGGGAAGGTCTCGTTCATCGCTTTCAGCACGGAGTCCGACGCCGGGGCCGCGCCCCAGCTGATGACCCGAAGCTTCAGGTCACGGGGCTTGGCCTGCTGTGCCGCGCACACCGCCTGCCACTGTGCGGGAACCAGGAAGATCGACGTGGTGCCCTCGGCTTCCAGGGTGTCGAGCATGGCGTCGGGGTCAAAGGCGCCGAGCGGGTGGATCACCGACAGCGCACCCATGTAGAACAGCGGGGTCATCGCGCCCAGCCCGGCGATGTGGAACATCGGCGCCACGCAGGCACCGATGTCGTCACGACTCGTCTGCAGCGCCTGCAGACAGACGACCGCCTGCGCCTGCATGTTCTGATGGGAAAGCATGGCGCCCTTGGGCTTTCCGGTGGTACCGGAGGTGTACATGATGAGCGAGATGGTGTCCTCGGGGACATCGATCTCGGGCAGATCCGACGCGTCCTCGGCGACGAGTGCCTCGAAATCGAGGTGGGCGTCGTTGGCGCTCTCCCCCACCACGATGGTGGTGTCGATGGCGCCGGTCGACGCGCTGACCGCGTCGGCCAGCGGCGCGAGCATGGACTCGGTGACGATGACCTTGGCACCACTGTCGCTGACCAGGAAGGCGACCTCGGCCGGGCTCATCCGGATATTGACCGGCACCGGGATCGCGCCGATCAGGTTGGCACCCAACACCGCTTCCACATACTCGGAACGGTTGAGCAGGATCATCAGGATGCGATCGCCGAACTTGACGCCCCGCCGATTCAGCGCCGCGGCGAATGCACGTGTGCGCTGATCGAGTTCACTCCAGGTGGTCACGTTGCCCATGAACTTGAGGGCGGGACGGTCCGGCGTCATGAAGGCATGGCGGCGCACCTGATTGTTCCAGTGGTTACGGCGTGAGCGCAGCGGCTCGGTGATCAGGCCGCTACTGGTGTCGATGGTCGCGGTCATGGTGACTCCTCACAAAAGATGTTGTGTATACGGGTTTTTCAGCGCTTGGCGCCGAGGAAGGCAGCGATGGCCGCCTGGAATTCCGGAGACTGCAGCAATTCGGTCTGGCCCTTGAGTTCGCGTTCGAGCGCGGGTTCGAGACCGCTCATCGTGTGCGCGTCGAGGGCTGCCTTGGTCAGCCGCAGGGAGCGCGGCGAGGTGGCGGCGAGCTTCGCCACGGCCGCGTCGACGGTCTCGTCGAGCGCGGCTCGATCGGCGACCACCTTGGTGACCAGTCCGGCGTCGAAAGCCTCTGCCGCGGGCAGCTTCTCGCCGAGCAGTGCCATCGCATTGGCACGCGCCCGACCGATCGAGGTGGCCACCGACATGGTCGCACCGCCGTCGGGCATCAGGCCGATGTTGACGAACGAGAGCAGGAAGTACGACCGCTCCGTCGCGTAGATGAGGTCGGCGGCCAACGCGAGCGACGCACCGACCCCGGCGGCCGCCCCGTCGACCGACGCGATGACCGGCGCCCGTACGGCCCGGACCGCGCGGGCCAATTCCGAACCACCGGAGATGAATCCGTGCGCCTGATCGGGATTCATCCGGCCGCCGGCGTTCCCGCTGGCGGCCTCCATGAATCCACCGATGTCGGCTCCCGAGCTGAAGCTGCCGCCCGCACCGTCGATCACCACCACGCGGATGTCGTCACGATCGGCCCATTCCCGCAAACTGCGGACGATCGTCCCGCTGACGACATCGTTCATCGCGTTCTTACGCTGCGGACGGTTGATCTCGATCCGGGCCACCCCTCGATCATCGACACTGACCCGAATCTGATCTCCGCTGTCCACATTGTCCGTCACGGCAGCCATACCCTTTCGCCTCATCACACCGACCCGCCGCACACCACGGCGGATGCCCCTACTTCTACCACAATGCGACTCAGATCACGAGAATTTCAATTAACTTATCGGCGTCCGAGGGTGTCCTGTAGTGGCTTTTCTCATGAATAGTGCAGAATCTGATGCGTGAACCTCAGCTCCGGATACGCTGTCTCGTCATGAGCAGCCGTCCGTCCCCGCCGACCACCGCGGGTCGACGTCCACGCCGGCCCGCGGATCGGCGCGTGGTCATCCTGCGGACCGCGGCCAAGGCGTTCAGCGAGAACGGCTACCACGCGGTCAAGCTCGACGACATCGCCGCGGCCGCAGGCCTGTCCGCCCCCGCGCTCTACCGGCACTTCCCGAACAAGTACGCACTGTTCGCCGAGACCGCCCGCATGCTCGCCGACGCACTCGCCTCGGCCGTCGCCGCAGTCCCGGCCGATGCGGACGACCCCGAGGCCGAACTCCGCGGGCTGTTGCGTGCATTGACCGGCGCGTCGGTCGCCAATCGGCGCACCGGCGGGCTCTACCACTGGGAACTCGACTACCTCGAGGGCGACGATGCAGCGCAGGTGCGCGCGATCATCGTCGATCAGCACCGACGCATCCGCGGTGCGCTGCAGCGCATGCGCCCCGAACTCGCGACCAGGGCAGCCGATGTCCTCACCGCGGCGATGACCAGCGTGGTGGCCAGTCCGTCGACGCACCGGGCGACCCTGCCCGCCCGGCAGATCGTGGAGTTGATCACCGCGGCGGCGATGTCTCTGGCAGGTCTGGATCTGCCCGACGTGGCCGACACCTCGCAGACGCCCGCCTCCGGCCTGCCCCCGACGTCGAAACGTGAACTGCTGCTTGCCGAGTCGATGCGGCTGTTCGCCGCCCACGGATTCCACGATGTCACCATCGACGACATCGCCCGCGCCGCGGACCTTCCTTCCTCCGGCGTCTACCGCCACTATGAGAGCAAATCGGCGATCCTGCTGGCCGCGTTCTGGCGGGCATCGGATCGGGTGTCGGCGATCATCGCCGACGCACTCGCGTCGTCGACGACCCCGCGCGAGGTGATCGTCGCGCTGGTCACCAAGTACGTCGACCTGGCGTACACCACCGACATGCTGACCGTATACGTGTCCGAAATCGGCAATGTGGCTGCGCCGCAACGCACCGAACTCCGCAGCCGGCAACGGATCAACGTCGACGAATGGGCAGCCTGGGTCGGGCAGGACCGGCCAGAGCTGAGCCTGCTGCAGGCCCGCTTTCTGGTGCAGGCTGTGCTGAACCTGACCATCGACCTGACCCGGCCACACCGGCGACCCCCCGCGCCGCACGTCACCGCGATCGGGTTGCGGATACTGCTGGGCGACTCAGACGGTGTCGAGGTCGGACAGTAGCCACTTCCCGTCGACCCGCTGCAACGTCACCTTCACCCGCGACTGATACGGAATCCCCTCGGGAACTTGCGCTTTCACATCAGGTGAGGTGACCGTCTGATCGAGCGTCACCAGCACGGTCGCCGTCGAATCCGAGATCGACTGCAGTCCGGCATCTTTCGATTCAGCCTTGGAGGTGCCGCGCGCGGTGGCGTTGCCGCGCCGCGCATCCGCCGACGACGTGATGTAGGTCTTGGCGAACTCCGGCGTCGAGATCTCCCGGATGCGCCGGTCGAGGTCGGCATAGTTCGCCGGGTCATAAGTGGCCAGCGCGGCGGCGTAGCGACGCGCGGTGTCCATCGCCTCCTGCCGATCGGACTGTGCCGGACCCGCGGCAGCGGCTCGATCGTCGGCCTGCACGTAGGCGTAGGCGAAGTAGGCGGTGGAGATGGCCAGGCCGACGACGAGGATCGACAGTGCGACGAGTGCCGCGGTCACCGGGCGGATCGACGGCAGTCGCCGACGACGCGGCTCCGCCGACACTTTGCCCGGCGTCCTCGCAGCTTTCTCGGCCTTGCGCTCGGCCTCCTCGCGATGCCGTTCACGGTTGGCCCGGTTGGCCGCCAGGAAGTCGTCACCGTCGAGCGGGGTCACGTCGACCGGGTCGGTCACGGGTGCCGCGTCCGTCGGACGCGAGGTCTTCGGCATGCGACCAATGTAGCGACCCTCGGCGTGGCCCAGATCACCGCGGCGCCTATCACATATATTCAGCGTATGAATTCCACCGGAGAGCGACTGCGTCGCCGGCCACAGCTGTCCGAGGAAGTCGCGATTCACCTGCGCGAGCAGATCATGACCGCCGCGATCAAGCCGGGTGAGTTCGTCCGCATGGACGAGACCGCCGAACGCCTCGGGGTCAGCGTCACCCCCGTCCGCGAGGCTCTCCTCACGCTTCGCGGCGAGGGCATGGTGAACCTCGCGCCGCATCGCGGGTACGTCGTCGCCGAACTGAGCCGCACCGACGTCGACGACCTCTTCTGGCTGCAGGGCGAGATCGCGATCAAGCTGGCGCTGCGCACCGCCGATGCGATCACCCCGGAGCAGATCGCCGACCTCGAGGCACGCAACGAGCGGCTTCGCGACGCGCTGACCGCCGGCAATGTGGCCCAGGTCGAGTCCGCCGAGTTCGAGTTCCACCGTGCACACAACCGGATCGCCGCAGGTGGAAAGCTTGCCTGGTTCCTGCTGAGTGCGACGCGTTACACGCCGTCCCGGCTGTACGCGACCGACCCCGGATGGGGCGTGGTGGCGCTCGACTCGCACACCAAGTTGCTCGAGGCCTACCACAGCGGCGACCGCCAGCAGGTCATCGAACAAACGCGGCGACAGTTCACCGACGGCGCCGCGCGCCTGACCCAACACCTCGAGACGACCGGCATCTGGGACGACACCAGCGACGAACCCGTCGAATCGTAGTTGTCGCCGGTCATCCGGTACTGTGGTGACAACAGCGCAGCTCAGGGCGGGGGCGGTTACCCCCCCCCCGCCACCCCCCCCAGGGCTGGTCACCCCCGACGACCAGCCCCGCCCTGGGCGGCGCTGATTTGTGTCCCGGCTCCTTCGTCACAGACTCCCGAGATCCAGTGATACCCACTGCTTCGGATCGAGTACGACCTTGGTTTGGTGCCCGTGCTCCCGCGTGGCCATCTCTACGTAGCCGGCCACCTTGTCCGCCGGTAGATAGCGCGCGGACATCTCGGTGAGATCAGCCCGTGTCCCGTCGGAGTAGTCGACGACATCGCCGGACACCGCGACATACTTGATCTCGGGTTCGACGGTTTCGACCATCAGCGTGAACCGCCCGGCGGCGCGGATCAGTTCGAGTTTGCGTGAGCTCGTGCCGGTCAGAATCCACGGCTTACCGCCCGGCGCGTACTGGTACCAGATCGGCACCACCAGCGGTGCGCGGTCGGGTCCGGCCTCCACCGACAGCGCAGCGATGTGCGGTTGAGCCAGGAAGGTCTCGCGTTCTTGTTTGGAGAGTGCCATGCGACCCACGGTAGGCGTGGGATACGACACGACGTCGGAGTCGCCCCGGGCGGCGATTTCCGTCAACACCTCCGGATAGCAAAAAACCGCCTGTCACCAGGCGGTTTTCTTGCTCCCCCGACTGGACTCGAACCAGTAACCGTTCGATTAACAGTCGAATGCTCTGCCAATTGAGCTACGGGGGAATGCTCTCTTGAACCGAGAGATGACTCTAGCCTATGGGTCTACCGGACAACAAAACGCGTGGTCACAGCGTCACCGCGGGTCGAGCGTGGGGCGGGCGGGGCTCGAACCCGCGACCTACGGATTATGAGTCCGCGGCTCTAACCGACTGAGCTACCGCCCCATGGGCACGTCGTGCCCGTCGCAGCACATTACCTGAGCGACGATCGGCGCCTGCCGATCAGATACCGCAGAGCGACGAATTTCTGGGCCCAGCCGTCGTTGCACTCTGCTACGCTCGGTGTGTAGCAGAGTGCAACGCACACGTTCGGAGGTCTCATGGCGGACGCCACCGCAGACAAGGTGACGCGATTCAGCGCCACTCTGGTCGAGCAAGCGAGTGCTGCGGGCGCTCGCGAGCACCGTTCGGCTCGCCAGCAGCTCGAGCACTGGGCACGGGTCGGACAGGGGGTATCTGCGCGCACCAGCCGCGCCCGTCGTCGAGTCGATCTGGCACTGACCGGTGACCTGCCGATCGCATCACTGTCCGACGAGGAGTCGGTCGTGTTCGATGCCGAGGTCGACGCACTCCTCGATGAGCGACTATCCGCCGTAGACCACGTGGATAGACTTGCTGCGCAAGAATTCTCGTCGGTCGCGGTGGACGAACGCGGCAGGATGGTCGAGTACCACCCGGATGGGACCGAGGTGATCCTCGAGTCGTGACAGCCCGTCTCGACCTCGTCGTCGGATGCAACGGTGCCGGCAAGACGACCCTGGTGACCGAACAACTGCTCCCCATTCTCAACACGCCGTTCGTCAACGCCGACGAGATCGCCAAACGGCGTTGGCCGGATGATCCCGAAGCGCACGCTTACGAAGCGGCCGCCATCGCAGCCGATACGCGCAGCGCACTGATCACCCGACACCGGTCGTTCATTGCCGAGACGGTCTTTTCCCACCCGTCCAAACTCGACCTCATCGATCAAGCACACGACCATGACTTCCGGGTCGTCGTGCACGTCGTCGTCGTGCCCGAGAATTATGCGGTCGAACGTGTCCGATTGCGCGTCGCCCACGGCGGCCACACCGTTCCCGTCCAGAAGATCCGACAGCGCTACCAGCGCGTGTGGCCCCTGTCGGTTACCGCGATCAAACGTGGCGACCAGGCCGCCGTGTACGACAATCGCGGTCGCCGCACGCGTGTCCTTGCGCGATTCTTCGATGGCCTCCCCACCACTGGTCCGGAGTGGCCGGAGTGGATGCCGGCGGCGTTCACCGACACCTGGCCGGGTGTCGACGATCATTCCCTATGACGACAATCACGTCGTTCAAGGCGCGTAAAACCCCTCGCTCACTGCCCGAACGGACAGGCAAGCCCCCATACTTTTGTGCAACAGCCACCGATGTCTGTCGCCGAGAGTCCAAGTCGCCAATAGTTCAGGGAGGGCGATATGAGCGGAAAACACATCTGGGGCCAACCACGTCCGACGCCGGATCGATGCGAGGGCGCGCACACCTACGTCGGCGGGTGCGTCTACAACTGGGACGACCCGCACCGACCTCGCTACCCCGAAGAGCTGCGCCCGGGCGTTCGCCGCGCCCTGCCCGACGCCGCCTGACCCAGACACCTTCTGAGCGGCGTCACTCCGAGGAACCGTTGTACCGCTCGAGCAGATCGGCGAAGGCCTCGATCTCCTGCGGCGTCCAGTCCCGCAATCGGTCGCCGATCTGGCTGCGCTGAGCGGCGTCGGCCGTCGCGAGCGCCCGGGATCCGTCGCCGGTGATATGCAGCGGCCGCCGCCTACCTGCGGCCTCTCCGCGCTCGATCATGCCGCGCTCGACGAGACCGGCGAGCTGCCGGCTCGCCGTCGACTTGTCGATGCACGCGGCCTCGGCAACTTCCGCACCCGACAGGCCGGGCCGATCCCGGACGATGGTGAGCAGCGAGTAGTCGACGTAAGTCATGCCCGGGTGCACCTCGCGCGCCTCACCGCGCACCCGCCGGGAGAACAGACTCAACCCGTGGTGGACACGCTCGATGTCGTCCCCGCGACCATTGCGCATTCCCACACCAGCCTCCTTCGCCTTGCGAACGATCCACACTGAGTTGTATTCTACAACTTATCTGAGTTGCATTATGCAACATAGGTCGTCTTTCGTGAGGAGTCCGAATGTCCACCACCGCAGGTTCATCCGTGCCGATGCGCACCGTCCTCTCCCACATCGCGGTGCCGCTGCTGATGGGCGCCGTCATGGCCCTGGCGTATCTCGGCGGTTTCCACAAACCCGATCCGCACGACCTCCGGATCGACATCGTCGGTTCCACCACCCAGACCGCAGTGGTCACCGATCAGTTGCAACGAGCCCTCGGCGACCACGCAGACCTGCGGGTGGTCGACACCGTTGACCAGGCGCGCGACGCGCTGCTGCATCGGGAGATCGCCGGCGCCTACGTCCTGTCCGACTCGCATCCGACGCTGATGGTGAGCACCGGCGCATCTGACACCGCGGCGGTCTCCATCGAGCGGATGTTCATGCCGGTCGCGGCGCACGCCGGGCTCCCCCTCGACATCACCGACGTCGCGCCCGTCGATTCCGGCACCGATCCCAGCGGTCAGTCGCTGTTCTTCTTCCTGGTCGCCCTCACCGTCGGCGCCTACGCCACGGCGATCGCGATCGGTGCCGCAGGTGCCTCGAAACCGCTGTCGATACGAATCGGTCTCGGCGTGATCGGCGCTGCCGTCAACACCGCACTGGTGACCTTCATCGGCACCGTGATCTTCGACGCGATCGGATCGCACACCGGGCAGATCATGGCACTGGCCTTCGTCTACTGCCTGGCCATCATGGCGTTCGGCATCGCCCTGCATTCGCTGATCGGGCGGTTCACCACCATCGTCATGGTCACTCTCTTCGTCGGCCTGAACTTCACCTCCAGCGGCGGCGTCTTCCCGCCGTCGCTACAGCCCGGCTTCTTCGGTGCGCTGCACAGCTTCTGGATCGGCGCCGGCTTCAACGAGGCAGGCCGCAACCTGCTCTACTTCCCCTCCGTGGGGATCACCGGTGAGGTGTGGAAGATCGTCGGCTGGGTCATCGTCGGTGCCGCGTTGCTGGGAACCGCCGCGGCGGTCGAACGTCGCCGCGCAGCGAACACTCTGCCGGCGGCCCCGGCCGGGCGCCACGAACGCGGCGGGCTGACCGAGACAACCGAGGAAGAACTCGAAGAAGCGGTGGTGGCCTGACAGCTCGGCCGTCAGGCGCCGGGTTCGACAGCCTGCTCGAGGAGGCTCCGCCGATAGGCCTCCAACGCGACGAGGTCGCCGAAGACGGCGTTGTAGGCGTCCGGGTCATCCCCGGGCGCCATGCGCCGCAGGCGCGACTTGATATCCGCGATCTGGGAGCCCACCCAGACCTCCTGCAGGCGTGCCAGCACACTGGTGATGTACCGCGGAATGTTGTTCTCGTCCACCGGCATCGACTCGACGGCGAGCTCGGTGACCAACGGACCGATGACCGGGTCGTCGACGGCGTTGTGCACCGAGTCCACCCACTCGGCGCCGCCCATGCCGGATACGGTGCCACCCAGATCCGTCATGGCGGTCCGGATGGTGGCGTACGTCGGCTCGGTAAAGCATTGCACCGGAAGCGAATCAAACACCGTGCCGGCGATCGCCGGGTACTGCAGCGCCGCCTTGAGCGCCTCGCGCTGCGGCCAGAGTCGCGGATCCGCGGCAACCGGACGGGCGGTAGGCGCCGACGTCGCCTCCGGTCGGGTGCGGCGCGCCCCAGCACGGCCATTGTTGTTTGCCTTGCCGGTCGCGCGGGCATGCCGCGCGCCCTCCTCCCGCACGCGCGAAAGTACCTGCGCCACTTCCTCCCAACCGACCCAGCCGGCCAGTTGACGGGCGTACTCGTCACGCAGCGCGATGTCCCTGATCCGGGCGACCACCGGGACCGTGTCCCGCAGCGCATGGACGCGACCCTCGGCGGTGTCGAGATCGTGTGCGGCCAACAGGGTTTTGATGGCGAACTCGAACATCGGTACCCGCCGGGCGATGAGGTCACGCACCGCCGCGTCGCCATGCCGCTGACGCAGTTCACACGGGTCCATGTTCTCCGGGGCGATCGCCACGAAAGTCTGTCCGGCGATACTCTGCTCACCCTCGAAGGCCTTGAGCGCGGCAGCTTTTCCGGCCTCATCGCCGTCGAAGGTGTAGATGACCTCGCCGCGGAAATAGGAGTCGTCCATCATCAGCCTGCGGATCAGCGCGAGATGGTCCTCACCGAACGCGGTGCCGCACGAGGCGACCGCGGTGGTCACACCGGCCAGGTGCATGGCCATCACGTCGGTGTAGCCCTCGACGATCACCACCTGATGTCCCCTGGCAATGCTCTTCTTGGCGTGGTCGAGTCCGAACAGCACCTGAGACTTCTTGTACAGCATGGTCTCTGGCGTGTTCATGTACTTGCCGAGGTTGTCGTCGTCGAACAGTTTGCGGGCGCCGAAACCGATGATGTCGCCACCGAGATTGCGGATCGGCCAGAGCAGTCGACGATGGAAACGGTCGATCGGCCCCTTGCGGCCCTGCTTCGAGAGTCCCGCCGCCTCGAGTTCGCTGAACTCGAAACCGGCCGAGAGCAGGGTCTTGGTCATGGTGTCCCAGCCGGCGGGCGCGTACCCGCACCCGAACTGGGCGGCCGCGGCGGCATCGAAGTCCCGCTCGGTCAGATACTCCCGGGCCTTGGCTGCCTCCGGCGACTGCAGCTGCTCGACGTAGAACTTGTGCGCGGCGGCATTGGCGGCGACCAGGCGGGCGCGGGTGCCGCGATCGCGGGCGATCGCCGGTCCCCCGCCCTCGTAGTTGATGCGGTAGCCAATGCGGTCGGCGAGCTGCTCGACGGCCTCGACAAAGCTGATGTGTTCCTGCTTCTGCAGGAAGGAGTAGACGTCACCGCCCTCACCACAGCCGAAGCAGTGAAAATGCCCGTGATTGGGCCGGACGTGAAACGACGGTGTCTTCTCGTCGTGGAACGGGCAGAGCCCCTTCATGCTGTCGGCGCCGGCGCGGCGCAGCGCCACGTAGTCGCCGACGATGTCCTCGATGCGGGTCTGCTCACGGATTTCCGTGATGTCACGATCGGGGATTCGGCCTGGCACCCGGACCAGTGTAGTGATCGTCGAGCCGACGGCGATTCGGCTATCCCAAGTGCGCCTGCGCGCCGGAATTCTGCCGGTCGCTGCGCTCCAGTCGACCCTCGGTCATCGACGCGATCTGGTCGACGATCACCCGCAGTCGGGCCGCGTCGTCGGCGGCCTCCTGCCACATCGGCACGAAGATCGGGTCCAGCCCGCCCGGAGCAGCGGCGGTCAGCCACACCGCGACGCGGTGGATACGTTCCCGCTGCCGCTGCTGATTGGACTTGTGCCGCACGTTGGAGAAGATGAACCGCAGTGCGAGGGTCTTGAGGATCGCGACCTCGGCGGCGACCAGCGGCGACACCGTGAGGTCGGCGTCGTACCGGGAGATCGAGCGGTGCCCCACCGCTTCCCGGGTGCCGGTGATGGCGGCCGACGCGAACCGGCCGATCAGCTCGCTGGTGAGCCGCTTGAGCTTCACCGACGCGTCGAGGCTGCCGTCGAACACCCCGACTTCACGCACAATGTCCATGCGCGACAAGCGATGTGCCGCCTCGATGAGCGGTTCTGGTTCCAGTTCGGGGAACTCCCGGACACCGATCTCGGCGAGCGCCCGCTGGTCGGCCGGATCGCCGAGCGTGCGCAGGTCGATGCGGTTGGCGATCACGCCGTCCTCGAGGTCGTGCACCGAGTAGGCGACGTCGTCGGACCAGTCCATGACCTGCGCCTCGATGCACTGCCGGTCGCCCGGTGCACCGCGGCGTATCCATTCGAGGGCGGCCAGGTCGTCGTCGTAGGCGCCGAACTTCACCTTCGGCGGGCGTCGCGTCCACGGATACTTGAGCGTGGCGTCGAGCGATGCGCGGGTGAGGTTGAGTCCGGCGCTGCGACCATGGTCGTCGAGGAGTTTCGGTTCGAGCCGGGTGAGGATGCGCAGGTTCTGCGCGTTGCCCTCGAACCCGCCGATGTCGGCGGCGACCTCGTTGAGGGCGCGTTCCCCGTTGTGCCCGTACGGCGGGTGCCCGATGTCGTGGGCGAGGCCCGCGAGTTCCACCAGATCCGGTTCGCAGCCGAGACCGATCGCGATGCCGCGACCGATCTGCCCGACCTCCAGCGAATGGGTGAGTCGGGTACGGGGAGTGTCACCCTCGCGCGGTCCCACCACCTGGGTCTTGTCGGCGAGTCGGCGCAGCGCGGCGCAATGCAGCACTCGCGCCCGATCCCGGGCGTACTCGCTGCGGTGATCGGTGCGGGTGCCGGGCAGGCTGGCGACCTTCGGCGCCTCGGGCACGATGCGCTCGACGGCCTCCTCGCCGTACTCCGCCGTCGACGGGATGGCGGGAGAGGTCCTAGTCAACCCATCCCCGGGACGACGCCAGATCCAGGAACCGCTGCCGGATCGCGACGATCTGGCCTGCGGTCAGATCATCGTCGGCGTCGAGCAGCAGTTCGGTGATCTCCTCGGAGAGCGGACCGCCGCGCGGACGACGCGGCCGGTCGCCACGATCTCCGCGATCGCCACGATCACCGCGGCCACGATCGCCACCGTGGCGGTCATTGCCGTGGGACCGGCCGCCGCCGTGCTCTTCTCGCCGGTGCGCGCGCACCGCGGCTCCGTCGTCGGCGGGCGCTTCCTCGGTGACCGCGACGTTGACCGCCTTGGTCCCCCGGTCGGTCTCCTCGATGTCGAACGACACCTTCGCCCCGGGCTTGAGGGAGTTCTCGTCGATGTCGATGTCGTTGATGTGCAGGAACACATCCGCACCCCCGGCCTCCGGCGCCAGGAATCCGAACCCTCGATTGGTGTCGTAATGGACGACCTTGCCACTGACGGTCATGGTGCACTCACTCTCCTCGTCGCGCTCGGCAGACCCCATGCCCACCGACAGGCGACAACTCCGCTCTCAACTATGACAGAAATCCGCAGGTCGCACCCTTCGTGACGCTCGCCTCGTACCTCGGCGGGCTCCTCAGGGAACGAGACCCCTATCCCTGAGGTGCGAGCGAAGCGAGCCTCGAAGGGTCAGGCGCCGAGCAATTTCCCACCGAGGTATTCGACGACCTTGTCCAGCGCCACCCGCTCCTGGCTCATGGTGTCGCGCTCACGCACGGTGACGGCCTGGTCGTCGAGGGTGTCGAAGTCGACGGTCACACAGAACGGCGTGCCGATCTCGTCCTGACGGCGGTAGCGCTTGCCGATGCCCTGCGCGTCGTCGAACTCGACGTTCCAGTGCTTGCGCAGTTCCTCGGCCAGGCCCTTGGCCTTCGGCGACAGCTTCTCGTTGCGGGACAGCGGCAGCACCGCCACCTTCACCGGCGCGAGGCGACGGTCGAGCTTCAGCACCGTACGAGTGTCGGTGCCGCCCTTGGCGTTCGGCACTTCTTCCTCGGTGTAGGCATCGCACAGGAAGGCCATCAACGATCGGGTCAGACCGGCCGCCGGCTCGATGACGTACGGCGTGTAGCGCTCGCCGGAGGCCTGGTCGAAGAACGACAGGTCCTCACCGGAGTGCTTCGAGTGCGTCGACAGGTCGAAGTCGGTGCGGTTCGCTACGCCCTCGAGTTCACCCCACGGGTTGCCGGCGAAACCGAACTTGTACTCGACGTCGACGGTGCCCTTGGAGTAGTGCGACAGCTTTTCCTTGGGATGGTCGTAGAGCCGCAGGTTCTCCGGGTCGATGCCCAGGTCGACGTACCAGTTGAAGCGGGCGTCGATCCAGTACTGGTGCCACTCGTCGTCGTCGCCCGGCTTGACGAAGAACTCCATCTCCATCTGCTCGAACTCGCGGGTCCGGAAGATGAAGTTGCCGGGCGTGATCTCGTTGCGGAAGCTCTTGCCGATCTGGGCGATACCGAACGGCGGCTTCTTGCGCGACGTGGTCATCACGTTCTTGAAGTTGATGAAGATGCCCTGCGCGGTCTCCGGGCGGAGATAGTGCAGACCCTCTTCATCGTCGACCGGGCCGAGGAAGGTCTTCATCAGGCCGGAGAATGCCTTGGGTTCGGTCCAGCTGCCGGGCTGCCCGGTCTCCGGGTCGTTGATGTCGGCGAGACCGTTCTCCGGCGGGTGGCCGTGCTTGAGTTCGTAGGCCTCGATCAGGTGATCGGCACGGTAGCGCTTGTGGGTGTGCAGTGATTCGACGAGCGGATCGGAGAACACCTCGACGTGACCGGAGGCCTCCCACACCTGGCGCGGGAGGATGACCGAGGAGTCCAGGCCGACGACGTCGTCGCGGCTGGTGACCATCGAGCGCCACCACTGACGCTTGATGTTCTCCTTGATCTCGACGCCGAGCGGACCGTAGTCCCAGGCCGACTTGGTTCCGCCGTAGATCTCACCGCACTGGTAGACCAGACCTCGACGCTTGGCGAGGTTGACGACGGCTTCGACGCGGTTGGACTGGGCGGCCACGATTAACTGATCTCCATCACTGGACGACGGTTGGGACAACCCCTATAGGGTAGCCGCCGCACTGCCCCGTCAAGGAATCCGCCGATCCTGCACACCTCCGTCGGGCTACCCTCGGTGCGGTGAAAGGTCGGTTCGGCAGACGTGGTCTGATGCCGATCGCCGCGGTCCTGTGCGCGCTACTCGGCGGCTGCGCATCGACCGTTTCCGAATCGCCCGCCTCCCGGTCCGCCACCACGTCGGTCGCAGGCCCGACCACCCCCAACGGCCTCGCCGCCGCCATCCAGATCGACAACGTGATGACCCACCTGCGGGCGCTGCAGACGATCGCCGATCGGCACGACGGGAATCGGGCGAGCGGGACCGCCGGCTACGACGCCTCCGTCGACTACGTTGCCGGCAAGTTGAAGGATGCCGGATTCACCGTCACCACACCGACTTTCGACTATCCGCGATTCGATGCGGGCCCGGTACGGCTGACCGCCGACGGCCAAGCCGTCGATGCCCGGATCGCGCAGTATTCCGCCGGTACCGGCGACACGCCGGTCACCGGACCGCCCGTCACCGCGGGCGACCTCGGCTGCAGCACCACCGATTACCCGCCGGCCACCCGCGGCGCCATCGCCGTCGCCACCCGCGGCACCTGCCAGTTCGTGATCAAGGCGCGGGCAGCGGCCGACGCCGGCGCGACGGCACTGATCATCGTCAACAACGAGAACGGTCCACTCGACGGCGCCACGCTCGGCCTCGACAACGGCGTCCCCATCCCGGTCATCGGGGTCACCACCGCGGACGGTGATCGGCTCCGGTCGGCGGCATCGGTCAGCCTCGCGGTGCAGGCGCAGACCCGACAGATCACCAGCCGGAACGTCATCGCACAGACCCGTACCGGCGACCCGGATCATGTCCTGCTCACCGGCGCCCACCTCGACAGCGTGGAAGCCGGACCGGGCATCAACGACAACGGATCGGGCACCGCGGCAGTGCTGGAGACCGCACTGCGACTCGGGTCGGCGCCGCAGACCCGACGCACGATCCGCTTCGCGTTCTGGGGCGGCGAGGAGGACGGCCTGGTCGGGTCGTCGAAGTATGTGGAGTCCCTCGACGCGGGCGCGCGCACCACGATCGATCTCTATCTGAACTTCGACATGCTCGGCTCGCCCAACGGCGGCTACTTCGTCTACGACGGCGACAACTCCGACAAGGTCGGTGCCGGCCCCGGACCGCGCGGATCGGCCGAGATCGAGCAGACCTTCCTCCGCTACTTCGGCAACCGACGCATCACGGCACAGGGCAGCGATTTCGACGGCCGCTCCGACTACGGCCCGTTCATCGAGATCGGGGTGCCGTCCGGCGGGGTGGACACCGGCGCCGAGGCGCAGAAGAGCGCCGCGCAGGCGCAGTTGTGGGGCGGGCAGGCGGGTGTCGCGTTCGACCCGAACTACCACCGTGCCGGCGACACGGTCGCCAACATCAACCCCGCGCTGCTGGCCACCACGGCCCCGGCAGTCGCCTACTCCGTGGCCACCTACGCCTCGAGCAACCTCGGTTGAAAACCATTTCCGATAGACTCGTCGTCGTGAACCCCGATGCCCGGACTCGAGAAGCGGCCAGCGACCTGCTGCGCGCGCTCGCCTCACCGACCCGCATCGCGATCGTCCTTTCCCTGCGGGAGAACTCGCAGTGCGTGCATGAGCTGGTCGGCGCGCTCGAACTGAACCAGCCCCTCGTCAGCCAGCATCTGCGCGTCCTCAAGGACGCGGGCGTGGTGCGTGGCAACCGCAACGGACGCGAGATCATCTACGAACTCGTCGACGACCACCTCGCGCACATCGTCGTCGACGCTGTCGCGCACTCGATGGAATCCGACGACCGGGCCGTGACCGAATGAGCACCCCGTCGGTTCGGCGCCCGGTGACCGGCGTCCGTGCGACCCGGCAGCGCGCCGCGATCGCCGACGCCCTGGCCGCGGGCGAAGACTTCGTGTCGGCGCAGGAACTGCACGATCAGCTCAAGGCCCGGGGCGAGTCGATCGGCCTGACCACCGTCTACCGCAACCTGCAGGCACTGAGCCAGGCCGGGGAGATCGACGTGCTGTGGGACGGTTCCGGCGAAACCCGGTATCGGCATTGTTCGTCGGTCCATCACCATCATCTGGTGTGTCGTCGCTGCGGCACCACCGTCGAGGTGCAGGCCGAACCGGTCGAGCAATGGGCGGCTAAAGTGGCTGCCGAACACGGCTTTTCCGACATCCACCACACCGTCGAGGTGTTCGGGTACTGCGCGGACTGCCGCTCAGCCGCCGGTCAGTGACGCTGCGGCATCCGCACCCGCCGACAGCACCACGTGTAGCACCGTCAGCATCGGCACATCGTCGAGGGTGCCCGCCGGAAATGTGTAGTACTGCAACACATCGGTCGTGACCCCGGTCGGGTCGGAACGGCGCAGCGTGCCGAAACTCAGTTGCGCATCAGCGGTTTCGACGTCGTCGCGCAACGCGTCGGTGTTGGGCAGATCCAGCGCCACCAACTGGGTGACGGTGAGGACGTCAAGACCGGGCGCCAGCGTCAGCGCACGGATCGATGCCCGCGTCGAACCCACCTGCACCACAACCGAATCGGAATCCGACTCGGCCACCTCACCGATCTCGCCGAGGAGTTCGGTGGCACGTTCGAGGAGGATCTCCGACGACGACGGTGTGTCGGTCACTTGGGCTGCACTCCGCCGAATCTGCGGTCCCGCGAGGCGTATTCGACACACGCCGCCCACAGGTCACGACGGTCGAAGTCGGGGAACAGCTTTTCCTGATAGACCATCTCGGCGTACGCCGACTGCCACAACAGGAAGTTGGAGATGCGCTGCTCCCCCGACGGACGCAGGAACAGGTCAACGTCGGGCATGTCGGGTTCGTCGAGGTAGCGGGCGAAGGTCTGCTCGGTGATGCGCTCGGGATCGATCTCGCCCGCGGCCGCACGCCGTGCGATTTCCTTTGCCGCATCAGCGATCTCAGCCCGCCCACCGTAGTTGACGCACATCGTCAAGGTCATCACGGTGTTGTCCCTGGTGAGTTCCTCGGCGACCTCGAGTTCGCGGATCACGCTGCGCCACAACTTCGGTCGACGACCGGCCCAGCGCACACGCACGCCCATCTCGTGCATCTCGTCGCGGCGCCGGCGGATCACGTCACGGTTGAAGCCCATCAGGAAGCGCACCTCATCCGGGCTGCGCGACCAGTTCTCGGTGGAGAAGGCATACGCCGAGAGCCAGCCGACGCCGAGTTCGATGCAGCCGCAGACGGTGTCCATGAGGACCGCCTCGCCACGCTTGTGTCCCTCGGTGCGGGGCAACCCGCGGTCCTGTGCCCAGCGCCCGTTGCCGTCCATCACGAGCGCGACGTGCCTGGGAACGAACTCGGCCGGCAGGTTGGGTGGCTGCGCCCCACTGGGATGTGGATCGGGTGGGCGGACGGTGACCGGCTGTGTCGGGTTGGGTCGCTTCGACGATCGCGAACCGGACCGTAGCGCCATCAACCGTCTCCTCTCACGCGGTGTCCACCAGCCTATGAGGTGCTTCGCGTTCGATGAGCGGCAGGGTTCGCAACTGTCGTTCGAGATGCCACTGCAGGTGGGCGGCGGTCAACCCGCTCGCCTGCCGCTGCATCGACGTGCTGATTCCCTCGGTGTGTTCCCACTGCCCGCGGAACAGCGCGTCCATCAGGTCGAGCACCCCGACCGACGGCGTCGCCGAGCCGGGCGGACGACAGTGGATGCACACCGCTCCCCCGGCCGCGACATGGAATGCGCGATGCGGCCCCGGCGTGGCGCAACGGGCGCACGAGTCGAGCGTCGGCATCCAGCCGGCGCAGTGCATCGCGCGCAGCAGGTAGGCGTCGAGGATGAGCTGGTTGGGTCGACGGCCCGCGGCCAGCGCCTCGAGCGCACCGACGGTCAGCCGATGCAACTGGGCGGCCGGGGCGCGTTCCTCACCGGCGAGGCGTTCGGCGGTCTCGAGTACCGCGCAGGCGGTGGTGTAGCGGCCGTAATCGGCGACGATGGCGTCGGCGAACACGTTGAGGGTGTGCACCTGGGTGACCACGTCGAGGTTGCGGCCGGGATAGAGGTGCACGTCGATGTGCGCGAACGGTTCGAGCCGTGCACCGAACTTGGAGCGGGTCCGCCGCACCCCCTTGGCGACTGCGCGCACCAGTCCGTGATCCTGGGTGAGCAGCGTGATGATTCGATCGGCCTCGCCCAGCTTGTGCTGGCGAAGCACCACGGCCTCATCCCGATAGAACCTCACCCGTGCATTCTCCCACCCACCCCCGACAGTGGGTGCTCACCCACGCCGGGACTTATTCGGCGAGCTTGGCCAACCGTGGCGGCAGGGTCATGCCACCCGGGTAGCGACGCCACTTCTTGTGGTCGTAGTACTTCGTTCCGATCAATCCCAGCAGCACGCCGACGACCAGGCCGATGAAGCACTGGATCACCGAGCGGCCCAGGCCGGCGTCGAAGTCGGCGTCGAAGTAGAGGATGGCGCGCACACCCAGGTAGACGAGGTGCATCGGTTCGATGTCGGCGATCCAGGCGAAGAACCGGGGGCTCGCCTCCAGCGGCACCGTGCCACCCGAGGACGGCAGGCCGAGGATCACGAAGAACACCAGATTCAGGATCAGGCCAGGGTTGCCGAACACGGCCATCATCGACGCCGCCGAGATACCCACCGCGGCGATCACCAACACTCCGAACATCCACAACGCGAACGCATTCGGCAGTGCGGTGCCGACCGCCGTACACACCCCGATGAACAGCGCGGACTGCAGCACCGCCACCAACACCATGATGGTCCACTTGGCGGCGAGGGTGCCCCACCGCGAGATCGCCAGCCGTGTCCGCAGCTGATAGAACGGCCCGTACTCGATCGGTGTCTGCCCGAGCATCGCGTCGACGACGATGCTGACCATCATCGCGCCGGTGAACCCGGCGAGGATCAGCAGCAGCGTGTAGTAGAACGCGGATAGCCCGTTGCCGGATCCGTCGGGCAACGGCACCGGTTCCACCACCTGCACATCGACCGGATTGGCCATCGCCAGCTGCGCCGCGCCGGAGAATCCGATGTCGGCCTTGGCCAGCGTCGCCCGGACGGTGTCGGTCAGCTGCTTGCCGACCTGTGCGTTGACCTCCGACGACATCCGGTCGGCGAAGGTGGTGGTCACCGCCGACGCGAAGGTGCCCGACCCGCGGTTGATGTAGACGTCGATGACCATCGGATCCGGTTTGGCCTGCAGCACCGCCGAACGACCCAGCGCCACCGCACGATTGGTGAAGTTGGCGCCGATGAACACCACCCCGTACACCTTGGCGGCATTGAGTTCGTTGAGTGCCGTGGTCCGGTCCGCGCGGTGGATGGCGATCCCGCTCTCGGCGGCGGTGCTGATCACCCCGTCGGCGACCTGATCACCGAAGTTCTGTTTGCTGGTGGTGCCGTCGGAGTTGTCGACCTCACCGCCGCTGTCCTCGTTGACCAGCGCGAGCGGAAAGTTGTGCAGGTTCTTCTCCGGGTCCGCGATGGCGCCCATGTACAGCGCGGCCATGAACGACATGACCACCAGCACCAGCAGCAGCGGCAGGATCCAGAACCGCGGCGACCCGATGACGTCACCGATCGCGGCCCGCGCCGCCGAATCGCGTTCGACCTTCTCGTGTTCGCCGAGTCCGGACACCTGGTCGTCGGAGTCGTCCGAGTCGTGCCTGCCCATCAGAACCCCAGTCGACCCAGCTGCTTGGGGTCGCGTTGCCAGTCTTTCGCCACCTTCACATGCAGATCGAGGTAGATCCGGCTACCCAGCAGCTTCTCGATCTGCTGCCGCGCGGTGGTGCCGACGTGTTTGAGCCGCGAACCCTTGTGCCCGATGATGATGCCCTTCTGGCTGTCCCGCTCGACGTAGAGGAGCGCGTGCACGTCGATGATGCCGCTGTCGTCGTCGCGCGGGATCATCTCCTCGATCACCACGGCCAGTGAGTGCGGCAGTTCGTCGCGGACGCCCTCGAGTGCGGCCTCCCGGATGAACTCGGCCATCAAGACCTCTTCGGGCTCGTCGGTGAGTTCGCCGTCGGGATAGAACGCCGGTCCGGGTTCCATGAGCGAGACCAGCACGTCGGTGAGCACGTCGAGTTGCTTGCCCGACTTCGCCGAACACGGCACCACCTCGGAAGTGGGCCCCAGCAGTTCGGCCAGGGCGATGAGCTGCTCGCCGACCTTGTTCGGGGTGACGCGATCAATCTTGGTGACCACGCCGAGCACGGTGGTCTTCGGTGCCATCTCCCGCACCTGCGTGACGATCCACCGGTCACCCGGGCCGATCGGTTCGTCGGCGGGGATGCACACACAGATGACGTCGACCTCGGAGTAGGTGTCGCGGACGAGGTCGTTGAGCCGTTGCCCGAGCAAGGTGCGCGGACGGTGCAGGCCCGGTGTGTCCACCAGGATCAGCTGCGCGTCGTCGCGGTTGACGATGCCGCGGATGGTGTGGCGGGTGGTCTGCGGCCGGTTGGAGGTGATCGCGATCTTCTCCCCGACCAGCGCGTTGGTCAGCGTGGATTTACCGGTGTTCGGTCGACCGACGAAACAGACGAAGCCGGAACGGAACTCGGTCGTCATCGCCCGTCCACCCGACCGACCGGGATGCCGCGCTGATCGGTGAGGACCGCATAGGCATCGGCGCTGATCTCGTGCAACGTCGCCACACCGGGGTCGTCGGCGCTGCTGTTCACGAGTACCGCGGCCTCGAAGGCCTGCGCACCGCTGGAGAGCGCGCTCGCGACGGCGACCTGCAGTCCGGTCAGCGTCAAGGTGCGGGTCGCCACCGGCGCGCCGGCGTAGGTGCGGCCGTCTCCGTCGCGGACGGCCGCCGCCGACGACGTCTCCGCCCGGGCCAGGACACCCCGGGCCAATACAACCAGTTTCTGGTCCTCGTCGGACAATTCAGCAGGTGCGGTCACGATATGGAGTATTCCGTATCCCCATGATGTCGCGCCGGGCGGACGCGAGGCGTGTCGGTGTCGCGGTCGTCCGGCCCGTCGTCGTCGGGTTCGGGGCTATCGATGCGTTTGACCAGCACCGTGGTGATCCGCTGTCGCCCTTGCCGGTTGGGGCCGCCCTCGGCGATCAGCAGTAACCCGTTGGTTTCCACCCGGGCGCCCGGCAGCGGCACCCGACCCAGGACCAGTCCCAGCAGACCGCCGACGGTGTCGACCTCGTCGTCGTCGATGTCGAGTCCGAACAGTTCACCGAGGTCCTCGACGGGCAAGCGCGCGGACACGCGGTACTGCGCACCGTCGGCCTCGGTGCCGTCGAGTTCCTCGATGGGCGCGACCTCGTTGCTGTCGTATTCGTCGGTGATCTCGCCGACGATCTCCTCGAGGACGTCCTCGATGGTGACCAGTCCGGCGATGCCGCCGTACTCGTCGACGAGCATGGCCATGTGGTTGCGGGTGCGCTGCATGTCGGCGAGGACCCGGTCGAGCGGTTTGGAATCCGGGATGAACTCTGCCTCACGCATCCGGTCGCGGACCGGCGCGGACATGTCCTGTCCACCGGCGACGAGGTCCTTGAGGTAGACGACGCCGACGATGTCGTCGGGGTTCTCGCCGATCACGGGGATGCGCGAATGTCCGGACCGCACCGCGAGATTCACCGCCTGCGCGCAGCTCTTGTCCTGCTCGATCCAGATCATGTCGGTACGCGGCACCATGATCTCGCGGGCGTTGGTGTCGCCGAGGTCGAACACGGACTGGATCATTCGGCGTTCGTCGGCCGCCACCACGCCGCTGGCCTCGGCGAGGTCGACGACCTCCCGCAGCTCGACCTCGGTGGCGAACGGCCCGTTGCGGAATCCCTTACCGGGGGTCAACGCGTTACCGATGAGGATGAGCAACCGGGTCAGCGGTTTGAGCAGAATACCCATGCCCTGCAACAGGATTGCCGAACCAAGAGCGATGCTGTACGCGTTCTGCCGACCGAGGGTCCGCGGGCCGACGCCCACCGCCACGTAGGAGACGACCGCCATCACGACGACGGTGGTCACCAATCCCCAAGCCACACCCAGCACGTCGACAGCGACGTACCCCGCGAGTGCGACGGCCGCGGTCTCGCACACCACCCGCATCAGGACCGCGAGTCCGACATAGGTGGCGCGACCGCTCAGTACGGTCGCGAGCCTAACCGCGCCCGCCCGTTCCTCCTTGACCATGTCCTCGACCCGGGCGATGGACACGGTCGTCAGCGCGGCGTCGACCGCGGCGAAGAAACCGCCGATCGAGATCAGCACCACGGCGGCCACGACGAACCAGATGTCGTCGGCCACCCCTATCGCTCCTCGGTGGCCGCACCCGACGGCGGCTGCCCCGTTTCGGTGAACCCGATCTTGTCGAGGAGGCGGGTGTCGCGTTCGGCCTGCCGTTGGGACTGCGCCTGCCGGTGTCGTTGCGCGTAGAAGTCTTCGAGGATGTTGTTCTGCAGCCCGAACATCTCCTTCTCCTCCGCCGCGTCGGCATGGTCGTAACCGAGGAGATGCAGCACGCCGTGCACGGTCAGCATCGACATCTCGTGCTCGAACGACCGTCGTGCCTCTTTCGCTTGTTGCGCAGCGAATTTCGGACACAGGACGATGTCGCCGAGGATGGCCGGACCGGGCTCGGCGGCGTCTGGGCGACCACCGGGCACGAGCTCGTCCATCGGAAAGCTCATCACGTCGGTGGGACCCGGCAGGTCCATCCACTGCACGTGCAGATCCGCCATGGTGTCCTCGTCGACGCACACCACCGACAGCTCCGCCCCCGGATGCACGTCCATCTCACCGATCGCGAATTGTGCTGCGGCGATGATGAGTTCGGCCGGTACCTCGACGCCGGACTCGTTGGCCAGTTCGATGCTCATGAGCGACGTCCCTGCGACGACGAACGACGCGACGCACGGTTGCCATTGCGCAGCTCGTTCTCCTCGGCACGCCCGTAGGCGTCGACGATGTCGGCGACCAAGCGGTGCCGCACCACGTCGGCGCTCGTCAACCGCGAGAAGTGGATGTCGTCGATGCCCTCGAGAATGCGGGTCGCCGCGGTCAGTCCGCTCTGCGCACCGCCTGGCAGATCCACCTGGGTGGTGTCACCGGTGACGACGACCTTCGACCCGAACCCCAGTCGGGTGAGGAACATCTTCATCTGCTCACCCGTGGTGTTCTGCGCCTCATCGAGGATGATGAAGGCATCATTCAGCGTGTTGTGGGTCAAGAGGAAGTCCTCGGTGACATACAGCGCGTCCGCTGCCGCGACGCGAATGCACACCGCTTCGTCGGTGCCCTCCGGCTCGATGCTCTCGATGTACCGCTTTGGTTGCTTGCAGTCACCGGCCGCGTACTTCTCCACCTTGCGCGTGAGCCGGAACGGAGTGATGCCCTCGGGGAGTCGGATGTCGAGGATGTGGGCGTCGTGGCGGTGGAACACTGAGCGGCCACGGGCGTTTCCGGGCTTCCGCCCCGCCGCCGGTCGGGTGCGGTAATACACCACCCCGCCGAGCGACTGCACCAGAAGCGTCACGTCGTCGCGGAGTCGATCCGACACAGTTGTGTACTGCACCCGGCACGTGCGTCCACTTTGGCTCACCGGTCCACCGTCGGAGTCCAGTAGGCCTTGGAGCACGGCCAACCGAATGTCTGCCGCATTGAAGAGGTAGCTCTCCGGAACGAACTTCGTCGCCGACTTGGTACCCCACAGCCCCAGCTCGCGCATGACGTGCGTGACCGGATTCTCGATGGTGATCACCTCGCCGGGCGAAGTGACACGATTGAGGACGTAGTCCACCTCTGACTTCGGGGTCGCCCTGATACCCGGGATCGCAGCCACCAACGCGTTGATCAATTCTGGGTCGGCGGTGGTGAAACTCGGCGTGGCCACGCCGGCCATACAACCGTCACCGAGCATGAGACCCAGCGCATACGGATCCATCGGCACCGCCCGCGCGGCAAACTTCACCGGGGACGACAGCACGGGCAGTTCGTACCGGTGGTAGTGCGCGGCACGCAGGTTCCCGATCATCTCCTTCGCCTCGAGCACCCGTGGCCCCTTGCCGCTGCGGCGATCGGCGCGGGTGTAGACCGACCAGAGGTGATCGGTCGAGCACCGCACCGACGAGCCGTCTTGGGTGGTCACCCGGACGATATCCTTGAAGCCCTGCGGGTATACGCCGAGCACCTCGGTGGGTGAGCCGTTCGAACCGATCACGCTGTCACCGACCGCGATGTCCCCGATCGGACGGAACCCCTCCGGCGTCAGAACGCGGGTCGACAGCGGCTGCGCGCGGCCCCGCATGTAGGCCAGGGGCGCCACCTCGATCACGCCTGCCGCCATCAGCTTCGGGATCGCTTCGGGGTCCATCATGTCGTGCAGTGCGTCGTAGAGCGGCCGCAGATACGGGTCGATCTTCTCGCTCAGCGTGCCGGGCAGGAAGCCGAGACGTTCGCCGGCCTCCACCGCGGGGCGGGTGAGGATGATGCGGTTGACCGACTTGGACTGCAGCGCCTGCACCGCCTTGGCCATCGCCAGATAGGTCTTGCCGGTACCGGCGGGACCCAGTCCGAACACGATGGTGTTCTTGTCGATGGCGTCGACGTAGTGCTTCTGGTTCAGCGTCTTGGGCCGGATCGTCTTGCCGCGGCGCGACAGGATGTCCAGCGACAGCACCTCGGCCGGCGACTCGGTACTGCCCTCCGACAACATGGACACGCTGTGGCGCACCAGGTCGGGGCTAAGCGGGGTGCCGCGGCCGACGAGGTCGACCAGTTCGGCGATGACGCGTTCGGAGGCGGCGACGTCGGCGGGCACACCGGTCAGGGTGACCTGGTTGCCGCGCACGTGAATATCGGCCGGGAGCAGTTGCTCGAGCGTGCGCAGATTGACGTCGCTGGCTCCGAGTAGGCCGAACACCACTCCGGGAGATACTTCCACAGTCGAGGTGACAGATCGGCCCGCTGGAGTTCCGTTCGTCGGTGTGCTCACGTCGGGGTTGTCGTCACTCACGTATGAAATCACTCCTCAGTGTTCGGGGTCCGGGCACGACACCCGGGTGTTGTCAGTCTAACGCCATTGAACGCGGCGGCCCGAGCCATTAATCCCGGCCCGCATCGAACTCAGATGCCGAGCAGTCGCACCGTCCGCCGCGAGCACGCGCTGCGCGGATCGACGAAGGCGTCGTGTCCCTCGCCCGGGACGACGATCAGTTCCGCCGACTGACCCTGCGCGGTCACCAGCTCGACGTAGCGTCGGCTCGATTCGACCGGGATGGCGGTGTCGTTCTCCGCGTGCAGGGCGATGACGTGAGCGTCGAACGGTTCCTGCCGCAGGGGCGAGGCCTCGGCGTACCGATGCGGGATCTCGTCGACGGGACGGCCGAGTAGGTTGCGGATCGACGGCCGATCGGCACCGGCCTCCAGGTCGAGGGCCGCCGACTGGGCGATGACGGTGCGGATCGCGCACGTCTCGGTGCGCGCCCGCAGCTGCGCCACCGACCACACCGCCAGCTGACCGCCCGCCGAGTGGCCGACCACCGACACCGAGTTCCGGTCCAGACGCGCGGCGATCTCGGCCGGCAGCGCATCACGCACCGGACCATCGAGAGCCCGCATCGCGGCGACGACATCGCGTCCGGTGTTCGGCCAGCCGCCGTCGGGTTCGCCGACCCGGCGGTACTCGATGTTCCACACCACCGCACCGCGCTCGGTGAACTGCCGGGCGATGGCCGTCTCGATCGTCAGTCCGAACTCGGTGGTCCAGTAACCGCCGTGGATGAGCACCACCAGCGGCACCGGGCCGTCCGGGTCGAGTCCGGTCGTCGGGTGATAGACGTGCCCGAACTGTGAAGGGGCGCTGCCATATTCGACCTTGATCCGATGGGCGGCGCACTTCTTCATCGGTCCCACCGTTCGGTCAGCACACCCAGTGCGCCGAGGGCGACGGCCGCGGCGGTGGAGGTGCGTAGTACTTGCGGTCCGAGGATGACCGACGTCGCGCCGAGCGCGGTGAGGTCGGCGATCTCGGCGTCGTCGAGTCCGCCTTCGGGGCCGATCACCAGCAGTACCTCCGGGGCCTCGGCGAGCGGCAGTTCACGGATCGGCGTCGCACCGAGCTCATGCAGCACCGCGACGACCCCGCCGACGGCGATGACGTCAGCACACCGGGCGCGGATGTCGGTGGTGGTCGCCAGCGGTGCGATCTCCGGAACCCACGGGCGTCGGCTTTGTTTGGCCGCGGCTGTGGCTGCCGCCGTCCACTTCGCGATGCCCTTCTCCGACTTACCCGTCCAGCGCGCGACGCATCGGGCCGCCTGCCACGGCACCAGGCGGTCGGCGCCGGCCTCGGTCGCCAGATCGACGGCCAGTTCGGACCGTTCGGCCTTGGGCAGTGCCTGCACGACGGTGACGAACGGGCGCGGCGGGTGGGTATAGGTGACGGTGTGGGCGTGCGCGATCAGGGTGTCCTTGCCGCTGATCGCGGTGACCTCACAGTGTGCGGTCGAGCCCCGTCCGTCGCCCAGGGTGATGGCTTCGCCGACGGCGAGCCGGGTCACGGTGACCGCGTGGCGGCCTTCCGGTCCCGCCAGGGTGATGTCCGACCCGGCCGATCCGACGTCGTCGACCCAGAACAGCGGTGGACTCACCGAGGATGACCCGCTCAGCGTCCGGCGAAGGCGTTACGCAGACGCGAGAACAGTCCGCCGGAGGAGGCCGCGCCCGATCCCGAGCTGACGACCTCGACCTGCTCGGCGGTGGCCTCCCTCAGCCGCGCCAATGCGTCGGTCTGCGCATGATCGAGCTTGGTGGGCACGACGACGTCGAGGTGGGCGTGCAGCGTGCCGCGGACGCCGGTGTTCAGATGCGGCATGCCCTGACCGCGGACCTTGACCACCTGTCCCGGCTGGGTGCCCGCGCCGATGGTGACGTGCGCGGATCCGTCGAGGATGGTGGGGACGTCGATCTCGGCGCCGAGCGCCGCGTCGGCGATGGGCACCCGGATGGTGCAGTGCAGGTCGTCCTTGTCGCGGATGAACACATCGTGCGGCCGTTCGTTGACCTCAACGTAGAGGTCGCCGGCCGGTCCGCCGCCGGGACCCACCTCGCCCTGACCGGACAAACGCACCCGCATACCGGTTTCGACACCGGCGGGGATCTTGACGGTCATGGTGCGCCGCGACCGGACGCGTCCGTCGCCGCCGCACTTGTGGCAGGGGTCGGGGATGATCTCGCCGACGCCGTGGCAGGTCGGGCATTCGCGGACGGTCATCACCTGGCCGAGGAAGGACCGCTGTACCGCCTGGATCTCGCCGGCACCCTTACAGGTGTCACACGAGATGGGCTTGGAGTCGCCGTTGGTGCCCGATCCCTTGCAGATGTCGCAGAGGATGGCGGTGTCGACGGTGATCTCCTTGTTCACACCGGCGGCACATTCCTCGAGGTCGAGTTCGACGCCCACGAGCGCCGGCTCACCGGGTTGGACGCGGCTACGAGGTCCACGGCCCGAGCCGAATCCACCGCCGCCGAAGCCGCTGCCCGACCCGAAGAACGCCTCGAATACGTCGCCGAGGCCGCCGCCGGCGAAACCCCCGCCGCCGAAGCCTCCCGCACCGGGGCCGGCCAGCGGATCGCCACCGGCGTCGACGATGCGACGCTTCTCCGGATCGCTGAGCACCTCGTAGGCGGTGCTGACCTCTTTGAACTGCTCTTCCTGCCCCGGATTGACATCGGGATGCAGTTCGCGGGCCTTCTTGCGGTAGGCGCGCTTGATCTCCTGGTCGCTGGCACCCTGTGCCACGCCCAGAATGCCGTAATAATCACGTGCCACGGTTCGTCTCGGTCCTATCTCACGCTTGGTTTCGCACGGGGCGGGTCACTGATCGCTGCTGTCCGATATCTGGTCAGCGCTCGGCCAGAACCTCACCGACATATTTCGCAACGGCTGCCACCGACGCGATTGTTCCCGGGTAGTCCATGCGGGTGGGGCCGACCACACCGACGCTGCCGAATACCGTGCCCGAAGCACCGTACCCTGTCGATACGACAGACGTCCCACGCAGGTTCTCGGTCTGTGTCTCCTCACCGATCTGAACGGTCACCGACCCCATCTGCTGGGTGGTGGTCAGCAACTTGAGCACCACCACCTGCTCCTCCAGCGCGTCGAGCACCGAATCCATGCCGCCGACCACCGGCGTGAAATCGGCCGCCGAGCGGGCCAGATTCGACGTTCCGCCGAGCACCAGCCGATCGTCGCCGCGTTCCACCAACGTCTCGACGAGCACGGTCGCGACCCTGATGACGGCGTCCCGGATGTCGGCCGGGGCATCGTTGGCCAGTTCGGCCACCGCCAGCGATGCCGCCTCGAGACGCCGGCCGTGCAGCGCGGCCGAGAACATCTCCCGCAGGCGGGCGAGGTCCGTTTCGGACAGTTCGTCGGCAAGGGTGACGTTGCGCTGCTCGACTCGCCCGGCGTCGGTGATGACGACCAGCAGCAGGCGGCTCGGGGACAGCGACACCACTTCGAGGTGCCGGACGGTGGCCGTGGACAACACGGGGTACTGGATGACCGCGACCTGCCTGGTCAACTGCGCCAGCAGCTTCACCGAGCGACGCAGCACGTCGTCGAGGTCGACACCGGAGTCGAGGACCGAGAGGATGGCCCGCCGCTCGGCTGCCGACAGCGGTTTGATCTCGCTGATCCGGTCGACGAACATGCGGTAGCCCTTGTCAGTCGGCACGCGACCGGAACTGGTGTGCGGCTGGGCGATGTAGCCCTCGGCCTCCAGGACCGCCATGTCGTTGCGGACCGTGGCACTCGAGACGCCCAGTTGATGCCGTTCGACCAGCGCCTTGGACCCGATGGGTTCCTGCGTCGAGACGAAGTCGGTCACGATGGCCCGCAGGATCTCGAATCGCCGATCGTCGGTCGTCGACACGTGACACTCCTCCCAGATCGTGAGCACTGCCATACAGTGGTGACGTCCATCTTACGAACCGCCGGGCGATGACGGCGGGACGTGGCCGCGTCAGGAAGTTTGCCGATGATCTTCAAAGGGGTGCGGGAGGGCAAGCCCTACCCCGACCACGGACTGTCGTCGCGCGCATGGGCGAAGATCCCACCCCGGCAATTCCGCCTCGACGAATTGACCACGGTGACCAAGGTGCTCGCCCTCGACAAGCTGCTCAGCGAGGACTCCACCTTCTATGGCGACCTGTTCTCGCACGTGGTGCGGTGGCGCGGCGACCTCTATCTCGAGGACGGCCTCCATCGCGCGGTGCGCTCGGCGTTGCGCAACCGGCACATCATCCACGCCCGCATGCTCGATCTCGATGCGCTCGACCTCGCCGGCGAGACGTCGCTCGAGGAGCAACTCGGCGCCACCGTCGAACTGCCCGCCCGGCCCCGGGCAGCAGGCGCGCACCGTCGGGACCGAACGCCCGCGAACGGTTGGACGACGGGCTGGACGACTCCGCCCACGGCGCCGCGCCGACCCGAGTGACGCGAGATAAGGATTGACTCACCTAACCAAGCGTCGATAACATTCCGTTACCTCGCTGGTCGCAACTGCGATTTCAAAAGGGTGAATCGTGGACCCACGGGGGGTCGGATTCCACACGTTCGATTACCGCAGCAGCGGAAGGACAGATTCACATGAAAACACTCATCCGTCTCATCGCCACCGGTTTCTTCGCGCTGTTGCTCGGCGCGGGTCTGGCCACGCCGGCGCACGCCGACGTCGACATCCGCACCGGCAAGGCCGCGGATCTGCCGATCCGCTCGGCGAACCCGAGCAACGGCGAAATCGAGCGTTCCTACGCCGCCATGTGGAATCCCGATGTGCCACTGGCACCCAAGTACGCGGTCAGCGTGCGGGGCAACACCCCGCAGGTCCAGGCCGGCATCCAGAAGGCCATGTCCATGAGCCGGACGATGGACTTCTTCTCGATCAAGGGCCGGGTCACCGGCAAGTCCATCAAGGGCAACCGGATGACGGTGACCGGCAACGGCGTGATGGCCGGCTACCCCGCGCAGAGCTTCACCTACTACTACCTCCGTGAGGGTGGTATCTGGAAGTACGACTGGAAAGCCAACTGCAGCAAGGGCTGCCAGGGCAGCCCCAACTGGGGATACTGAGTGACCCGGGCGACTGCCGTCGCTCCATGATCGAAGTCACGGGCTTATCGAAGTCGTTCGGCAACAAGGTCGCTGCCACCGATGTGACATTCCGCGCCGAACGGGGTGCACTCACCTATCTCCTGGGCCCCAACGGCGCGGGCAAGACAACCGTTTTGCGGATGATCGCCGGGCTGTCGCGCCCGAGCGCAGGCACCATCTCGATCAACGGCTCTTCGCTCCGGTCGATGCCGGAGGTGAAGCGCGAGATCAGCTTCTGCCTCGGTGCGTTCGTGCGCAATCCGGCGCACACCGGACGGCAACACCTCCGCTGGCAGGCGCGGCTGGCCGGGATCCCGACCGCCGACGCCGACCGGGTGCTCGAACTCGTCGGGTTGGCCGACGTCGCCGATCGGCGAACCGGCAAGTACTCCTACGGCATGCTGCAGCGACTCGGCATCGCCGCGGCACTGCTGGGTGATCCGCAGACCATCGTGCTCGACGAACCGGCCAACGGTCTCGACGTCGAGGGCACACTGTGGTTGCGCGACCTGCTCACCGACCTCGCCGACGACGGCAAGTGCCTACTCGTGGCATCGCACAGCCTCGCCGAAGTGGAGATCAACGGTTCTTGGATCGTCATCATGGGTCAGGGAAGGGTCTTGTCCAATACGTCGCGCGATGAGATCGTCGCCGCGGGTTCCGGACCGCGGCCGCTCGAATCGGCCTACCTCGAGATCACCCGAAACAGCGTGGAGTACGCGGGAATCGGGAGCTCGCAGTGAGCCACCGGGCGCCGGACTCGGTGCCGACCGCGCCGCCGCCCACGGGTGACGTCCCCGGACGCCCGATTCGCCTCTCCCGGCACCTGACGCGGGCGGTGTCGAGCGAGCTGGCCAAGCTCTCGTGGCGCAGTCCGCTCTGGTTCGCGATCGTCCCGCTGGCCATCGTGATTCCCGTCGCGATCAACTTCGGTATCGCGAAGGCGACCCAGATGGAGGCTATCGACGGCAGCGGCGGCATGGACACCAACAACGCCGGCTACTGGGTCATCGTGTTCTCCACCATCATCATGATGTCGGCACCGGTCTCCTCGTTCTCGAACGAGTTCAAGGACCGGACGATCGAGATCGTCTTCTCGATCCAGCCGCGCCGCTGGCTGCTGCCGGTCGCCAAACTCATTGTCTTTGGCACTATTTCGGCCATCGTGATCGCAGTCACCATCTTCGGGATTCTCTGGGGGTTCCCGCACCTGTTTCCCGAGATCTGGGGTCGGGTCGACCTGTGGTCGGCCGCCGGGCTGCGGCAGTGGGCAGGCACCGCCTACCTCGCCGTGCTGATCTGCGCCCTGGGACTCGGGCTGGCGGTCCTCCTCCCCCGGCCGGGTCTGGTGATCATGGTGATCCTGCTGTGGATCTGGGGCGTCGAGACCTTCGTCGGCATGATCCAGGGCGACATCGGCCTCACGCTGCAGAACTACTCGCCCTTCAAGAACGCCACCCTCGGCGTCGGTCAGATCACCTCGATCGAGAGTCCCTTCGGCGGACCCAACGGCTCGCTCGTCTACTTCACGATCATCGCGGTTGCGGTTTTCGTGGCGGGTCTCCTACGTCTGGCCTCGACCGATGTGGCAAGCGAGTAACCGAACCCGCAGACCGCACATCCGATCGACTACAGCTCGCCGATCACCGACCGGAACGCGACGCGGTTGCCGCCGGCGCGTTTCGCGTCGTACATGGCCTCGTCGGCAAGCCGGATCAGCATCTCCAACTGCTCAGCAGCCCGGCTCGCGACGACGTCCACGAGGGGCACGGCGACCGCGCCGACACTGGCGGTGAGTCCGTATCGGCCGGCGAGCACCGCCTCGCGGAGACCCTCGGCAATCGACGTCGCGTCGTCGTCGCCGGTGAGGGCGGCGATCAGGAACTCCTCGCCGCCGATCCGGGAGACCAACGATCGCGGGCCCATGCCCGTTTCCAGCCCACCGGCGACAGCGATCAATGCCGCGTCCCCCTCGGCGTGCCCCAGCGTGTCGTTGACCTGCTTGAATCGGTCGAGGTCGACCATCGCGACCACGAGGTGCTCTCCCGTGGGACGCTCCGGACTCACCAGGAACTCTGACACGCGGATCTGGAATCCGCGTCTGTTGAGCAGTCCGGTCAGCTCATCGGTGTCGGAGTTGAGTGCATCGGGACCCAGCACCTGCAGCAGCGCCTGACACATCAGCGGGATCACGGTGATCACGCCGAACGCATTGAGGAACTTCGACGCCGCCAGGATCGGGTGGTGCTCCACGAGACGGCCGGCCATCACGGCCGAGGCGGCGACCGCGATGACGATGCCCCCGACCTGTCCGGCGGTTCCCGACGGCCCGGACGGACTGTGCATCATCAGGAACTCGATGAACCCGAGGAAGAGCACCGACGAACCGACGAACACCGACAGCGGCCGCTGGATACCGCGGGTCACCAGGTAGCTCGAGAGCCACTCGAAGTGGTCCGGCGCGGTCCACCACTGGCGGATCGGGTTGCTCATCGGCGCTCACCTCGCGAAGGGCGGGCGGGCGCACCAGTGGGCATGTCGCTCAGCGCTCCCCGGCCAGCAGGATGTCGCGGATCACCCCGTCGGCCAGTAGCCGCCCCCGCGGCGTGAGTCGATAGGACTGTCCATTCATGTCGAGTAATCCGTCGCGGCACAGGTGCTGCGCTTGTGCGTTCTCGTCGTCGCCGAGCAGCCGCGCCGGCAGTCCCTCCCGCAGGCGCACGCGCAGCATGACCGCCTCCTCGTGCTGATCCGAGGCGGTCAGGACTTCCTGCCCGGCCACCGGAAGTCGTTGATCGGCAAGCGCATTGGCGTACCGCGCCGGATGCTTGACGTTCCACCACCGCACCCCCGCGACATGCGAATGCGCGCCCGGGCCGATCCCCCACCAATCATGGCTGTACCAGTACGCCAGGTTGTGTCGGCATGCCGCGGCATCGGTGGGCGCCCAGTTGGAGACCTCGTACCAGTGCAATCCGGCCGCCGAGAGTCGCTCGTCGAGGATGCCGTAGCGCTCGGCGAGCACATCGTCGTCGGGGGACGGCAACTCGCCGCGGCGGATGCGTCGGGCCAACGCGGTACCGTCCTCGACGATGAGGGCGTAGGCCGAGACGTGGTCGACCGGGGTGGAGAGTACGGCGTCGAGACTGGCGTGCAGGTCGTCGTCGGATTCCCCCGGTGTGCCGTAGATCAGGTCGAGGTTGATGTGGTCGAAGCCGGCCGCGGCGGCCTCACGCGCAGCGGCGACGGCGCGGCCCGGCGTGTGCGTGCGGTCCAGGGTCTTCAGGACGTGCGGGGCGGCGGACTGCATGCCCAGGGAGATGCGGGTGAATCCGGCGTCGAGCAGTCCGGCGAAGAACTCCGGCGACGTGGATTCCGGGTTGGATTCAGTGGTCACCTCGGCGTCGTCGGTGAGCTCGAAATGCTCGCGGACGGCGTCGAGCAGCCGCCGCAGACCGGCCGCGCCGAGCAGCGACGGGGTGCCGCCACCAACGAAGATCGTCGACACCGGGCGCTGCGGGATCAGCAGACGCGCGGCCATCGCGAGTTCCCGATCGACCGCCGCCTGCCACGATTCCGGCGACGACGAACTGCCGAGCTCCCCCGCCGTGTAGGTGTTGAAGTCGCAGTAGCCGCAGCGAGTCGCACAGAACGGGACGTGCAGGTAGAGCCCGAACGGTGTCGCCGGGTCGACCGCCGCGCAGGCGGCCTCGACGGCTGCGACATCGACGGCATCGACGACGGACAGGGACTGGGCTGGCACGCCTCCATGATGCGCGCCGACGGGAATATGGCCACGTCGGCCTGCCTTGAACCCTGCAACGACGACACCAAAGCACCGAGAGACGGGCTTTGCCTCATCGTGAGGAAAAATAATCCCAAGTAGACGCGACGAGGGTGGGCATGGCACTATGAACGGCGTGACTTCCTCAGGAGTGTGGCTCGCTGCGCGACGCCACATCGATTTCAAGCGCGTCTGCAGCGCGAACTGTCGTCTCTAGACGACGTGTTCACCGTCCGCTGACGGTTTGGCCCTGAGAAGTTCCCGCTGCCGCGGGTATGCCGGCACGTTTCCAGCCCACGTTCCATGTGATCGCTGACGCGTGCCCGCGTCGGCTCAGGAGACTTCATGACGTCCACCACCGACGAACTTTCTGTGACCAGCGATGGCGCCGACGCGACCCCGGTCGCCGAGGTCAAGCCCGCGCGGGAGCGGCCGGCCCGCAAGCCGCGGCCGACCAAGCGCCGCGCGGAGGGCCAGTGGAAGCTCGGTTATCGCGAGCCGCTGAACCCCAACGAGCAGGTCAAGAAGGACGACAACCCGCTCAACGTCCGTGCCCGCATCGAGAACATCTACTCCAAGCAGGGTTTCGAGTCGATCGACAAGCAGGATCTGCGCGGCCGTATGCGCTGGTGGGGCCTCTACACCCAGCGCACCGAGGGCTACGACGGCACGTGGACCGGCGACGAGAACATCGACATCCTCGAAGACAGCCACTTCATGATGCGTATCCGGTGCGACGCCGGTGCGCTGAATGTCGCCCAGCTGCGCACCCTCGGGCAGATCTCCACCGAGTTCGCCCGCGACACCGCAGACCTGTCCGACCGCGAGAACGTCCAGTACCACTGGATTCGCATCGAGGACGTGCCGACCATCTGGGAGCGGATCGAGGCTGTTGGCCTCAAGACCACCGAGGCGTGCGGCGACTGCCCGCGCATCATCCTCGGTTCGCCGCTGGCCGGTGACGCCGTCGACGAGGTCCTCGATCCCACTCCCGCGATCGACGAGATCGTCCGCCGCTACATCGGTGATCCGCAGTACTCGAACCTGCCGCGCAAGTTCAAGACCGCGATCTCCGGCCTGCAGGACGTCTCACACGAGACCAACGACGTCGCCTTCATCGGCGTCAACCACCCTGAGCACGGCCCCGGCCTCGACCTCTGGGTCGGCGGCGGCCTGTCCACCAATCCGATGCTCGCGCAACGCGTCGGCGCGTGGATTCCGCTCGACGAGGTGCCCGACGTGTGGGAGGGCGTGGTCGCCATCTTCCGCGACTACGGCTACCGCCGCCTGCGCACCAAGGCACGCCTGAAGTTCCTCATCAAGGACTGGGGCATCGAGAAGTTCCGTCAGGTCCTCGAGGACGAGTACCTGGGCCGCAAGCTGATCGACGGCCCGGCTCCCGAGCCGCTCACCGCGCCCCGCGACCACGTCGGGGTGCAGAAGCTCAAGAACGGGCTCAACTCGGTGGGCTTCGCCGCCATCGCCGGTCGCGTCACCGGCAGCAAGCTGACCGCGGTGGCCGAGGCCGCCGAGCGGGTCGGTTCGGATCGCATCCGTTTCACCCCATACCAGAAGCTGGTCATCCTCGACGTGCCCGACGACAAGGTCGAGCAGCTCATCGCCGAACTCGCACCCCTCGGGCTGCAGGCGCGCGCGTCGAACTGGCGTCGAAACCTGATGGCCTGCAGCGGTATCGAGTTCTGCAAGCTGTCCTTCGTGGAGACCCGTAAGCGGTCGCAGGTGCTGGTGCCGGAGCTCGAGGAGCGCTTGGCCGACATCAACTCGCAGCTCGACGTGCCGATCACCGTCAACATCAATGGTTGCCCCAATTCGTGCGCCCGGTCGCAGATCGCCGACATCGGGTTCAAGGGCCAGCTGGTGGAGGATGGCAACGGCGGACAGACCGAGGGCTTCCAGGTGCATCTGGGCGGCAGCCTCGGCCAGGACGCCGGTTTCGGCCGCAAATTGCGTCAGCACAAGGTCACCTCCGAAGAACTCGGTGACTACATCGACCGCGTGGTCCGCAAGTACGTAGAGCAGAAGTACGACGGAGAGCGGTTCGCGCAGTGGGCCGTTCGCGCCGATGAGGAGGCACTGCGATGAGCACGTCCACCCATACAGCGGCCGGCACCGAACGCCGGTTCAGCCCCGATGAACTCCGCGCGATCGCCGAACGCGGCGCGCGGGAACTGGGCGCCGACGCGAGCCCGGAGGAATTGTTCCGCTGGACCGCGGAGACCTTCGGCGACAACTTCGTCGTCGCGTCGAACATGCAGGACGCGGCGCTCGTCGACCTGGCCGTCAAGCACATCGACCGCGACCTGGTCGGCGGCCCGGTCAAGGTGCTGTTCCTCGATACCGGCTATCACTTCGCCGAGACCATCGGCACCCGCGACGCCGTCGAGCAGGTGTACGGCGTCGAGATGGTCAACCTGACCCCTGAGCACAGCGTCGCCGAGCAGGACGAACTGTTGGGCCGCAACCTGTTTGCCCGCGATCCGGGCGAATGCTGCCGGCTGCGCAAGGTGGTGCCGCTCAAGTCGGGCCTGTCCGGCTACGACGCCTGGGTCACCGGCATCCGTCGCGTCGAGGCGCCCACCCGCGCCAACGCGCCGCTCATCTCGTTCGACGAGGGCTTCGGGCTGGTGAAGATCAACCCGATCGCACCCTGGTCCGACGACACCATGCAGGACTACATCGACTCCAACGGGGTGCTGGTCAATCCGCTGGTCGACGAAGGCTATCCGTCGATCGGCTGCGCCCCGTGCACCGCCAAACCCGAACCCGGATCCGATCCGCGCAGTGGCCGCTGGGCCGGTCGCGCCAAGACAGAATGTGGGCTGCACGCATCATGACCATCACCGAGACCATTGACACTGCCACCGCCGACGACTTCAGCACCCTCGACGCGCTGGAGTCCGAGGCGATCCACATCTTCCGTGAGGTCGCCGGCGAGTTCGAGCGTCCGGTCATCCTGTTCTCCGGCGGCAAGGACTCCACCGTACTCCTGCACCTGGCGCTGAAGGCGTTCTGGCCTGCGCCGCTGCCCTTCTCGCTGCTGCACGTGGACACCGGGCACAACCTGCCGGAGGTTCTCGAGTTCCGCGATCAGGTCGTCGAACGCCACGGACTGCGCCTGCACGTCGCCAAGGTGGAGGACTACCTCGCCGACGGCCGGCTGACCGAGCGTCCCGACGGTGTGCGCAACCCGCTGCAGACCATCCCGCTGCTCGACGCGATCACCGAGAATCGTTTCGACGCGGTGTTCGGCGGCGGTCGCCGCGACGAGGAGCGCTCGCGCGCCAAGGAGCGGATCTTCTCGCTGCGCAACGCCTTCGGCCAGTGGGATCCGAAGCGTCAACGTCCCGAACTGTGGAATCTGTACAACGGCAAGCATGCGCCGGGTGAGCACGTGCGCGTGTTCCCGCTGAGCAACTTCACCGAGCTCGACGTGTGGCGTTACATCGCCCGCGAGCAGGTGCTGCTGCCGTCGATCTACTACGCCCACGAGCGTGACGTCTACCAGCGCGACGGCATGTGGATGACCGCCGGCGTGTGGGGCGGCCCGCGTGAGGACGAAGAGGTGCAACGTCTTTCGGTGCGCTACCGCACCGTCGGCGACGGCTCGTCGACCGGCGCGGTGCTCTCGGACGCCGTCACCAACGACGCGGTGCTGGCCGAGGTCGCCGCGTCCCGGCTGACCGAACGCGGCGCCACCCGCGGCGACGACCGCGTCTCCGAGGCAGCCATGGAAGACCGCAAGCGCGAAGGATACTTCTGATGACCCACTCCCCCGACCTCCTCCGCATCGCCACCGCGGGCAGCGTCGACGACGGCAAGTCCACGCTCGTCGGCCGACTGCTCTACGACACGAAATCGGTTCTCGCCGACCAGATCGACGCGGTCACCCGCGCATCGGTGGATCGCGGCCTCGAGGGCCCCGACCTGTCGCTGCTCGTCGACGGTCTGCGCGCCGAGCGTGAGCAGGGCATCACCATCGACGTCGCCTACCGCTACTTCGCCACGCCCGCACGGTCATTCGTGCTCGCCGACACCCCCGGCCACGTGCAGTACACCCGCAACACGGTGTCCGGCGCGTCGACCGCACAGCTGGTGATGCTGCTCGTCGACGCCCGCAACGGTGTCGTCGCCCAGACCCGGCGCCACGCCGCGGTGATGGCGCTGCTCGGCGTGCCGCAGTTGGTGTTGGCGGTCAACAAGATCGACCTCGTCGACGACCCGGCCACGGTGTTCGCCGAGATCTCCGCCGAGTTCGCCGAGTTGACCCACACGCTGGGCTGGTCGCCCGCGCAGGTGCAGGCCATCCCGGTCTCCGCACTGCACGGCGACAACGTCGCCACCCGCTCGGAAAACACCCCGTACTACGACGGCCCCACCCTCATCGAGCACCTGGAGACGGTGCCGAACGTGACCGACCGCAAGCAGGTCGGGCTGCGCTTCCCGGTGCAGTACGTGATCCGGCCGCGCACACCGGAATTCCCGGACTACCGCGGATACGCGGGACAGATCGCAGCGGGCCGCGTGTCGGTCGGCGACGAGGTCGTCGTGCTGCCGTCGGGTACCCGGACCACTGTCGCCAAGATCGACACCGCCGACGGCGATCTCGCGACCGCGCACACCGGCCGCAGCGTCACCATCCTGCTCACCGACGACGTCGACATCTCCCGCGGCGACGTCATCGCGAGCGCTGCCGACGCCCCGGAACCTCTGCAGCAGTTCGCCGCAACGGTGTGCTGGCTGGCCGAGAAGCCGCTACGCCCGGGCGCTCGCCTGCTGCTCAAGCACGGCAGCAAGACCACCCAGGCGATCGTCGGTGGCCTCGACGTGCTGTTCGACGAGCAGAACCTGACGCTGATCGACGCCCCGGAAACGGTGGAGCTCAACCAGATCGGGCGCATCGCACTGCAGACGGCGGAGCCGATCGCCGCCGACGACTATCAGGTCAACCGCGAATCGGGCAGCTTCCTGCTGATCGATCCGCAGGGTGGCAACACGCTGGCCGCCGGCCTGGTCGGCGACGCGCTGTCGCCGCTGCATCTCAAAGAGTTGGTGTGAGCCCGACTCTCCTGCTCGTCGGGCACGGCAGCCGCGACCCGCGCTTCGGTGACACCGCGCGACGGGTCCGGCGTGCCGTGGCCGACCGACTGCCGGACGTCGACGTGCGCTTGTCGTACCTCGACCTCGACGAGCCGTCGGTCGGCGAAGCACTCGCCGGCATGCCCGGGGAGACCGTCGTGGTCCCGCTGCTCCTCGCGCCGGGCTACCACAGCGAGATCGACCTACCCGCCATCGTCGCGGCACACGCACGAAATCCGGTGCGCTGCACCGATGTCGTCGGCCAACGGAATCTGACTGCGGCGCTGGCCGATCGGCTCGTCGAAGCCGGCCTGGCCGAGGGCGACGGCATCATCGTCACCGCCGTCGGCTCCACCAACCCGGCTGCCGACACCGTGATCCGACGACGCGCCATCGAATTGTCGACGCTGCTGCACCGACCGGTCGAGGTCGTCTACGCCACCCGACTCGGCACCGGAAACATCAACCTGCGCACCGCGATTCGCCGACTGCACAACGCCGGCGCCGACCGCATCGCGGTCAGCCCGTACTTCCTGTCCGCGGGGCTGCTCACCGAACGCGTCGAGGACGCGCTGGACACCCTGGCCCCCGGATCACTGGTCGCCGGGCCGATCGGCACTCACACCGCGCTGATCGACGCGGTGGTCGAGTCCTATCGACGCGCTGGACATTTCGCCGCTTCGCCCGTCCGCTGAGCTTGCCTTTTCCGCTGGTCGAGCGACCCCTCCGCTGGTCGAGTAAGCCCGCGAGCGCCAGCGAGCGAGCGCATCGAGGCCATCCGCGCACATGATCTCGATGCGTTCGTCGCAAGCTCCTCACTTACTCGATCAGCGGGCGGCCGAGAGCGCCGCCACCTTGGTCGCGCGGGCGTAGATGTCCTCACCCGGTTGCAGATTCAGCGCGTTGGCGTCGCCTCGGGTGATCTGCGCCAGGAACTCGTCGCCGGTCGCGGCCGCGATCAGCTCGACGCGCGTCTCGAACCCGAGGTTCACCACCCGCTGCACGGTCGCCTTGATGACACCGGTGTCCAGCGCCGGATCGGCGGCAGGCAGTGCGAGCTCGGGGCGTCGGCCGATGCGAATGTCGTGCGGGCGCACCAGTTCTCCGTTGAGCCGCACGGTCGATCCGAGGAACGATGCGACGAACTCGTTGACCGGCCGGTCGTAGAGGTCGTCGGGTGAGCCGATCTGCTCGATGCGCCCCTTGTTGAGCACGGCGATGCTGTCGCTGACGTCGAGGGCCTCCTGCTGGTCGTGGGTGACCAGCACGGTGGTGACGTGCATTTCGTCGTGCAAGCGGCGCAACCACTTTCGCAGGTCCTCACGCACCTTGGCGTCCAGCGCCCCGAACGGTTCGTCGAGCAGCAGCACCTTGGGGTCCACGGCGAGGGCCCGTGCCAGCGCCATGCGCTGGCGCTGACCGCCGGAGAGCTGTGCGGGATAACGCTTCTGGAACACCGTGAGTCCGACGATCTCCAGCAGCTCGTCGACCTTGGCGTCGATGGCCTCCTTCGAACGCTTGCGGATCTTGAGGCCGAAGGCGATGTTGTCGCGCACCGTCATGTGCTTGAACGCGGCGTAGTGCTGGAACACGAACCCGATGTCGCGCTTCTGCGGGGCGGCGTTGGAGACGTCGGAACCGCCGATGACGACGGTGCCCGAATCGAGACTGTCGAGGCCCGCGATGGCCCGCAGCAGTGTCGATTTGCCGGATCCGGACGGACCGAGCAGCGAGGTCAGCTGCCCCTCGGGGATCTCGATCGACACGTCGTCGAGGGCGGCGAAATCGCCGTAACGCTTGTTGGCACCGATGACCGAGATGGACATGTCAGACGCCTTCCTTCTGCTGCGCGGGCTGGGATTGGATGGTTGCCGGACCGAACGGGACGAGCATCGGCTCGACGTCGGCGGATTCTTCGGTACTCGCCTCGAAGGTGTGGCTCGCGTTGGCGACGCGGTTGCGGACGCGGCGCTCGATGAGGCTCATCGCGACGATCACCACGATCGCCACCATCATCAGCAGCGTGGCCGCGGCATAGGCGCCGTACTCGTTGTAGTCGTCGGTGTAGCGCGAGTTCACCAACAGGGTCAACGTCTGCGAGATACCCGGGAAGTTCGACGACACCATGGTCACCGCACCGTATTCGCCGAGCGCACGGGCGATGGTGAGCACGATGCCGTAGGTGAGTCCCCACCGGATCGCGGGCAGCGTGATGCGCCAGAAGGTCTGCATGCCGTTGGCGCCCAACGTCGCCGCCGCCTGCTCCTGTTCAGTGCCGATCTCTCGCAGCACCGGCTCCACCTCACGCACGACGAACGGCAGTGTGACGAACAGGGTCGCGAGCACCAGACCGGGGAAGCCGAAGATGACGCGGAACCCGAGGTTCTCGATGCCCCCGAACCAGCCGCCGTATCCCCACAACAGGATCAGGGCCACACCGGCGACGACCGGCGACACCGCGAACGGGAGGTCGACGACGGCCTGCAACACACCCTTGCCGGGGAACTTGCCGCGCACCAGCGCGAGCGCGGTGACGATGCCGAAGATGACGTTGAGCGGCACCACGATCACCACGATGAGCAGGCTCAGCTGCAGTGCGGAGATCGCGGCCGGGGTGGTGATCCACTCCCAGAACTGGGCGAGGCCGTGTTCAAAGGCACGCCAGAAGATCAGGCCGACCGGCACGATCAGCAGGACGAACAGATAGATCAGCGCGACCGCGCGCAGCCCGTAACGGGTGAACGGCGAGATTCTCACTGGTCGGCCTCCTCACGGATGCGCTGCCGGCGGCTGACCAGCCGGAGTCCCAGCAGCACGACAAAAGCGATGAGCAGCAACATGACCGACACGGCGGCCGCGGCGACGGGTTCGTCGATCTCGATCTGCTGCTGGATGTACTGCGACGCCACCTGGGTCTCGCCGGGGATGTTGCCGCCGATGAGGACGACCGAGCCGAACTCGCCGATCGCGCGGGTGAATGCCAGGCCGGTGCCGGTGAGGATGGCCGGCAGCAGCGCGGGCAGCACGATCTTGGTGAACGTGGTCCAATTGCTCGCGCCGAGCACCACCGCGGCTTCTTCCACGTCGCGGTCGAGTTCGAGCAGCACCGGCTGCACCTGCCGCACCACGAACGGCAGCGTGACGAAGGTGAGCGCGATGATCAGCGCGGGCTTGGTGGCGTTGAGCTGGATGTCGATGGGGCTGTTGGGTCCGTACAGGGAGAGCAGCACCAGGCTGGCGACGATCGTCGGCAGCGCGAACGGCAGGTCGATGATCGCGTTGACGAAACCCTTGCCCCAGAAGTCATCGCGGACCAGTACCCACGCGATGATGGTGCCGAACACCAGGTTGATCAGCGCGACGACCACCGACACCAGGACGGTGATACCCAGAGCGTCAAGGGCGTTGGGGTCGGTGACCGCGTCCCAGAAGCCACTCCAGCCGTCGGTGAACGACTGCACGGTGATGGCCGCCAGGGGCAGCAGCACGATGATCGACAGCCACAGCGCCGCGACGCCGATGCCCAGCGGGCTCACACCGCTGAAAGTCTTGCCACGGCCGAGGAATCCGGCCGGTGCCGGTGACCCTGCGGAACCCGCAACCTGCGTGCTCATTGCGCGCCTCCCGAGGTGACCGACGCCCAGGTCGCGCGGCAGTTCTGCGTGCTCACTGCGCGCCTCCCGAGTTGTAGATCTTGGTGATGGCACCCTTGCTGCCGAACAACGCGTTGTCGACGGCCTTCCAGCCGGTCAGATCCTTGCCGTCGTTCTTCGCCGCGGTGCCCTTACCGAGCTGCGCGCCGAGTTCTTTGATGGTCCAGAGCTTCTCGATGTCGCCGGGGAACAGGTTCTGCGTCGACGCGATGACCGAAGGCACCACCGGGCGGAATCCCTCTTGCGCCCACAGCTTCTGCGCATCGTCGGTGAACAGGAAGTCGACGAACGACTTCGCGGCGGCCTTGTCGTCGGAGGAGTTCACCACCGCGACCGGGTTCTCGATCTTGAACGTCTGCGGCGGGATCAGGTACTCCGTCTGGCTGTTGGCGCCCGCGGTCGCGTTGGCGCGTTCGAGCATGATCGCCTCGTTCTCGTAGGTGATCAGCACGTCACCCTGCCCCTGCTCGAACGCCGTCGTCGCCTCGCGGCCGGACTTGGGGATCACCGTGACGTGGTCGCGGATGAGTTCGCTGACGTAGTCGAGGCCGGCTTGGTTGTCGACGCCACCGTTGCTCTTGGCGGCGTAGGGGGCGAGCAGGTTCCACTTTGCCGATCCGGAGCTGCCTGGGTTCGGGGTGACCACCTGCACGCCGGGCTTGAGCAGATCGTCCCAATCGTGGATGTTCTTGGGGTTGCCCTTGCGCACCACGAGCGCGACGACCGAACCGAACGGAATGCTGTTGTTGGGTGCCTGCTTCTTCCAGTCCTCATCGACGACGCCCTCTTTCACCAGACGGGTGACGTCAGGCTCGACGGAGAAGTTCACGACGTCGGCGGGGACGTGCCGCGCCACCTTGCGGGACTGGTCGCCCGAGGCGCCGTAGGACTGGGAGAACCCGATGTCGGAGCCCTCCGGGGTGTCGCGGAACGCCGGAATGATCACGTCGAATCCCGGCTTCGGTGTCGCGTAGGCAACCAGGTTCAGGTGGCGGCTGCCGCTGGAGATGTCCTCACCACCGGGCTCGTCGGTGGAGCCACCTCCACATGCACTGACGCCAACGATCATCAGCACGGCGACGACGGTCGCCAACACGACCCGCCACCACCGGTATCCCGCGGTTCTCGCCACGCTCGGTCTCCTCGATGCTTCTGCTGGCCGGGAGCTATCACAAGAGTGACCCGGCCTGCTGACGTTAGCAATGGTCGGAGGGCAGAAATCACCGCTCGGATGTCCGATTCGAGCGAGACGAATCGCTGTGCTAGCGGGTCAGCAACCAGGCAAGGACGACCAGGACGATCAGCGCAACGAGCGCCAAGGTGACCTTGGAACGAAACATCGACTTCACAGGCCACTCCCGTCGTCGTCGGCGAAGCGCCGCCGGTCGATCACATCCGATACGGTGTCGACCAGCAGATTGAGAGCCAAAGCGATCAGGACGGCCAGCGGGATCACCACGATCAGGGTCACCAGGAGCTGCGGAACGAAGGACAGTCCGGTCAGCCACTCCTCGACGCCGTCCCACCAATTGCTCACCGCTGACACTGCTCACCTCGTCCCCTGACATCGCAACCACCCATCCGGTCGCGAGTTTCGTTCACCCTGAATAAAACCTCGGTGCCGCTGGGCTCTGGTCGAACGGCGGCAGGTCCGAGCCACTGTCGATGGTATCGCGAGGAGAGCGACGGGTGACTTCGCCGGGCAGTCAGGCAGGCGGGGCCGCGTCAGAAACGCTTCCCGATCCACGCGTCGATCAGGTCGGCAGCCTCGGCGCGCGCGTTGTTCTCCAGGAAGTAGTGATCGGTGGCGAACTCGTGGAACTCCTTGTCGGTGGCACCGAGTTGATCGAGGATCTGCTGCGCGTCACTCGGGAAGACTCCGGTGTCGCCGTCGGCGTTGAGCACCAGGGCCGGGACGGTGATCTGCGGGAGGTGGAAATGCGAACGCGCGTAGGAGTGGTCGAGACTCCACAGCGAAAGCCAGGTACGCAGGGTGCAAGCCGATGCGATGCCGAACACCGAGCGATTCGCTTTCTCCGGCACCCCGGCGTAACACGAATTCGGTTGACGTTTGGTCGGTTCCAACGTCGGGTCCACCATCCGCGGGTCAGCCCAGGTGCGGGCGATGGCGAACGGGCGGTCCCGGTAGCCGCCGGCCGCGAGACGCTCGAGCTCACCCTTGACCCACCGGGTGATGCGATGGTTACGCGCGACCTGCGCATCGCGGTAGCGCCCGACGAACTCCGCCGAATAGGCAGGGCCGTTGTCCGGGTTGAACAGATCCAGGCTGGAATCCGTTGACAGCGGATCGTTTTCGTCGATGACCGAGCCATCCATCCAGGCGGTCAGCACATCCGGGCGACCCAGGTGCGCGGCACTGGAGATGTAGCCGTCGGCGGCCGGCAGCGCGTCGACGCCCACGGCGAGTCGCGCCCCGGCCACCGGCTCGATCACCGGCGACACCGCCTGCGACTGATACGCCGACATCAGCGATCCACCACCGGAGTTGCCGAGCAGGATCACCACCTCGGCGCCCGCGGTCTCACGCAACCACCGGACGCCGACACCGATATCGATCAGTGCGTGGTCGAGGACGAAATGTGCCTCATCCCCACGGAATCGGGTGTTCCAGCCGAGAAATCCATAGCCCCTCTCGGCGAGATACTCAGCCAGGTAGTGCTCGGAGAAGTCGATGTTGTAGTGGGTGGCGATCACGGCGACTCGCGGGCGTCGACCAGCCGGGGCGTGATAGACGCCCTGACATGGATGGCCGCCGGCCCCGGCCCGACCGAGGTTGAGGGACTCGAGACCGACAAAGGTGCGTTCGACCGCCACGGAAAGACTCCTTATATAAATCTGATGTCAGATTCGGATACTAGGCGAGCGCTCCCCCGATGTCGAGCAAGCGCCGAGCGTCAGGGCTTCCAGTAGACGGCGTGGTACCACGCGTCGGACAGCGTCGCGATACACGCCTCGTCGTCGACGGTCGCGCTGCGGCCGTTGGCGAGGTTGTCGTAGCAGAACATGTTGAGCATCGACACGATTGCGCGCGCCGTCAGTTGCGGGTCGGTACCCGGGCAGTAGCCGTCCCCCTGCGCCCGCGTGACCGCCCGCGCGATCGTGTCGACGAGATCGGCACACAACGAGTCCCACACCCGCGCGAAGTCGTCGTTGATCATGGCCAGTTGGAAGACACCGATCATCTCGGCCAGCCGCGCGCGGTAGGTCTCCCAGTGCGCCCGGACCGCCGCGTTGACCTGCGTACGCGCGTCCTCCGCCGGCTCGTGCACCCGCTCGGCGACGCGCCGCCGGGCTTCGGTCTGGAACTCCCGCGCCCAGTGTTCGAGCAGCGCTTCCTTGGAGTCGTAATAGTTGTAGAACGACGCCGGCGACTTGCCCGCCTCCCGCACTATGTCGGCGACGGTCATCTTGAGAAAGCCCTTGTCGGCGATCACCGTTCGCGCGGCGGCCTCGATGGCCTCGAGCGTCTCACGACCGCGCTTGGTCGGCCTTCTCTGATCAGTTGCCACCCGATCATTGTGCGGCATGTGCCTCCACCTCCCTTCGCAACCCGTTGTCATTTATGAATCTGATGTTAGGATCATATTTGAGAGTGGGAGGTAGATCATGAACAGTCCGCGGTTCGAGGTTCGCGGTTTCAATCACGTCGCACTGGTGTGCTCGGACATGGAGCGCACCGTCGACTTCTACCGCCGAATCCTCGGGTTCGAGCTGGTCAAGACGGTGGAACTGCCCGACGGCATGGGCCAGCACTTCTTCTTCGACGTGGGTAACGGCAACTCGCTGGCGTTCTTCTGGTTCGCCGCCGCCCCGGACGGGGTGCCGGGCATTTCCGCGCCGGAGGAGAAGCCCGGGTTCGGCGAGTGGATCAGCGCGGTGAGTTCCCTCAACCACGTCGCGTTCGACGTCCCGCCGGAGAAGTTCGGCGGCTATCGCAAGGCCCTCAAGGAGGCCGGCGTCCGCGTCGGACCCATCGTCAACCACGACGACAGCCCGAGTCAGGTCGCCACCGAGATGCACGACGGGGTGTACGTCCGCTCGTTCTACTTCCAGGACCCGGATGGCATCCTCCTCGAGTTCGCTTGCTGGCTGCGCGAATTCACCGCCGACGACGTGGCGCACGCCCCGCGGACCGCGGCCGAACGCACCACGCCGGTCGTCATCTAGGTTTCGCTCCCTGAGCTCCGTCGAAGGGCCACGAGGATTCGACGCCGCGGACGAGCCGGGTCAACATGTCGTTGACCGGTGCGTCCCGGCCGATCCGGGCGGCCGCCCGTGGGACCGCCCCGTTGATCACCGGGATCTCGCTGACCCGACGGGCCTCGATGTCCTGCAGCGCCGACGGTTTGGCGTTCGGCATCGACGCGCCGAAGGCGCGGACGTGGGCGATCGGATCGTCGACGGTGATGCCGACGCCGATCGCGCGGGCGACGTCGAAGGCCTCGACGGCCGCCGCCCGGCTCACCGGCCCGACGTCGTCGTGATCCATCACCTCCCCCACCGTCAGCCCGGTCAGCGCACACGGCGCGCTGTAGGCGACGTTGCAGATCAGCTTCTCCCACTGCATCGCCACGATGTCCTCGACCGCCTGAGCGTCGAATCCCGCAGCGCGCCAGGCCTCGGCGACGGTCTCGACAGCCGGCAACGCGAGTCCCGCATATGCCCCGAAGCGCACCGCGCGCATCGCATTGTGGTGCACTACACCGGATTCGGGCACGGACGCGCCGAATCCGCTGGCAATACCGACGGCCAGCCGGTCGGCGTCGACCACGTCGGCAATCGACTCGGCCGAACCCAACCCGTTCTGCATCGTCAGGACAACGGTCGACGGACCCATCAGTCCTGGCAACACCGTGGCGGCCGTAGGCACGTCGGCCGCCTTGACCGCAAGAATGACCAGATCGATCGGCCCAGCGGGCGGCGACGTGCCCGCGGATGCGACCTGGACGACGCGTTCGCCGTCGGGCCCGCGAACCGTCAATCCGTGTTCGGCGACCGCACCGACGTGGTCGGGTGAGCGGCCGATCATGTGCACGTCGTGCCCTGCCGACGCGAGCCGGCCGGCGTAGACCGACCCCATGGCGCCGCAGCCCACGATCGCGATCGACATCGACATCGGTGACGCCACCTCTACCCCTTTGCCAGTTCGGTGATCAGTTCGGCCAGTCCGGGTTTGGCCTCGAGGCCGAATCCGGGATCGTCGGCGGGGGTGATGATCCCGTCGCGGACCACGCATCCCGGGCTGTAGCCGCCGAACGGCGCGAACACGCCGGGATAGGCCTCGCAGCCGCCGAGGCCGAGTCCGACGACGATGTGCAGGTTGATCAGATGTCCGCCGTGGGGCATCGCCGAGGTGCGGTGAAAGCCCGCTGCTTCCATCTCGGTGATCATCGACTGATATTCGGTCAGGCCGTAACTCAGCCCGGCGTCCATCTGCAGGATGTCACGATCCGAGCGAATGCCGCTGTACCGCAGGAGATTGACCGCATCCTGACGGGAGAAGAGATTCTCGCCGGTGGCCACCGGACCCGGATACTCGGCGATCACCGTTGCGGTGGCCTGATAATCGAGCGGATCGACCGGCTCCTCATACCAGCGCAGTCCATACGGCGCCAACGCACGCGCATAGGCCAGCGCACCCGTCTGATCGAACCGGGCGTTGGCATCCACAGCAACCCGATCCGCCGCCCCGGTGACCTCGATCGCCGCGTCGATGCGACGCAGGTCGTCGGCCAGGGGTTGCCCGCCGATCTTGATCTTCACCGCGCGGTATCCGTCGCCGAGGTAGCCGCGGATCTCGTCGCCGAGGGCCGAAAGCTCGTTCTCGCCACGGTAGTAGCCGCCCGCCGCATAGACCGGGACACCGCCGGTCGCCGGTGCCGCGCCGAACGCACGCGCGATGGTGGCGTGGGCGGGTTCGTCGGCATATTTGGCGAGCAGGTCCCAGCAGGCGAGTTCGATCGCGGCGGCGGCACCCGCACGATCACCGTGCCCGCCCGGTTTCTCGTCCCGGAGCGCGCACCGCGCCACTGCCGCCGGATCGAGGAGGCCGGTATGGCCGTCGAGCAGGTCCTGTTCGTCGGCCGAGAGTACTCGGGGAATCATGCGGTCGGCGAGTATCCCGCTCTGGGCATGGCGACCAATCGAATTGAAGCCGATGCCGACTATCGGTGCACCGTCGCGGATGACGTCGGAGACCACCGCGACCAGGGACACCCGGTGGGCGGAGAAGTTGACGACCGCGTTGGAGATGTCCCCGTGCAGCGGCACGGCGATCTCACGGATCTCGGTGATACGCATCGGCTCAGGCGATCCCGCGGGTGCGATCGGCCCAGAACGGCTTGCGCAGTTCACGTTTGAGGATTTTGCCGCTCGGGTTCCGGGGTAACTCGGTCACCACCTCGACGCGGGTTGGACATTTGTAGTGCGCCAGTCGATCTCGGCAGAAGTCGATGATCTCGGCGGAGTCGACGGGTTGCTCGGCGACGACGAACGCCAGAACGGTCTCGCCCCACTTCTCGTGCGGCACCCCGATCACGGCAGCGTCGCTGAGGTCGGGATGCTCCATCAGGACGTTCTCCACCTCCACCGGGTAGACGTTCTCGCCGCCGCTGACGATCATGTCCTTGACCCGGTCGCACAGGTAGAGGTAACCGGCCTCATCGAAGTAGCCTGCGTCGCCGGTACGGAACCAGCCGTCGGATCGCAGCACGGCGGCCAGTTCGTCGGGCTGCCCGTGATATCCCGCCATGATCAAGCTGCTACGCGTCCAGACCTCGCCGGTGACACCCGGAGCGCACGGCGTCTGGTCGATGGGATCGAAGACGGCTACCTCGACGCCCTCGGCCGGGCGCCCCGCCGACGCCAGGATCGCACCGTCGCGTCGATGGTCGTCGGGCGTGAGAAAGGTGATGGGACCACAGGTTTCGGTCATGCCGTAGCTCTGCACGAGATCGCAGCCGAAGACCTCCATCGCCGTGTGGGCGACGGCCGGGGACATCGGCGAGCCGCCGTAGATCAGCGTCCGCAGTTCGGGGTACGACCGTTCGCGTGCGACTGGATGGTTGACCATCATCGCCACGATGGCCGGCACGGTCAGCGCGTGGTCGACCTCGCCGCTCGCGAACGCGTCGAGCACGGCCACCGGGTCGATCTCGGTCAGGAACCGGGCGGTCGCGCCCAGACCCAGGCAGTAGAAGACCCAGCCGGTGCCCGACACGTGGAACAGCGGTGCCGGCACCATCACCACATCGCCCGCGCGGATGTCCCAGGGCGCGGGTGTCGTGAGGTTGGCGGCCAGCGAGCGGTTCGCGAGTTCGACGCCTTTGGGGTGACCGGACGTGCCCGAGGTGTAGATGACGATGGTCACGTCGTCGTCCTGTGGGGTCGCGGTCGGCTCGGTCGCGGCGCAGGTCTCGATCCAGGTGTCGTACTCGGTGACCTCGGTGCCCACCACGAGCCGCACCCGACCGTCCCCCGGATCGTCGAAACCCAGCAGCGGCAGGAAGTCCGGTTCGACGACGATCGCAACGACCCCGGAGTCCGCCACGATCGCATCCATCTCTCGACGACTCAACCGCCAGTTCAGCGGCAATCCTGCCGCCCGGATCAGCGAGGCGCCGGCCAGGACCTCACTCCACAGCGCCGCATCCCGTCCGAGGAAGCCGACGATGTCACCGCTGCCCACGGCCCGCTCGGTCAACCCGTTGGCCAGCCGCACGCTGCGGCGATACAACGAATCGAAGGTGTGCCGACGACCGCCGACGACGTCGATCGCGACGCTCTCCGCGCGTTCGGCGGCCCAATGGCGCACCATTGCGCTCACCGATCCATAGTGCGTCTCCCCGGTGCTCACGCTGGCCTCCGTTGCTGGCGATCGCTGCTCTGCGACCAAATACGATTCTGATGCCAGATTCAGGTTACGGGGTGCGCCAGGCCATGACAAGGGTCGGGTCGGGTGTTCAGTCCACCGCCACAGCGCGCGTCGACGCCGTGCCCAGGGAATCAGGCCTCGGCGGGTTGCTCGACCAATCCCCGTCGTCGCAGCAACGGTCCGATCTCGGCCTTGCGTCCGATCAGTCCCTCGTGCGCGACAAGCGGATCCACGCTGTCGCCGCGGGACAGCGTGGACTCGGCGAAGCGTCGTCCGGACTCCCGCACCAGACCGCCTTCGGCAAGGAACCACTGTTCGGTCTCCGCGTCGAGGACCTCGGACCAGATGTAGGAGTAGTAGCCGGCCGAATAGCCGCCGCCGAAGATGTGATTGAAATAGGCACTGCGGTAGCGCGGCGGGATCAGATCGCCGACGAAGCCGGCCTCACGCAGCGCAGTGCGTTCGAATTCATTGACGTCGCTGGGGATCTCGTCGGCCCCGAGTCGATGCCACGCGAGGTCCAGGACCGCGGCGGCGAGGTATTCGATGGTGCCGTGCGCGGTTTCGGTGTTCGCCGACGCGTGGGCCGCCTCGGCGAGTTCGGCCGGGATGGGCGCCCCGGTCTCGTGATGCCGGGCGTAGTGCGCCAACACGTCCGGATGCAACGCCCACATTTCGTTGACCTGCGACGGGAATTCGACGAAATCGCGGGGCACCGACGTGCCGGACTGCGACGGATAGTCGACCGCGGAGAGCAGACCGTGAACCGCGTGTCCGAACTCGTGGAACAGGGTGGTCAGCTGATCCATCGTCAGTAGGCAGTGTGCGCCGTCGTCGGGCTTCGTCAAGTTGAGGACGTTGACCACAATCGGTTGGGTCGCAAGCACCGTCGACTGATCGACGATGTTGTTCATCCACGCACCACCGCGTTTGGACGGCCGGGCGAAGTAGTCACCGAGGAACAGTCCGATGCTGGACCCGTTCTCGCCGAACACCTCCCAAATCCGCACGTCGGGGTGATACCCAGTCAGGTCGGGTCGGGGCGTGAAGCGCAGCCCGTAGAGCTGGTTCGCGGCGTAGAACACGCCGTCGTTCAGGACGGCGTCGAGTTCGCAGTAGTCGGCGAAATCGCCGAGCGGGACCGCCGACGTGGCACGCTTCTCCGCGGCCAGCCAGTAGGTGTAGTCGGCGGGACCGATCTCCTCGTCGGTCAGCGCGGTCAACCGGGTCAGCTCCCGGTCACCGGCCCGCAACGCGGATTCGGTGAGTTCGCGTAGCAGGTCGAGCACCGCGGACGGCCCGGGTGCGGTTTCCTCGGCGATGACGTACTCGGCGTGGTTGGCGTATCCGAGCAGCTCCGCACGACGGGCACGCAGCGCGACAATCTCGAGGATGTTGGCGCGGGTGTCGAACTCGTTGCCCCGCGCACACCGGTTCACCGACGCGCCGAAGACCCGTTGTCGCACATCGTGCTTCGCCAGCGACGCGACCGCGGACTGGCTCGTCGGCAACTCCAGGGTGATCAGATGGCCGGTGTCATGTCCGGCATCGGCGGCGGCGCGACGTGCCGCGGCGATCTCCCCGGCGGAGAGCCCGTCGAGGTCGACTGCGTCGTCGACCAGGACCGCCGAGGCGTTCGTGTCGTCGAGGATGAGCTGCGAGAAGGTGGTGGTGAGATAGGCCAGCCGCGAGGAGATCTGCCGCATCTCGGCCTGCCCGGCGTCGTCGAGTCCCGCGCCGGCGCGCACGGACTCGCGATACCGCTTGGCCAACAGGCGTTCCTGCGCCTCGGTGAGGTCGAGGTCGGCGCGCCGCTCGTAGAGATCGGCGATGCGGGTGAAGAGCCGCTTGTCCATCGCGATGGTGTTCGCGTGATCGGTGAGCAGTGTGGACAGCTGCTGCGAGATCTCGTTGCGCTGCGGATTCGTGTCCGGGCCAACGAGATTGAAGAAGATGCCACTCGCCCGGGCCAGATCGCGGCCGGAGAGTTCCAGGGCCTCCACCGTATTCGCGAAGGTCGCGGGGTCGGTGTCGGTGGCGATGGCCTCCACCTCGGTCAGGTGTGCGGCGAGCGCCTCGTCGAAGGCGGGTAGGAAGTCGTCGTCGGCGATCGACGTGAAGTCCGGCAGCCCGTGCGGCAGCGAACTCTGCGCGAGAACGGGATTGACCACGTCACTTACCTTTCGGCTTGTCCCCGGCGGCATCAGTGGACAGCGCGGCAACGAACGCCTCCTGCGGCACATCCACCCGCCCGATGGTCTTCATCCGCTTCTTGCCCTCCTTCTGCTTCTCGAGCAGCTTGCGCTTACGGCTGATGTCACCGCCGTAACACTTGGCCAGAACGTCCTTGCGGATGGCGCGGATGTTCTCGCGGGCAATGATCTTCGAACCGATCGCCGCCTGCACCGGCACCTCGAACTGCTGGCGCGGAATGAGTTCCTTGAGCTTGGTGGCCATCTTGTTGCCATAGGTGAACGCGGCATCGCGGTGCACGATCGCACTGAACGCGTCGACCGCCTCCCCCTGCAGCAGGATGTCGACCTTGACCAGATCGGCTTCCTGCTCGCCGGCCTCCTCGTAGTCGAGGGAGGCATAGCCGCGGGTACGCGACTTCAGCGAGTCGAAGAAGTCGAAGATGATCTCGGCCATCGGCATGGTGTACCGCAGCTCGACGCGGGTCTCCGACAGGTAATCCATGCCGCCGAGTTCCCCACGCCGCGACTGGCACAGCTCCATGATCGAGCCGATGAACTCACTCGGCGCGATGATCGTCGTCTTGACGATGGGCTCGAAGATGCTGCGCGCCTTGCCGTCCGGCCAGTCCGACGGGTTGGTGACGATGTGCTCGGCACCGTCGTCCATGACCACCCGGTAGACGACGTTGGGGGCCGTGGAGATCAGGTCGAGATTGAACTCGCGCTCGAGCCGTTCGCGGGTGATCTCCATGTGCAGCAAGCCGAGGAAGCCGCAGCGGAAACCGAAGCCCAACGCCACCGAGGTCTCCGGCTCGTAGGTCAGTGCGGCGTCGTTGAGTTGCAGCTTGTCGAGCGCATCCCGCAGCACCGGATAGTCGGAGCCGTCGAGCGGATACAGACCCGAGTAGACCATCGGCCGGGGTTCCCGGTAGCCGGTGAGCGGCTCGGTCGCACCCTTGCGGGCCGACGTCACGGTGTCACCGACCTTCGACTGACGCACATCCTTGACGCCGGTGATGAGATACCCCACCTCGCCGACGCCGAGCCCCTTCGACGCCTTCGGCTCCGGCGAGACGATGCCGACCTCAAGGAGTTCGTGGGTGGTGCCCGTCGACATCATCGCGATCTTCTCGCGCGGCAGGATCTGCCCGTCGACGACACGGACGTAGGTGACCACACCGCGGTAGGTGTCATAGACCGAGTCGAAGATCATCGCCCGCGCGGGTGCGTCGGCATCGCCGGTCGGCGCCGGCACCTGGCGGACGACCTCGTCGAGCAGGGCGCCGACACCTTCACCGGTCTTGCCGGAGACGCGCAAGACCTCACTCGGGTCGCAGCCGACGATGTGTGCGAGTTCGGCGGCGTAGCGGTCGGGGTCGGCGGCCGGGAGGTCGATCTTGTTCAGCACCGGGATGATGGTCAGATCGTTCTCCATGGCCAGGTACAGGTTGGCCAGGGTCTGCGCCTCGATGCCCTGCGCGGCGTCGACCAGCAGCACCGCGCCCTCACACGCCTCCAGTGCGCGCGACACCTCGTAGGTGAAGTCGACGTGACCGGGCGTGTCGATGAGGTGCATGACGTAATCGGTGGTCTCACCGTCGGCGGTGACCTGCCACGGCAGCCGCACGTTCTGCGCCTTGATGGTGATGCCGCGTTCGCGCTCGATGTCCATCCGATCGAGGTACTGCGCACGCATCGCGCGTTCCTCGACCACCCCGGTGAGCTGCAGCATCCGGTCGGCCAGCGTCGACTTGCCATGGTCGATGTGGGCGATGATGCAGAAGTTCCGGATCCGGGAAGGATCGGTGAAAGTGGTGTCGGCGAAGGTGGGAATCGAACTACTCCTTCAAAAACTGCGGCAGGTGTTCTGACCAGTTTCTCATGTCCGCACGGACTACCGTTGACCCATGGCATCGAGCAGCTACTCGGCCGACGGCGTCGTCGCCGACATCGAGCGACCCGACGGCACGCCGCGTGGTATCGCGGTGCTGGCCCACGGGGCCGGCGGCAACCGTTCGGCGGTGATCCTGCGGGCGGTCGCCGCGGAGCTGGTCGGCCGCGGACTGGTGGTCGCGCGCATAGATCTGCCCTATCGACAGCGTCGACCGAAAGGACCGCCGAGCCCGTCGACGGCCGAGGCCGACCGCGACGGCATCCGCGCGGCGTGCGCGGTGTTCGGCGGCGAGGCCGACGGGCCACTGCTCATCGGCGGCCACTCCTACGGCGGGCGGCAGGCGTCCATGGCCGTCGCCGAAGATTCGGGGATGGCCAACGGCCTGCTCCTGACGTCCTACCCGCTGCACCCGCCGGGAAAACCCGAGCGTGCCCGGACCGAACATCTGCCGTCGATCAGGGTGCCGACGGTGGTGGTGCACGGCAGTACCGATCCGTTCGCGACGTCCGCGGAGCTGGTCGACGCCGTGGCGCTGATCCCCGCGCCGACGCGGATCGTCGAGATCGAGAAGGTCGGACACGACCTCAAACCGGATCGCAAACCCACGGCAGCCCTGACCGCCGACGCCGTCGAGGCGATGTTCTTCGGGGCCGATTCATGACCATCCCACCGACGATCCACCACCCCACCACGCATTTCGCGCGGCAGATCGTCTACGCGCCAGACCTCGACGGGGCCGCCGACCCGGGCGAGATCGTGTGGACCTGGGTGCGGTTCGAGGATGATCCGGCGCACGGCAAGGACCGGCCGGTCCTGGTGGTCGGGCAGGAGTTCGACGCCACCCGCCGCGCCCACCTACTGGGACTCATGTTGTCCAGCAAGGACTATCACCGCGACGCCGTGGACTGGTTCGCCCTCGGTTCCGGGGTGTGGGACGACCGGCACCGAGAGAGCTTCGTCCGCCTCGACCGCGTGCTGATGGTCGTCGAACACGGCATCCGCCGCGAAGGTGCGATCCTGGATCGCCCCCGCTTCGACGCCGTCGCCTACCAACTCCGAACGCGCTACGGGTGGTTGTGATCTCTCACGCCAACCGCGTGATCTCCACGACGACGTCGAGATCGGTTGCGCCACCACCGGTGTAGATGCCCTTGAGCGGCGACACGTCGGAGTAGTCACGGCCGACACCCACCGACACGTGCCGTTCGGTGATGGCGGTGTCGTTGGTCGGGTCGTGGCCCCACCAGCCGCCGGTCCACACCTCGATCCAGGCGTGCGACTGGCCCTCGACGGTCTTGTCGATCGCCGCATTCGGCTTCGGGTGCAGATAGCCGGATACGTAGCGTGCCGGAATACCCAAGCTGCGCAACATGAGTAGCGACAGGTGTGCGTAATCCTGACAGACGCCCTTGCGTTCGTTCCACGCGTCGACGGCGCTGGTGTGCACGCCAGTGGTGCCGGGAACGTATTCCATCTCCTCGTGCACGAACGCGCACACCGCTTCGACGGCACCTTCGGGAGTCAGGTCCTTGGCCAATCGCTTTGCGGTGGCGGCGAGTTGACGGTTCTTGGGCACGTAGCCGGTGTTGGAGAGCATCTCGTCGTAGCGGTCGACGACGAACTCGCTGCGCAACTGCTCCCAGTCGACCTGGTCGTCGGCGGCCGGCCGCTCCCCCTGCTCGGTCTCCACCACCGACATGCCCGACACCTCGAGTTCCTCATGCGGCGCATGCAGATCGAAGGCGGTGACCGCGGTACCCCAATAGTCGGTGTAGCGGTACGACCGGGTCGCGGGCACCGTCTCGACGCGGTTGACGATCACGTTCTGCCGGTTGTCGCTGCGCGGCGTGAGGCGCGCCTCGTTGTAGGACGAGGTGACCGCACTCTTGTAGGCGAACCCGGTGGAATGGACGACGCGCACTCGCCAGCTCACAGTTCACTCTCCTCGATGAAGTGGTCCTCGCCGTCGCTCACGCGGGCGTCTGCCCACGAAACATACGGGGAGACATGGAAATACTGCGCTGTCACAGCTTCGTTCACCGCTGCGCAGGTGTCCTGCAGGTCCAGCAGCCGGTCCTGCAGACCGTCGAGCAGCCGACCGGGTTCGAGGAATTCGAGCGAGCTGCGGGCCCGGCCGAGCAACAGCAGCGCCTCGGCGGCCAGACCCACCCGGGACGGACGATTCTCCAGCCCGGAGAGACTCTGTTCGGCCATGCGCAGCGCGTGGAACACCGACCGCGGGAACAGTCGGTCGAGCAGGATGAACTCCACGACGTTCTCCGCGTCGAGCTGACCACGGTAGGTTCGCAGGAAGGTGTCCTGTGCGCCGGCCGAGACCAGCACGCCGTTCCACCCCGGCGAACTCGACCGTTCTCCGGCGCGCGCCAACAACATTCGGATCGTCATGTCGACGCGTTCGATCGATCGCCCGAGCACCAGGTAGCGGTAGGTGTCGTCCTGGCTGAGGGTCGCGTCGGCCAAGCCGGCGAACATGGCAGCCCGGTTCTTCACGTACGACAGGAACTCGTGCGGTCCGAGACGCCGTGCCCGACGCTCGGCGTCACCGAGTCCGTTGTAGGTGGTGTTGAGGCATTCCCACATCTCGCTGGACGTCACCTCACGGGCTCCGCGCGCATTCTCCCGGGCCGACCGGATCAGGTCGACGATCGAGCCGATCGAATCCTTGTCGTAGGCAACGCGGTCGGTCAGCGACCAGACGTCGATCTGGTCGTCGGTCGACGGCGCCTCCAGTCCGAGAACCTGGATGACCAGCCGCGCCTGGGCGTCGACGTCAACGGTGGCGTCCTCGAGGAGCTGCTGGATGGCGACGTCGAGGATGCGCGCCATGTCGTCGGCGCGTTCGACGTACCGGCCGATCCAGTACAGCGATTCGGCGTTGCGAGCGAGCATCATTGCGCGCCACCCCCCTGATGTTGTTGCTGTGCGCGGCCCTGCTGCTGTTGCTGCTGTGCGCGGCCCTGCTGCTGTTGCTGCTGACCTTGCTGCTGCTGTTGGGTTTGGGTGTGCAGGAGATCGGGAGCACTCTCGGCCGGCCGCGCCGCGGCCACCCCGGCCGCCGATACGACCTTCTCGCCGGTCAGCTCCTGGTCCTCGTCGGAGGATCCGCGCGACGCCAGCACCCAGGTGTCCTTCGAGCCGCCGCCCTGGCTGGAGTTGACCACCAGCGACCCTTCGGGCAGCGCCACGCGGGTCAGTCCGCCGGGCAGCACCCACACCGATTCACCGTCGTTGACGGCGAACGGCCGCAAGTCGACGTGCCGTGGGCGGACCTCCTCGCCGATCTTGGTCGGCACCGTCGACAGTTGCACCACCGGCTGCGCAATCCACCCGCGAGGGTCGTTGCGCACCTTGCGGGCGAGCGTGTCCAGTTCGGACTTGGTGGCGTCGGGCCCGAACACGATGCCGTAACCACCCGATCCCTCAACGGGTTTGACGACGAGTTCGTCGATGCGGTCGAGGACCTCTTCGCACTCGTCGTCGAGCCAGCAGCGCAGGGTGTCGACGTTCTGCAGGGTGGGTTTCTCGCCGAGGTAGTACTGGATGATCTCCGGCACATAGGTGTAGATCAGTTTGTCGTCGCCCACGCCGTTGCCGACGGCGCTCGAGATCACCACATTGCCCGCGCGGGCGGCGTTGAGCAGACCGGCGACGCCGAGCATCGAGTCGGGCCGGAACTGCATCGGATCGAGGAAGTCGTCGTCGATGCGGCGGTAGATGACGTCCACACGCTGCTCACCTTCGGTGGTGCGCATGTAGACGACGTTGTCGCGGCAGAACAGGTCGCGGCCTTCGACGAGTTCCACACCCATGAGCCGGGCGAGCAGCGAATGCTCGAAGTAGGCGGAGTTCGCGACACCCGGGGTGAGCACGACGATGTTCGGATCGGCCTCGTTGAACGCCGCCGACGCCCGCAGCGCCCGCAGCAGGTGACTCGGATAGTCGGCCACCGCGCGAACCCGGTGGGAGGAGAACAGATCCGGGAACACGCGCGCCATGGTGCGCCGGTTCTCGATCACGTACGAGATGCCCGACGGTGACCGCAGATTGTCCTCGAGGACGCGGAAGTCGCCGTTCTCGTCGCGGATCAGGTCGATGCCCGCGACGTGGATACGCACCCCATTGGGTGGGCGGATACCCGCGGCCTGACGGTGAAAATGCTCGCAGGAGTGAACGAGTCGCTTCGGCAGCACCCGGTCGCGCAGAATCTCCTGCTCCCCGTAGATGTCGTCGAGGAACAGTTCGAGCGCCTGCACACGCTGGGTGATGCCGGCCTCGAGCTTGTTCCACTCGGCGGCCGAGATGACCCGTGGCACAACGTCGAGCGGGAACGGACGCTCCTTACCCGAGAGCGAGAAGGTGACGCCCTGATCGATGAAGGCACGGCCTAGCGCGTCGACGCGGACGTCGAGGTCGGCCGCCTCATACTGGGCCATCGCCTTGTAGATGTTGCGATACGGCGCCCGAACGTCACCCTCGTCGTCGAACATCTCGTCGAAGGCCTTGCTGTACTGACCTTTGGAGTAGCCACCGAAGATGGTGTCGTCGAGGGCCTTCGATTCCCGGACAACAGCCCTGGGCTTACGTGCCGGGGTCGATGCCTCTCTGCCACGCGTTTTGGCGGGGACCGCGGACTTGGCACCTTTGGCCGGACTCGCGGCGGCGGCCTTGGCACTGGCGGCTTTCTTGGCGGACGCGGAGGTCGTGGACGCGGGACTCATAACTTGACATGGTGCCGCATAACGACGCAATCGGCATGGCGGTGCGATGGGCGAGTCACGCCGAGGCCCGCAGACCCGCGACTCGTCGCCGCGCTCGGCGCACGATGTTCATCGCGCGGGTTTGCCAGCGTGGACCGACCTTCGGCAGCGGCGCCTTCTTGACCATCTCGGCCAGCGTGTCGAGAGCCACATCAAGGACGTCATGATCCGACGGTGGCTCGGCGTCACCCACGGCGCGGGCCCCCACGGTGAGGTCGTCGAGGCTGCCCGACACCCGATATCCCGCGACCCGGACCGCCTCGGCCATCTCGGTGGCCTTGCCCCCCGCCCACTCCCGCTGCGCGGTCGAGAGTCCCAACGGCGTGCCCGACGGCGCGTCGAAGAGGATCTCCCCGATCACCTGCCCCTTGATCACCCGCTCGTAACGACGCCACTCGACATCCGACGGCTGCAGCCGACTGTTGAGCCGGCGCAGGAACTCGGCCTGCGACGACGACAACGACGAGTTGAGGCTGGGCACCGGGATGGTGAGTGCGGCCGGATCGACATCGAGTGCGCCGAGGAAACGTTCCCACAGACCGTCGCCCTCGACGCGGACTTGCGGCACGGTGACGACATGGACCCGTTCGGGACCGACGTGTTCGGCCCACTGCCCGAGGATGCGGATGTAGTCCTGGAACTCCCAGAACGGCTCTTCGACGTCGGGTCGGCCCGCGGTGGGATCCGCCGGATCGACGTAAGCCCGCACGTTGGCGACGAACTCGTCGAACGTCGCCCGCCGCTGGTTCTTCACGTTTTCTTGCCACACCGAGGGCAGCTGTCGGGCCAGGTCGCGCACGGTGGCGATGACGTGCACCTCGTCGGCGAACGACAGGTCCGACATGAGGGTCGCGATGTGGGCGGGTGTCGCGGTGCTGTAGAGCTCGTGGGAGAGCAACGAGGTCTGCGGCCACGCCCGGATCTGGCCGAGCAGGGTCGGCCATGTCTTGGCGAACGCGGGATCGACCCAGTCCAGGTAGCGTTCCGGCTGTAGATGCACTGCGGCGTGGAAGTGGTCGGAGATCACATTTCCCGGGTAGAGCAGTCCGGATGCGTCCAAGGCCAGGTCGCGGTTGCGCCAGAGCCGATCCTGCAGGTGGGTGGTGCCGGTCTTGGGGAGTCCGATGTGGATGTAGACAACTGACATGGTGCCCGCAGCCTATGGCATGACGGACGACCGTCGCCGCAGCTTCGGAGCCGATTTGGGTCCGATCGGACCCGCTGGTAAAGTAGATCGCTGTTGCAGCGTCGTCGTGACCACCCCGGTCCGTCACCTGCGTGGGACTCCGGTCAAGCCGAGACTGGCTCCGCGAGACCCGAGGACAACCAACCAGAACCGACAAGAGGTATACACGCGTGGCAAACATCAAGTCGCAGGTCAAGCGCATCCGGACCAACGAGCTGGCTCGTCAGCGCAACCAGTCGGTGCGTTCGGCGCTCCGCACCGCGATCCGCAACTTCCGCGAGGCCGTCGACGCCGGCGACAAGGACAAGGCCACCGAACTGGCCGTCTTCGCCAGCCGCAAGCTCGACAAGGCTGCCAGCAAGGGCGTCATCCACGCCAACCAGGCCGCCAACAAGAAGTCGGCGATGGCCCTGGCCGTCAACAAGCTCTGATCACTCTCCCCGATCTCCATTCGGCGCCCCGGCGCTGACCAGATGATCGCGGCCACGGCCGCACTCGAGTAGATCTTTCGTCTCACCCCGGTGACATCCACGCGGTCACCGGGGTGAGACGCGTCTCCGCAGGGTGGTCAGGCTCGATCGCGGGTGGGCCGCAGATCGGCCACCGCGGCCACCGCGTGTTCCAGGCTGAAGTCGGCGTCGGCCGCCTGCCCTTTCACGTCTCCGTTGAGTTGCGCGACGACGATCACCGCGCGCGCGATGGCCGTCGAATCCCAGGCCCGCGCCTGCCCCTGCACCTTCTTCACCCGTCCCGGCGACATCCCTACCGCCGACGCCACCGAGTACTGATCCGCCGACCCCATCGCCCGCACCCGCGCGATCGCATGCACCGCCTCGGCCAGGGCATCGGCCAGCAGCACCCGCGGCACACCGTGATGCTCGGCCCACGCCAACGACTCCAGCGCGCCGGCCCGGTCCCCGGTGACCGCCTTGTCGGCGACCTCGAAACCGGTCACCTCCGCGCGCCCCTGGTAGTACATCGCGACCGACTCGCGGGTGACCTTGCCGCCGGTGTCGGCGACGAGTTGACTGCACGCGGCCGCCAGTTCCCGCAGTTCGGTGCCGACACCCTCGACGACCTGCTCGACCACATCGTTGGGCGCCTTCACCCCGAGTGACCGGAACTCCTTTCGGACGAAGTCCATCCGCTCGTTCGGCCATTTCGGTGCCACACAGTTGTGTTCGGCGGCACCGGCTTTCTGCAAGGCCGACACCATCGACTTGGTGCGGCCACCACCGGTGTGCACCACCATCAGGGTGATGCCGTCGGGCAGTTCTTTCGCCGCGGCGACGATCAACGCCGCCGGCTCCTTGCCGGCATCGGCGGCCGACTCCACGACGACGATCCGGTCCTCGGCGAACAGCGACGGACTGAGCAACTCGGCGAGCTCGTGTTCGGTGACATCACCCGCGCGGACCCGGGTGACCGGCACGTCGGTGCCCGTCGACGTCGACTGTTCCGCGGCGACCGCCGAGATCACCCGACCGGTCAAGAAGTCGTCGTCGCCGAGCAGGAGGTGCAGACGTTCCATCACGGCGACCATGCTGCCAGACGAGCCCGACAACGACGATCGTGCACACCCCCACCACCACCGCACCGATCGCACCGCCGGGCACCGGCACCGACGCCCACGACGCGCCGCCGAGGACTCGCGCGCAGCCGATCATCCACCACATCTCCGGACCCAACGCCCGCAACATCAGCACCCCGACCGCGGCACCCGTGCCGTCGGCACCACCGATCGACGCGATCACCGCCGCCGCGGTGCCGACGATGCCGATCACCCCCACCACCGGCACGACGAGGATGTTGGCGAGCAACCCGACCACGCTGAACCGCCCGGACAGCATCGCCACCACCGGAGCGGTGACCAGCTGCGCGGCCAGCGCCATCGCCGTCAGCTCCGCCAGACCGGCCGGAATTCGCTTGCCGCGCAGCCAGTCCCGCAGGCCGGCCGACCACAACACCAGACCCGTGGTGGCGAGCACCGAGAGCGCGAAGCCAGGAGCGACGGCGAGTTCCGGCCACCACAGCAAACCCACGATGGTGGCCCCGCCGAGCGCCGGCAACGCCACCGACCGCCGCGCACCCACCAGCGCCAGCAACCCGATCATCCCCATCATCGCCGCCCGCAGCACGCTCGGCGACGGCCGCACCAAGATCACGAATCCGATCAGAACCACCGCACCGAGCAGCGCGGTCAGCCGCGGTGAGGCACCAAGCATCCGCACACCGAGCACGACGGCACCCACCACCAGCGAGAAGTTGGCGCCGGAGACGGCCGTCAGGTGGGACAGTCCGGCGGCCCGGAAGTCATCGCGCACACCGCGATCGAGAGTGCTGACGTCGCCGAGCACCAAGCCCGGCAGCAGACCCGCCGCATCCGGCCCGAGTGCGCGCGCCGACACCTCCTGCAGGCGGTCCCGGACTGCACCGGCGAGTCGCTGCTGCGGCGGTGGCCGCCCCAGCAGGTGTGGCGCATCGGCCGCGGTCAGCCGCGCAACCAGGAGTTCTCCGCGTCGTGGTGGGCCCACCCGCACCAGCGCGGAGACCCGTTGTCCGGGAAGCAGTTCCGACCACTGCGCGGCGGGTCCGGACAGCATGGCCGACGCCGCGGCGCACGGTCGCCCGGCCACCGCGCCGACGTCGACCCGTACCCGCACCCGGGCGCTGGCCGCGGGCTCCATCGCCACCGGATCGTCGCGCACCACCAGCACCGCCCGCGCCTTGCCATCGATGTGCGACAACGGGTGTCGTGCCCGCGTGTCGAGCCGCAGGACGAGTCCGCACGCCGCGATGACCGCCATGGCGGCGACGACCATCCCGACTGCGACCGTCGACCACGTCACCACCCCGCGCCACACCACCACGACCGCACCCACCAGGACGGCACCCGAGATCGCCGCCACCGCAACGATCACACCCGGCGCGAGGACCCCGACGACGGTCACCACCCAGACCGTTACGGCCGGGGCCACCAACCGATAGTCGCCGGACGGCACGAAGGCTGCGAGCGCCGACCGGGTGCTCACACCGTGACCTGATCACGTAGCCGGGCCAGCCGGGCCGGACCGATGCCGTCGACCTCACCGAGTTGATCGACGGAGGTGAACCGGCCGTGCTGATCGCGCCACGCGAGGATCGCCTTCGCTGTCACCGGACCCACCCCGGGCAAGGCGTCGAGCTGTGCCTCGGTGGCCGTGTTCAGGTTCACTTTCCCGGTCGCCGAACCGGATTGGCCCGAACCGGTGGTGTTCGAGCCCGAGGGCGAGGGGCCGGACGTACCCGCGGTCGCGTCCGGACCGCCGACGGATCCGCCTGCCGCGGTCACCACCGCACTGCGCAGCGTCATGCGCCCGGGCCCTCCCGCGTAGCCGACGAGGATCTGATCCCCGTCGTTCACCTTCTGCGCCAGGTTCAGTGACAGCATGTCGGCCCCGGCCCGCGCTCCGCCTGCGCGGGCGATCGCGTCGGCCACCCGCGATTGCGCGGGCAGCCGCACCAGACCGGGCTTGTGCACCAACCCCACCACACTGACCACCAGTTCGGTGAGCGACTCGGTGCTCGAGGCGGCCGCACTCGCCCCGGTCGACGCGCCGGTGTCGCGTGGTGCGGTCGCGGCGATCGCACCGGGCCCGGCACTCGCCGGAAAGGCCACGGCGGGAGCATCTTCCGACGGTGAGCGCAGGACCGCGAACGCCGCGATCACACACGCGAGCACCCCGGCGAGGATGAGCGCGACCGCGGCGGGCGGCGCCACTGCGATCCGCCGCCGGCCGGTGTCGGCGTCCTCGTCGACCGGCTCCCCGAAGCGGTCGCCGACGGTCCGCTGGGCACTCGACCGGTCCTCGGGCGCAACGGGATCGAGCCAGCTCGGCATCGCGGTGACACCCCAGTCACCCAGCCCGCCATCAGTGGATGCGGCGTCAGCGAGCGCGGTCTCAGGCGCGTCGGACCCCGGTTCGGGCGGTGCCACCTCGCCTTCCCCTGCGGCCCCCTCGGCGGCCGCCAGACGATCCAGTCCACTGTGTGGTCGGCGTGCGGATGAACTCATGCGACGAGGCTAGGCACCGCAGACGTCGAAACACCGGTTCAGCCGGCAGGTGCGGAGAATCTGTGGATGAAGGTCGGGTTGTGGATCAGTGCGCGCCCGGATCGGCGTCGGCGGTGCCGTCGACCGGCTCGAGGTGGGTGGCGAGCGCGAGGCCGATCGCTCCGGGACCGACGTGGCAGCCCAGCACCGGGCCGAGATCCACCACCAGCTCGGAGGTCACCGCACGCAGCCGTCCGCGCAGCTGTTCGGCGAATTCCCTTGCCAGTTCCGGGGATTGGCTGTGCTGGATGCCGAGCGTGACCGGGCGGTCGTCGGCGGATTCGACCGCCGCGTCGGCCATCTTGGACAATGCCTTGGAGAACGTGCGGTGCCGTTCACGCAGCGACAGCACGCCGTCGACCATGTGCAGGATCGGTTTGATGGCCAGGGCGGAGCCGAGCATCTTGCTGGCTGCGCTGATGCGGCCACTCTGGCGCAGATTGTCGAGCTGGTGCACGCAGATCAGCGAGTCGACGGTGGCCGCCTGCCGGATGGCCGACTCGTAGACACGGTCCCGGTCGGCGCCGTCGGAGGCCGCCTGCGCGGCTCCGATCGCGGTGAACCCGACGGCGAGTCCGACCGACCGCGAGTCGACGATGCGGACCAGTCCGGGGAATTTCTCCGCCGCCAGGCGCGCGGCACCCCAGGTCCCGGACAGCCGCCGCGACATGAAGACCCCGACCACGCCGGCGCCGTCGCTGGCCGCGATCGCCTCCTCGAAGGCCACGGTCATCTCGTGCGGGTTGGCGCCCGAGGTGGTGACGCCCGGGGTGGAGATGATGTCGGCGGGGATGTCGTCGACACCCTCGAGATAGTCGTTGCCGTCCATCGTCAGGTGCAGCGGAACCTGCCGGATGCCGTAGCGGTCGGCCAGCGACGCGGGCAGCCGGGACGACGAATCGGTGACGACGACGACAGGCACGCGTCTACGTTAGCGGGTCCGTGGTGAGGACATCCGCCACGCCCGCAACCACTGCATCGGCGATCTGCCGGTGGCAGTCGAAACCCCAGTGAATGCCGTCGGGATTCATCTGATCGGGGGTGTTGTGGAATGCGTCACGCGTGCTCGGATAGAAGTCGACCGTCGGCAGACCGTGGCTCTGCGCCCATTCGGTCATCGCGGCCGTCGTCGGGATCCGACCGCTGTGCACGTAGCCGTAGTAGGGGCTGCGGTGCGTCGGCGGCAGGCACACGACGATCGGCAGGTCGGGACGCAGCTGCGCCAGCGCCGACCGGATCTTCTCCAGGTATTCGACGGTGACCTTCGGCGGCAACGCCATCGGCCAGCCCGCCTTGGCCGCCCGCGGCTGCACCCACGCGTAGCCGTCGCGCACCCATTGGCGAAAACGGTTGGGCCGCAAGTACCGGATCTGTTCGCGCAGCGCGGTGGGCAGTGGCGACGGCAAACTGTCCATGCCGCCGAACGCGAGGACCACGACGTCGGCGGTCGGGACCGCGGCCCAGATGTTCGGATCCTGGGTCAGTGCCCACCAGATATCGCGGCTGGTCCAGCCGATGCGGCCGAACAGCTTGACCTCGCGGCCGCACTGCTCGCCGACGAGGTTCGGCCATATCCGCGGGTCGCCTGCCGGCAGACCGCCCGTCGGACCGTAGTAGGCGAGAGAATCCGACAGAACGACGATCGAGCGGGTATCGGTCACTGGACGGCTGCGTCGGCGCTCTCCGCCGACGCATTCCACACGTCGAGGCGCCACCGCGGGGCATCGCCGGGCAGACTGTGCCCGGACAGCTGCACCCAGCTGGTGTTGGCCAGGCCGCCGAACACCGTCCACGACGTCTCGGGCAACCCGAGCAGCGCCGCGGTCATCGCCGCGATCACCCCGCCGTGGGCGACGAGCACCACCGGCGCCTCCGGCCGCTCCCCGGTCCCCCAGTCGGCCCGCTGCGCGACGAGTTCGTCCACGACGACCACCGCACGGTGCGCGACGTCGATCCGGCTCTCCCCGTTCGGCGGCGACCAACTCGCGTCGTCGCGCCACAGTCGCCGCGCGCCGGGCATCGCGTCGTCAACCTCGGTGTGGGTCATCCCCTGCCAGTCGCCGAGATGGGTTTCCCGCAGTCGCACATCGGTACTGACGGGCAGTCCGGTGCGCTGCGCAAGCGCTTCGGCGGTGTCGCGGGCACGTTTGAGGTCTGACGACGTGATCAGCATCGGCCCGCGATCAGCCAGTGCTGCCGCGGCCGCCTTCGCCTGCCGCTGCCCCACCTCGGAGAGGTCGGTGTCGAGTTGTCCCTGCATGCGGCTGGCGGCGTTGTACTCGGTTTGCCCGTGCCGCAACAGGATCAGCCGCCGCACCACCGGGGTGAGACGCTCGACCGAGGTGTCGTGGCTGTCCGGACCTCTGCTCATGCGGTCGGTTCCGTGTCGCCGGCACCCTCGAGACCGTCGATCTCGATGACCGGGCAGTCCTTCCACAGCCGTTCGAGCGCGTAGAAATTGCGTTCGTCGGCATGCTGGATGTGCACGACGATGTCGGCGTAGTCGATCAGCGTCCAGCGACCCTCGCGGGTGCCCTCGCGGCGCACCGGCTTGTGTCCGGCCTCGCGGAGCTTGTCCTCGACCTCGTCGACGATCGCGTTGACCTGCCGCTCGTTGTCGGCGGATCCGATCACGAAGATGTCGGTGATGACGAGTTGCTCGGAAACGTCGATGACGGTGACGTCGTGCGCGAGTTTGTCGGCGGCGGCGCGGGCGGCGATCGTGGCCATCTCCAGCGCTTCGGCTGAGGCAGTCACTTGGGTGGTTCCTTCCGGTCGGTGGATATGAATGTCGTGGTCACGGAGCGGACACCCCGGGTGAGGATGCGCGGGGCGGACGGTAGAGCTTGCGTTTGTTGATGTACTGGACGACGCCGTCGGGCACCAGATACCAGACCGGCCGGCCGCGGGCGGCGCGGTCGCGGCAGTCGGTCGACGAGATGGCCAAGGCCGGGATCTCCAGCAGTTGCAGGGTCTCCGGGGGAAGCTTCTCCAGGTGCTGGGCCAGATGGGTGGCGTCGAGTTCGTAGCCGGGGCGGCTGACACCGATGAAGAACGCGAGGTCGAACAGTTCTTCCCAGTTCTGCCAGGACAGGATCGAGTCGAGGGCGTCGGCGCCGGTGATGAAGTAGAGCTCGGCCTCGGGATGGATGCGGCGCAGGTCGCGCAGGGTGTCGACGGTGTAGGTGCGGCCTTCGCGTTCGATATCGACACGGCTGACCGAGAACCGCGGGTTCGAGGCAGTCGCGATGACCGTCATCAGGTACCGGTCTTCGGCGGGACTGACCGACGGCCGCGATGTGGAGCTCTTTCCCGGGGCGCCGTCGGCGGGAGCCTTGTTGGCCTCGTCGTCGGCGATCTTCTGCCACGGCCGGCCGGTCGGTACGAAGATGACCTCGTCGAGCGAAAAGCGGTGGGCCACCTCGCTGGCGGCGACGAGGTGCCCGTTGTGGATCGGGTCGAAGGTGCCACCCATGATGCCGATCCGACGCACGCGGGGTCGCGGAGACGACGGGCGGTCGGTGGCCATGAGGCGTCAGTCTACTTCAGCGCACCGTGTGACTTGATGTTCACACGGGCAACAGGTCGGCGATGGCCCGGCCGAGTTGGGTGGCGTTCCGGCACTCGAACATCTCGATGATCTCGTCGTACTCCATCGCCGCCGAATCCCCGGTCCCCCAATTCCGGCGGGCTTCGGGGTTGAGCCAGTACGCGTGCCGGGCCTTCTCGACGAGCGCGCGCAGCGACTCCAACCGCGGATCGTGGTAGTTGTTGCGGGCGTCGCCGAGGATCAGCAACGCGCCACGGTGGGTGAGGGTATCGCCGTAGTTCTCCACGAACCCCTTGAGCATGTTGCCATAATCCGAATGTCCGTCGCGGGTCACGATCCGTGCCTCGGTGATCATCCGATGCATGCTGGTGCCGAAGTCCTCGTCGTCGGCGCCGCGCTCGAAGTAGTCGGTCACCTCGTCGACCGTATCCACGAAGGCGTACACCCGGACCTTCGAAAACTGTTGGCGCAGAGCGTAAACCAGCCGCAGAGTGAACTGGGAGAACCCGGCGACCGATCCCGAGACATCGCACAGCACGGTCAGTTCCGGGCGGCCGGGTCGCGGTTTGCGGTGACTCAGCTCGATCGGCACCCCACCGGTCGACATCGACTTACGCAAGGTCTGGCGCACGTCGACCGCACCCCGGTGGGCGCGGCGTCGACGGATCTCGAGTTTCGCCGCCAGCAGACGGGCAAGGGGTTCGATGGTGCGGCGGATCTCGGCGAGATCGCTCGCCCCGGCGGAGAGGAAGTTGATGTTCTCCGGCAGCGTCGGGACCGCGTAGTCGGCGACGCGTTGACGCCCGTTGCGCCCGGCCATCCGCCGCTGGGTCTCGGTCTCGATCTTCGCGCGGAAGTCGGTGGTCTTGGCGCGCGCCGCCCGACGGTAGAGCGGCTCGGTACCGGCGCGGTCGCCGAGCGCACCGTCGTCGTCGGCGCTCCCGGTCATCGCGGCGGCGATCTGCGCGATCAGCGTCTGCGGATTGACCGCCGACAACGCTTGATACGCCGAGAATGCCTCACCGCGGGTGGACCCGTACCGGCCGAGTTGGTCGACGATGAGCGCGACCATCGCGTCGAGCCTGCCGTCGGCCGCGGCCTCGTCGTCGGCGAGCATCTGCGCGACCATGTCGCGCACCGCGTCGATGTCGATCTCGCCGTCGTCGGTGCGGGGCAGGTCGGTGACCGCGGTGCGAGCGCCGGTGCCGAGCGGAAACCACAGGTCGAAGACGGTGTCGAACACCCGGCGGTGCATCTGGTCGCTGATCAGGGTGGCGGCGAGGCCTTCGCGCAGCGACCGCCGGTCGAGCAGGTCGAGGACTTCCATCGCCCGCGCGGCGTCGATCAGCCCGGATGGTCCGACGACGATGCCGCGGTTCCGCAATTCGTCGACGAAACCGGTGAGGTGATCGACGATCGGCACATCCCCGATCGCGCCACGCGCGTCGAGCGTCATCCGCCCAGCTTGAGTTCTTTGAGCGCGGTCTTCAGATCGGGCCGATGCTTGAGCACCACGCCCAGGGTCCGGGCGATGAGCCCGTCGTCGAGTTTGCCGTCACGGACGCTCGACGACTCGTCACCGGCTCCGAGCGCGAGCAGCGTGTTGCCCCAGTCGATGGTCTCGGCGACCGACGGCTTCTTGCGGATGTCGAGGGTGCGCAGCACACCGACGACCCGCACCAGCTCGGCCGCGAGCGAATCCGAGAGCGCCGGCACCCGGGAGGCGAGGATCTCGCGTTCGCGGGCGGCCTCCGGGAAGTCGATGTAGAGGTACAGGCAGCGACGCTTCAGTGCCTCCGACAGATCTCGGGTCGCATTGGAGGTGAGGATGACGATCGGTCGCCGGGTCGCGGCGACGGTCCCCATCTCCGGGATGGTGACCGCGAAGTCGCTGAGCACCTCGAGCAGCAGCCCCTCCATGTCGACGTCGGCCTTGTCGACCTCGTCGATCAGCAGCACGGTCGGCTCGGAGCGGGAGATCGCCTTGAGCAGCGGCCGCGGCAGCAGGAACTCGTCGGAGAAGATGTCGCTCTTGGCCTCATCCCACGAGCGGGTGCCGGTCGCCTGGATCGCCAGGATCTGCTTGGCGTGGTTCCACTCGTAGAGGGCGCGCGCCTCGTCGATGCCCTCGTAGCACTGCAGGCGGATCAGCTCGGCGCCGATCGCCTGCGAAATGGCCCGGGACAGTTCGGTTTTCCCGACGCCGGCCGGACCTTCGACGAGCAGCGGCTTACCCAGCCGGTCGGCGAGGAAGGTCGAGGTGGCGGTGGCCTCGTCGGCGAGGTAGCCGGTGTCACGGAGTCGCGAGATGACCTCGGGGACGCCGGTGAACGACGGAACGGTGTTGGGGCCGGAGGTGGCCGGGTCGGAGGTGGTTTGGGTCATGGTTGACTCCCCCATCATGCGGACCGGATGTGGCCGTCGCCCCAGACGAGCCACTTGGTCGAGGTCAGTTCCGGCAGCCCCATCGGACCGCGCGCGTGCAGTTTCTGTGTCGAGATACCGATCTCGGCGCCGAAGCCGAATTGCTCACCGTCGGTGAACGCGGTGGACGCGTTGACCATCACGGCGGCGGCGTCGACGCGGCTGGTGAACTCGCGGGCTGCGGCGAGGTCGGCGGTGATGATCGCCTCGGTGTGCCCGGTGCCGTAGGTGTCGATGTGGGCGACCGCGGCGTCGAGGTCGTCGACGATCTTCATCGCGATGTCCAGTGACAGGTATTCGTCGGTCCAGTCGGCTTCGGTCGCCGGCTCCATGCCGGGTTCGTCGCCGTGGATCACCACGCCCTGCGACTGCAGCGCCTGCGAGATCTTCGGCAGCGCATCGGCGGCGACGGCCTTGTCGATGAGCACGGTCTCGGCCGTGTTGCACACGCTGGGCCGGCGGGTCTTGGAGTTCAGGATGATGCGAGTGGCGATGTCGACGTCGGCGAGCGCGTGCACATAGACGTGGCAGTTGCCGGTGCCGGTCTCGATGGTCGGCACCGTCGCATTGGCGACGACAGCATTGATCAGGCCGGCACCGCCACGCGGGATGACCACGTCGACGAGACCGCGGGCACGGATCAGCGCGGTGACGCTGGAGCGGTCCTCGCTCGGCAGCAGGGCCACAGCGTCGGCGTTGACACCCTTGCTGCGCAACACCTCTCGCAGCACGCGCACCAGTTCGGCGTTGGAGTTCGCGGCCGACGACGACCCACGCAGCAGCACCGCGTTGCCGGATTTGAAGGCGATCCCGAAGGCGTCGACGGTGACGTTGGGGCGGGCCTCGTAGACCATGCCGACCACGCCGAGCGGTACCCGCACCTGGCGCAGTTCGAGGCCGTTGGGCAAGGTCTTGCCGGCGACCACCTCGCCGATCGGGTCGGGTAGCACGGCGACCTGGCGCAGGCCGTCGGCGATGCCGGTCACCCGTTCCGGGGTCAGCCGCAGCCGGTCGATGAGACTCGCCTCGGTGCCGTCCTCGTCGGCGCGGGTGATGTCGGCGGCATTGGCCGCCAGGATCGCCTCGGCGTCGGCCTCGATCGCTTCGGCCGCCGCGAGCATCACCTCGTTCTTGTCGGCGGTCGTCAGCTGTGCCAGCGCCCGGGAGGCGATGCGGGCGGCCTTGGCCAGATCGGTCACGACCTGCTCGACGTCGCCCGTGGTCACGCCGGGTTCGGCGGTGGGTGCACTCATGAATCCTCGCTTTGCCTGGCGGAATTATGCCGTCCACCAGACTACGCACCGCCGATCAGTGATCGCAGACCGCGTCCATCCCGGACTCGACGGCGCCATACCCGGAATCGGTCGTGTCGCTCACCTTCTGCGAGCACAGCGCGACAGCACTTTTGCCAGCACCGCGCGCGACGCGGCGTCGACGGACAGCCGGTAGGCGGTCGCCACGGTGACGAACTGGATCGCATACCGGCAGTGAAATCGCTTGTCCGGCGGCATCCAGCGTGCGGGTTCGGCATCGCTCTTGTCCTGATTCGACGCGGCGTCGACGGCCACGAGGTTGGCCGGGTCGTTGGCGAAATCGGTGCGCGTCGACAACGACCACGACCACGCGCCCATATCCCAGGCGAGCGCCAACGGAACGATATGGTCGATCTGCACCGCTCCCGCCTTGCGGTCACGCGCGAACACCAGGAACTTGCCGGTGTAGGGGCTGCGGAACTCGCCGGCCAGGACCGCGCGCGGACACGACGCAACCGCCCCCACCCTGGTGTCGGTGAGATCCCGAGCCAGAATGTCGTTGCGCGTATCGCACCCATTACCCCCATCGGCGACCGACACCGCGTCGGTCCACGCCGGACCGAAGGCGTCACGGTGGTAGTCGTCGCGCGATAACCGTTGCGCCACAACAGGCATGCGACCGAGCTGCGCCACCGACGCCTGAGCGCCGGCAGCCAGTGCCGGATCGACCGGCACCTGTTCGCGCACACTGACCACCGCGACCATCACCGCACTGCCGACACAGACGGTCAGCACCAGCCACCACCGCAACGGCCACCTAATGGCCGGCCGACCTCTGCGCGTACATCCCACCTGCTCCTCCCCCGTCGACAATTGGACGCACCGCGCGGACATCCGGTTCCATTGCGGACCGTCATGGACCGCAATCCCCCATAGCGTCGACGATGTTGCGTGCTCGACCGATCACTGCACCCACCACCGACCGGAGGAATCATGAACCTTGTATCTGTCCGCATCATCACGGCATCTATCGACGCCATGGTCACGTTCTACGCACAGGTCACCGCCCACACGGCCCGCTGGGCCACCCCTGATTTTGCGGAGATCGTCACTGCAGGAGGCACTCTCGCAATTGCCAGTGAACGCACCGCGGCGCTGTTCGCCGCCGACTCCGTGGCCCCCGCATCGAACCGTTCGGTCATCATCGAGTTCCAAGTGGACGACGTCGACGCCGTGTACGCCCGCCTCGCCGATCACCTCTCCGAGATCGTACAGGCCCCGACCACCATGCCGTGGGGCAATCGTTCGGCGCTGTTCCGCGATCCCGACGGCAATCTGGTCAATCTCTTCACGCCGGTCACGGCGGAAGCACTGGCACGCGTTGCCCGTTGACGACTACGACTTGTCCAGGTACTCGACCTTCTGCGGCGCCAGGATCGCATCGACCAGTTCGGCAAGCGCACGATGCTCGGTGAGTTCGAGGTCGGCCCCCACCACGTCCTCGGCCAGCTCACGAGCGTCGGCGATGACCTCGGCGTCACCGATCAGCGACAAGAACCGCAACGACGACGTGCCACCCGACTGGATCGAACCCAGGATGTCGCCCTCGCGACGCTGCTCGAGATCGACCCGCGCGAGCTCGAAGCCGTCGTTCGATTTCTCCACCGCCCGAAGTCGTTGCATTGCTTGCGAAATCGGTGCAGACCCGGTCATCAGCAGGCACAACCCGGGGTGTCCACCACGACCGACTCGTCCCCGCAACTGGTGTAGTTGGCTCACCCCGAAGCGTTCGGCGTCGACGATCACCATCATCGTCGCGTTGGGCACGTCCACGCCCACTTCGATGACGGTGGTCGAGACGACGAGGTCGATCTCGCCGCGCCCGAACGCATCCATCACCCCGTTCTTCTCGTCGGCCGGCAACCGACCGTGCAGCAGCGCGAGTCGGTACTGGCCGAGGGGGCCGGCGAGCAGTTCCTCGTATTGGTCGAGGACGGACACCGTCTTGAGCGCCGGGTCCGCGTCGCGGGACTTCTTGTCGTCGTCGTCGCCGATCCGGGAGCACACGGCGTACACCTGGCGGCCCTTCGAGATCTCTTCCGCGGCACGTGCCCACGCCCGGTCGACCCAGTCCTTCTTGCCGGTCGGGACCACCGAGGTACTGATCGGCTGCCGTCCGCGCGGGAGTTCGGTCAGCACCGAGGTGTCGAGATCACCGAAAACCGTCATCGCGACGGTGCGCGGGATGGGGGTGGCCGTCATGACCAAGCAGTGCGGCATCAGCCCGTCGCGACCCCTGCCCCGCAACACGTCTCGCTGCTCGACACCGAACCGGTGCTGCTCGTCGACAACGACCATGCCGAGGTCGAAGAAGCTCACGTTCTCCTCGAGCAGCGCGTGGGTTCCGACGACGATGCCCGCGGTACCGCTGACCACGTCCAGCAACGTCTGACGACGTCCAGCCGTTTTCATCGAACCGGTGAGCAACGCGATCTTCGTCGCCCCCTCGGCCGCGGTCAGCTCGCCGGCCTCCGCCAGGTCGCCGAGCATCTTGCGCATCGTCCGATAGTGCTGTGCAGCAAGAACTTCGGTGGGCGCCAGGATCGCGCACTGATGCCCGTTGTCGACCACCCGCAGCATCGCAAGCAGCGACACAAGGGTCTTACCGGAGCCCACCTCACCCTGCAGCAGCCGGCTCATCGGGCTCGTCGCGGACAGATCATCGGCGATCTCGGCGACCACCGTCTGCTGTCCGTCGGTCAACGTGAAGGGCAGTCGCGCAAGCAACTGGTCCTCGAGTCCGCCGTCGACGTGCGGGCACGACGGCGCGCGTTCGGCCCGGCCGGCGATCCGACGCTGCGCCAGGACCGTCTGGATCGCCAGCGCCTCATCGAACTTCAGCCGGGCACGGGCGGTGTCGATGTCGTCGTCGGTCTCCGGCAAGTGGATGCGGTGCAGCGCATCGTCGGTCCCGATCAATTCGTGTGCGGCGCGCTGGGATTCGGTGAGGGCGTCGGGGATCGGGTCGCCGCCGTCCATCGCCGTGAGCACCCGGCGGATCGCCGACCAGATGTGCCAGGTCTGAATCTCCTTGGACGCCGGGTAGATCGGCACGATCGCCCGGTCGAATCCGGCCGGATCGACCTCATCTTCCCCGTCGGCGGCCTCCATCGCGTACATCTCCGAGAGCATCGCCGACCCGACGACGTGGTCGACCTCCGGCTCACCGTCGGGCAGCACCGCCCATTCCGGATGGGACAGTTGCACCTGGCCACGGAACGATTTCACCTTGCCGGCCATCATCACCCGCGCACCCGATTTCAGCTTCTGCTGGATGAAACGGGCATTGAAGAAGTTGGCCTCGTAAGTGTGGTTGCCGTCGCTGACGGTCACCTTGAGGAACTGGCCGTGCCGCTTGCGCATCGAGATCATCTTCGACCCGGTGATGCGTCCGACGATGGTCACCCACTCGTCGTCGATGGGCATTTCGTCGTTGGAGAGTTGGCCGTGCCGCACGTACCGGCGCGGCGCATAGCGCAGCAACTCGCCGACCGTATGCACCTGTAGACCAGCGAGTTTCTCGACGATCTTGGGGTCGAGCACCGCCTCGAGCGGATCGGTCATCCCGAGGCTCACTCGACACCCACCTGCAGGACCTGATCCGACTGTCCGGTGCGGTAGATGGCGAGTTCGACGCCCTGATAGTTGCGGCGCATCAGGACGGTGATCGCCTCGAGGACCTCGTCGTCGACGTCGGCGCCGGCCAACACCGTGACCAACTCGCCGCCGGTGGCCAGCATCAGATCGATCAGGGCCGTCGCGGCTCCGGTCTGATCGGCGGAGATGACCAACACGTCGGAACCGATGAGGCCCAACATGTCCCCGACCTCGCAGGTACCGGCCAGCGTCATCATCTTGGCCCGGGCGCGGACCAGTGAGCCCCACCGGGTGCCGGCGGCGGCCTCGGCCATGGCGTAGCTGTCGGCATCGGGTGACTCGCTGGGATCGTGCACCGCGAGCGCCGAAAGGCATTGCACCATCGATGACGTCGGAATGTTGACGACCGCCCGCAGGGGCGAGCGCGCCTCGGCGGTGACGGTGACGATGTCCTGCGAAGCCAGCTTGCCGTTGGCCATCACCACGATGTGTGCACTGTCGGTGTTGCGGATGGCCTCCGCAAGTGTCGTCGGTTTGAGTCCGGCGTCGGCCCGGACCACCACCGCACCGGCCTCGGCGAACAGTTCGGCGGCGCCGTCGCCGGTCACCACCGCGACCACCGCCCGCTTGTGCCGCGGCGGCGACTCGGCGGGGCCGACCTGCAGCCGGATGGCGTCGAGAGCGAAACAGCTGATCCGGATCTCGGACACCGTGCCGCGCACGACCCCGGCCTCGACGGCCTTGCCGGGCTCGCAGGTGTGCACGTGTACCGAGAAACGTTCGTGCTCACCGCTGGAGTTGTCGCCGACGATGACGACCGCGTCGCCGAGGTCGTTGAGTGTGTCGCGCAGCGGACCGATCTGTTCGGCGGCGCCCTCGAGCAGGTACATGACCTCGAAGTCCATGTCGCTGCCGCCGGAGCAGGTCTCGTCGGCCTGATGCCCCGGTTCGCCGCCGCCCTGCAGGATGCCGTGGTAGCGGCGTCGACGGTTGGCCACGCCGGTGAGCACCTGGACCATCGCGTCGGCGAGCACCAGGAAGCCGCGCGCACCGGCGTCGACGACCCCGGCACTCGCCAGTTCCGGGAGTTGCTCCGGCGTCATCTCCAGTCCCTCTGCGCACTCGTCGGCGACCGCCCGGGCGAGGCCGGCCGGCGAGCCGTCGACGTGTGCGGCGGCGGTCTCGGCGGCGATCCGCACGAGTGTCAGCACGGTGCCTTCGCGGGGTTCGCTGACCGCGCGCACCGCGGCCCGCGCACCGAGCCGCAAACCACCACTCATCAGTCGGTTGAAGCCGAGTACCTCCTCGTCGGCCAACGCCTCGGCGGCGTCGGCCATCCCGACGAGCACCTGCGACAGGATCACCCCGGAGTTACCGCGCGCCGAGGCCACCGCGCCGTCGGCCATCTCCCGGGCGACGGTCGGGACGCCCGCGTGGGCGGGTGCTGAGGCGGCCGCGTCGGCGGCGGCCTGCATGGTGGAGAGCATGTTGCTGCCGGTGTCGGAGTCCGGGATCGGGAAGACGTTGAGGTCGTTGATCTCACCGCGCAGCGTCGCCAGATTGTCGGCGGCGGCCCGCGCCCAGTCCCGCAACAGCTGCGGATCCATCGCCCGCGAGGCGCCACCGTCGAACACCGGCTCCATGAAACCCCTTACCCTGACGTGATTGTGTCCGACATTACTCGGCAAGGGTGACAGCCCGGACCTCACCGGCCGGACATCGTGCGACGTCAGCGGGACCATGGGGAGCGATTTGGCCGGGCAGCCGACCGGAGGCTATCCTTGCAGGGTTGCCTATCGGCCATCCCCACTCGACGCACGCCGTCGGACGCGGAACCGACGGGCTCACTGACCAGAAAATTATCTACCAAGGGAGTTCACGATGGCTGCCGTCTGCGATATCTGCGGCAAGGGACCGGGCTTCGGCAAGTCGGTTTCGCACTCGCACCGGCGCACGAATCGCCGGTGGAACCCGAACATTCAATCGGTGCGCGTCGAAGTTGCGCCGGGGAACCGCAAGCGCAAGAACGTGTGCACGTCCTGCCTGAAGGCGGGTAAGACCGCTCTCGTCTGATCGTCGAGCACGGTCAGTACAGCAGAACATCACAAACCCGATCCCGAGCGAGCAGTCGGTCTGCCCCGGGGTCGGGTCTTTGTGTTGTGCGCGATAGAGTTCGCCGCATGACCGCCACCACACAGACCTCCGCGGACCCGGACGCCCTCGTCACCCAGCAGGGATCGGTCCTCACCATCGCCGTCTCGACCGCTGCCGCCGGCACCTCCCTCAGTGACGACGCGCTCGCCCAGGGCACGCTTGCGCTACGTGAGGTGGCCCGCGGAGAACGCGAGGTCGGAGCGATCCTCCTGGTCGGTGCGGGTGCCAACTTCTGCGCCGGCGGCAACGTGCGCGCCTTCGCCTCCGCCGACCACCGCCCCACCTATCTGCAGGATCTCGCCGACACCTTCCACCGGTTCGTCACCGCGCTGCACGAGGCCAACCGGCCCGTCGTCGCCGCGGTCAAGGGGTGGGCGGCCGGGGCCGGCATGAGCATCGTGCTGCACGCCGACGTCGCGATCGCCGGCACCTCAACCAAACTGCGTCCCGCCTACCGCGGCATCGGACTCTCCCCCGACGGCGGCATGACCTGGACGTTGCCCCGGATCGTCGGTGCCGCCCGCGCCCGGCAGATCATCCTCACCGACGCCGTCATCGACGCCGAGCACGCCCTCAATTGGGGCATCGTCTCCGAGATCGTCGACGACGCGGACGTCGAATCCACCGCGCGCACCGTCGCCGAGACAATCGCCGCCGGACCCTGGGCCGCCAACGGCGCCACCCGCGCCCTGCTCACCGCATCCCCGTCGGTGTCGCTGACCGAGCAGCTGACCGCCGAGGCCGCCTCCATCTCCCGGCTCTCCGGCTCACCCGAAGGGATCGAGGGCGTGGACGCGTTCATCGGGAAGCGGGCCGCCGATTTCGCCGCCGCTCGTCAGAACTGAACCACTCCCACACCCGAATTGGCCCGTCTACACACGGAATCTCGTGTGTAGACGGGCCAATTCGTGTGTCGTCGCCGACGATGGAGCCAAACGGGCACCCGTCGCGTCCAATGAGCATGCAGGAATTCCCCACCGACGCTCACGGAATCATCTACCGGCGCACCGCCCTCGACCATGGCTACACGGACAAGCAGTTGGCGAAGGACGTGCGCGGTCGAGACCTCATGCGCATCTGGCAAGGCGCGTTCATCCCGACGCCGCCCAAGCCCCTCAAACCGCACGAACTGCATCGCCTCAGGGCGCTGGCCGCAGCCACGCTCGGCGACGAATCCGTCCTGAGCCATGAATCGGCGGCGCTGGTGCACGGCTTGTCACTGCTGCACCCACGCCTGGACAGACTCCACTTCGCCACCGGACTCAAGACCGGCGGCCGCGTCGACCAGAACCGACACCTGCACGCCGGCGTACTGACGGCCGAGGACGTCACATCCCTCGAGCGGGTCACCGTAACCACCCTGGAGCGCACCGCCGCCGACGTCGCCTGCACTCAGGGGTTTGCCGTCGCGCTGGCCGTGCTCGATTCCGCACTTCGACGCGGCGCCGATCCGGACCTCATCGCCACCCACCTCGAGCGGCATCGCCGCGGTGTCGCCCAGGCCCGTCGCGCGCTCACCCTCGCCGACGCCGGCGCCGAGAACGCCGGTGAGTCGTGGGGCCGCGCTCAGATCATCGCCGCCGGACTGCCCATTCCCCGCCTCCAGCACAAGTTCTTCGACCGCGACGGCGAGTTCGTCGCACGCACCGACTACGACTGGCGTGGTGCATTGGCGGCAGAGTTCGACGGGATGGTCAAGTACCAGCGCCATCTACGCGAGGGCGAGTCTGCCTTCGACGCAATGAAGAGGGAGAAATTGCGCGAGGATGCGTTGCGCCGACTGGGTGTCATGGTGATCCGCTGGATCTGGGACGATCTGCGCCACAACCGCGTGGTGCCGATGGTACGGGAGTGGCTGAACACCCTGGGCCTCTCGGCGTGAGCACACGAATCTTTCCAACCGCACACGGTATCTCCTGTGTAGACGGAACAAACTGTGTGCCAATCCAATCCACGATGACGCCGGAATCAGCTCGGCAGCCGCCAGTCCACCGGCTCGGCGCCGAGTTCGTCGAGCGCCTCGTTGGCCCGGCTGAACGGACGCGACCCGAAGAACCCGCGGCTCGCCGACAGCGGCGACGGGTGCGGGGACACGATCACCGGCACGTCGGGCATCCACTGCTGCAGGTTCGCGGCATCGCGACCCCACAGGATCGCGACGAGCGGTTCACCCTCGCGGTCGACGAGGGCCTTGATCGCGCACTCGGTGACCTGTTCCCACCCCTTGCCGCGATGCGACCCGGCCTCACCGGGCGACACCGTGAGCACTCGATTGAGCAGCAACACACCGGATTTCGCCCACGGGGTGAGGTCGCCGGTGGCGGGCATCGGATAACCGAGGTCCTCGCAGTACTCGCGGTAGATGTTGGACAGCGACCGCGGGATCGGCGAAACCTCCGGCGCCACCGAGAAACTCAGGCCGACGGCGTGCCCCGGGGTGGGATAGGGATCCTGTCCGACGATGAGGACGCGGACGTCGTCGAACGGTTGGGTGAAGGCGCGCAGCACGTTGGTGCCCGCGGGCAGGTAGCCGCGCCCGGCGGCGTTCTCGGCCCGCAGGAACTGTCCCATCGAGGTGATCACCTCTTCGACCGGAGCCAGTGCCTGCGCCCAGCCGGGGTCGAGCAACTCGGCGAGCGACTGTGCGCTCATGACTCCCCTCCCTCCGCCGAAGACACCAATTCTGCCTGTCCCACAACGATTCTCAATCGATCCTCCGCAGCGCTTCGCGATAGTGCAGCGCATTCTGGTGGTACATGTCGGCGTTGAGGTCGGTGTGCTGCTCGGGCACCTCATAGCCCTCACGGATCTTGGCGGGCACCCCGAGCGCCATCCGCCGCGGCGGGACGTCGAACTTGAACGGCACCACCGCGCCGGCGCCGACGATCGCGCCGTCGCCGATCGTGGATCCGTTGAGTACCACCGATCCCGACGCGATCAGGCAGTTGTCGCCGATGGTGGAGCCCTCGATGTGGGCGTTGTGTCCGACGACGCAGCGAGCGCCGATGACGGTCGGGTCGATCATCGTGCAGTGGATGACGGTCCCGTCCTGGATGTTGCTCATCGTGCCGATGGTGATGCTGCCGTAGTCGCCGCGCAACACGGCACCGGGCCAGATGGACACGCCGTCGCCGAGGGTGACCGAACCGATCACCGTGGCGTCGGGATGGACGTAGACGTTCTCGCCGAGGACCGGTACCCGATCGCCGAGTGCATAGATGGCCATGGGACAGAATCTAGTTCACGCGCACAATGCGGCCGCTCACGACCCGAACGACTGCCATCCGTGCAGGTCGTCGACCGCCCGGTCGTCGACGATCACCCCCGCACCCGCTTCCACCGTGCCGATGACCGTCCAGCCCGCAGGCACCGTGTCCGCGGCGAAGGCTCCCAGCAGTTCGTGGTCCTCACCACCGGCGACCGTCCAGTCCACCAGCTCCGCACCGAGCGCCTTGGCCGCCGACGTGATCTCCGGTGTGGTGGGCACCAGACGGCTGTCCACCGACAGCCGGGTGCCCGACGCCGCTGACATCGTGACGAGCTCCTCGACGAGGCCGTCGGAGATGTCGGTCATCGCATGCGCGCCGGCCCGCGCCGCCACCGGACCCTGCTCGAGCGCGGGAGACGGCAGTCGGTAGGCGTCGAGCAGTTGCGGATGCGCCTCGAGAACGCTCCGGTCACCACGCTGCTCCGCATCGACGAACAACGCGAGCCCCGCGGCGCTCGCTCCGAGCGCGGTCCCGGTCACGGCGAGCACATCCCCGGGCCGCGCCCCGCCGACGACGATCGGTGTCGCCCCGTCGAGGGCACCCACTGCGGTCACGGTCAGCACCACCTGGTCGGCCGCGACCAGATCGCCACCGAGGACCCGTGCCCCCAGTCGGTGGGTGGCGTCGACGATGCCGGCATTCAGGTCGAGCACGGTGCCCACCGACGTCGACGACGGGCAGGCGATCGACACCACGACACCGGTGGTGCGGCCACCCATCGCGGCGATGTCGGCGGCACTGGCCACCACCGCTCGGGCCCCGACGGTTCGTGCGTCGGACCAGTCGAAACGGAAATGTCTGCCCTGGACGGCGGTGTCGGTACTGATCACCGTCGGTCCCGCGGTGTCGATGACGGCGGCGTCGTCGCCCGACCCGATCACGATGTCGTGGCCGGTGCCCGGCGTGGGTTCGAGGTCGCCGCGGGTCGCGGCGCGGGTGAGTTCGGCGATGAGTCGACGCTCTCCCACCTCACCGACGGAGCGTGTCCGATCGACCGAATCCCCGCTGGGTGCGACGGTCACGACAGCTCCTCGATCCGTTTGAGTCGCGCATTCTTGGGGTTGTCGGCGACAATATGGCGACAGTGTATTTCGTCGCGGTTTTGGACGGGTTATTTGGACGGCGAATCGAACGGGTCGAATCCAACCGGCCGGTACACGGTTCCGCCAGACGAGAGGATGGGCGTGGTTCAGGCATACATACTGATCCAGACCGAGGTCGGACGAGCCGCATTGGCGGCCGCGACGATTGCGGAGATCTCCGGTGTCGCCTCGTCCGAAGAGGTCAGCGGACCCTACGACGTCATCGTCCGGGTGGACGCCGCCGACGCCACCCACCTCACCGAGGACGTCGTCCCGCAGATCCAAAAGGTCGACGGGATCACCCGCACGCTCACCTGCCCGGTGGTGCAGAACACGCGCTGACCACACGTAGGGTGTGGTCGTGACCGACGACCAGCCGACGCCGACCGACGGGGACGACCCGCGCGAGGAGACCTCCGGCGGCGACTCCCCGGACTCCGCAGCAACCGAATCCGACGATCTGTCGTCGCGGTACGGGTCCGACGGCCCGCGGCTGAGTCCGGCCCTGATCGCCACGCTGGTCACCATTCCGGTGCTGGTGATCGCCGGGTTCATCGCGTTCGCCGCGCTGCGCCCCGACCCCACCACCCCGGTCGAGTCCTACGCGGCTAGTGAATCGGCGTCCGCGGACTGCGCCAAACTCATTGCCGCCCTACCGACGTCGTTCGACGGTTTCGGCGACAAGCAGGTCACCGGCAGCACGGTCAAGTGGCCGTCCGACGGCGACGGTGAACCGGTGGTGTTGCGGTGCGGCATCTCCCGGCCCACCGAGTTGTCGCCGACCAGCAATCTGCAGGTGATCAATCCGGTGCAATGGTTCATCACCGACACCGTCGAGGGCGCAGGCCAGGCCTACGTCTGCGTCGACCACCGTCCGTATGTGGCGATGTGGATTCCGGTGAACGCCGGCAACGGACCGATCACCGATGTCTCGGCGGTCATCGCGACGACCTTGCCCCGCGCGCCGCTCGATTTCGGCTGATATACCGCTAGAAAGTCTCGGGCTTGGTCGCCCGCCCGAGCAGCATGCTCACCGCGTCGGCGACCGACAACCCGCCGTGGCACACCTGGTGGACCGCGTTGGTCAACGGCATCTCCACGTCGTGCTTGTCGGCCAACGCCCGCACCGACGTGCAGGACTTGACGCCCTCGGCCACCTGCCCATGCGCGGCTTCCTGCGCCTCCTCCATGCTCGCGCCCTCACCGAGCCGGGCGCCGAAGGTTCGATTGCGCGACAACGGCGATGAACAGGTGGCGACGAGGTCGCCGATGCCGGCCAGCCCCGCCATCGTCTCGATCTGCGCGCCGAGCGCGACCCCGAGGCGTATCGTCTCCGCGAGTCCGCGGGTGATGATCGTGGCGAGCGTGTTCTGGCCGAAGCCGACGCCACTGGCCATTCCGCAGGCCAGGGCGATGACGTTCTTGACCGCGCCGCTGATCTCACAACCCACCACGTCGGTGTTGGTGTACGGCCGGAAGTACTCGGTATGAAATGCCGACTGGAGTTCACGGGCGCGCTGCTCGTCGCTGCAGGCGATGACGGTGGCGGCGGGCTGGCCCTCGGCGATCTCCCGCGCGAGATTGGGTCCCGACAGCGCCGCGACATGTTCCGACGGTGCGCCGGTCACCTCGGCGATCACCTCGGTCATGCGCATCAGGGTGCTGGTCTCCACGCCCTTGGCCAAGGACACGAACGTCGTCTCCGGACCGACATGCTCCACCCAGTCGGCGAGATTGGGGCGCAGCACCTGGGACGGAATGGCGCAGACGACGACGTCGGCTCCCGACAGCGCCTCGCCGACCGAATGAGTCGCGGTCAACGCGTCGGGCAGGGTGATGCCCGCGAGGTACCGGTCGTTGCGGTGGTCGGCGTTGATCGCCTCGGCCAGGTTGGCCTCCCTCGCCCAGAGGGTCGCGTCGGTACCCGCATCGACCAGCACTTTTCCGATGGCCGTTCCCCAGGAACCCGCACCCATCACCACTGCGCGCACGTCTACTCCTTTGCCGACACCGCTAGTGCCCCTCACCCTAGGACATGGAGGCGGGTCGCCGTCTGCGAATCCGGGCCAGTCCGAGCCGATGGCGGGGCACGTTGGGCACCGGACCCGACAATGGGCATCATGGTCTGCATGACCGCGATATCCGAACACGCCGCGCCGGGCCCTGGCGGGGTCGTCGCGGTGATGGCGGTGAAGCGACTCGACGAGGCCAAGTCACGGCTGGCCGCGAGCCTGCGCGTACCCGGCACCCCGCACGGCACGCTGGTCCTCGCCATGCTGGCCGACACCCTGGCAGCGGTCCGGGCGGCGGGCGTCGAACGGGTCGTGGTCGTCTCACCCGACGACGACGTGCTCGTCGTCGCGCAACGGGCAGGTGCCGTCGGACTCCGCGAGGAACAGCCACGTTCCCCCGACACCGCGGCCGACCGACTGAATCACGCGTTCTCCCATGCGCATGCCGCGGCGGCAGCGCGGTGGCCGGACGCCGGGCGGATCGTGTTCATCCAGGCCGACCTGCCGGCCGCCACCGCGACCAGCCTCCGCGAGGTACTCGCCGCGGCGGCCCTACACCCGCAGGCCCTGCTCACCGACCGCGACGGCACCGGCACCACCATCCTGGTGCGTGACACCGACATCCTCGAGGCACCCCGATTCGGCCCCAATTCGGCTGCCGCCCACCGCGACTCGGGCGCTGTCGACCTCGACCCAACTCAGCGGAACTGGCTGGATCTGCGCACCGACGTCGATACCGCCGCCGACCTGGAGGCGGCCCGGCTGCTCGGCTGCGGTCCACACACCACGGCCGAACTCTCCCGGCGAGCCACAGCTGCGGGCGCACCGCAACCGGTTCGACGGTGCGGGTGACGGGCAAGCGCGTCACCATCGCGGACGATGCGTCATGATTAGACGGTGAGCCCTGCCGACGACATCGCCACCCAGCCGCTGTCCGCCATCCCCGGCGCACCGCCCGCGGCGACCCTGCAGCCCGATGAGTCCGCCGACCTCCCCGAGGACCGGTACCTGAACCGAGAGTTGAGCTGGCTCGACTTCAACTCCCGGGTACTCGCCCTGGCCGAGGACACCTCGATGCCGCTGCTCGAACGGGCGAAGTTCCTCGCGATCTTCGCGTCCAATCTCGACGAGTTCTTCATGGTCCGCGTCGCCGGTCTCAAACGCCGCGACGAAACCGGACTGTCGGTGCGCTCGGCCGACGGGCTCTCGCCGCGGGAACAGCTGTCGCGCATCGCCGGCCGCACCCAGACCCTCGCCGACCGCCACGCCCGCGTGTTCATGGATTCGGTGCGCCCGGCGCTGGCGGACAACGACATTCACGTCGTGGCCTGGTCGGACCTGAACGCCGAACAGCAGTCGCGCCTGGTGGAGTACTTCCACGAGGACGTCTTCCCCGTCCTGACTCCGCTGGCCGTCGACCCGGCCCACCCGTTCCCCTATATCAGTGGTCTGTCGCTGAATCTGGCGGTGACGGTCAAGGACGCCCACGAGGGTGGCGAACACTTCGCCCGAGTCAAGGTCCCCGACAACGTGAGTCGCTTTGTGCGGGTCGACAAACTGGTGCCGCAATCCGCCGGGGCGTCGGACGGACGCGACCGTCGCGCCGTGTTCCTGCCGCTGGAGAATCTCATCGCGGCGAATCTGGAGAACCTGTTCCCCGGCATGGAAATCGTTGAACACCATGCCTTCCGGATCACCCGCAACGCGGACTTCGAGGTCGACGAGGACCGCGACGAGGACCTGCTGCAGGCCATGGAGCGTGAGATCGCCCGCCGCCGTTTCGGTTCGCCGGTGCGCCTCGAGGTCGCCGACGACATGAGCGAGCACATGCTCGAACTCCTGCTGCGGGAACTCGATGTGGACCCGGCCGACGTCATCCAGGTCCCCGGACTCCTCGACCTCTCCTGCCTCTTCCAGGTCAACGGACTCGACCGGCCACATCTCAAGGACCGCCCGTTCGTACCTTTGACGCATCCGGCGTTCGGCGAACGCGAGACCGCGAAGAGTGTGTTCTCCACGCTGCGCGAAGGCGATGTCCTCGTTCATCATCCGTATGACTCGTTCTCCACCAGCGTGCAACGATTCATCGAGCAGGCCGCCGCCGACCCGCAGGTCCTCGCGATCAAGCAGACGCTCTACCGCACCTCCGGCGACTCACCGATCGTCAACGCGCTGATCGACGCGGCGGCGGCCGGCAAACAGGTCGTCGCCCTCGTGGAGATCAAGGCGCGGTTCGACGAGGTGGCGAACATCAAGTGGGCCAGGCAACTCGAGCAGGCGGGCGTGCACGTGGTCTACGGTCTCGTCGGACTCAAGACCCACTGCAAGACATGTCTGGTGGTGCGGCGCGAGGGGTCGCAGATCCGTCGCTACTGCCATATCGGTACCGGCAACTACAACCCCAAGACCGCACGACTGTATGAGGACGTGGGCCTGTTCACCGCCGCTCCCGACATCGGCGCGGACCTCACCGACCTCTTCAACACGTTGACCGGGTACTCCCGTAAGAAGGAGTATCGCAATATCTTGGTGGCGCCGCACGGGATTCGCTCCGGGATCATCGCGCGTATCCACGGTGAGATCGAGCGGCTCCGGGCCGGCGACGAGCGGGCGCGCATCCAACTGAAGGCGAACGCGCTCGTCGACGAGCAGGTGATCGACGCGCTCTATCGCGCCTCGCAGAGCGGGGTGCCGGTGGAGATCGTGGTGCGTGGCATCTGCGCGCTGCGTCCCGGCATGCCGGGCGTCAGCGAGAACATCGTCGTCCGATCGATCCTCGGTCAGTTCCTCGAGCATTCGCGCATCCTGTATTTCGGTGCGCAGAACGAGTATTGGTTGGGCAGCGCGGACATGATGCACCGCAACCTCGACCGGCGGGTGGAGGTGATGGCCCAGGTGCGCGATGGTCGGCTCACCGGCGAGTTGGCCGACATGTTCGCCTCGGCCCTGGACCCGCGCACGCGGTGCTGGGTGCTGCAGTCCGATGGCAGCTGGGTGGCCTCCCCGGCCGCCGGCGAGGAGGTGCGCGACCATCAACGACAGATGATGCGCCGCCATCGTCGGGCGCTGGACTCGAGCTCGTAAGCCGTCGGATGTCGAAGTCGCGCAAGACGGTGTGGGCCGCCGGCGGCGTCGTGTGGCGTCACGCACCCGACGGGCCGATCGAGATCTGCGTCATTCACCGTCCGGGACATGATGATTGGACCCTGCCCAAGGGGAAGGCCGAAGCCGGCGAGACATTGATCACCACATCGGTGCGGGAGATCGAGGAGGAGACCGGACAGCGGGTGCGGCTCGGCCGGTTTCTCCGGGAGGTGGCTTACGAGCTACCGAACTCCGATCACAAGCGGGTGCGGTACTGGTCGGCGCACGCGCTGGGCGGACGTGAGTTCGTCGCCAACGACGAGGTCGACGAACTACGGTGGGTCGGGCTCGACGAGGCCCGGGAGATGTTGAGCTATCGGCTCGATCGCACGATCCTCACCGAGTTCACTCGCCTGCCGGTCGAGGCGCACACGCTGTTGCTGGTTCGGCATGCCCGCGCCGGACGTCGCTCCCGCTACAAGGGAGACGACCGGAAACGGCCGCTCGACAAGCTCGGACGTGAGCAGGCGAAGGAATTGACCGGCCTCCTGCTGGACTTCGGTGCGCAGCGGGTGCATGCGGCCGACCGGGTGCGCTGCGAACAGACGGTCGCACCGTTGGCCGCGGCCCTCGACGTGCCGATCGAGATGGAGCCGCAACTGTCCGAGGAGGCCTACCGGGCCGATCCCGACAAGGCGCACAAGCGGATCCTGGAGATCGCCGCGGACCGCTCGGCGATCCACGCGGTGTGCAGTCAGGGCAAGGTCATCCCACCGCTGATGTCGTGGTGGGCCGACGCCGACGGCATCACATTGCCGGCCAAACGCAATCGCAAAGGGAGCGTGTGGGTCCTGTCACTGGTCGACGGTCGACTCATCGCCGCCGACCATGTCGACAGCCCGCTTCCGCGGGTGGATCACGGCTGAGCACCGGCCGGACACACAGATCAGCCCCCGACGAGGGAAGATCGTCGGGGGCTGATCTGTAGGAGTCGGGCGAACTCAGCGACGAGTTGCCTTCTTGGCCGGAGCCTTCTTGGCTGCAGTCTTCTTGGCCGGAGCCGCCTTCTTGGCCGGAGCCTTCTTGGCTGCAGTCTTCTTGGCCGGAGCCTTCTTGGCCGGAGCCTTCTTGGCTGCAGTCTTCTTGGCCGGAGCCGCCTTCTTGGCCGGAGCCTTCTTGGCAGCGGTCTTCTTGGCCGGAGCCGCCTTCTTCGCCGCGGTGCCACCGGTGGCGCCGCTGCCCCGCTTCACGGCCGGGCCGGACGCGGCGAGCTTCTGCTTGCCGGCCACGACAGCCTTGAACTGTGCGCCCGGACGGAACGCCGGAACCGAGGTGGCCTTGACCTTCACGGTCTCACCGGTCCGCGGGTTGCGGGCGACGCGCGGTGCGCGACGGCGCTTCTCGAAGACACCGAAACCGGTGATCGTCACGCTCTCGCCCTTGTTCACCGCACGCACGATTGTGTCGACGATGTGCTCGACCGCGGCGGTCGCAGTTTTGCGATCCGAGTCGAGCTTGGTGGTCAGCTCATCGATGAGCTCTGCCTTGTTCATGGAAACCTCCGCAAGCTGTTCTGGCCCATCGGTTATGACCAGCTACTCCACACGGTAAACGCCGAAGTCGAAAACGTCCATCTTCCACGCCAATTAACCCGACGTGTTGCGAAATCGAAAGCGGTGTCCGCGCTTGCGAAAGAGGGTACCCGATGAGCCGATCAGCCCGAAATCATCCGGCCTGCAGCGTCTCCGGCTTGAACGTCGGACGCGTCGACTCGAACGCAGAAATCGCCTCTACCTGCCGCAATGTCAATCCGATGTCGTCGAGACCCTCCATCAGACGCCACCGCGTGTAGTCATCAATTGCCAACGGCACCACGAGGTCTGCCGCGGTGACAGTCCGATCGGCAAGGCTCACGGTCACTTCCAGACCCGGCTGCTCTTCGAGCCGCTTCCAGAGCAATTCGACGTCGGACTGCTCGACCTGAGCGGCGACCAGACCGGCCTTTCCGGCGTTGCCGCGGAAGATATCGGCGAACCGCGACGAGATGACGACGCGAAAACCAAAGTCCGACAGAGCCCACACGGCGTGCTCCCGCGAGGAGCCGGTGCCGAAGTCGGGGCCCGCGACGAGCACCGAGCCGCGACTCCACGGTTCGGTGTTGAGGATGAAGTCCGGATCGCTCCGCCAGGCGGCGAAGAGTCCGTCCTCAAATCCGGTGCGGGTCACCCGCTTCAGGTAGACCGCCGGGATGATCTGGTCGGTGTCGACGTTGCTGCGGCGCATCGGCACGCCGATTCCGGTGTGGGAGATGAAGGGTTCCATGTCAGGGTTTTCCGATCGTGGTGATGGTCGAGAGGAGTGCTGCCGAGCGGATTCCGGGGTCAGACCAGGTCCGCCGGCGCGGACAGCGTGCCGCGGATCGCGGTGGCCGCGGCGACCGCGGGCGAGACGAGGTGTGTGCGACCGCCCTTGCCCTGCCGCCCTTCGAAGTTGCGGTTCGACGTCGAGGCGCAGCGCTCCCCCGGCGCGAGCTGATCCGGGTTCATGCCAAGGCACATCGAGCATCCGGCCTGTCGCCACTCGGCGCCGGCCGCGGTGAAGATCTCGCCGAGACCCTCGTCCTCGGCCTGTGCGCGCACCCGCATCGAGCCCGGCACGATCAGCATCCGCATGCCATCGGCGACCCGATGCCCCTTGAGGATGTCGGCGACGGCCCGCAGATCCTCGATCCGACCGTTGGTGCACGAACCGACAAACACGGTGTCGACCTTCACATCCCGCAGCGCGGTGCCCGGCGCGAGATCCATGTACTCCAGCGCCCGCGACGCGGCCGCCTTCTCGTTCTCGTCGACGATGTCGTCCGGATTCGGCACCTGCGCACCCAGCGGCGCACCCTGTCCCGGGTTGGTCCCCCAGGTGACGAAGGGCGTCAACTGCGTGGCGTCGATGTGCACCTCGGCGTCGAACTCGGCACCCGGATCGGTGCGCAAGCTGTCCCAATAGGCCACGGCAGCATCCCAATCGGCGCCGGTCGGGGCGTGGTCGCGACCCTTCAGGAAGTCGTAGGTGATCTGATCCGGGGCGATCATCCCGGCTCGGGCGCCGGCCTCGATCGACATGTTGCAGATGGTCATTCGCGATTCCATCGACAGCTTCTCGATCGCCGGGCCGCGGTACTCGAGGACGTATCCCTGTCCACCGCCGGTACCGATCTGCGCGATCACCGCGAGAATCAGGTCCTTGCTCGTAACGCCGGGCGGCAGTTCGCCGTCGACGTTGATGGCCATCGTCTTGAACGGCCGCAACGACAAAGTCTGGGTCGCCATCACGTGCTCGACCTCGGAGGTGCCGATTCCCATTGCCAGCGCACCGAATGCGCCGTGCGTCGACGTGTGGCTGTCACCGCAGACGACGGTCATGCCGGGCTGGGTGAGCCCGAGCTGGGGACCGACGACGTGCACGATGCCCTGCTCGGCATCGCCCATCGGGTACAGACGGATGCCGAACTCTTCGCAGTTGCGGCGCAACGTCTCCACCTGCGTGCGCGACACCTCGTCGGCGATGGGCTGGAAGATGTCGACGGTCGGGACGTTGTGGTCCTCGGTCGCGATCGTCAGGTCCGGACGCCGCACGGGCCGACCGGCAAGACGGAGGCCGTCGAAGGCCTGCGGGCTGGTGACCTCGTGCACGAGATGGAGGTCGATGTAGATGAGGTCGGGATTGGTGCTTCCGTCGTCATTCTTTTCGCCGGGCACGACGACGTGGTCGTCCCACACCTTCTCGGCGAGAGTACGCGGTGTGTTTGGGCTGGAACTCATGGCTGTACTCGCATCTGTTCGAATCGTCCTGGCGCGCCTACCCCGTCGGATTCCGCTCTGGCGGGTTCGGCGTGCATCTCACTATTTGGAACGCTAGTATCGTCCTATGGGAAAGGATAGCGCATCGGCAGCCAGCAGTGGAATCGGTGTCCTGGACAAGTCTGTCGTCGTGCTGCGCGCCATCGCCGAATCTCCGTGCAATCTCACCGAGTTGTGTGATCGGACCGCTCTGCCGCGGGCAACCGCACACCGGCTCGCGGTCGGCCTCGAGACCCACCGACTGCTCGCGCGCAACGCCGCCGGCCGGTGGTACCCCGGTCCGGCCCTGGGTGAATTGGCCGCCTCCGCACACGATCCCGTCCGCGAGGCGTCCCTGATGGTGCTCCCCCGACTCCGCGAGATCACCGGCGAATCGGTCCAGGTGTATCGGCGGGAGGGCGCCGAACGCGTCTGCATCGCGGCGATGGAACCACCGACGGGACTGCGCGACACCGTCCCGGTGGGGACTCGGTTCCCGATGAGCGCCGGGTCGGCGGCGAAAGTGCTACTCGCCTGGGCCGAACCGAGTACGCAGCGAGTCCTCCTGTCCGAGAGCGTCTTCAGCGAACGCGCGCTGCACGAGATCCGACGCCGCGGCTGGGCGCAGAGCGCGGGCGAACGCGCCGCCGGAGTGGCGAGCGTGTCCGCGCCGGTGCGCGACGGCAACGGCGAAGTGATCGCGGCGATCTCGGTCTCCGGCCCGATCGACCGGATGGGCCGACGCCCCGGTGCCCGGTGGGCCGCCGACCTGCTCGCCGCCGCCGAGGCCATTCAGAAGCGCCTACACACCAACCGCGGATGAGCCTCCCGACACCCGTCGGCTAGCGTCAGGCCATGGGACTCAATCAACGTAGCCAAATCGTCATGTCCGAGACGGAGATCACGGACTTCGTCGCGAACAGCCGAACCGCCACCCTCGCCACCACCGGGCCCGACGGCAGCATTCACCTCGTCGCCATGTGGTACGGCGTCGTCGACGGCGAGATCTGGTTCGAGACGAAGGCCAAGTCGCAGAAGGCGGTCAACCTCCGCCGCACCAACCGTTGCTCGGTGATGATCGAGGACGGCGACACCTACGACACCTTGCGTGGCGTGACCTTCGAAGGCACCGCCGAGATCCTCGACGATCCCGACTCGTGCCTGAAGGTCGGCATCAGCGTCTGGGAGCGCTACACCGGCCCGTACTCCGACGAGATGCGTCCGTTCGTCGATCAGATGATGCACAAGCGGGTGGCCGTGCGGGTCGTACCCGATCGCGTCCGGTCATGGGATCACCGCAAGCTCGGCCTCGACGCGATGCCGGTCGCCGGCAGTACCGCGCCGCAGAGCTGATCCTCGACCGCCGCCCACAACGACAACAGCGCCCCTCCCCGGTGATCGGAGAGGGGCGCTGTCGCTTGTAGCCCCGACGGGATTCGAACCCGCGCTACCGCCTTGAGAGGGCGGCGTCCTAGGCCGCTAGACGACGGGGCCAAGAACTTGCTCTTCAGTTGTGAACCTCAGGGATACTATCCCATCGGATCGCTGGGGTACCAGGACTCGAACCTAGAATGGCGGTACCAGAAACCGCTGTGTTGCCAATTACACCATACCCCAAGGTTTTCCCTTTTCTTCGCGGCGTCCCGCTCCGAAAGGGCCGTGGAGAAGAGTACCAAAGAGGACCCCATTAACCACAAATCGTGTGGTCAGAGGGGGTTTTCGGGTCTACTGGGCGATTCCGGCCCGCGCTGCGGCGAGCCGCGCGAGGCTCTTGTCGCGGCCGAGCAACTCCATCGATTCGAAGAGCGGAGGGCTCACCTGCGAGCCGGTGACGGCGACCCGCACCGGACCGAAGGCCTTGCGCGGTTTGAGCCCGAGATCGTCGACCAGGGCCTTCTTCAGGGCCTCCTCGATTGCCGGGCCGGTCCACGCCACGTCGGTCACCGCAGCGATGGTGGCGTCGAGGACCTCGGCGGCGTCGGCGCCGAGATTCTTGGCGGCCGACTTCTCGTCGATGGTGAACTCGTCGTCGGAGACATAGAGGAACGACATCAGCGGCCACGCATCCCCGAGTACCTGGATGCGGGTCTGCACCAGCTCGGCCAGCGCGGTGAAGGTGGAGTCGTCGACGTCCTCGGCGACGTAGCCGCGCTCGGTCAGGTATCGCTTGAGGCGTGCCGTGAAGTCGCCGAGTTCCAGTCGCCGGATGTGTTCGGCGTTGATGGCATCGGCCTTCTTCTGGTCGAACCGGGCCGGATTCGAATTGACCTGCCGCACATCGAAGGCCGCGATCATCTCGTCGAGGGTGAAGATGTCGGTCTCATGGGAGTAGCCCCAGCCGAGCAGGGCGAGGTAGTTGAGCAGCCCCTCGGGGAGGAACCCGCGATCGCGGTGGTGGAACAGATTCGACTCCGGGTCGCGCTTGGAGAGCTTCTTGTTGCCCTCCCCCATGACGAACGGGAGGTGCCCGAACTCCGGCACGCGCTCGGCCACGCCGATCCGGATCAGTGCCTCGTACAAGGCGATCTGCCGCGGCGTCGACGAGAGCAGGTCCTCACCGCGCAGCACGTGGGTGATCTTCATCATCGCGTCGTCGACCGGATTGACCAACGTGTACAGCGGGTCACCGTTCGCTCGGGTCAGCGCGAAGTCGGGCACGGCACCGGCCTTGATCGTGGTGGTGCCGCGCACCAGATCGTCCCAACTGATGTCGTGTGCAGGCATCCGAAGTCGCACAACGGCTTTGCGTCCGTCCGCGGCGTAGGCGGCGCGCTGCTCGTCGGTCAGGTCACGGTCGAAATTGTCGTACCCGAGCTTCGGGTCCCGGCCGGCCGCCAGGTGCCGTGCCTCGACCTCTTCGGGAGTGGAGTACGCCTCGTATGCCTCGCCCGCGGCGAGGAGTTGCGCGACGACATCGAGATGGGTGGCGCGCCGCTCCGACTGCCGATACGGCCCGTACGGACCGCCGACCTCGGGCCCCTCATCCCAGTCGAGACCGAGCCAGCGCAGCGATTCCAGGATGGCGTCGTAGGACTCCTGGCTGTCGCGCGCGGCGTCGGTGTCCTCGATCCGGAACACGAAGGTGCCCTTGTCGTGCCGGGCTTGGGCAAAGTTGAACAGTGCCGTGCGCACCATCCCGACGTGCGGGGTTCCGGTCGGAGATGGGCAGAAACGAACGCGGACATCGGAGGCGGTCATGGAGGTCAGGGTATCGAACCGCCCGTCGTGGCTCGGCTATCGCCTCGCGCCTCAGGGACCGGGCGGCACCTGTCAGCGCAGCGCCGAGAGGAAGCCGAGGAGCAACCGGTTCACCTCGGCGGGTTGCTCGAGGTAACCGAAGTGGCCGGCCTTGGCCACCTCCTCATAGCGCGCACCGGGAATCGCGTCGGCGACCTCCCGGGCCAGCCGGACCGGCAGCCGACGGTCGTCGGCGAAACCGATCACCAGAGACGGCACGGTGATGCCGCGGTAGGCTGCGAGCCGGTCACCCTCGTGTGCATGTATTTCCATCTGCGCGCGCACTCCCGGAGTGACCTCCTGCGGCGAGAACCCGATGATGTCGAGCCAGTCGCGGGCGGTGCGGTCGTCGGCCAGGGTGTGCGGCGACAGGTTGAGTTCGGCGGTGATCGCCGCCTCGTACTCCGGCGGCAGCGTGATCTTGTTGTCGTAGAGCGCACGTTCACCGGCCGAGATCGCCTCCTGCACGGGGGTGTTACGTCCGTAGGTGGCGATCATCACCGCCGCCCGCACCACGTCGGGCCGCGCGAGCGCGAGTTCCTGGGTGATGTGCGCGCCGAGCGAGGTACCCACCACGACGGCGGGTCCACCGCCGAGGTGTTCGATCAGTGCCGCGGTGTCGGCGACCATGTCGTCGATGGTGAAACCCTCGGCACACTCCGACGACGGGGCGATACCGCGGTTGTCGAAGGTCACCACGCGGTGGCCGGCCTTGGTCAATGCGGGCTGCTGATGCGCCCGCCACACCCGGCCGGGACTACCGGTACCCATGACCATCACGACGAGTGGTCCGGTGCCGGTCTCCTCGTAGGACAGTTCGATTCCGTTGACCCGTGCGACGTTCGGTCGATTCACGGCTTGTCGACCACCGGATTGCTCAGGGTGCCGAGCCCCTCGACGGTGACCGACACGCGCTGTCCCGCCACCATCGGTCCGACGCCTTCCGGTGTGCCGGTGAGGATCACGTCGCCGGGCAGCAGGGTCATCACGCGCGAGATCCACTCCACGATCGCGCCGATGTCGTGCAGCATCAGCGACGTACGGGTGCGCTGCTTGACCTCACCGTCGAGTTCGGTGACCAATTCCACATCACTTGGGTCGAACTCGGTCTCGATCCACGGACCGAGCGGGCAGAACGAGTCGTAGCCCTTGGCGCGGGTCCACTGCACGTCGGTCTTCTGCTGATCACGGGCGGTCACGTCGTTGGCGACGGTGTAGCCGAGGATCACGTCGGAGGCCTTGGCCGCGGCCACGTCCTTGCACGGCTGTCCGATCACCACCGCGAGCTCACCCTCGAAGTCGACCCGCTCCGAACTCGGCGGCCGCACGATCGGCACCTCCGGCCCGATGATCGACGTGTTCGGCTTGATGAAGATCACCGGATCGGCGGGAGCCTCGCCGCCCATCTCGGCGATGTGCGCGGCGTAATTCTTGCCGATACAGATGACCTTGGAGGCCAGAATCGGCGCCAGCAGCCGCACGTCGGCCAGCGCCCACGACCGCCCGGTGAATGTCGGTGTCCCGAACGGATGTTCGGCGATCTCCCGGGCCCGGGGTCCGTCCTCGGCACTCTCGATGGACACAAAGGCGACCCCGTCGGGGCTGGCAACTCGTCCTAAACGCATTACATGACCCTATCGCACCGGCGCGTTCCCACCCCTCGGGACTCGAGTTGGCCTGTGCAGCATCAAGTTCTAAAATGTGGAACAGAATGTCCACTATTTGAGATGAGGTGAGGAATGTGGCCGGCGGGAACGGGATTGACATGAGCAGGCCCGCGAACGAGATGTCGTCTACCCGACGGTGGGGCATGCTCGTCTGCGCGCTGGTGGCCGCGATGACCACCACATGCGCGGTCAGTGGATTCGCCTACCTCATCCCGACCCTGCACACCGACCACGGGCTCTCCCTCACCCAGGCCTCGGTGCTCGCAACCGTGCCGACCGTGGGCCTGATGCTGCTGATCATCCCGTGGGGCGCCTTGCTGGACCGCTTCGGCGAGCGGCGCATCCTCGTCATCTCGCTGCTGATAACGCTGGCGGGCACCGTCGGCGCGGTGATCGCCTCCGGTTCCGGCGCCCCGTACTGGACACTGGCCGTCTGGCTGTTCGTCGGCGGCCTCGGCGCCGGCGCAGCAAACGGTGCCAGCGGACGCATCGTGGTCGGCTGGTTCCCGGCGCGTCAGCGGGGCACGGCGATGGGCATCCGGCAGATGGCCCAACCGCTGGGGATCGCGGTGTGCGCGTTGACCATGCCGGCGATCGCCGAGCAGTTCGGCGTGACCGCGGCCCTGGTGGTGCCGGCGGCGGTCACCGCGGTCGGCTTGGTGGCGTGCGTCGTCGGCATCGTGGACCCGCCGCTGCCGCACAGTTCGACGGCCACCGCGTCGTCGACCGAAAACCCCTATCGGGCAAGCAGTTTTCTGGCCCGAGTGCACGGGGTGAGTGTGCTGCTGGTGATCCCGCAGTCGATGTTGTGGACATTCGTGCCGACCTGGCTGATCGTCGCGCACCACTGGGCGCCGGCGGCGGCCGGCCTGTTGGTCACGGTGACGCAGGTGATCGGCGCGCTGGGTCGGATTGCCGCGGGCCGGGTTTCCGACGTCTGGGGATCGCGGATGCGGCCGATCCGCGTGATCGCCGTCGCGGCGGCGGTCGCGATGGGGGTGCTGGCGCTGACCGACTGGCTGCACAGTCCGGTTGCCCCGGTCGTGATGGGTGTCGCGGTCGTCGCGTCGGTGGCCGACAACGGGTTGGCGTTCACCGCGATTGCCGAGTACGCCGGGCCGTCGTGGAGCGGTCGCGGGCTGGCGATCCAGAACACTGCTCAGTATCTGACGACGGCGGCGACCACGCCGGTCCTCGGTGCGCTGATCGGCGCGGCCGGTTTCCCGGCCGCGTTCGCGCTCACGGCGTTGAGTCCGCTTGTCGCCGTGGGCCTGGTCCCCCGTGACGCACAACGTGATTGACGAGGCCGGCGGCGGTGTCGGCATCATCGACGACGATGATCTCGCGCCGCCCGTCGGTCCGTCCGATCAGCAGTCCCGGACCTGACCTGAGCACGAACCCCTTGGCGCCCTTGAGTTTTCCATGGACGCACAGGCGGTAACCGTACCCTCCGAAGTCGCCGATCGCCCGCACGTCGACCACCTCGGCGTGATCGATGTCGTCGACAGGAATCCGGATGCGCGGCCAGCCGATCGCGCTGCGCACTGTCACGCCGGACCGATCCACGGTGACGCGAATACTCCACAGCATCACCATCGGTACGGCGAGGATCACCATCAGCACCGCCATCGGCCAGGATCGGGTGAGCACCGCCAGCGCGGCGATCACGATGAAGGCACCGCCGACGATCACCCCCGTCATCGGCGACGACGACACCGTGCGGGTCCAGGAGAAGCGTTCGGTGGCATCGAGATCGGCCATCGGCAGGTGCGGGTCACTCCCGGGCGCGGCAGGGTTGTGCCACCGCGGAACCAGTGCGGCACAGACGAAGCCCACCGCGAGTCCGATGACCAACGCCACCGCGATCTGCCACGTCGGTGTGGGCACGCCGCTCGCATCGGTCACCCCGCGTTGCGCCCCGGTGGTCGCCACGATCATGACGATCACGGAAACACTCACGCCCGCAACGATTCCCACGATCGATCGGACGACGGCCGGCTCGACCACCCGCCAGCACAGCGCCGCACCGATCAGCGCTCCGACCACGCCGGTGACGAGGACGAAGACGATCACCGCGGTCAAAGACGAGTACCCGTTGACGCCGTGAGTCGACCAGTGACTGGCCACCGGATCGGGCAGTCGGTCGCGCCAGGACGCCAGCATCAGCGCCCCGACCGCCGCGGCGCACAGCGCCGGGAGTACCGCCAGCGCCAGCACACGCGTGCGGATGCGATTGTCGTAGTGCCGTTGTACGGCTCGGTCAGTCATCGATTCCACCTCTCCGATACCTCGGTCAGCAACAGTTCCGGCCCGACACCGAGTCGGCGGGCCACCTCCACCAGACGATCCACGGCGTCCACGAGCTCCCCCCGGTCCGGCGCGGCTGCGGTGACGACCGCCCCGCGCCCGCGCCGCAACTCGACAATCCCCTCGTCGCGCAGCACCTGATACGCACGCAGCACCGTGTGCAGATTGATCTCGAGGGACGCCGCGAGTTCCCGCGCGGGCGGCAACCGCTCCCCCGCCCCGATATCCCCGCGAGCGAGTGCCCCGCGTACCGCGGCGGCCACCTGCTCGAACAGCGGCTCCCGCGACGTCGGGTCGATCGTGATCAACACCACTTCATCGTATAGTTCTATTTCAACTAGAACAAGTCGACGACACAGACAAGGCTGCCCCGGACCTGCAGAGGTCCGGGGCAGACTGGTGAAAGAGCTACGGCGTCAGAGCGATTCGCGAATCCGACGACCGATCTCGGAGGTGCTCAACGTCTCTCCCCCGCGGTTGGCGAGGTCGGTGGTGACCGCCTTCTCCACCCGTTCGGCAGCGTCAGCCTCGCCGAGATGCTGCAGCAACAGCGCGGTCGAGAGGATCGCCGCGGTCGGGTCGGCCTTGCCCTGCCCGGCGATGTCGGGGGCACTACCGTGCACCGGCTCGAACATCGACGGGTTGGTGCGGGTGGCGTCGATGTTGCCCGACGCGGCCAACCCGATGCCACCGGTGACCGCGGCGGCGATGTCGGTGATGATGTCGCCGAACAGGTTGTCGGTGACGATCACGTCGAAGCGGCCGGGATCAGTGACCATGTAGATGGTGGCGGCGTCGACGTGGCAGTAATCGGTGGTGACGTCGGGATACTCGGCGCCGACCTCGGCCACGGTGCGACTCCACATCGAGCCGGCGAAGCCCAGCACGTTGGTCTTGTGCACCAGGGTCAGCTTCTTGCGGCGTGCCTGGGCGCGATCGAAGGCGTTGCGCACCACCCGCTCGATGCCGAATCGGGTGTTGACGCTGACCTCGGTCGCCACCTCGTGCGGGGTGCCGACCCGGATGGCCCCACCGTTGCCGGTGTACGGCCCCTCGGTGCCCTCACGGACCACGACGAAGTCGATGTCGGGGTCGCCGGCCAGCGGCGAGGAGACGCCCGGAAAGCGTTTCGCCGGACGCAGATTCACGTGGTGGTCGAGCGCGAATCGCATGTTCAGCAGGAAGCCACGCTCGAGCACACCCGGCGGCACCGACGGATCGCCGATGGCGCCGAGCAGGATCGCGTCATGCTCCCGCAGCGACGCCAGGTCGGTGTCGGTGAGCAATTCCCCGTTGCGGTGGTAGCGGCGGGCACCGAGGTCGTACTCGGTCGTCGACACGTCGGGCACGACGGTCTCGAGCACACCGATGGCCTCGGTGATGACTTCCGGCCCGATGCCGTCGCCGGCGATGACGGCCAGTTTCATGACAGGTCCACCTGTTCGATCAGGGTTGCGTCGACGGCCTCGCCGATGGCGGCGACGATCTCGTCCGGAATGGCCCGGCTGACGCGCAGCAGGATGGTCGCACCCGGGCCCTCGACGTCTTGGGAGAGTCCGGCGGCCAGGATGTCGATCTCGGCGTTGCCGAGGAGGGTGCCGATCTTGCCGAGGGAGCCCGGCTGGTCGCTGTAGCTGACGAGGAGGTTGTGTCCTTCGGCGCGCAGGTCGAAGTTGCGACCGTTGATGTTGACGATCTTCTCCACCAGACGCGGCTCGGTCAGCGTGCCGGCCACGTTGTGTACCGAGCCGTCGGCGAAGACGGCCTTGACGTCGACGACGCTGCGGTGGTTGGGGCTCTCCGATGCGGTGGTGACCTCGGTGGTCACGCCGCGGTCGGCGGCCACGGCCGGCGCGTTGACGAAGGTGACCGGGTCCTCGAGCACCGCCGAGAACAGCCCGCGCACTGCGGACAGGCCGAGGACGTCGACGCTGTTGGCGGCGAGTTCCCCGCGCACGTCGACGACCAGCGAGGTCGGCGGTTCACTGCTGATCACGCCGACGAGCACACCGAGCTTGCGGGCGAGTTCGAGCCACGGCGCGACCTCTTCGTCGACGGCGCCGCCGGTAATGTTGACCGCGTCCGGCACGAAGTGTCCGGCCAGGGCCAGTCGCACGCTCTTGGCGACGTCGGTGCCCGCTCGATCCTGCGCTTCGCTCGTCGACGCGCCGAGGTGCGGGGTGACGACGACCTGCGGCAGCTCGAACAGCGGCGAGTCGGTGCATGGTTCGGTCGCATACACGTCCAGACCGGCTCCGCGGACATGTCCGGCGGTGATGGCATCGGCCAGGGCCTGCTCGTCGATCAGTCCGCCGCGCGCGGCGTTGACGAGGACCACGCCCGGCTTGGTGCGGGCCAGCTGATCCTTGCCGATCAGACCGAGGGTCTCGGGGGTCTTGGGCAGGTGCACGGTGATGAAGTCGGCGCGCTCGAGGAGCTCGTCGAGCGACACCAGTTCGATTCCGAGCTGCGCGGCGCGGGCCGGTGACACGTAGGGGTCGTAGGCGATGATGTGCGTCTCGAACGCGGCGAGCCGCGCGGCGACGAGCTGGCCGATGCGGCCGAGGCCGACGACGCCGACGGTCTTGTCGAAGATCTCCACGCCGTTGAACGACGACCGCTTCCAGGCGTGCTCGCGCAGCGTGGCGTCGGCGGCCGGGATCTGCCGGGCGGCCGACATGAGCAGCGCGATGGCGTGCTCGGCGGCGGTGTGGATGTTGGAGGTGGGCGCGTTGACGACCATCACGCCACGCTCGGTGGCGGCGGGTACGTCGACGTTGTCGAGGCCGACGCCGGCCCGCGCGATGATCTTCAGCTTGGGGCCGGCCCCGAGGACCTCGGCGTCGACCGTGGTCGCCGAGCGCACCAGGATGGCGTCGGCGTCGGCGACCGCTTCGAGCAGCTTCGGGCGGTCCGGGCCGTCGACCCAGCGCACCTCGACGTCGTCACCCAGCGCCTCGACGGTCGATGGTGCCAGTTTGTCGGCGATCAGGACGACCGGACGGCCAGCTGAGGTCACAATCTTCTCCATTGTCTTCTGGTTCGTTACTGTCTGTGCGTCGTCGGCCAGAGGTCTCGACGACCTGGAATGAACGCGATGACTTCCGCGAACAGCTTAGTGGGCGGCGGATATGCCCCTGACATCGGCTCCAGACCCCTGCCCGATTTGACCGGGTAGATTGTGAGCGGCATTACGGATAGGTTGCAAACCACCTCCGGGTCGTTCCATCGCATGACGCAGTGCGGGTTTCGCCCGGTACCGTGACCATGGCCCTGAGCACCGAACAGCTCAGGGCCGACGACTACCCGACGCCGGTTGGCGGCACGGTGAACTGACGAGCGGAGAGCAGATGATGAGGAAGCTGACGGCACTGTTGGCTGTTTTGGCGGCAACCGTGCTGGCCGGCTGGGGGGCGAGCACTGCGCAAGCTGCACCCGCGAAAGCCTATCTGGGTGGCGGGTCGGGGATCCTGGTCCTCAAGGGCGGCAACTCGGCCGCGGCGTGCACCTTGACCACCATCGGCAATTCCAAGACCGGCAAGCTGATCGGCATCACCGCCGGACACTGCGGCAAGCCCGGACAGAAGGTCTACTCCGAGAGCCAGCAGAACCGCGGGCAGGTCGGCACCATCACCTACTCGGCGAGCGACCTCGACATCGCCGTCATCGAGTTCAACCGGGCGCGCGTGGTGCCGTTGCGCACCGTCAGCGGTCTGACCATCAAGAGCATCGACCCCCGACCGATCGCGTTCCCGACCATCGCCTGCAAGCAGGGCCGCACCACCGGCAGCACCTGCGGCATCGCCTGGTTCTCCGACGGTGACGTGCACTTCAGCCAGATGTGCGTGATCGAGGGCGATTCCGGTAGCCCGGTCGTCGTCGGCGATCGTCTCGTCGGCATGGTCAACGCCTACTACTTCCTCGGCTGCCTCGGCCCCGAGACCGGCACCAACATCGCGCCCATCCTCAAGCGCGTCGGTTCGCTGCCGCAGTACGGCGGATTCACCCCGATCTAACCCTTCGAGACGCTCGCCGGCTCGCCCCTCAGGGAGCGGTCAGATAACACGAGAGCCCGGCACCTTTCCGGTGCGGGGCTCTCGTCGTAGAGCAGTGAGATCAGGCGGTCTCGGTGATCGGCCGGTCGACCCAGCTCATCAGGTCGCGCAGCTTCTTGCCGGTGACCTCGATCGGGTGCTCGGCGTTGGCCTTACGCAGACCCTCGAGCTCCTTGTTGCCGCCCTCGACGTTGGCGACGAGACGCTTGACGAAGGTGCCGTCCTGGATGTCCTTGAGGATGGCGCGCATGCGGTCCTTGGTGTCGGCGTCGATGACCCGCGGGCCCGACACGTAGCCACCGAACTCGGCGGTGTCGGACACCGAGTAGTTCATCCGGGCGATGCCACCCTCGTAGATGAGGTCGACGATGAGCTTGAGCTCGTGCAGCACCTCGAAGTAGGCCATCTCCGGGGCGTATCCGGCCTCGACCATGACCTCGAAACCGGTCTTGATCAGTTCCTCGGTGCCACCGCAGAGCACGGCCTGCTCACCGAACAGGTCGGTCTCGGTCTCTTCCTTGAAGGTGGTCTTGATGACACCCGCGCGGCCACCGCCGATGGCGCTCGCGTAAGACAGCGCCAGCGCCTGACCCTCACCCTTCGGGTCCTGATCGATGGCGATCAGGCAGGGCACGCCCTTGCCGTCGACGAACTGACGACGCACGAGGTGACCCGGTCCCTTGGGGGCCACCATGCCGACGGTGACATTCGCCGGCGGCTTGATCAGGTCGAAGTGGATATTGAGGCCGTGACCGAAGAACAGCGCGTCGCCGTCCTTGAGGTTCGGCTCGATGTCCTCGGTGAAGATCTTGGCCTGGCTGGTGTCCGGGGCCAGCACCATGATCACGTCGGCCCAGGCGGCGGCCTCGGCCGCGGTCATGACCTTGAGGCCCTGCTCGGCGGCCTTGTCACGCGACGCGCTGCCCTCACGCAGACCGATGACGACGTCGACGCCGGAGTCGCGCAGCGACAGCGAATGCGCGTGTCCCTGGCTGCCGTAGCCGATCACCGCGACCTTGCGGCCCTGGATGAGCGACAGGTCGGCGTCGTCGTCGTAGAACAGTTCGATGGCCACAGTAGAATTCCCTTCGATTTCGTGGCCCCTCGGGAGTTGTTGTCTCCCAAGGGCTGTGTACTTCTAGGCCGCTACGAGTAGCGGGGTACTTGCTGGTCGCTGATTGCAGCGGGTGTCAGCGGTTGGCCGACATGCTCTTGGGTCCCCGACCCAACGTGACCGCGCCCGATTGCGCGATCTCCCGGATGCCGTACGGATCGAGCATCCGCAGCAGCGCCTCGAGTTTTTCCCCCGTGCCGGTCGCCTCGATGGTCAGCGACTCCGGCGACGCGTCGATCACCTTGGCGCGGAACAGATTGACGATGTCGACGACCTCGGCCCGCGACGTCGCATCAGACCGCACCTTGATCATCATGAGTTCGCGGGTGACCGACTGGGTCGGATCCTGCTCGACGATCTTGATGACGTTGATGAGCTTGTTGAGCTGCTTGGTCACCTGTTCGAGCGGGAAGTCGTCGACGCTGACCATGATGGTCATGCGCGACATGCCTTTCAGCTCGGTCGGGCCCACCGCGAGGGATTCGATGTTGAATCCGCGGCGGGAGAACAGCGTCGACACGCGGGCCAGAACACCGGGCCGGTCCTCGACGAGGACGCTCAAAGTGTGAGTGGTCATGTCTACTGGCCCTTCTCGTCCTTGGCCGCGTCTTCGCGGGCCATCACCTCATGGATCTCCACCGGATCCGACGCGGCTTCGTCGTCGTCGAACAGCGGTCGGATGTCGCGCGCGGCCATGATCTCGTCGTTGCCGGTGCCCGCGGCGACCATCGGCCACACCTGTGCATCCTTGCCGACGATGAAGTCGATGACGACGGGGCGGTCGTTGATCTCACGCGCCTTGGCGATGACCTCGTCCACATCGGCCTCGTTCTCGACGCGGAATGCCGCACAGCCCAACGCTTCTGCGAGCTTGACAAAGTCCGGGATCATCCGCGAGTGCGTGGACAGGTCGGTGTTGGAGTAGCGCTGGTCGTAGAACAGCGTCTGCCACTGACGCACCATGCCCAGGTTGCCGTTGTTGATCAGCGCGACCTTGATCGGGATGCCCTCGATCGCGCAGGTTGCCAGCTCCTGGTTGGTCATCTGGAAGCAGCCGTCGCCGTCGATGGCCCAGACCTCTTTGCTCTGGTCGGCCATCTTGGCGCCCATCGCCGCGGGCACCGCGTAGCCCATGGTGCCCAGGCCGCCCGAGTTCAGCCAGCTGCGCGGCTTCTCATAGGAGATGAACTGCGCGGCCCACATCTGGTGCTGGCCGACGCCGGCACAGTAGACGGCGTCGGGTCCGGCGAGCTTCCCGATCTGGGAGATCACGAACTCCGGCGACATCGAGCCGTCGGTCTGCCGGTCGTAGCTCAGCGGGTAGGTCCGGCGGATGTCGTCGAGGTAGGTCCACCAGGCACTCAGGTCCGGCTTGGCCGCGCGGGTGGCCCGCTCGTTGCGCAGGGTCTCCAGCAGGTCGAGGATGACGGCCTTGCAGTCGCCGACGATCGGGACGTCGGCGTGCCGGTTCTTGCCGATCTCGGCCGGGTCGATGTCGGCGTGGATCACCTTGGCGTTCTGCGCGAACGACGACAGCTGTCCGGTGACGCGATCGTCGAAGCGGGCGCCGAGAGTGATCAGCAGGTCACTGCGCTGCAGCGCCGCGACCGCCGCGACGGTGCCGTGCATGCCCGGCATACCGAGATGCTGCTGGTGGCTGTCCGGGAAGGCACCGCGCGCCATCAGAGTGGTGACCACCGGGATGCCGGTCAGCTCGGCGAGCTCGAGCAGCTCGGCCGACGCATTGGCCTTGATGACACCGCCACCGACGTAGAGCACCGGCGACTTCGCGGACTCGATGAGGCGCGCCGCCTCGCGGACCTGCTTGCCGTGCGGCTTGGTGACCGGACGATAGCCGGGCAGGTCGATCTGCGGCGGCCACGAGAAGGTGGTCTGGGCCTGCAGGATGTCCTTCGGGATGTCGACGAGAACCGCTCCGGGACGCCCACTTTCGGCGATGTGGAAGGCCTCGGCGATGACCTGCGGGATGTCGATCGCGTTGCTCACCAGGAAGTTGTGCTTGGTGACCGGCATGGTGATGCCGGAGATGTCGGCCTCCTGGAAGGCGTCGGTACCGATCAGCGCGCGACCCACCTGTCCGGTGATCGCGACGACCGGGACCGAGTCCATCTGGGCGTCGGCGAGCGGGGTGACCAGGTTGGTGGCACCGGGCCCGGAGGTGGCCATCATGACGCCCGCGCGGCCGGCGACCTGTGCGTAGCCGGTGGCGGCGTGACCGGCGCCCTGCTCGTGGCGGACGAGGACGTGGCGCACCTTCTGCGAGTCGAGCAGCGGATCGTAGACGGGCAGAACCGCACCGCCGGGGATACCGAACACGACGTCGACACCGAGTTCCTCGAGGGAGCGGACGACGGACTGCGCTCCGCTCACCCGTTCGGGTGCGACGGTGTGCTGGCCTACCGCGCGGAGGTTTCCGCCCGCGGGTGACTGGTCGCGCGGTGCCGACTGGTCGGCACTGTCGGAATGTGGTGATGGTGCGCTCACTTCACGTTCCTTCTTCTGGTGTTCGGATATCGGGTTGTTGACAAGAAAAAACCCCCGACAGCTGGGCTGTTCGAGGGTGGCGCGTCGATGCTGGTAGGTCTACGAAGTGACCGGTCAGGCGACGACGCGCCGGCCGATTACTACGAGGATCTGATGCTGCATCACGCCTTCACGGTAGGACCGGCGTGTGTCAAGAGTCAAACCACCTATTCCAACGTCTCACATACTGGGAAACTGCTGGTGAATTCGCGGGACTCGAGAGTGCCACAATGGAGGGGTGTCCACACCTTCCCCCGACGATGCCGACTCCGCAACCGGTGGCAACCCGGCAGCCGGCCCCGCGGCAGACGACATCGAGCTGCCGCAGACGTTCCGTATCCAGAAGCTGGCGTACTTCGCGGTGCCGATGATGTTCATCGTGACCCTGGCCCTGGCCGGCGGATCGCTGGTCTGGCTCGGGTGGACCATGATCCTGCCGGTGATCCTCGCCTGGTGGATCGTCCGCATCCGCACCATCGTGACCGAGGACGGGCTGCGCGCCGTGCACACCTTCGGTACCCGCGAGATCGCCTGGAACGAGATCGACGGCCTGCAGTTCCCGCGCTGGGGTTCGGTCCGAGCGGTGTTGGTCAACGGCACCAAGGTCCGACTCCCGGCGATCACCTTCGCCGATCTTCCACGCCTGTCGGCGGCCAGCCGCGGCCGTATCCCCGACCCGTATGCGGCCAAGGCCGCCGCGGACAACGCCTAAAACCCATTTTGTTCGGCCAGGTCGGCGGGGAGTAGCCTCGGGTCCATCCCTCCCCCGTCCAGCCCGACGGGTCACCGAATATTTGAGGAATTGCGATGCCAGCGTTGAGGTCCCGTACCACCACCGTCGGACGTGAAGCGGCCGGCGCCCGGTCCCTGTGGCGTGCCACCGGGATGACCGACGACGACTTCGGCAAACCGATCGTGGCGATCGCCAACTCCTACACGCAGTTCGTGCCCGGCCATGTGCACCTCAAGGACGTCGGCGAGATCGTCGCCGACGCCGTCCGCGCCGCCGGTGGTGTGCCGCGCGAATTCCACACGATCGCCGTCGACGACGGCATCGCCATGGGCCACGGCGGCATGCTCTACTCGCTGCCGAGCCGTGAGATCATCGCCGACTCGGTGGAGTACATGGTCAACGCGCACACCGCCGACGCGCTGGTGTGTATCTCCAACTGCGACAAGATCACTCCCGGCATGCTCAACGCCGCGATGCGGCTCAACATCCCGACGGTGTTCGTTTCCGGCGGACCGATGGAGGCCGGCAAGGCCGTCGTCGTCGACGGTGTCGCGCAGGCGCCCACCGATCTGATCACCGCCATCTCCGCGTCGGCCAGTAGTGAGGTCGACGAGGAGGGCCTGTCCGAGGTGGAGCGGTCGGCGTGCCCCACGTGCGGGTCGTGCTCGGGCATGTTCACCGCCAACTCGATGAACTGCCTGACCGAGGCGCTCGGTCTCGCGTTGCCCGGCAACGGATCCACCCTGGCCACCCACGAGGCCCGCCGCGCGCTGTTCACTCGCGCGGGCAGCGTCGTGGTGGACGCGGCCAATCGCTGGTACCGCGACGACGACGCCTCGGTGCTGCCGCGAAACATCGCCTCGCCCACCGCCTTCCGCAATGCGATGGCCCTCGATGTCGCGATGGGCGGCTCGACCAACACCGTGCTGCACATCCTGGCCGCCGCGCAGGAGGGCGAGGTCGCCGACTTCGACCTGTCGGTGATCGACGAGATCAGCCGCAATGTGCCGTGCCTGTCGAAGGTCTCGCCCAACTCCGACTACCACATGGAAGACGTGCACCGCGCCGGCGGCATCCCGGCGATCCTCGGTGAACTGCGCCGCGGCGGGCTGATCGACGACACCGCCTCGACCGTGCACTCGCCCACCCTCGCGACGTTCCTCGACGACTGGGACATCCGCAGCGGGAAGGCGATCGACGAAGCCTTCGAGCTGTTCCATGCCGCGCCCGGCGGCGTGCGCACCACCACCCCGTTCTCCACCGGAAACCGCTGGAGCTCACTGGACACCGACGCTGAGGGCGGGTGCATCCGCGACATGGCCCACGCCTACACCGTGGAGGGTGGCCTGTGCGTGCTCAAGGGCAACCTCGCCGAGGACGGCGCGGTGCTCAAGACCGCGGGCATCAGCGAAGACCTGTGGCACTTCCAGGGTCCGGCCCGCGTCGTCGAGAGCCAGGAAGAAGCCGTTCAGGTCATCCTGTCCAAGACGATCCAGGCCGGCGAGGTGCTCGTCGTCCGCTATGAGGGTCCGTCCGGCGGTCCCGGCATGCAGGAGATGCTGCACCCGACCGCCTTCATGAAGGGCACCGGCATGGGCAAGAAATGCGGTCTGATCACCGACGGCCGGTTCTCCGGCGGATCATCGGGATTGTCGGTCGGCCACATCTCTCCCGAGGCCGCCGCCGGTGGCGTCATCGGCCTCATCGAGGACGGCGATCCCATCCTGATCGACGTCACGACGCGTCGCCTCGAGGTGCTCGTCGACGACGAGGTGCTCGCCGAACGCCGCGCCAAGATGGAGGCGTCGGAACGGCCGTGGCAGCCAAAGGATCGCCAACGCACCGTCACCACCGCGTTGCGCGCCTACGCCAAGCTGGCCACCTCCGCCGACAAGGGTGCCGTCCGCAAGGTCGACTGACCGCTCCATCCCTGCCGAAACGCTGGCACAACCCTCCCCGCTCCCTGAGCAGCCCGCGACGAAGGAGCGAGCGTGTCGAAGGGTCAGGTCGGATTGCCCGGCGACTCAAACGGATTCGTGCCGTTGAACATGATCCAGATGATCACCGCCGCGACCACGCCGACCACCAGGCAGGCGAGGGACCCCCACGCCGGACGTCGCGCCCATCCGCGTGGTGCGTCGAGCGAGATACGACCGGGTCCGGTGAGGATGATCGCGGCCGCGCAGACGGCGAGCAGGAGTTCGTATTCGATGCCCGCACCGTTCTGACCGGTCGCGAAGAACCAGACCCCGCCGGCCACTGTCGACTTGAACGCCGCCGCCACCAGCATCACGCCGAGCACGGCCGATGCAGCGATCGGGGTGAAGAGTCCGATGACCAGCATCAGGCCGCCCAGGGTTTCCGACAGCGCCCCGACGATCGCGAGCGGTTTGACCGCGTCGGCGTGAAATCCGATGGCGGGATTGGGTGAATTGGCGAGGAAGTCCTCGAAGCCGGACAGCCGCGGTCCGTTCCACCAACCGAACAGCTTCTGTGTTCCGTGCGCCAGCGCGATCAGGCCTACCGCGACGCGGAGCAGCAGCAGGCCGAAGTCCAGGGTGCCGCGTCGGGCATTGCGTCTCGCCTCGGCGAGGTCGTGCTCGAGGGTGCGCGGTTCCTCGGTGGCGGGTACTGCTTCATCAGCGTCCGTGGCACCGATCGCGACGGTCTCGGCGTCGTAGGGCTGCTGGGCGGGTAGCGGATCGGTCGGCGGTGGCACGACGACGGGCGCAGGGGCGACCGGTGCCGCCATGACCTCGGTGGGTGCCGCGCGTTGCGGTTCCACGACGACCGGCTCTGCACGAACCGGTGTCGGCGACGGAACCGGTTCGGGGGGCACCGGCATCGGTTGGGGCGGTCGCGCTGGTGGCGTGGCTGCGGCGGGCGACGCCGGTGGTGCCGCCGGCGCGGGCGGCGGTACCGGTTGCCGCGGCGGAGGCGTCGCCGGCATGTCGGTCTGCTGGGTCGGCACCGGTGGCGGCGGCGCAGCGGATTGCTGCGGTGGCGCAGCAGGTGGCGGTGTGGCGCGTTGGACCACCATCGGTGTCGTCTTCGTGTCGTCGCGGGGGAGATCACTCGGATCGATGTCATCGAGGTCGTCGACGCGTGCCATGCCGACGGACGGATCGGTGGGCGGCCTGGTCGCGGCGTGCTGCGCGTAGAACTCGTCGCGTTCGCTCGCCGGGATCAGTCGGCGCCGCACCCGCGCATCCGGGTCCACCGGGATCTGGCCCGTCGATTCGTCGTACGGACTGGACGCGCTGTCCGCGTTCGGGTCGCGTTCGTTCACGCTTGTAAACTGTATGCCCGATTCGGGCCGGGACGTCCGATCAGCGCGCGGTGAGTCGGAATCGATCGCCTACTGTGGGTGGCATGCGCACGGGGAGGACGACGTCATCGCACCGCCGACGCGGCTCCGCTGCGTCCGGTCGTGTTCGCGTCGGTGCCGCCGCGGCCATGGTCGCTCTCGCTGTCTCGCTGAGCGGGTGCGTGAACTTCACCGACCAGGACCAGACCAAGGACGCCGGCACCTTCAGCGCGAACAACGAGTCGATCGCACAGAAGAAGCAGCCCCCGACCAGCACCCCCACCCCGCCGCCGGGCCCACCGCCGTCGGGACCGTGTGTAGATCCCGATCCCGCGGTGATCGCCACCTGCCTCGAATCCACCGGCGGCGTCACGGCCGCCGACGACAAGGGCGATGTCACGATGGTGGCCGAACGCACCACCGGCAAACTGATCACGACGAAACGGTATGCACCACATAGGGTCCTGGCGACCTTCCCGGTCGACGGATCCGGCGACGGTGGCCTCATCGACTTCGCGTTGTCCCCCACCTATTCTCAGGATCAGCTGATCTACGCACTCATCACGACGGCGTCGGACAATCGAATCGTGCGCATCGCGCCGGGCGACGTGCCCAAGCCCATCCTGGTCGGAATCCCCAAGGGGCAGAACGGCAACATGGGCTCGATGTTCTTCCGGTCGCCGACCGAGTTGGTGGTGGCCACCGGCAACGCGGGCAATCCCGCCGCCGCGAACGACCCGTCGTCACTGGCCGGCAAGCTGCTGTCGGTGACGTCGCTGCGGTCTGGCGCCAACCCGCCGCCGCGCATCCTGGCCTCCGGCTTCGGCTCGAACGTCTCGATGTGCACCAACGTCAACACCGGGACGCTGTATCTGGCCGACCAGACCCCGACCGAAGACCGCGTCCAGGTGATGGAATCGGGTGGGCCCAAGGTGTTGTGGACGTGGCCGGACCGACCACAGATCGCCGGCTGCGCCGTGGCGTCGGGCAGCATCTTCGTCTCCACCACCCGCACTCAGCACATCGAGGCCATCAACGAGCCCACCCGCGACAAGCCCGCGATCACCCCGCCGGTGGTCCTGCTGGAGAAGCGTTACGGCGCGCTGGGCCGAATGACCGCGCTGCCCAACGGGATTCTGCAGTTCGCCACCGTCAACCGCGCCTACGGCAAACCCGTCCAAACCGACGACCGCGTCGTGAAGTGGCTCCCCCCGTCGTCGTCCGAAGACCGCACATAACCCGTCGGAGAGCCCGCCCTATCCGAATCGCGAGCGCCAAGAGCGTTGACAGCGCCCTCAAATTCATTGACGGCGCCCGTCCAGCCTCGAAAACCGCAGGTCACTCTCAAGTCACGGGCGCTGTCAACGAATTTGAGGGCGCTGTCAACGCAACTCCCGGCGCCAGCCAGCACAACACAACCACAGCCAGGGCGCGGTCATTAAAACTCCAGGCGCTGTCAACGCAACTCCAGGCGCGGTCAACGCAACTCCAGGCGCTGCCAACGCAACCCAAGGCGCCGTCAACGACGCCGGACAGGGTCAGCTACAAGCAGCGATGACCAATTCCTTCACCCGCGCCGGATCGGCCTGTCCGCGGGTGGCCTTCATGACGTCGCCGACGATCTTGCCGGCCGCCTGCACCTTCCCGCCGCGAATCTTCTCGGCGATGTCCGGATTGGCGGCGAGTGCGTCGTCGACCGCTTTCTGCAGAGCGGAGTCGTCGCGCACCACTTCGAGGCCACGGTCGGCGACGATCTGCTCGGGTTCGCCCTCGCCGTCGAGCACCGCGGTCGCCACCTGCTGGGCGAGCTTGGTGGTCAGCTTGCCCTCGTCGACGAGCCCGATGATGGTAGCGACCTGCGCCGGTGAGATCGGCAGGTCGGCGAGTTCCACCTCACGCGTCTTCGCTTGCTGCGCAAGGAAGGACACCCACCAACCACGGGCGGCCTCCGGGCTGGCGCCGGCCTCGACGGTCTCGATGATGAGGTCGATCGCGCCGACGTTGACCAGGTCGCGCATGACCTCGTCGGAGACACCCCAGTCCTGCTGGATGCGGGCGCGGCGCACCCACGGCATCTCGGGCAGGGTGGTGCCGAGTTCGGTGATCCATGCGGAATCCGGTTGAACCGGCGGCAGATCCGGTTCCGGGAAGTACCGGTAGTCCTCGGCGGTCTCCTTACGACGACCCGCCGACGTCGTGCCGTCGGTCTCGTGGAAATGCCGGGTCTCCTGCACCACCTCGCCGCCGGAGAGCAGCAGAGCCGCCTGGCGGCGCATCTCGTAACGCACCGCGACCTCGACGCTCTTGAGCGAGTTGACGTTCTTGGTCTCGCTGCGGGTGCCGAATTCGGTTGCGTCCTTGCGCATCAACGAGACGTTCGCGTCGCAACGCAGCGATCCCTGATCCATCCGGACGTCGGAGACCTCGAGCGCCTTGAGCAGGTCACGGAGCGCGGTCACGTATGCGCGGGCCACCTCCGGCGCACGCTCGCCGGCACCCTCGATCGGCTTGGTGACGATCTCGATCAGCGGCACACCGGCACGGTTGTAGTCGAGCAGCGAGTGGTCGGCGCCCTGGATGCGGCCGGTCGCGCCACCCACGTGCAGCGACTTGCCGGTGTCCTCCTCCATATGGGCGCGCTCGATGTCGATGCGCCACGGGGTGCCGTCGGGCAGCACGACGTCGAGGTAGCCGTCGAAGGCGATCGGCTCGTCGTACTGGGAGATCTGATAGTTCTTCGGTTGGTCGGGATAGAAGTAGTTCTTCCGCGCAAACACGCTCGACGGTCGGATGCTGCAGTTGAGCGCCAGGCCGATGCGGATCGCCGATTCGATGGCCTTCGCGTTGACCACCGGCAGCGAGCCCGGCATCCCGAGGCAGACCGGGCAGACCTGGGTGTTCGGGTCGGCGCCGAAGGTCGTCGGGCACCCACAGAACATCTTGGTCTCGGTGCCGAGTTCGACGTGCACCTCGAGTCCCATCACCGGATTGAATTCGGCGATCACCTGGTCGTAGTCGAGCAGCTCGGTGGTAGCGGCAGTCATGGCCACCAGTCTATTGCGCATCAGCGGTAAACCCGGGTCCGGGTCAGGGCAAACCCCGATGCCCCCGCGTCGCCTGCTGCGTAGCGTCGGTGATGACTCGAAAGGAACCATCATGACGACCCCCGTGCCCGCCACCCAACGCTTGATGCGCTCCCGCGACGACCGCTGGATCGGCGGTGTCTGCGGCGGAATCGCCGAACGCTACGGCTGGGATGCCACCCTGATCCGCGTCCTGTTCGTGGCGTCGATCCTGCTGCCCGGGCCGCAGGTGCTGCTCTATCTCATTCTGTGGGTGATCATCCCGCGCGAACCGGCCGTCTCGAACGTCGCCTACGCACCGCCGATCACCTACCCGCCGGCGAGTTGATCGTGTCGGGTCACCCGAAGATGACCCGCACCTCCTGGTATTGATCCGACGGCACCTGCTTCGGGTTCGCCAGCGCCTCGTCGAAGGTGATGCGTACGACGTCGGTTCCGCGCAGGGCGACCATCTTGCCCCACGCCTTGTCGGCGACGAGATCGCTGACGGCCATACCGAAGCGGGTGGCGAGCACCCGGTCGTAGGCGCTCGGCACACCGCCGCGCTGGATGTGCCCGAGGACAGTCGCACGGGTCTCGATGCCGGTGCGATCCTCGATCAGCGGTGCCAGCACCTCCGCGATGCCGCCGAGGCGGGGCCGGTTGAAACCGTCGAGCCCTTTGACCGAGTACTCCTCTTTCATATCTGGGAGCTTGAAGCCTTCGGCGACGACGACCATCGGGGAACGGCCGCGGCTCTTGACGCCGGTGACCCAGGCGCAGATCTGGTCGAGGCTCTCCGGCTGTTCGGGGATGAGGATCGCGTGGGCGCCGCCGGCGATCCCGGAGTGCAGGGCGATCCACCCGGCGTGCCGGCCCATCACCTCGAGCACCATGCAGCGCTTGTGTGAGTTGCCGGTGGTCCGCAGGCGATCGATCGCCTCGGTCGCGATCTCCACGGCCGTGTTGAATCCGAAGGTGTAGTCGGTGGCGTCGATGTCGTTGTCGATGGTCTTGGGGACGCCGACGATGTTGATGCCGTCTTCGAAAAGCCGCTTCGACGCGGACGCGGTCCCTTCGCCGCCGATCGCGATGACACCGTCGATGCCCAGGTTCTTCAGGACCTTCTTGATGTTCTCCGGACCCCCGTCGGGTTCGGAGTAGGGCCCGAATCGGCTGGTACCCAGAATCGTTCCGCCCTCATTCGACAGGCCCCGGACCACGGTGCGATCGAGTTCCATGATGTCGCCGTAGACCAGGCCGTACCAGCCGTCGCGGAAGCCGACGTACTCGTGCCCGTAAACGGTCTGGCCCTTGAGCACCGCGCCGCGGATCACCGCGTTCAGTCCTGGGCAGTCGCCGCCACTGGTGAGAATGCCGAACCTCTTGGCCATCTATCGCAACCTCTCTGGGCAACACCGCAGTTGTCGGATACTTCCAGCGTCACTCAATCTAGTGGGCGACGGCGACGTTTGCCCGATGTCGCCCAGAACTCGGGCCCTATTTGAGGCCGTTCTCATAGGCGAACACCACGGCCTGCGCGCGATCGCGTAGTCCGAGCTTTCCCAGCACGTTGCTGACGTGGGTCTTCACCGTCTGCTCAGAGACAAACAGCGTCGCGGCGATCTCGGCATTGGACTGACCGTCGGCGACGAGATCGAGGACCTCTCGTTCCCGCGGGGTCAGCCCGTCGGCGGCCTGTGTGCGCGGCGTCCGCGTGCGGCGTGCGGTGACCTCTTCGATGAGTCGTCGGGTGATCGACGGCGCCAACAACGCCTCACCGGCCGCGACCACCCGCACCGCGCGCACGAGTTCATCGGCCGGGGCGTCTTTCAGCAGGAACCCCGACGCGCCGATCCGCAGCGCCTCGAAGACATAGTCGTCGATGTCGAACGTGGTCAGCATCAGGACGCGGGTGCGCGCATCGGAAGACGCCGGCACGGCCCGCAAGATCTCGGCGGCCGCGGTCAACCCGTCCTTGCGCGGCATCCGCACATCCATCAGGACGACATCCGGCCGCACCCGAGCGCAGAGTTCCACTGCTGCCACGCCATCGGCGGCGTCGCCGAGCACCGAGATGTCGGGTTGGGCGGCGAGCAGCGCCGAAAATCCTTGGCGCACCATCGCTTGATCGTCGACGACGACTACGGATACCGGCACGTCGCTTAGTGTCCCACCGCCGGCAACAGGGTGTCCGCAACGCTCCCGGCGTGGGCGGGGATCTGCGCGTGGACGCGGAATCCCCCGCTGCCGTCCGGCCCGGCGGTCAGCGCACCGCCGAGGGCCGCGGCCCGCTCGGCCATCCCGGCGATACCGGTACCGAGACCCGGTAGCCCGACCGGTGCGCCCGTCGGTCCCGCGTTACGGATGTCGACGTCGACCAGCCCGGCCGCGCCATCGGTGAGGCGGACGTCGATGGGCGCACCGGGTGCGTGTCGGGTGGCGTTGGCCAGACTCTCCTGGACGATGCGATAGATCACCATCGCCGCGGCGTCACCGACCTGTTCGTGCTCGACGGTGTCGCCGACCGTGACCGTCGCGCCGGTGAGCCGGGTTGCCGCGACGAGAGAGTCGATGTCGTCGAGGCCGGGGGCCGGCAGCGCGCTCGCCCCATCATCGGTCCGCAGCACGCCGAGCAGTTGCCGCACCTCGTCGAGCGACGCTCGCGCGGCGACCGCGATCTGCTCGAATTCCGTTGCAGCGGAATCACTCACATCGTCGAGTCGATACCGTGCGGTCTGCGCCATCACCACCACCACCGACATGCGGTGCGCGACGATGTCGTGCAGATCCCGCGCGATGCGGGTCCGTTCTTCGAGGATCGCCTTCTGCGCCTCGACGAGCTGGGTCTCCTCGCTGCGGACCGCCAGTTCACGCCGCGACGACACGACCGCCCGGGCCAGCGCGACCACGACGACGGCGAACGTCGCCGCGAACACCCATCCGCCCCGGGCACTCGGCGGCGCGACCTGGAACAGCACCACCGACGTGCACAGCCAGATCACCGGCAGCCACGCCATCGGCGCCCGCAGGTACGCGGTCAGCGTCAGCACCAGCAGCGCGATCAGATGGGTGACCTGGATGCCCCACTCCCAGCCGTTGACCGTGGGTACGAGCAGCCCGATGAGCTGGGCCGAGACCACCGAGACCGCCCACGCACCGACCGGTGCGGCCCATGCGAAAGCAAGCGGAAACGCCGCGAATGCCGCAACAACCGGCAACGTATAGGCCGGTAGGTCGTGGGTCTGCGGTAGTACGGGCCACGAGATCGCGTACATGATGGCCGCGACCGCCAGGAAGAACCAGTTGACCCGCGACGAAAAGTAGTGTCGCACCGCGGGGTCCCGCGCCGGTGGCAGCTGGGACACCACGCGTGTCGCCGCGACGGCCGTCGCCGAACCCGTTGCCCGCACCCGTTGAAACATCGTCATCACCTCAATCGTCCACGGTAGGCGGACGACACGCGCATGTCCTCATACTTTCGAGGGATTCCCGGCCTCACCCTCGAGTACCAGACCGCATCCAAAGCTCGCCGGGACGCCGAGCAGCGAATCCCACGCTCGGATGATGTGTTGTCGCACAACCGATTTCTAGCGTCAATCCCATGCGAACCCACATTCGCCGGCGAGCCGCGGCCGCGGTCACCGGCATCATCGTCTCGGCAACAACGATTTTCGGTCCCGTCGCCGCCCACGCGTCGCCCGGCGACCAGGACACTGCGGCCGTCGTCACTGCGGAGATGACGAGCCCGGCCGGCCGGACCATCGTCGACCTGTTGTCGGACCGGCCACTGCGGGCGCTCGACGATGTGCCGCCGGACTTCGGCGACCGGTTCGGCTACCAACCGCAGGCGCGAGATGGCTATCCGGTCAATCCGGCCGGAGCATGCTCTTCCCCGGTCCCGCTGCCGGGCCGGTTCGAAAAGCTCTGCGCCACCCATGATTTCGGCTACGATCTGCTGCGCTACGCGGCCGATCGAGGACATCCGTTGAGCGGGTGGGCGCGACTGCGACTCGATCGGCAGCTCGTGGCGCGGATGCACGCCGCCTGTTCGTCGCCGCTGTGCACGGCCACCGCAGTGCTCGCCGCGGCCGGACTGGGCGTCAACACGTGGCGACAGTACGACGGCGTGCCGGTTCGCGGCGAGTCGGTCGGCGACCTCGTCGTCACCAGCGTCACCCGGGCCGCGGCTGCGGTGACCGCCCGGTCGGGAGCCCAACGGTGAACGCGCCCACCTCACCCGATCGCTATCGTCGTCGCGCAAGCTGGCCGCATCCCGGTGTCGCCGTGCTGGCTTGTCTGGGCGCCCTGATCGCGCTGTGGCCGTGCAGTCTGCCCAGGTCGGCGACGATTTCCGGGGTGCTGACGGCGGGATGCGTGGGACTGGCGACGGTTGCGGGATCGTGGTGCACACGCGGTCGCCCGTTTCGCCCCGCGGGCGCGGCGGCAGGTGTGCTGGCGGCGACCGGCGCGATCGTCTGCATCGGGGTGGTGAGTACCGCGTGGCAGGACGCCCTGCGTGCGGATGTCGGCGCACCGCGGGCCGGCATCGGGTGGTGGGCGGTGTCCACCGTTCCGGCGATCGGGCTGTTCTGCGCGATCGTCCTGGTGCCCCGCGCGACCGCGGTCACGTTCGCCGCCGGCGCCGCACTCCTCGCCGGCTATCTGCCCGCGGCACATGCCGACAAGCCCGCACCGCATCGGGCGGCCCCAGCGGCACCGGTGCTCTATCAGCCCGACGACGTCGATCACCTCATCGGAGCCCACCGCCTGGTGACGCGGTGGGTCCGGGAGGGAGGTCTCGCGCGTGGGCATGTGGTGATCGCCGTACCGACCGGCTCCGGCTGGGTGGATGAGACGGCGGTGACCGGTTTCGTGCATCGGTTCGGTGGCGATGTCACGGTGCTGGCGCTGCAATACGCCCACCAATCGTCCTGGCGGGCCTTCGTCGGCGACCGCGCCGCGGCCGGGCGGAGTACGACCGCGCTGCTGCGCGAGGTCATCGCTGTGCGGGACCGGCAACGACCAGAGCACCGACCGGCGATCCATCTCTACGGGCAGAGCCTCGGCGCGGTCGGCGCCGACGAGGCCCGCGCCTGGGCGGCGAGACATCACCCGGGCGCGGTGGGCGACACGCTGCTGGCCGGGGCGCCCGCCGACACCCTCGGCGCATCGATGTCGGGCGATCACCGGACGGTGCTGGCGAACCGCTCGGATCCGGTCGCCCGATGGTCGATCGCACTACTGTGGCGACTCGCCCGTCTACCGGCCGACACAATCACCACCGGCCGGTCGACACGTCGCCCGCCCTGGCTGCCGCTGGTCGGGTTCGTGCAGACCAGTGTGGACCTGCTGACCTCGCTCGACGGCCCGCCGGGCATCGGCCACCGGTATGCGAGTTACCCGATGGGGCCGCGCGCCGCTTCGTAGGCCGCGCCGACGCGGTAGAGCCGGTCGTCGGCCAGTGCCGGTGCCATGATCTGCAGTCCGACCGGCAGTCCGTCGTCGGCGGACACACCCGACGGCACCGACATGGCGCCGACGCCGGCGAGGTTCACCGGGAGGGTGCACAGGTCGAACAGGTACATGGCCAGCGGGTCGTCGACCTTCTCCCCGATCTTGAACGCGGTGGTCGGGGTGGTCGGCGACACCAGGACGTCGACCTTCTCGAAGGCCGTGGTGAAGTCGCGCGAGATGAGGGTCCGCACCTTCTGCGCCTGCCCGTAATAGGCGTCGTAATACCCGGACGAGAGCGCGTAGGTGCCGATCATGATGCGGCGCTTGACCTCCGGACCGAAACCGGCCTCGCGGGTCAGGGCCATGACCTCTTCGGCGCTGTGCGATCCATCGTCGCCGACGCGCAGTCCGTAGCGCATCGCGTCGAAACGCGCGAGGTTGCTCGACACCTCCGACGGCAGGATCAGGTAGTAGGCGCCGAGCGCGTAGGTGAAGTGCGGGCAGGAGACCTCGACGACCTCGGCACCGCGATCGGTGAGCACCTGCAGGGCCGCGCGGAACGAGTCGAGGACGCCGGCCTGGTAGCCCTCGCCCTGCAGCTCGGTGACCACGCCGACGCGGACACCCGAAAGATCTTGTTCCACACCAAATTTCGCAGCAGCCACCATGTCGGGCACAGGGGCATCGATGGAGGTGGAGTCGCGGGGGTCGTGTCCGGCGATCACCTGATGCAGCAGCGCGGTGTCGAGGACGGTGCGACCGCACGGGCCACCCTGATCCAACGACGACGCGCACGCGACGAGGCCGTACCGGGAGACGGTGCCGTAGGTCGGCTTGACGCCGACGGTTGCGGTGACCGCGGCCGGCTGCCGGATGGAGCCACCGGTGTCGGTACCGATGGCCAGCGGCGCCTCGTAGGAGGCGAGTGCGGCGGCGCTACCGCCACCGGAACCACCGGGAATCCTGGTGGTGTCCCACGGGTTTCGGGTCACCTGATAGGCAGAGTTCTCGGTGGAGCTACCCATCGCGAACTCGTCCATGTTGGTCTTGCCGAGGATCGGGATACCCGCGGCCCGCAGCCTGGCGGTGACCGTCGCGTCGTACGGCGGCACCCAGCCCTCGAGGATCTTGGAACCGCACGTGGTGGGCGCGTCGACCGTGGTGAAGACGTCTTTGAGGGCGATCGGCACACCGGCCAGCGGCGACGGCGCGTTGCCGGCGGCGATCGCGTCGTCGGCGGCCTTCGCGGCGACAAGCGCCTCGGCCCCGCTGACGTGCAGGAACGCGCCCAGCTGTTCGTCGACTTCGGCGATCCGGTCGAGGTGCGCCTGGGTGACCTCGACCGACGAGAGTTCGCGCGCGCCGATCTTGTCGGCCAGTTCGGCGGCGGTCAGACCGGTGATATCGCCGGCGGCACGGGTATCGGCGCTCATTCTTCCTCCCCCAGGATCTGCGGAACCGCGAAGCGGTCCTGTTCGACGGCGGGCGCACCGGAGAGGGCCTGCTCGGTGGTCAGACACTGCACCGCGGTGTCCGGGCGCAGGACGTTGGCCAGCTCCGCAGGATGTGCGGTACCCGGGACGTCGTCGGCGGCAACTTCGGACACCTGCGCCACGTGGGCGAGAATCGAATCGAGTTGCTGCGCGTACTGGTCGAGTTCGTCGTCGGTCAGCGCGAGCCGGGACAGCCTGGCCAAGTGCGCGACCTCCTCCCGAGAGATCGCCGAGGATGCTCCGTCCGACATCGCCGCGTCCTTTCTCACCGTGTCATTCATGTCGGCCACCAGCCTATGGGAGCAGCCCGACGCTCCTGCATCGGCGTCGGCCGTACCGTGGAGAAATGATCATCGTCACAACGAATGACATTCCCGGCTACCGCATCGCCCATACGTTCGGCGAGTGCTTCGGCCTCACCGTGCGCTCCCGAAACATCGGCTCGAATATCGGTGCCGGATTCAAGTCCATGGCCGGCGGCGAACTCAAGGGCATCACCCAACTCCTGCACGACTGCCGCCAGGAGGCGCTGCACCGGTTGGCAGAGGAGGCCCAGCAGCGCGGCGCCAATGCCGTGGTGGCGTTCCGGTTCGAGACCACCGAGTTCGGTGGCACCGGCATCGAGGTCTGCGCTTACGGCACCGCAGTCGGCGTCGAACAGTTGGCGCCCGGCCAACACTGACTCACGACAACCATCGGTGTAGCCGAGCGGTGATCCACGGCAGGACGAGGTAGACCATCAGCGGGGTGTTGATCAGTGTCGCGATGAGCGTCTTGGCCGCGAGCGGCAGATCGCCGAGATGCGCGATGACGCCGTAATTGATCACCAGCGACAGCGGGAAGAAGCCCAGCCAGATGGTGATCGCCTGCTTCCAGCGCGGTGGTGGCGCACCGACCACCCGGACGGCCTCGGTCCGATGCTGTTGCGGCTCGAACCAGCCCTCGATGCCGGAGAGTCGGTGGGTGGCGTACTCGACGGCAACACCTTCACCACGGGAGAGCCACGCCTTGCGCACCGGCGAGCGCTGCCAGTCGTCCATCGTCTGATCGTCAGCGAATCGGTAGACGACGTAATACTCGTCACTGATGCGCGAGTTCCGCAGCCAGCCGCCGCCGAGAAATCCCGGGAAGGTGCGTGCCAGCGCGATGCCGGCGTCGGTCCAGCCGACGAACTCATGCTCCCGACCAGGCGTGATGCGCCGCGCGACCGATGCAGTGACCTGCGTCGATCCACCGTTGTCCGAATCCATGGGGTCCATGGTCGCGCGGTCGGGCGGCCCGCGCAGTCATCGGCCACCGATGTCACGTGTGACACAGGCGCGCGTGGCTCGTCACACGCCCGACACGGCGCAGTGCGACAATTGCGGCCGTGTCCTACCTGTTGCGGGTCTACCTCGAAGATCGGCCGGGCAGCCTCGGACTGCTCGCCGTCCAGCTCGGCTCGGTGGGCGCTGACATCCTCTCGCTGGAGGTTGTCGAGCGCGGCGACGGCTATGCCGTCGACGACCTGGTGGTCGACGTGGCCCCCGGCGCCCTCCCCGACAGCCTGATCACGGCTGCCGAGAAGGTGAAGGGAGTGCGAGTCGATTCCATCCGCCCCTACGCCGGACTCCTCGACACCCATCGGGAACTCGAGCTCGTCGATCAGGTCGCCACGGCCGGCCGGGATCGGCTGCAGGTCCTCGTCGACAACGCGCCACGGGTGTTGCGCGTGTCCTGGGCGACAGTCGTCACCGACGCCAGTGGCGGTGTGCTGCAACTGTTCGGCAGTTCCGGCGCCCCGGAAACCCCGCTCGGTCACGTCGACTGGTTGCCGATCGAACATGCGGCGCAACTGGATTCGGAAGCGGACTGGGTGCCGCAGGCCTGGCAGGACATGGACATGCGGATGGCCGCGGCACCACTGGGCAAGGGCGACAAGGCGATTCTGCTCGGCCGCATCGGCGGGCCCGATTTCCGGCCGTCGGAGATCGCCCGCCTCGGCTACCTCGCGGGGATCGTGTCGACAGTCCTGCGCGCAGAGGGCTGAGCACTGGACCTCACTCGGTAGCCGGTCCCTCCCCCGTTTCCAGCAACACCTTGAACGCGTCCTCATCGAGCACCGGGACGCCGAGTTGTTCGGCCTTGTCCGCCTTGCTGCCCGGTGAGTCCCCGACGACGACGTAGTCCGTCTTTTTCGACACCGAGCCCGACGCCTTGCCGCCGCGCACCAGGATCGCCTCCTTGGCGCCGTCGCGGGAGAAGTCCTGCAGCGATCCGGTGACGACGATCGTCTTGCCCTCAAGGGTTCGTGCGATGGAGTCGTCGCGCTCATCCTCCATGGAAACGCCTGCGGCGCGCCATTTCTCGACGATCTCGCGGTGCCAGTCGACGGTGAACCAGTCGTGAATGCTCTGCGCGAGTGTCATGCCCAGGCCCTCGACGCCGGCGAGATCCTCGACGGTCGCATCCTCGATGGCCTGCAACGCACCGAACTCGGTGGCCAGCGCCCGCGCGGCGGTCGGGCCGACGTGCCGGATCGACAGGCCGACCAGGACGCGCCACAGCGCCACCTTCTTGGCGCCGTCGAGGTTGGCGAGCAGGCGTTTGCCGTTGGCCGAGAGTGCACCCGCCTTGGTGGTGAACAGGTCGGTCTTGACGAGGTCGTCGGCGGTCAGCCCGAACAGATCGCCCTCGTTGTGGATGACGCCGGAGGTCAGCAGCGCGGTGGCTGCCTCGTAGCCGAGCGCCTCGATGTCGAAGGAGCCGCGGCCGGCCAGGTGGAACAGCCGCTCCCGCAGCTGCGCCGGACAGGATTCGGCATTGGGGCAACGGATATCGACGTCGCTGTCCTTCTCCGGACGTAGGTCGGACCCGCATTCCGGACACTGAGTGGGCATCACGAACTCGCGTTCACTGCCGTCGCGGACGTCGACCACCGGGCCGAGGACCTCGGGGATCACGTCGCCGGCCTTGCGGATGGTGACGGTGTCCCCGATGAGCACGCCCTTGCGTTTGACCTCGGACTCGTTGTGCAGGGTGGCGCGGGACACGGTGGATCCGGCGACGAGAACGGGCTCCATGAACGCGAACGGGGTGACGCGGCCGGTGCGGCCGACGCCGACCTTGATGTCGAGCAGCGTGGTGGTGGCCTCTTCCGGTGGGTACTTGTAGGCGATGGCCCACCGCGGCGCCCGCGACGTCGCACCGAGGCGACGCTGCAGGGTGACGTCGTCGACCTTGACGACGATGCCGTCGATCTCGTGTTCGACGTCGTGGCGATGCTCGCCCCAGTAGGCGATCTTGTCCAGGATCTCTTGGGTGCCAGAGACTTTGGTGGTGTGCGTGGAGACCGGCAGGCCCCACTCCCCGATCGCGAGGTACGCGTCATGCAACGACTCCGGCCGCCACCCCTCGGTGTGGCCGATGCCGTGGCAGATCATTCGGAGTCGGCGGCGGGCGGTGATCTGCGGATTCTTCTGCCGTAGCGATCCGGCGGCAGAATTACGGGGGTTGGCGAAGGGTGCCTTGCCATCCTCGACCAGCGACGCGTTGAGCGCCTCGAAGTCCTCCACCCGGAAGAACACCTCGCCGCGCACCTCGAGCACATGCGGGATCGGGTAGGTCGTCGACTCGGCAAGTCGTTGCGGCACATCCTCGATGGTGCGCGCATTGAGGGTGACGTTCTCACCGGTGCGGCCGTCACCCCGGGTGACCGCGCGGGTCAGGACGCCGTCGGTGTACACCAGGCTCAGCGCCACACCGTCGATCTTCAACTCGCACAAGAACTCCACGCCGGTCCCGGTGTCGGCCTCGACGCGATCGACCCAGGCCCGCATCTCGTCGGAGTCGAAGACGTTGTCCAGGGACATCATTCGTTCGAGGTGATCGACCGGCGTGAATGCGGTGGAGAAGCCGCCGCCGACGAGCTTGGTCGGCGAGTCGGGTGCGGCAAGTTCCGGGTGCTGGTCCTCGAGATCCTGCAGTTTGCGCAGCAGGGTGTCGAACTCGCCGTCGGTGATGATGGGCGAGTCCTTGACGTAATAGCGGAACTGGTGGTCACGGATCTCGTCGGCGAGCGTCGACCACTGCTCACGCAGGTCGGCGCTGATGTCCTGGGTTCCGACTTGTTCTGCCACCCTCAAAGCGTAGCGAAGGGGTCCGACAGCCACGATTTCGTCCGACCGGGACGCTACGGTGGGGACAGACCGTCGGAGAATCGAAGGAGACGCCGCCATGACACCCCGCGATCACCGACTGCGGAACTTCGAGGTCGACACGCTGCGGGTGGGCGACACCGCGCCCGAGACCGACCCGGCACGCCCGCGCTGCACGTCCACCTCGTTCACCGGCGCGCACTGGTGGCTGTGCGACCGAGCCGACGAGCACACCGGGGAGCACGCCACGATCTCCTTCTCCGGTCTGGTGCTGGCCACCTGGATCGACGGCGACTTCGACGCGCTGCTCACCGACTCCGGACGGAGCTGACCATGCCGCACCCCATCATGTTCGACGACGACGATCCCATTCTGGTCCGGGTGCGCGAGATCGCCCTCGCGCTCCCGGATGCCACCGAAGTGGTCGCGCACGGTCGCCCAACGTTCCGGTGCGGCAAGATGTTCGGCAATTACGGCGGCAGCGTCAAGGGCACCAAGGTCCGCCACGACCAGTGCATCCTCTTCATCCCCGACGAGGCTGAACGCCAAGCGCTGCTGGGTGATTCACGATTCTTCTTACCCGCCTACCTCGGGCCGTACGGGTGGCTCGGTCTGCTACTCGACGACGACACGGACTGGACCGAGGTCGGCGAACTCCTCGATGCGAGTTACCGGCAGGTGGCACCGAAACGCTCCATCGCCAAGTTGCCTGAACGCGACTGACCCACCTGCGTATCCGCTTGCCGGGCAATCAAATCCGACATTTCGGGCACCGCGTCGAAGACCCTTGTTTCGCGTTGCGAAGGGTCTAGGGTGAGGCGTGGGAGGTACCGACATGGCATCGAACACGTCATCACGAGAACGATTGACCCCGGACCAGCGCAACTCCTTCGCCGCCGCCTACCTCGGCTGGGCAATGGACGCCTTCGACTACTTCCTCGTGGTGCTGATCTACGCCGACATCGCCAAGGACTTCGGCGTACCGCTGACGCAGATGGCGCTGATCACCACCATGACGCTGATCATGCGTCCGGTGGGCGCATTCATCTTCGGCATGTGGGCCGACCGCAAGGGCCGTCGTATCCCATTGATGGCCGATGTCACGTTCTACAGCATCGTCGGCTTCCTCTGCGCGTTCGCACCCAACTTCTGGATCCTGATGGTGCTGCGCATGCTCTACGGGATCGGGATGGGCGGCGAGTGGGGCCTCGGGGCCGCGCTGGCCATGGAGAAGATCCCGGCGTCGCGCCGCGGATTCTTCTCCGGCTTCCTGCAGAGCGGGTACTCGATGGGCTACCTGTGCGCCTCCCTCGCCTTCCTGCTGCTCAACACCTGGTTGGGCCTGAACTGGCGGTGGATGTTCGCGTTGTCCATCATCCCGGCGCTGATCAGCCTGTTCATCCGGGCCCGCGTCGAGGAGTCGGCGGCATGGGAGGCCACCCGCAAGCGAGTGAAGCAGACCCAAACCTCCGCCCGCCAGATCTGGTCGAATCCGGCGATCTGGCGTCGCTTCATCTTCCTCATCCTGCTGATGACCGCCTTCAACTGGATGAGCCACGGCACCCAGGACATCTATCCGACGTTCCTCAAGGCCACCGACGACCTCGGCGCCGGACTCGCCAAGAGCACCGCCACCTGGATCGCGGTGATCTACAACCTCGGCGCGATCATCGGCGGCCTGATCGCCGGTGCGCTATCGGAGCGGTACGGACGCAAGGTGCTGATCATCGCGTGCGCGCTGCTCGCACTGCCGATCGTCCCGCTGTTCGCCTACTCCACCACCGCCGGCAGCCTGGCGCTCGGCTCATTCCTGATGCAGGTGATGGTGCAGGGTGCGTGGGGTGTCATCCCCGCCCATCTCACCGAGTTGTCCCCCGACGAGATCCGCGGCTTCTACCCCGGTGTCACCTACCAGCTCGGCAACTGCCTGGCCGCGTTCAACCTGCCCATCCAGGAGGCGATCGCCGGCAGCCACGGGTACCCGTTCGCACTGACGGTCACCATCGTGCCGGTGCTGATCTCGGTGATCGTGCTGACCGCGATCGGCCGGGAACGCAAGGGCGTGGAGTTCGGGACGGCGCAGGCCAGTGCGAGTGTGGGGACGTCGACCTGAGGCCGAGAGGTTTCGACAGACGCTCGCTCAGCTCGCGCCTCGCGGGCTGCTCAACCATCGAGGGGTGAGTCAGAGCGCATCCGGATCGGCGCCGAGCAACTCCCCTGCCTTCGCGCAGATTCCCAGTGCCGACTTGGCCCACTCTGGGGTGGCTCCGGCCAACCCACAGGTCGGGCTGACAAGGATGTTCTGCGCCAGCACTTTTCGGTTCAGGCCGATCCGATCGACGAGGCCGGCCAGGCCGGTCGCCACCGTCTCCGCACGGACGTCGCGTCCACCGCGAGCGCTCGGTACGACACCGGCGATCAGCACGTCACCGCGATCGATGAGCCCGCCGATGCCGTCGAGCGCGGCGGAGTCGGGTGCGGTCACATCCAGCGACCACGCCACCCCGCGAAGCTTCTCCACCAGATCCCATCGCGGTGCGGCGCAGCTGTGCACGACGACCGGCCGATCGACGTATTCGATGATCTGCGTGAGGGATTCGACGACATCCTGGACGGGGACGGCGCGGATGGTGTCGAATCGGGTGAGTGGGGTGACCGCCCCGTCGATGACCGAGCCGATCATCGGTTCGTCGAGCTGCACGATGACCTCGGCACCCAAACGCCGGGTGACCTCCGCGACGAGTTCGTGGGCGCCCTCGGCGGTGGAGGCGACCACGTCCCGCCAGGCGCCGGTGTCACGTAATGCCTTGTGCCCATTCGGTAATTCGACCGACGCCGACAGCGTGAACGGCCCCGCGAGCTGGATCTTGACCGGTCGCCCGCTGCCGATGAAACCTGCGGTGTCCCAGAGTTCTTCGATGGCGTCGAGATCGGCGCGCAGGAAGTCGCGGGCGCGACGAGCGAGGCCGGACCCGCGTCCGGCGAGGCGGTAGCCGGTGACCCCGGCATCCATCGGCAGGTCGACGAGGATCGCCGCCATCCGGCCGATCATGTCGGCTCCGGCACCGCGCGCGGGGAGTTCGGCCAGGTGCGGAAAGTCCAGTTCGCCGTTGATGATTGCGGCCGTCTCACGAGGGTCGGTGCCCGGCATCGAGCCAATGCCGGTGCCGACCCCGGTCGGCAGGTTCACGCGTCGACGCCGGAGGCGACCGGGTGTACCGCCGCGCCGGACGCCGGGTCGGAGTCGGTGGCCAGGATGCGACCGCAGCCGAGGACAAGGTCGCCACGATCGGCGTCGGGCAGGTAGAGCACCGCGGCCTGTCCCCGGGCAACTCCGGTGAGCGGCTCGCGCAGGGCGATCTCGATCATCGGTGCGCCGTCGGCGTCGACGGTCGGGGTGGCGACCACGGGCGCGAGGCCACCGTGGGCGCGTACCTGCACCATGGCCTCGACGGGACCGTCGGGGACCTGACCCGAGGTCCACACGGCGCGATGCGCAGTGATCGACCAGACGTCGAGGTGCTCGGCGGAGCCGACGGTGACGGTGCCGGAGTCGGGGTCGATGCCGGTGACGTAGCGGGGCTTGCCGTCGGCGGCGGGTGCCTCGATGCCGAGGCCCTTGCGCTGGCCGATGGTGAAGCCATGGACGCCGTCGTGTTCGGCGAGCGCCTCACCGGTGTCGGCGTCGACGACGGCGCCCGGGCGAATTCCGATTCGCGCGCCGAGGAAGGCGCGGGTGTCACCGGTCGGGATGAAGCAGATGTCGTGGGAATCCGGCTTGTCCGCGGTGATCAGGCCACGCTCGGCGGCCTCGGCGCGGATCTGTGCCTTGGGGGTGTCGCCGATCGGGAACATGGCGCGGTCGAGCTGCTCGCGGGTCAGCACCGCAAGGACGTAGGACTGGTCCTTGTCGTCGTCGACGGCACGACGCAGCTCACCGTCGGCCAGCTGCGCGTAGTGCCCGGTGGCCAGCGCATCGAAGCCGAGGGCCATCGCCTTCTGCGACAGCGCGGCGAACTTGATCTTCTCGTTGCAGGTCAGGCACGGATTCGGGGTCTCGCCTGCGGCGTAGGCCGCGACGAACTCGTCGATCACGTCGTCCTTGAAGCGGTCGGCGAAGTCCCACACGTAGAACGGGATGCCCAGGACGTCGGCGACGCGCCGGGCGTCGGAGGCGTCCTCCTTGGAGCAGCAGCCCCGCGATCCGGTGCGCAGCGCACCCGGTGCCGTCGACAGCGCGAGGTGCACGCCGACGACGTCGTGCCCGGCGTCGACGGCCCGCGCGGCGGCGACCGAGGAATCGACCCCGCCACTCATGGCGACCAGTACCCGCATCAGCGTCCCTTTCCGCTCGGTGACGACACCAGACCTGCGGCCCGCGCACGGTCGACGACCTCGCCGATGACCTCGGCCACGGCGTCGATGTCGGCGTCGGTGGTGGTCGGCGCCAGCGAGAACCGCAGCGATCCGCGTGCGGTGGCCACGTCGAGTCCCATGGCCAGCAGCACGTGGCTGGCCTGGGCGACACCGGCGGTGCAGGCCGAACCGGTAGAGCATTCGACGCCGTTGGCGTCGAGCAGCATCAGCAACGAGTCGCCCTCGCAGCCCTCGAACGAGACGTGCGCGTTGCCCGGCAGCCGATCGGCACCGATCGGGCCGTTGATTCGGGTGCCCGGCAGGTCCAGGAGGATGTCGAGGAGTCGATTACGGCGCTGCGCCACCGACTCGGCGTCAGTGGCGAGGTGCTCGACGGCGTGCGCGAGGGCGGTCGCCATGCCGACCGCACCGGCGACGTCCTGGGTGCCCGAACGCACGTCGCGTTCGTGGCCGCCGCCGTGCAGCAGCGGCACGCAGTCGACGTCGCGGCGCAGCAGCAGCGCGCCGATGCCCTGGGGTCCGCCGAACTTGTGCGCGGCGATGCTCATCGCGGACAGGCCGCTGGCACCGAAGTCGACCGGGATATGTCCTACGGCCTGCACGGCGTCGGAGTGCACGGGTACCCCGAACTCGGCGCCGAGCGCAGCGACCTCGGCAATCGGTTCGATGGTGCCGACCTCGTTGTTGGCCCACATCACCGAGATCAGGGCGGTGCGCTCTGCGTGTTCGGCGAGCTCATCGCGCAGCGCGGTCAGCGAGACGGTGCCGTCCGCGTCGACCGGCAAGACCACGAGTTCGGCGTCGTCGGCCTCGGCGAGCCATCCCGCGGGATCGAGGACTGCATGGTGCTCGACGGCGGACACGATGACCCGACGACGATCCGGATTCTGCTTGCGTCGTGCCCAGTAGATGCCCTTGACGGCGAGGTTGTCGGCCTCGGTGCCGCCGCTGGTGATGATGACCTCCGACGGGCGTGCGCCGATCGAGCGGGCGATCGATTCACGGGCCTCTTCGAGCCGGCGGCGGGACCAGCGGCCGGAACCGTGCAGTGACGAGGCGTTACCGGGCTGGGCGTAGACAGCGGTCATCGCCTCGATGGCGTCGGGCAGCATCGCAGTCGACGCGGCGTGATCGAGGTAGACCGGGGCGCGGGAGGGCATGGACATGTCGTTGCCAAGGATAAACGCGTGTCGGCGGGCATCCAATTCCCGGCAGCCGGCGATCGCCGGCCGCCGGGGCTGGGAAGTTCGCGAATCGGGCGGTCAGGATTCGCGTTCGGTGAGCCGGATGACCGGCAGTTCGCGGTCGGTCTGCTCCTGATACTTCGCAAACCGCTCCGAGGAATCCGCGATCTGACGCCACGCCTTGGCGCGTTCCTCCCCGTTCAGTTGCTCGGCCCGCACCGCGACCTTGCGGCCGTCGACCTCGATGCGCACCTTGTCCGGGTTGCTCGCGATGTTGTAGTACCAGGCGGGGTTCTTGGCGGCACCATTGGCCGATGCGACGATGAGCCGGCTGCCGTTCTCGCCGGGAAACCAGCTCACCGGGTTGGTCCGCTCCTCGCCGCTCTTGCGGCCGACCGTCGTCAGCACCAGGCCCGGTGACTCACCGAAGATCTTGCCGCTCTTGCCCTTGCGGAGGAGCGTCATGACGACGCTGTTCCCGACGCGTAGCAGCAATCCGCCCGGCTGGCGGCTACCCCGCGTGCCGTTCGCTGTGGTGAAACTCATCTGGTGGCCCCTCTGCCGCTCGCTCGTACCGGATCTTCCCGCCCATACATATCGGTGTGCGGCCGATTGTGCCAGTTGCAGAGGGCCCCAGATGATCGATCAGAGCGCCACTTCGAACAATCCCGCGGCACCCATACCGCCACCGACACACATGGTGATCACGACATACCGCACCCCACGACGCTTGCCCTCTATCAACGAATGCCCGACGAGCCGGGCGCCGGTCATGCCGTAGGGGTGACCGACGGAGATCCCGCCGCCGTCGACGTTGAACCGCTCCGGATCGATGCCGAGCTCGTCACGGCAGTACACCGCCTGCGAGGCGAAGGCCTCGTTGAGTTCCCAGAGGCCGATGTCGTCGATGGTCAGGTCGTGCTGCTTGAGCAGCTTCGGGATCGCGAAGACCGGACCGATACCCATCTCGTCGGGGGCGCAGCCGGCGACGGCCATGCCCCGGTAGGTGCCCAGCGGCGTCAACCCACGCCGCGACGCCTCGCCGGCCTCCATCAGCACCGACGCGGACGCACCGTCGGACAGCTGGGACGCGTTGCCCGCGGTGATCGACGAGTGCGCGGTGATCTGTCCGTCGGGCAGCACCGTCTTGAGTCCGGCGAGGGATTCCAGCGTGGTGGACGGGCGATTACCCTCGTCGTCGGTCAGTGTCACCTCACGCTCGGACACCTCACCGGTCTGCTTGTCCACCACCTTCATCCGCGACGTCAGCGGCACGATCTCGTCGGCGAACCGGCCGGCCGCTTGCGCGGCCGCCGTGCGTTGCTGAGAGAGCAGCGCCAGTTCGTCCTGCCGCTCGCGGCTCACCTGGTAGCGCTCGGCGACGATCTCCGCGGTATGCAGCATCGGCATGTAGGTGGCCGGCACATGCTCCTGCAGCCACGGGTCGGTGGCCCGGTAGCCGTTCATATGGTCGTTCTGCACCAGCGAGATCGATTCGACCCCACCACCGATGGTGATCTGCATGCCGTCGTGCACGATCTGCTTGGCCGCGGTCGCAATCGCCATCAAGCCTGACGCGCACTGCCGATCCAGGCTCATGCCGGACACCGTGTCGGGCAGTCCGGCACGCAACAACGCCTGGCGGGCGACGTTGCCGCCGGTCGAGCCCTGCTGCAAGGCGCAGCCGAACACGACGTCCTCGACCTCGCCGCCCTCGAGCCCGGCGCGCTGCACCGCATGCTTGATCGCGTGCCCAGCCAACTCTTGGCCTTGCGTGTCGTTGAACGCACCGCGAAAGGCCTTACCGATCGGCGTCCGCGCCGTCGAGACAACAACTGCTTCTCTCATGGAGACTCCATTCCACCGTTATCCGATTGCGGCACGGCATTTCTTGCAAAACTAGCGAAGTGCATAGTTTCTATGCATTTGTATATATCAGGGCGACGGCGAACTCAATGGCCGGAGACGATTCTCACTCGCCGGCGTTGGATCCGACCATGCGCAAAGCCAATTCGACGTACCGCGCGGCAAGCACATCGGCATTGGAATATCGCCGCGACGGGAACCAGCGACTGACGTCGACACACAGCGCGATGATCGCGAGAACGGCGGCGTCAGTGTCGACGGTGTCGAAGTCGCCGCTCGCCTCCCCGGCGTCGACGATGTCGGTGAAGACGTCCGACGTCTTCCGCCGAAGCCGATTGATCGTCCGAAAGTGTTCGGGTGTCAGCGATCTCAGTTCGTACTGCACGACCCGCGCCTGCGCATGGAAGCGCGCGTGGTGGTGCACGTACGCGGTGACCACCGACGCCAGACGCCACGCCGGCGGCCGAGTCGGGTCGTCGGCCTTCCGGAGTGTCTCGAGCGCGGCGTTGTGCCCCTCGAGGCTGACCGCGTACAGCAGTGACTCTTTGGTCTTGTAGTGCGGGTACACCGCGCCCGGACTCAGGTCGAGGCTCGCGGCGATCTCGCGGGTCGACGTCGCGCCATAGCCTTTCGTGGCGAAGATCTCGGTGGCCGCCGCGCGAATGCGTGCGGCCGCCTTGGACGTGCCCACTGACGCGACTCCGTCAGAACCACGCGTAGCCACGTCCGCACCATCCTCTCGCACCACCAGGTACACCGCCGAGACCTACCGACGCACTATACAAGCATCCCGGCCGGTCCGGGTGGACGCTCAAAGATGTTGCGTGCGAACAGTCGCCGACGTTCAGTCCTTCGGTCCGCCGGCCACGTACAGCACCTGACCGGACACGAAACCCGCTCCCTCGCTGGCGAAGAACGAGACGGCGGCGGCGATGTCGGCGGGGGTGCCGGTTCGCGCGACCGGAATCTCCGCGGCCATATGCTTCTTGAAGTCGTCGAATCCGATGCCCATACGTTCCGCGGTCGCCGCGGTCATGTCGGTCTCGATGAAGCCCGGAGCGATCGCGTTGGCGGTGACACCGAACTTGCCGAGCTCGAGCGCCAGGGTCTTGGTGAAGCCCTGGACGCCGGCCTTGGCGGCGGCATAGTTGGCCTGGCCGCGGTTACCGAGCGCGGAGGTGCTCGACAGGTTGACGATGCGCCCCCAGCGGGCCTTGGTCATGTACGCCTGCGCCGCGCGGCTCATCAGGAATGCACCGCGCAGGTGGACCCCCATCACCGCATCCCAGTCGCTGGTCGCCATCTTGAACAGCAGATTGTCCCGGATGATGCCGGCGTTGTTGACCAGTACCACGGGGTCGCCGAGTTCTTCGGCGATCCGCGCCACGCCGGTCGCGACGGCTTCTTCGTCGGCGACGTCGATCCCGACAGCGAGCGCCGTCCCGCCGGCCGCGGCGATCTCGTCGGCGACCTTTTTGCAGGCCACCTCGTCGAGATCGACGACGGCGACGGCGAATCCGTCCTGGGCCAGCCGGGTCGCGACTCCGGCGCCGATGCCTCGTGCCGCTCCGGTGACGATGGCGGTGCGGGTGGGTGTGCTCATTGTTCTCCTCGGGTTCGGCGCTTGGCTCAGAAACTATGCGATCGCATATTTTCTATGCGCATGACTATATTGCGGGTGCGGCCGTCCGCTGTCAAGGGTGCGGGTTGCTCACGCCCGCATGACCTGCCCCACCCGCAGGACTCCGCGCCGATCGTGTTGGTCGGCGAGGGCGGCCAGCCAGGACCGGGTGTCGTCGTCGTAGCACGTGGCGTTGACCGCCGGGTCGGACGATGCAGCGAAGTTCGGCAGGCGACCGCCGGTCGACCACGGTGCCATCCCGTCGATCGTCCGGCCGCTGTCGCCGATCACCGCCTCGGCGATCGGCGGAGCCAGCACGCCGATGGTGGTCAGGGTCAGAGCGGCGTCGCGATGGCACAGCGCGCTGCGCACCGTCGGTTCGTCCGCGAACGCGCCGCCGAGCAGCCGCATTTCGACGACGGTGAGCGCCGACCCCGACGTCGGTCCGGTCGCGTCGAGCAGCGCATCGATGGCGTCGTCGGGCAGGTCATGCAGCAGGGCCGCGCCCTCGTGTGTGGGCATGGGATCGACCGGGTCGGCGTGGATGGCACCGATCGCCGCATACGGCATCGGGCCCACGGCATCGAGCAACGGTGTGGTCACCGCGCGCATGGGGGCGAGGATCTCGGCGTGGTCGGCGAGGTCACCGATGCCTGCATAGCGGACCGCGACGGTGAGCCGTCCGGCCAACATCGGTGGCACACCGGGCATCTCGGGTAGTCGCAACAGAGCCAGCGACGTATTGGCCACCCGCGGCAACGCCAGCGCCCAGTCCCGCCAGGCCCGCACGATCCGGTCTGCTTCAGAACCGTCGAAATAGAGTGCCCCACCGTAGATCTCGGGAACCGGGAGGAGGTCCACGGTGACCTCGGTGATGATCCCGAGCGTGGCCTTGCCGCCACGCAGACCCCAGAACAGTTCCGGATTGAGTTCCGGGGTCGCGATGATGATCTCGCCGTCCCCGGTGACCACGGTGATGGATCGGGCGTGATCCGACGACGCGCCTACGGTGCGCACCAGGGGGCCGATGCCGCCGCCGCTGAGGAATCCGGCGACACCCACCGTTGTCGACGATCCGCACAGCGGTGCGAGTCCGTGCGGTGCGGCGGCGTCGAGCACCGTCTGCCAGCGCACTCCGGCACCGATGCGCGCCACCCGCTTCTCGGGATCGACGTTGCAGACGTCGAGGAGGCCGGTCCGCACGACGATGGAGTGCCCGTCGATCTGTGTGCCGCCGTGACCGGTGGAGTGAACCGCGACGGTCATGCCGGCGTCGCCCGCGAACGCCACCACCGCGGCGACGTCGTCGGCATCGAGAACATCGACGACCGCCCATGGCCGACGCGACACGGCGACGTTGAAACCGTCGATCGGATAACCGGGATCGGTGGGGCGATGTACCGCACCGCGGACAGTGCTGCGCAGGGCGGCGATGTCGGCTTGGTCGAGACTGCGGCTGATGGTCATGGGTGCTCCTGGACTCGGCGGTATCCGCGTTGCGGAGCGGCCGGTGTCGACCGCATCGACAGCGTCGGACGACCGGCTTGCCGCGCGCTTGGAGACGCCTTGGAGTGCAGGTCCGTTCAGCTCTGACCTGTTCAGCGCGGGGCGAGCATGGTGCGGGCGGTGTCGGCGAGTTGGTCGAGGCCCAGGGAGCGGGCGCGGAACTCCACCTCGGTGATCTCGGCGGCGGTGACCGCGGTCGGCGGTCGGCGTCGGGCCGCGAGAAGTCGGCACCGCAGTTCGGACGGCAGACCACCGCCGTTGACCGATACGTCGCGGGCTCGTTGCAGCATCTCGTCGCCGCGGGGGTGGTCGCCGATCAGGTAGTGCAGTTCGGCCAGCGCCAGGGCGACCGGTCCGACGCATCCGACCTGTCCGACGGTGGCAATGAAGTCTCGGTACGGCGTGAGGTAATCGATCAACTGCTGGGCGTATTCGGCGGCTCCGATCTCGGCGACGACGTGGGCCAGCAGCACCGCCTGCGCCAGGGAGGTCCAGATCATCGCGCGGGAGTCGTCGAGCCAGGCGCTCACCATCGACCGGGCGAGGTCCAGATCGCCGTCGGTGCCGGCGATCTTCGCGACCCCGGCGGCCAGCAGGATGACCACGTGGTTGTCGCTGAATTGCTCGGACACCGTCCGCGCCCAGGTCACCGGGTCGAGTCCGCCGGTGTCGACGAACTCGTCGAGCAGCCCGCGTTCGGTGGCCATGGCCATCATGGCGATCGCGCCGCTGCCGGCGACGTAGAGTTCGGTCTGCTCGTGTACCGCGACCGCGGTGCGGAAATGCTCTTTGGCGCGGTCGAATTCGCCGTGCCACACGGCCAGCGACGCCTCCATCCACCGCAGCTGGGCGCGCAGAATCGGCAATCGCAGTCGTTCGCTGCCGGCGATGCCGCGCCGCACATGGCGTTCGGTGGCAGCGACGTCGCCGAGGGCCATCGTGCTCATGGTGAGCACCGCGTCGAGGATGACGCCGTCCACGTCGCGATCGGGATGGTGCAGGCCGCGGAGGCGTTCGGCGAGTGGCGCTGCGGCCGAGGCATGTTCGGCGACACCGGAATAGGTGATCAGTCGGGCGAGGGTGACGTCGGCGACGATCGCGTCGTCGAGGTGCTCCGCGAACTGTTCGGCACGGGTCAGCAGCCCTGCGGGCACTGCCGAATCCCGGTGATAGCACTGACCGATCGCCGCGGCCGCCAGCACCCGCGCCAGACTCGACGGGTCGTCGGCGACGAACTGTTCGGCGTCGACCAATGCCGCCTGAAGGGAGGCGTTGTCGATGTGTGGGCCGATCCACGGCCATGCCCCGCCCGCCCGGATCAGCGCACTCGCCAACCGACCGACAGTCGCGGGGTTGCCCGCCCGAATGGCTTCGTAGAGCCTGGTTTCCACGGTTTCCAGGACCATCTGCACCTGCCCGGCGCGGGCCCATGCCGCCAGCAATTCGATCAGCAGGTCGTCGCGCTCGTCCCGGTCCGGTTCGGCCGTTTCCGCAGTGGTCAGGGCGGCATGGAGGAAATGTGCGGCGTTCGCCGAATCCCACTCGACCGTAGCCGCTCGCGCCGCGTCCCGGCAGGCGGCGACGGCGTCGTGTGCGTCGGCGACGGGCAGCGCCGCGAGCAGATGCGTGGCGCGTCGGGCCGTGGCTGCGGGGGTGTCGGAGCCGTCGAGCAGATCGGCGACGCGTTGATGGATGCGGCACCGCCGTAACGGTCGGATCGTCGCCAATGCTTCGTCCCGGAGCAAGGCGTGCGCGAATCTGGCTCGACCGCTTCCGGTTCCGACCACCAGGATGCGCTCGTCGATCGCTTCGTCGAGACAGTCCGCGAGTTCGTCGAGGTCGCGTTCGGTGACCGCGGCCAGTAGGGTCACGTCGATCTCTTCGCCGAGAACTGCGGCGTGACCGAGGATCTCCAGCACGGTGGGGTCCAGCGATGTCAGCCGCGCGCCGAGCACGGACCGCACGCGCGCGGGGATCATCTCGCGGCGCCGCTCTTCGGCCGGGAGCCGGGCGAACTCGGAGACGAAGAGGGGGTTGCCGCCGGTGCGGCGGGTGAGGGTGTCGATCTCACCGGGCGCCAGGGTTTCGTCGGCGACCGCACGGACGAGTTGGGTGACCTCGTCCCGATTGAGCTGTCCCACTTCGATATGCGCTCCACCCACCCGGGTGACGGCAGTTCGGAATCGCTCGACGTCCGGCCCGCCTTCGTCCTCGCGAACCGTGGCCACGACAGCGATCGGTAGCTGCTGCAGTGCGGTGGTGAGATAGATCAGCAGTCCCACCGACATCGGGTCCGCCCACTGGATGTCGTCGACGACGACGGTGAGCGGGGTCCGGGATGCCGCCGCCTCCAGTATTGTCTGGAGGTTCTCGTAGACGGCGAATCGGGCGGTGTCGGCGTCAGCCCCGGCCGGGATGGCGAGCACGTCGGAAGGGTCGGCGTCGAGTGCCCGGCACAGTTGCCGCATCGGCCACCAGGCCGGGATGCCGTCGGCCTCGGGGCAGCGCACCCACACCACGCGTTCACCGCGCTCGGTCGCCCAACTCGAAACCTCTTCGGCCAGGCGACTCTTGCCGATTCCGGGTGGTCCGGTCAGCAGTGCCCAGCCGACCCGGACACGCGTCGTGGCCAGCGCCGAACGTAACTGTGCGAGCTCGGCTTCCCGCCCCACCAGCGCGCCGGCATCGGGCGCCGGCGACGCGAAATGGTCAGTGCGCCTTGGCTCTGCCGTCGGAGTCCCCTCGTCCTCCTTCGGTTCGGGCACGGCGGGGGCCCCGGACCAGTGCGGCGGGCGGGGCCAGGCCGCGATGACTGGATCGTGGTGCAGGATCGCGCGGTGTAGTTCGACGAGTTCGGCACTCGGGTCGAGGCCGAGTTCGGTTCCGAGGGTGCGCTGATGATCGGCATAGACCTCGAGCGCCTCGGTGGGCCGGCCCGCCCGGTAGAGCGCGACCATGTGCAACCACACCCCGCGGTCCCGCAACCGATCACGTGCGCGCAGGGCGACGATCTCACTCAACGCGCCGCCGACGTCACCGATGGCGAGCAAGGCGGTGGTGTGGGTTTCGCCGACGGCGGCATGCAACTCGTCGAGCGACGCGTATTCGGCAGTGATCCACGAACTTTCCCGATCGGCGATGGCCTCGGGTTCTCCGCGCCAGAGTGCGAGCGCGTCGGTCGAGGACTCGAGGGCGTCATCCCACCGGTGCCCGTCGCGGGCCGTGCGCGCGGCGTCGACGAGACGGCCGAAGTCGGCGAGGTCGAGACGGTCGTCGGCGAGGTCGAGGCGGTAGCCGCCGCTGACCCGGCCGATCGGCGACGGTTCCCCACTATGCCGCAGGGCGCGACGGAGATTGGAGATGTAGGCCTGCAGGCTCGTGGTGGCCGCAGCCGGCGGCTCGGCACCCCACACCGCGCCGATCAGTCGGTCGGTCCCGACGATCCCGCCGCGCGCGAGCAGCAATGCGACGAGCACCGCACGCTGTTTCGGTGGCCCGAGCTCGAGGGCGCGGCCATCGCGGCGCACCTCGAGCGGACCCAGCACCAGATACTCTCGCACGCAGTAACCCTCGGTCGGTGTGGACGCTCGTGGTGAAAGTGTATGGCCAGTTGACCGCTCCCCCACACTAACCGCGGACATCGGCGGCGAGCGGCGCCTCGAGTTCGGTGTCGTCGTCGACCGTCGCCCGGGCGCGGCGCATCGTCGCGACCACCAATATCGCTCCGCCCAACGCGATCGCACCGCTCACCCAGAGCGCGACCCGCAGGCCGTCGACGAAACCGTCGGGTGAACCGCCGGTGAGGACCGAGTCGGCGGGAAAGAGTGCGCCGAGCATCGCGACTCCGAGCGCGATGCCCGACTGCCGGAAGGCGTCGTTGATGCCGGAGGCGAGGCCGGCGTCGTCGTGGTGGCTTTCGGCGAGCACCACGCCGCTCATCACCGGGTTGAAGATGCCGGCACCGATGCAGGCGAGGGCGAAGCCGCCGGTGAGTTCCCAGCCGTTGCCGTTGGTGTCGACGACCGTCATCCAGGCCAGTCCTGCGGCGACCGCGAGCAGCCCGCCGGCCAGCAGCGGCCACGGCCGAACACGGACCAGGATGCGGTCGACGACGCCCGCGGCCACCAGCATCAGCAGCGTTCCCGGGAGGTAGACCAGTCCCGCCTCGATCGGCGACATGCCCGCGACGCCCTGCAGGTAGATGGTCACGTACACGAAGACCGAGAACATCGATGCCGAGATGGCGAAGGTGGCGACCTGCGCCCCCGCAAAGCCCGCGTTGGCGAACATCGACAACGGTAGCATCGGCTGCGGCACAATCGATTCGACGACCAAGAACAGAGCTGCCGCGACGGCGGCCACGGTGAGCGCAGCCAGGGTCGTGGCGTCCGACCAGCCCTGGGAGTGGGCCTCGAACAGTCCATAGGTCAGCGCGCCGAGTGCGACCATCACGGTCAACTGACCGAGGACGTCACCGCGACGCGGTGCGCTGCTGCGCGATTCGTCGATCCAGGCGACGCCGCACAGCATCAGCGCACCCAGCGGCACGTTGATGACGAAGATCGCGCGCCAGTCGATCGTCTGGGTGAGCACCCCACCCAGGAGTGGTCCCACCGCGAACGACGCCCCGATGGTCGCGCCGAAGGCGGCCAGCGCGGTGGTGCGTTGTGCGCGACCGGGAAAGGCGTGGGCCAGCAACGCGAGGGCGGTGGCGAACAGCAGCGCCGCCGCCAAGCCCTGGACGACGCGGGCGATGTTGAGCATCAACATGCCGTCCGACAGCGAGCAGATCGCCGATGCCACAGTGAAACCGATTGCACCGATGATGAATACGCGACGACGCCCAACGCGATCAGCCCAGGCGCCTGCGGTGAGCACCACCGTCGCCAACGCCAGGGTGTAGCCATCGATCACCCATTTGAGGGAGTTCAGGTCGGCGTCGAACTCCCGCGCCATCGACGGGAGTGCGGTGTTGACGACGGCGATGTCGAGCATGAGCATGGCCGTGGCGGTACACAGTACGGCGAGCGTGATCTTCTGAGATCGGGTCATGGCGGTGTCCTTCGTTCGAGTGGATTCGACGAAGGACACCGTCGCCCGGGCCGCTTGGATCGGCCTTGGTCAATCCTTGGTGCGCGTGCCTGTCACACGCGCTCGAGATAGAAGTAGAGATGCTGGCCGTCGACGACTCCCCCTGTGCCGTTCATGATGCCCATGACAGTGTTCTCGTCGACCCGCTTGAAGTGATCGATGACGGGCTGCCCGTCGTACACCATCGACGCGGTCACCTCGCCGCGGAACTCGATCGACCACAGGCTGGCCTCGCCCTTGCCGAGCTTCGTGTTGGAGAACAGGGTGCCCTCGGCGTCGCGGCAGATCAGCGGCTGCACGTCGGTGCGCGAGGTGAAGGTCTTGCCGTACCAGCCGGACTTCTCGAGCAACCCGTTGGCGGCGTGGCCGGTGACGAACTCGCCACCCTTCCAGGCACCGAACAGTTCCGCTGGTTTCAGGGTGGTCAGGCCTGCCCAGATGGCGTCGAGGTCGGCGTCGTCGACGAGGCCGTCGGCAGCGCGGAGTTCGGTAAAGCGCTGCTGGGCTTCGGTGCGCGTCAGCGAGATTGTCATGCGGAGAGCATACATATATGAGATATGTGACCAGATTTTCGCAACTGGCCTGCCGCGGGCGGCCCTTGCCACAGGTAGCCGAGCGGCGTAGACTATCGAACATCAGTTCGAGAACCTGGGGGGTGAGGCTCGATGACCAGCAGCAATGAGAGTGGCGACACCGGCGCGGAGATCGTCGGGCTCTACCGCGAACTCGACGACGTGCTGGATCGGATCGCGGCGTCGTCAACGACGTCCGCCTCGCGCGACGAGGTGCTGGCGGTTGCCGAATCCCATGAACGGTCCGCGCGGCGGATGGCCTACCTCGGGTTGCGGCGGGTGATGGATTGCTCGGACCGCGGGGTGACGGAACGCGAGGGGTTCAGTCGACTCACCGACTTCATGGTGCTGCACCTGCGGATCACCGATCCGGGTCGACGCCGCAAGTTGATGGCAGCGTTGTTGTCGATGTACTCGCTGACCGGGGACGTCCTGGACCCGAAGCTGCCGAACCTGGCGGCCGCATTCGCCGAGGGGGCGATCGGCCCCGACCATGCGTTGACGGTGATCAAGATTCTCGACAAGATCCCGGCCGGTGTCGAGCCCGAGTTGCGGGACAAGGCCGAACAGGTGATGGCCGGCTACGCCCGCGATCACGAACCCAAAGAACTCATCGTCCTGGGTGCCGAACTGTTGGCACACCTCGACCCCGACGGCACACTCGCCGATGACAAGGACCGGGCCCGACGGCGCAGCCTCGAGTTGTCCAAGCAGGATGCCGATTTGATGAGCAGTCTGGAAGGACGCCTCGACTCGGTCACCCGAGCGCTGTTGGATGTGGTGTTCGCGGCCTGGGCAGCTCCCGGAATGAACATGCCGAACGATCCCGACTCGCCGCAGGGCAGCAGCGACGACGTCGACATGGAGGTTCTGAAGAAGGCGGCCGAGCGGGACTACCGCACCCCCGCCCAACGCAATCACGATGCGCTGCACGCACTGCTGGATGCTGTCGTCAACGGCGGAGTCCTCGGGAAAAGTCATCGAGGCCTGCCGCCGCATCTGATCATCTCCATCACCGACACCGCGCTACGGGAACAGGCCGGGGTGGCCACCACCGCCAGCGGTGCGCTGCTGCCGATCTCGCAGGTGATCGAGTTGGCCGCCGACGCACAACAACACCTCGCAGTCTTCAAAGATCACAGTGCCGAGCCGTTGTATTTGGGTCAGGCCCACAGGTTTGCCAACCAGGCACAACGGTTCATGCTGTTCGCCCGGGACGGCGCGGTGTGTACCTGCCCGAACTGCACGCAGCCGTTCACTCATCTCGAAGCTCATCATGCGGAAAAGGATTGGGCGCAGGGCGGGTTCACCGATGTCATCGACTTGGCCGGGGCGTGCGGGAAACACAATCGGATGGTCGGGGATAATCCGGGTCAGTGGTCGACCCACATGATCAAGGACGGCCCCGATGCCGGTCGACCCGCGTGGGTGCGTAATGGGCGTGACGGACGCCGCGGGAAGCCGCAGGTCAACCGGAGCGGGATCGTCGGGGCGGAGTTGGCACGCCGATTGCGGGAACGGCACCGACCACCGGATAAGGAGAAGGACTCGCGCACAGTCGAATCCGCACCCAGTACCGGACCACCGGACAAACCGGAAGAACGACGACGGGTGCCGCGTTTGATTGCGTCAGGATGGGCGGTCAATCCGCTCGACCTGTAACCGTTCTCGCTCCCTGAGGAGGTCCGGAGCGCTAGCGGAGGACCGTCCCCTCCCGCTCCCTGAGGAGGTCCGGAGCGCTAGCGGAGGGCCGTCTCGAAGGGCCATGGACGGCCTCTCACCAGGCCCTTCGTGGCTCGTCGCTAACGCTCCTCACACCTCAGGGATCGGGGGGTCTTCACACCACAGGGATCCGGGGGTCTTCACACCTCAGGAAGCGAAGGGGTAAGAGGGCGCCAGCAACCGCTCACACCGGGCCGCGAGGACCCGGCGATCCGCCGTGGGCAACTGAAGTTCGTGGACGCGGACGTGCATCGTGAGGCCGCGGGTGCGCAGGACTCGGCGCAGGGTGTCGGCGGGAGTGTCGTCGCCGATGAAACTCGCTGCCGTCGACGTACCCGCGGGCGTGTGGAAGCCGAGGCGCACCGGGATCACCGGAACTCCGGCGTCGATGGCGGCCTGGAAGAACGCGGGTCGGAAGCGTCCCTGTTCGGCGCCGCACCAGGTGGTGCCCTCCGGGAAAACCGCAACCGAGCTGTCACGGTGCAGCCGCGCGACGGCGTCGGCGACGACAGTCGGCAGAGTGCGGAGCGAATCGCGCTCGATGGTAATGACGCCGAACCGCCGCGCGAGACCGGAGATCACCGACATGTGCGCGACGTCGGACTTGGCGACGAAGTGCGCGGGACTGACCACGGCGAGCGCGAGGATGTCCAGGTACGAGATGTGGTTCGCCACCACGAGTCCGCGTGTGCTGGAGGCATACGGGCGCCGGTCGTCGACGTCAATCCGCACCCCGATCGCGGACAATAGACCACGCGAGGCCATCCGCAGGTACCGGCGGCGCACGATGCGCGGCGTCATCGAGACCATCGCGCCCACCACGACGAGCATCAACACCGTGACCGCGAGTCGGATCAGGCGCAGCGCCACCATCAGGCGACCAACCGCAGCATCGGGATCGGTTGCGCGACAATGCTCGCCACACGGACTCGTCGGGTACCACGCGTGCCGTAGCGGTACCGGGCGGGGCGTGACGAGTACGTCGTCGTCGGAGAGGAGTTCCGGGGTGGCCAGCAGCGCGGTCATACCGTGCTCGCAGGCGCGAGTCGGGTTGCCGCGGAACGTAATCGATCGAGATACCGGGTGTTGCCGGAGGCGTGGTCGATGATCGTGACGAAGTCGCCGACATCGAAGATCTCGTCGATTGCCGGCTCGCCGCACACCCGCGCACCCAGCCGCAGGTACGCACGCAGCAGCGGCGGAAGATTCACGGCGCCAGGCGGTTCGATGTCGTCGAGCAACTGTCCATCCACCTGCGGTCGGTGATGCGGATAGACAGGCCACGGCGCACTATGCTTGTCACGCAACGTGTCTCGCACACCACGTAGTCCCGAGCCGCGAGCGCCGATGCCGCTCAACGGGACCGAAACACATCCCATCAGGTATTGGTGATCGCCGTCGTCGAGGTACTGCAGGAGCGCGGCCCACATGAGCGCGGTGGTCGAGCCCTGACGGTGGCCAGCGGCGACGCAGACGCGGCCCATTTCAACTGTGGCCGACAAGATTTCGCGAAGTCCACCGATGTCGAACTCGGTGGCGGTGTACCAGCCGCCGGCATCGACCGCCCGCGCCGACCGCAGCAGTCGGGCGCAGCCGATGACGCCGTCCTCGTGGTGCCGCACGATCAGGTGATCACAGAACTCGTCGAAGCGGTCGGCGTCGAGGCCGGTGGCGGCGTCGCCGATGGCGTCGGAGAATCCGGGCTCGGCGGCGAACACCCGGTAGCGCAGTCGTTGGACGGCGTCGATGTCGGCCGGGTCGTCGGAGATCTCGACGGTGAGTGCGCCGGTATCGAGGATCGTCCGGGGGCGTGTCGCGATCGTGACTGTCATGCCCTGATGAAAGCCAGGTCGGACAACCTGACGGCGACGGCGACGTGTCGTGTCGGTACCACGACCGTGAAATCCGTCGCGCTCAGGTGAACGGACCCCGACACGCACGTGGCCCCTCGGACACGAGGTCCGAGGGGCCAGGTAAAGCTGTCAGCGCTGTGGCGCTCAGCCCTTGCGCTTCTTGACCTCTTCGGTCAGTTGTGGTGCGACGTTGAACAGGTCGCCGACGATGCCGTAGTCGGAGATTTCGAAGATCGGTGCTTCTTCGTCTTTGTTGACCGCGACGATGGTCTTCGAGGTCTGCATGCCGGCACGGTGCTGGATGGCACCGGAGATGCCGAGCGCGACGTAGAGCTGCGGGGAGACGGTCTTACCGGTCTGACCGACCTGAAACTGGCCCGGGTAGTAACCGGAGTCGACCGCGGCGCGCGAGGCACCGACGGCGGCACCGAGCGAGTCGGCGAGCTCTTCGACGACGGTGAACTTGTCGGCACTGCCCACGCCACGACCACCGGAGACCACGATCGACGCCTCGGTGAGTTCGGGACGGTCGCCACCGACGTTCGGCTCGACGCTGGTGATCTTCACGCCGCCATCCTGGTCGGGGACCTCGACGTCGACACGCTCACCGGCACCAGCTTGCGGTGCGGCCTCGACGCCACCGGGACGGACCGAGATGATCGGCACGTCGCCCTTGGCCTGCGCTTCGACGGTGAACGCGCCACCGAAGATCGAATGCACCCCGACACCGCCTTCTTTGACGTCGATGACGTCGGCGAGCACACCCGAGCCCAGGCGCACGGCCAGCCGGCCGGCGATCTCCTTGCCGTCGGCGGTGGCCGCGACGATGATGCCCGCAGGGGAGGCCTGCTCGGCGACCGCCGAGAGCACATCGACCTGCGGGGAGATCAGGTAGCCCGCGGCGTCGTCGGATTCGGCGACGTAGACCTTCTCGGCGCCGGCCTCTTTGAGACCGTCGATAATACTGTCGGCGCCGCCGGGCTTGCCGACGACGACCGCGGCCGGGGTGCCCAGCGCGCGGGCGGCGGTGATGAGTTCGCTGGTGACCTTCTTCAGGGCGCCTTCGGCGTCCCGCTCAACGAGCACAAGTACTTCAGCCATGATTGGTTTCTTCTCCTACACGAGTGTGGTGGGTATCGCCAGAGGGATGTCCGGAACAGATCAGATGATCTTCTGCGACACCAGGTATTCGGCGACCTTGGTGCCACCATCGCCCTCGTCGGCGACACGCTCGCCGGCGGTCTTCGGGGGCTTGGGGGTCGAGGCGAGGACCGTCGAGCCGGCGTTCTCCAGACCCACATCCGAGGCCTCGACGTCGATCTCGGCCAGGGTGACGACCGCGACTTCCTTCTTCTTGGCGGCCATGATGCCCTTGAAGGACGGGAAACGCGGCTCGTTGATCTTCTCGTTGACGCTCACGATGGCCGGCAGCGATGCTTCGACGTGGTAGATACCGTCGTCGGTCTCGCGCTCGCCCTTGAGGGTGTCGCCGTCGACCTCGAGTTTGCGCAGATGCGTCAGGTGCGGCAGTTCCAGGTACTCGGCGATCATCGCGGGGATCGCACCGACACGACCGTCGGTGGCTTCGTTGCCGGCGATGACCAGCTCGACACCCTCGACGGTGCCCAGTGCGCGGGCCAGGACGTAGGCGGTCTGCACCGCGTCCGAGCCGTGCAGGCTGTCGTCCTGGATGTGGATGGCCTTGTCCGCACCCATCGACAGTGCCTTGCGGATGGCCTCGGTGGCCCGTGCGGGTCCGGCGGTCAGGATGGTGACCTCTCCGCCCGAGGCTTCCTTGATCTGCAGCGCCTCTTCCACGGCCCGCTCGTTGATCTCATCGATGACCGCATCAGCGGCCTCACGGTCCAGTGTGTAATCGCCGTCGGTGAGCTTGCGCTCGGAGTACGTATCGGGGACCTGCTTGATCAGAACGACAATATTTGTCATGGGTCTACGTCGACCTCCTGCGTTGGTTAGAGCATCTTACCGCCCAGTAAGTTGCTATGGGTCTTTCCCACTTTAGCGCGGTGCTGTAGGACACAAAACATCGACTACCTCACACAACGGGCAGGTGGCGGGCGAGGCACGACGACGGCCCGCCGCGCACTGGCGCGACGGGCCGTCGGGTGCCAGATGCCCTTATACGCCCACAAGCACGTGGTTTGCCGAGCGTTCGCTCGCCTCGATCTCCCGAACCAGCGGCAGAACACGCTCGCCGAAGTATTCGATCTCCTCCTGGAAATGCAGGAATCCGCCGAGAATGAGATCAACGCCACGTTTGCGGTACGCCGCGATGCGCTCGGCGATCTGCTCCGGCGTGCCGATCAGACCGGTCCGGAAACCGTCGTTGTACTGCACGAGGTCCTCGAACGTCGAGTCGGCCCACATGCCCTTGCGGTCGGCGGTCGAGCTGCCGGCTTGTTGCACCGCGCTCCGGAATCCCTCGACCGCGGGACGGTTGGCCTTCTCCACGATCTCCCGCAGGACGTCGCGGGCTTCCTTCTCGGTGTCCCGCGCGATGATGAAGCCGTTGAGCCCGAACCGCACCTCGCGACCGACCTCGCGGGCTGCAGCCTGCACGTCGACGATCTGTTCGGTGACGCCGTCGAAGTCCTTACCGTTGGAGAAGTACCAGTCGGAGTGCCGTCCGCCGTTGCGCCGTGCGGCCGCCGAGTTGCCGCCCTGGAACAGCTCAGGGTTGGGGCGCTCAGGGGTGTTGAGCGGTTTGGGCTTGAGGGTGAAGTCATGGATGCGGTAGAAGTCGCCGCGGAAATCGACGTTGTCCTCGGTCCAGATCTTGCGGATGACCTCGAGGAACTCGGCGCTGCGCCGGTAGCGTTCGTCGTGCTCGAGCCACGGTTCGCCCAGGTGGGTGAACTCGTCCTTGAACCAGCCGCTGACCACGTTGATGGCGAACCGGCCGTGCGACAGATGGTCGGCGGTGGCGCCGAGCTTGGCCAGCACGGCCGGATGCCACAGGCCGGGATGCACGGCTGCGATGACCTTCAGACGTTGCGTCGCCAGCAGCAGCGCCAGACTGAAACTTGTTGACTCGTGCTGGAATTCGGCGCCGTAACTGGCCTCGTAGCGCACCTGGGAGAGCGCGTACTCGAAGCCGTTGTTCTCCGCGGTCTGCGCGAGCTTGATGTTGTAGTCGTAGCCCCAGTCGGTGCGCTGCTCGATGGTGCTGGTCACCAGGCCGCCGCTGACGTTGGGCACCCAGTAGGCGAACTTGATCTCGTCGGATACCGATTCGGTGGTCATGGCGCGCTGCTGTCCTCCCGCATGTGGTCCAGTGGCGCTCTTTGCGCACGACAAGGCCCACACATGTTGTGTGTCAATTGAATTGCAGATCTCGTCGGGTACCCATCGGAGTTCGGGCTGCCCTGCTCACCATCGCAACATCCGGCCGCGCGATGGGTCAACGATAGGTTCAGTGTGAGCAAAAGGAGGCCCTGACCGGGCATGCCCTACGCTCTTTGGGATGACCGACGCACACGAGACCCTCGCGCTGACCGGCGAGCGGACCGTCCCGGGGATTCCCGAGGAGAATTACTGGTTCCGCCGTCACGAGGTCGCCTACGCGTTCGTTCTCGACCGCTGCGCCGGCCGCGACGTGTTGGAGGCCGGGTCGGGCGAGGGTTACGGCGCGGCCATGCTCGCGACGGTCGCGTCGTCGGTGACCTGCGTCGATTACGACGAATCGGCGGTCGAGCACACCCGTCGCCGCTACCCCGGACTGATCGTCCACCAGGGCAATCTGATCGAGTTGCCGCTGCCCGATGCGTCCGTCGACGTGGTGGTGAACTTCCAGGTGATCGAGCATCTGTGGGATCAGGCGGCGTTCGTCGCCGAATGCCACCGGGTACTGCGGCCCGGCGGGGTGTTACTGATGTCGACGCCGAATCGGGTCACCTTCTCCCCCGGGCGCGACACACCCCTCAACCCCTTCCACACGCGTGAACTCAACGCGGCCGAGCTGACCGAACTGCTGGTCGACGGCGGTTTCTCGGTGTCGTCGATGCTCGGCAGCTATCACGCACCGCGCCTGGCCGACCTCGATGCGAAGTGGGGCGGCTCGTTCATCGACGCGCAGATCGAGCGGGCGCTGGCCGGCGAACCGTGGCCGAGCGACCTCGCCGACGACGTCGCGGCGATCACCAGCGACGATTTCCACATCCTCGACGCGCGCGACCCAGGCGTCGACATCGACGCGAGCCTGGATCTGCTCGCCGTCGCCGTGCGGTCCTGATCGGCCCGGCAGTCGTGTCATCATCTGCCGCCGTGCCGGGTCAGTTCACGCTGGTCCTGCACTCCCACCTGCCCTGGCTCGCCAATCATGGGCGCTGGCCGGTCGGCGAGGAATGGCTCTATCAATCGTGGGCCGCGTCGTATCTGCCGGTGTTCGCGATGCTGCGCCGTCTCGCCGACGACGGTCTGCGCGACCAGTTCTCGCTCGGCATCACCCCGGTGCTCGCCGCCCAGCTCGACGACCCGCACTGTGGCGCCTCGATGTATGAATGGTTGGCGGACTGGCAATTACGCGCCACCGAGGCAGCCGTCGATGCCGACCCGGATCGGCAGGCGCTCGGGCAGCGTGAGTACCGCGCCGCGGCCGATGCCCTCGCCGGCTTCGAAACCCATTGGCGCCATGGCGGAAGCCCGCAGATCCGAGCCCTGGCCGCCGCCGGTGTGGTGGAGATCCTCGGCGGTCCGCTCGCGCATCCCTTTGCACCCCTGCTGAATCCGCGACTGCGAGACTTCTCACTCCGGGAGGGGCTCGCCGACGCGCACGCGCGCTGGGGCTACGACCCGACCGGCATCTGGGCACCCGAGTGCGCCTTCGCGCCCGGGATGGAAACCGAGTACGCCGCCGCCGGGGTCGGGCACTTCATGGTCGACGGCCCCACCCTGCACGGGGATACCGCGCTCGGCCGCCCGGTCGGCGACACCGATGTGGTGGCGTTCGGTCGCGACCTCGTCGTCTCCTACCGCGTGTGGTCGCCGAAGTCCGGGTATCCCGGCCACGCCGCCTATCGCGACTTCCACACCTACGATCACGCGACCGGTCTCAAACCGGCGCGGGTCACCGGCCGCACGGTGGCCTCGGAGGACAAGAAGCCCTACGAGCCGGAACGTGTCGATGCGGTGATCGACCGGCACGTCGACGACTTCGTCGCACAGGTGCGGCGGCGACTGATCGCCGAATCGGAGCGGCAGGGACGTCCGGCGCTGGTGGTGGCCGCCTTCGACACCGAACTGTTCGGCCACTGGTGGCACGAGGGACCGGTCTGGCTGGAACGCGTGCTGCGTCGACTGCCCGAGGCCGGCGTCCAGGTGGGCACGCTCGCGTCGGCGAAGCGGGACGGATTCGTCGGCGAGCCGGTCGACCTGCCGGCGTCGTCGTGGGGATCGGGCAAGGACTGGCGGGTGTGGAACGGTCCGCAGGTACAGCACCTGGTGCAGCTCAACGCCGAGGTCACCGACACCGCGCTCGACACCGTCGACAAACTGGTCGGACCCGGCTCGGTGCGCAGCCTCGTTGCCGATCAGATTGTGCGGGAGGCGCTGCTCACCGTCTCCTCGGATTGGCCGTTCATGGTGTCCAAAGACACCGCGGCGGCTTACGCTGTGGATCGGGCGCACAAACATGCGCACGCGACTCGGGAGATCTGCGACGCCGCACTCTCCGGGCGGGACGCGCGGGCCGCGACGCTGGCCGGTAACTGGGCATGCGCGGACAACTTGTTCAGGGGGCTCGATGCACGACGATTACGCGGTGGCCTGAGGTGAACACCGCACTGGGGGTGGGGCGATGAAGATCTTGATGGTGTCGTGGGAATACCCACCGGTGGTGGTCGGCGGGCTCGGTCGGCACGTCCATCACCTGGCCACCGAGTTGGCCGAGGCGGGCCACGACGTCGTCGTGCTCACCCGCCGACCGACCGGCACCGACGCCGTCAGTCACCCCACCACCGACACGCACGTCGACGGCGTGCGCATCCTGGCGGTCGCCGAGGATCCGCCGGCGTTCCAGTTCGGCCGCGACATGATGGCCTGGACACTGGCGATGGGCCACGCGTTCATCCGCGCCGGTTTGAAAGCCTTTGCCGGCGAACGACACTCGGATACCGAGGCGGGATGGGAACCCGATGTGGTGCACGCCCACGACTGGCTGGTGGCACATCCGGCGATCGCACTGGCCGAATTCTTCGACGTCCCACTGGTATCCACCATCCATGCGACCGAAGCCGGCCGGCACAGCGGCTGGGTCAGCGGGCCGGTGAATCGGCAAGTGCATTCGGTGGAATGGTGGCTGGCGCGCGAATCCGATTCGCTCATCACGTGTTCGGCGTCAATGCGCGACGAGGTCACCCGACTCTTCGGCCCGGAGATTCCCGACGTCTCGGTGATCCACAACGGTATTGACATCCGCACGTGGCCGTTCGCGCCGCGACCGGACCGCGCCGGCACGCCGGAGTTGTTGTTCGCCGGGCGACTGGAATACGAGAAGGGCTTGCAGGACCTACTGGCCGCGCTCCCCCGCATCCGGCGCACCCATCCGGGCACCACCCTCACGGTCGCCGGCACCGGCACGCAGCTGGAGTGGCTGGTCGAACAGACCCGCCGGCATCGGGTGACCAAGGCGGTGCGCTTCATCGGCGCCGTCGACCACGCCGAACTCGTCGAACTCATGCACCGCTGCACGGCGATTGTGCTGCCGAGCCGTTACGAGCCGTTCGGCATCGTCGCCCTCGAAGCGGCCGCCACCGGCGCTCCCCTGGTTGTGTCCACCGCAGGCGGACTCGGTGAAGCAGTCAGCGATCCGACGACGGGACTCACCTTCACTCCGGGCGACGTCGCCGGCATCGCGACCGCCGTCCGGGCCACGTTGAGCGATCCGGGTGCCGCCGCCACCCGCGCCCGACGCGCCCGGGATCGGCTGACCGCGGAGTTCTCCTGGGGCGAGGTCGCCGAGCGCACCGTCGGCGTATACCTCGCCGCCAAACGACGCGTACGCCACCCGGTCGGCCGTCCTAACATCCCGGAACGTCCACTGCCCGAACGTGATCCGGGTCCTGCTGAAGTCTGAGCACGTCCGTCGGGACACCTTTCCCGCTGGTCGAGTAAGCCCGGCGACGAAGGAGCCGAGCGCATCGAGACCCACGCTCAACAAACCTCAAAGCGCCACAATTCATTACGAAGGCGTACCTACGATGCGCGATACCTGGCTGGCTCGCCTACACCGCGAGACTGGTCCCCCATCCTTCGCATTTCCTCACGCCAGTCGACGCCGCTGTCGGTTGGAAGTCGGGTCGCCGCAAGCTGAAGTAACGTCTCGGACGACTCGGTACCCGTGGCGTCGTTGACGAGAACCAATGCCCGCGCCGCCGAAACCCTAACGGCCGGGTCCTCACTCCGCTCCACCTGCACCATGATTCTGGTCCAACGGAGTCTGCTCCGCAGGTCTAGGTCACCGAACTCGGGGAGGTCGTACCGCCGAAGTTGCTCGCGCCAATCGTCGCCGACGTCTTCGCGGAGCCGGGTCGTGGCAAGCTTGCGAATCGTCTCAGGCGTGTCATCGCCGGTCGCTTCGTCAAGCAATACTCGGGCGCGCGCCGCCGACACTTGGACGGCGGTCACCTTGATTTGTTTCATGCCCGCTCGCCTCGCTCGTCGCCGAACTCTTGACTGAACTCAGTGTCCGCAATCTCGTTCTCTACTGTAGTGGATTCGACGAAGCCCAGCACCGCATCCAGAGCCGCTTTGGCATGCCATCGCGAGTCATCTGGTCGAAGGAGACCAGTTATCCACAGCGCGTTGCAGCTTGCAGTGCCTCGTTTACCAAGCACTGCGAGTCCTGTGGCCCACAGACCTGGACAATGGGAGTAAACCCGACACCGACCAGGAGCCGACAATGCGCAGTCCCATCTTCGACCAGGCCAACCGCGAGAAGGAGTCCACCGTGCGGTGGACTCTGCAGTCGAGCAAGATGCTGCGGGTCGGGTTCGGCCCGGAAGCGTTGGCCGCCAAGGGCGCAATGGTCGCCTATCAGGGTCAGTTCGACTTCGCGCACGAAGGGTCCGGCAGCATGTCGAACTTCTTCAAGAAGGCGCTCACCAACGAGGGCGGACAGCTGATGCGGGTGCGCGGGCAGGGCGAGGTGTTCTTCGCTCGACGCAACAGCGACGTCTTCACCATCGACCTCGAGGGTGACGCACTGACCATCAACACCTCGAGCCTGCTCGCCTTCGACGCGTCCCTGCAGTGGAACATCACCTCGATCGGCAACGCGGGCATGCTCGCCGGCGGATTGTTCAACCTCACCCTGTCCGGCCAGGGCACGGTCGGGATCACCAGCGACGGCCCGCCGGTGCTCCTAGACTGTTCGGTGCAGCCGACCTACGTCGACCCGCAGGCCGCGGTGTGCTGGTCGGCGAATCTGACACCGGGCGTCAAGAACGACTTCAAGCTCGGGTCACTCGTCGGCCGTGGGTCCGGCGAGTCGTTCCAACTCGCCTTCCACGGACCGGGTTTCGTGGTTGTGCAACCGAGCGAGGGCTTTTCGCTGGGCGGCCCCAACTGACGTGCCCCACTGACGACGCCCCGCAGGTCACACCAACGGCGACGTCGGCGGCAGGCCGAGGGAGATCCGTCCCACCTGCTCGCGACTCACTCCCCAATCCCAGAACGCGTGCGTGGCAATCACATTCACGTCGCGGAAGACCCGCTGCAACGGCACATCGAGGTTGAAGCTGGACGCACCCGCATTGTGCATCAGGTTGTTGACCGAGGTGCGGCACAGTTCGACGATTGCCGCCGCGCTGCCTTTCATCCGCGCCCGGTCCTCGATGGTGAATTTGCCTTCGTGGGTTTCGGTTTCGCGGATGAGGTCGAGGACCAGACGCTCGGCCATGTGCGCTTCGATGCGCGCCTGGCCGAGCAGGATGTGTGCGTACTTGTCGTCGGTCGACGTGGCCCCGGTGTAGGTGCGGGTCCGGCGTCGGGTGATCTCGTCGAAGGAGTTCACCGCGCCGCGCAAGGCGCCGGAGAAAACCGGGATCGCCTGGCAATAGATGAACGCGAGCAGCGGCAGGTGGTACATCGGATCGTCGAGCGCCTGGGCGTTCTCACAGTTGGCAGCGCCGGCGACGCGCAGTGGAACGGACCGGTGGTCGGGCACGAACACGTTGTCGACGATGATGTCGTTGCTGCCGGTGGCGGCCATCCCGGCCATCTGCCAGACGTCGTCGACCTTGGTGTCCTCGGCGGGCATCGCGAACATGTAAGGCGCGCCGTCCGAGGCGAATCCGGACAGGATGACCCAGTCGGCGTGCATGACCCCGGTCCCCCACGGCATCCGCCCGGAGACCGTCCAGCCTCCGTCGCTGCGCTCGGCCTTCGCGACCGGCGCCATGGTTGCCGGCGCCATGATGTACGGCCGTTCGGCAAAGAATTCGGCTTGCGCCTGCTCCGGGAATCGGGTGGCGAACATGCCCGAGTGACCGGTATAGAACGCAAGAATCCAGCCGGTGGAAACACAAGCAGCACTGATGATCTCGACGATCTCCCGGTGGGTGTCGAGACCGAGTTCCGAACCACCCCAGCGCTTCGGGGTGAGGATTCCGATCAGATCCGCCTCGACGAGTTCCCGAATCGAATCCGGGTGCGGCGCCCGCAACTCCTCGGCCTCGCGCGCCCGAGCTGCGATCCCCGGAGCCAGTTCACGAGCCCGGGCAACCGCCTCGTCGTGGGTCAACGCCATGTTTCGCACCTTTCACTCACATCCCGCCGCCCCGCGACGGCACCCGACGAGTGATCCCCGCCACGCGACCAGTCTGACAGCCGACCTGGCTTCTGACAAGTGTCAGGAGGTGAGGTCGAGGGCGCTGATCACCAGTGCCGCGAGTTCGTCGGCGTGGCGGGTCATCTCCGTGCTGTCGGGATGCGGGGCACGACCGAGATGGGTGGCGAGCGGCGCGTGGGTCATCCCGAGCATCGGTCCGACGATGACGAAGAACAGCACGTGCCGCGGCAGGTCAGGGACGGTTCCGGACGCCTGGAGACGCCCGATGGGGGTCCACATGTGCTCGAGTGATGGGTCGATGTAATGGCGGTAGAGATAGTCGAGGCGCTCGGAATCGCGGCCCGATTCGTCGATGAGCAGGCGATGCAGGTCGGGGTGGTCGACCGCGCTGCGGTAGAAGCCGCGGATGGTGCGGCGCACGTAGACGTCGTCGGGAAGCGCCGGGTCCGGCGTCGACCACACCGACGCATCGCGGCACGCGAAGTCGACGACGGCGTACCAGAACGCGGCTTTGGAACCGAACCGGTCGCCGATGAAGTTGCGGTTGACACCCATGCGGGCGGCGAGTTCGCGGACGGTGGTGTGGTCGTAGCCGAGTTCGGAGAACGCGGCGAGCCCGCGCCGCAGGATCTCGTCGTCGGCGCCGTCGGGTTTCCCGGGACTGGTCACGGTTTGTGGTGTGCCGCAGCGGCTTTCTTGCGTTCGATGTCGGCGAGAGCGCGTTCGAGTTCGGCGCGCTCCGCCGCCGTCGACGCCCACGCATCCTTGCGGTTCTTGACCACTCGAGCCGGCGCCCCGACGGCGATCGAGAAATCGGGGATCTCGCCCTTGACCACCGCGTGCGAGCCGAGCACACAGCCGCGGCCGACGATGGTGTTGCGCAGCACCGACACCTTGGCCGCGACCCAGGTGTCCGGTCCGATGCGCACCGGCCCCTTGGCGATGCCCTGGTCCTTGATGGGCAGGGTGATGTCGTCCATCTTGTGGTCGAAGTCGCAGATATAGCACCAGTCGGCGATCAGCGTCGATCCGCCGATCTCGAGATCGAGGTAGGAGTTGACGACGTTGTTGCAACCGAACACGGTTTTGTCGCCGATTTTGAGGCTGCCCTCGTGGCAGCGGATGGAATTGCCGTCGCCGATGTGGACCCAGCGCCCGATCTCCATCCGCGCCATCTGTGGGGTGGCGTGGATCTCGACGTTGCGGCCGAGGAACACCATGCCGCGCAGCACGATGTGCGGGTTGGCCAGCCGGAAGCGCGCCAGCCGGTAGTAGCGCACCAGGTACCAGGGGTTGTAGGCCCGGTTGCGCAGCACCCAGCGCAGCGAGTCGACGGTGAGGAACCGGACCTGGGCGGGATCTCGCCGACGGCCGGCCCGCCAACGGGACCGGTAGGAGGCATTCCACATCGTCGTCATGACGACAAACCCTAATCGAGAAGAATTCCGGGCACGATAGGCTCATCGCTGGCCCGTCGTCCGGCGTGGCCGACGCGCTCGATCAGACAGGAGCCCCGATGGTGCAAGCAGCCGACCGGCGCCGCACGGCCCGTCGACTTCCCGCCACCGTCGCCACCCTCCTGGTCAGCGTCGTCGCACTCGTTCTCGCGGGCTGCTCCGACGGCCACATCGACGTCCGCTCCCTGCCCAGCCCGGGCTGGTCGAGCTACGGCGGCAACAACGGCAACTCCAACTACGCCTACCCGAGCGTCCCCGATGACCTGGAGTTGAGCTGGACCCGCCCGACCGGGGGTCCCATCACTGCGCCGATCACGCTGTCGAATCAATCCAACGTGGGCGTCACCGCAACCACCGACAACGGCTGCAACGTGTTCGTCCTGGATCCGCGGACCGGACGCAAGAACTTCTGTAAACGCATGCGTGAGGGCATCGGCGTCAACACGTTGCTCGTCGACCAGTACGACCAGCCCTACATCGGCGAGGCGGCCAAGTTCCTCGCGTTCAATGCCGGCGGTGCGATCCGCTGGCAGATGCCGGTGATCGGGGTGCCGCTGTCGGGGAAGTTCGCGGCGCCCGGCGAGGTGCTGGTGACCACGACGCAGGGACAGATCCTGCTGATCAATTCCCAGACCAACGAGTTCACCGCACCCGAGGTTCGGTTGCGGGCCGACGCCAACCCCGACGATGCACTGCAGGGCCTCGGCGAGTGCGTGACCAACGGCCCGCGCTGCGCCATCCCCGCGCCGGCCGCCGTGGACATGGATCACGAGCGGTTCTTCCTCAACTTCTGGCCGCAGGGCGCGATCGCCTCACAGGTGCGCGCGATGGCCTACAGCAAGGAGAACGGTGCGCGGGTGGTCCGCGAGATCTGGCACGCCGATGTGCCCGGCGGCGTGATCGGACCGACGACGCTCTCGGCCGACGGCAACACCGTCTACGCGTTCAGCCGCCTCGGGCAGATCGTCGCGCTCGATGCCGCGACCGGTAAGACCAAGTGGAGCTACAACAACGGCGGCTACGGCTTCGCGACGATGTCGGTGTCCCCGGACGGGCTGATCATGCCGACCGGCGTGCTCGGCGCCCCGTTGGTCCTGCTCCGCGACAAGGGCGATCACGTCGAAAAGGTGTGGCAACGCGACGATCTCGCCACCGTGAGCCTGTCGACGCTGACCGCGCAGAACACTGCCTGGACCGTGGTGCGCGACGCCGGCAAGAACTCGTTGTCGCTGACCGAGGTGTCGACGTCGGACGGGAAGACATTGCGCACGTTGGCATTGCCGGAAGCTGTGGGATTCACTACCGGTGTCGCGGTCTCCCCCAAGGGCCAGATCGCCGTCGCCACCAACATCGGCAAGGTGTACTTCTTCGACTCCAAGAGTGAGATCGAGGGGCAGTAGCGCGGCCCACCGCAGTTGACAGCGCCCGCGTCCCTGTCGACAGCGCCCACGCTCCCGTCGACAGCGCCCGCGTCTCCGTCGACAGCGCCCTCCCACACGTCGACAGCGCCCTCCCACACGTTGACAGCTCCCACGCCGGGCGCTGTCGATGATTATCTGGGCGCTGTCAACGGGATCGGCGCGGCAGACCCGACGTCTGGCTGCGGCCCGTTACCGTGATCGACGTGGCCGCACCCAACCGCACTCGTGCCCGCCGGTACGCACGTCGTCGCCAACGACGGATGGACGCCGTCGAGCACGACCTGACCGCCGAGCAGTGGACCCGCCTACAGTCGCTATGGGGTGGCTGCGCCTACTGCGCCAGAACGGATTCGGCGATGCAGAAGGACTGCGTGCTCGCCATCTCGCGGGGCGGCCGGTACACCGTGACCAACGTCGTACCGTGTTGCCGGTCCTGCAACGCAGGCAAGTGCAACACCGAGGTCACCGCCTGGATGCGCCGCAAACGGCTCGACGAGAAGCGGTTTCTGCTGCGCCACGTCGAGATCTGCGCGCTGATGGTCGACGACGAACAGTGAGGGTCGGCCGAACGGAGCAACGATGACAGCAGACGTGAGCACACGACTCGGTCTCGGACTCGCCGCACTCGGACGACCCGCCTATATCACCGCCGGGCGCGACCACGACCTCGCCGGCCGTGGCGTCGAGCAGATGCGGGCACGCACCGCCGAGGTGCTCGACGCCGCCTACGCCCTTGGGATCCGCTACGTCGACACCGCCCGCTCCTACGGGCGTGCCGAGGAGTTCCTCGCCGACTGGATCGCCGCGCACCCCGAGATCACCGACGTCACCGTCGCCTCCAAATGGGGCTACCGCTACGTCGGTGACTGGCAACTCGACGCGGCGGTCCACGAGGTCAAAGACCACAGCCTCGACGCGTTCACCGAACAGTTCGACCAATCGCGCGCACTGCTCGGCGACCGCCTCGGGCTCTACCAAGTCCACTCCCTGACCGACGACAGCCCACTCTGGCACGACACCGACCTGCAGCAGGCCCTTGCCGCATTGCGCGACAACGGAACTCGTGTCGGCCTGTCTACGTCCGGCCCTAATCAAGACCGCGCGATTCGCGCAGCAACCGATCTCGAGGTCGACGGCGCACCCCTGTTCTCGTCGATCCAATCCACCTGGAATCTCCTCGAGAGCTCGGCCGGACCGGCACTCACCGAAGCACACGACCGCGGGTACGCAATCGTGGTCAAAGAGTGCCTCGCCAACGGACGGCTCGCGCCCGGGAGCGACGACACATCGGCCGGCGTGCGGGTGGCCCGAGAGGCGGCGGCGACCGTCGGCCTGAGTATCGATCAACTCGCTGTGGCCGCGGCCATCGCCCAACCATTCAGTCCTCGTGTGCTTTCCGGGGCCGTGACCGTCGACCACATCGAATCGCATGTCAGCGGCGCCCAGCGCACGCTGTCCGAGAGACTTCTCGAGACGCTTGCCGTCTCGGCCGAGGACCCGGCGAGCTATTGGGCGTCGAGGTCTGCCCGCGCGTGGTCGTGATGAACTGTCACCCAGCCCGACTCCCCGCGAACGTCTTCCGATACGCCGACGGCGACATCCCGAGTTCACGGCGAAGGTGATGTCGCAGGTTGTCGGCCGACCCGAGTCCCGACCGTTCGGCAACCTCGTCGACCGAGAGGGATTGCGTCTCAAGGAGTTCCCGCGCATAACCGACCCGCTGCCGCAACACCCACGCGCCCGGGGACAGTCCGGTCTCGTCATGGCACCGCCTGCTGAAGGTGCGGGCACTCATTCCGGCGTGCGCGGCAAGTTGCGCGACGGACAGCGATTCGGTCAGGTGCGCCGTCGCCCACTCGCGGGCGGCGGCGGTGCTGCGCTGATCGGCGTCGGGCAGCCGGCGTTCGATGAACTGCGCCTGCCCACCTTCCCGCCACGGCGGCACCACACAGTATCGCGCAACGTGATTGGCGACCGCGGTACCGTGATCGTGTCGAATGATGTGCAGGCACAGGTCGATTCCCGCAGCCAGACCCGCCGACGTGAGCACGTCGCCTTCATCGACGAACAGCACCGACTCATCGAGGGCGACGTCGGGGAAGAGTCGCCGGAACTCGTCGGCCTGCCGCCAGTGGGTGGTGGCGCGACGGCCGTCGAGGAGTCCGGCCGCCGCGACGACGAATGCCCCTGTGCAGATGGAGACGATGCGGGTGCCGGGGCGGATGGTGGCGAGCGCAGCCGTTTGCTCATCGGACAGAACTCCACTACTGCGGGCCGGTTCGCTGCGGGTGCCGGGCACGATCACCGTGTCAGCCTTCGCCAGCGCCTCGGGTCCGGCTGCGGCGATCATCGCGTACCCGGTGGTCGATTCGATCGGCCCAGGCTCGAGCGTGCAGGTGATCACGTCGTAGAGCGGCGCCCCGGTCGCGTCGACGGCCTGTCCGAACAGCAGTGACGGCATGGTCGCGTCGAAGCCGACGGTGGGCGGCAGCCAGAGCACCACGACACGATGCCGATTGGCAGAATCTTCCGACATATTGGCAATCATGCCACTGGTGTCAATGCCATCCCATCCGAGATGATGGTCGGCATGACGAGAACACCCGTGTTGGGGCGTGTGCACTGGGCGTGGTGGGTTGCGTCCGCGAGCTTCATCGCGATCATCGGCGCCGCGGGCTTCCGGGCCGTGCCGAGCGTGATGATGGACCCGCTGCACATGGAATTCGGCTGGTCGCACGCGACGATCGGCGCGGCCATGTCGATCAACATGATTCTGTTCGGGGCGACAGCGCCATTCGCCGCTGCCCTCATGGACCGCTTCGGCATCCGGCCTGTGCTGACCGGCGCGCTGCTGCTGATCGCGGCCGGCACAGGGTTGTCGGTGTTCATGTCCACCGGCTGGCAACTATTGCTGCTGTGGGGTGTGCTGGTCGGCCTGGGCACCGGATCGATCTCGATGGGCTTCGTCGCGACGGTGTCCACGCGGTGGTTTGTCGCGCGGCGCGGCTTGGTCACCGGCATCCTCACCGCGGCCGGTGCCACCGGCCAGCTGATCTTCCTGCCACTCGTCGCCCACATCACCGACTCCTATGGGTGGCGCACCGCATCACTGATCGTCACCGCCGCCGCACTCGCGGTGATCCCCATGGTGTGGTTGATGATTCGCGATCATCCACGCGACGTCGGTACCGTCGCCTACGGCGCGGCCCCGGACGCCCCCGAGGAGGCACTGCCCAACGGCAGCTTCAGCGCCGCGGCGCGGGGCCTGGTGCAGGGCGCGCGGGTGCCCGCATTCTGGTTGCTCGCCGGTAGTTTCGCGATTTGCGGGATGACCACCAACGGGCTCATCGGCACCCACTTCATCCCGGCCGCCCACGACCACGGCATGCCGACCACCGTCGCCGCATCCCTGCTGGCGACCATCGGCATCTTCGACGTCGCCGGCACCGTGTTCTCGGGTTGGCTGACCGACCGTGTGGATGCCCGACTCCTACTGGTGATCTACTATCTCGGTCGCGGAGCGTCCCTGCTGGTGCTGCCGATGCTGCTCTCACCGCACGCCGAACCGAGCACCTGGGTGTTCATCATCTTCTACGGTCTGGACTGGGTGGCCACGGTGCCGCCGACCATCGCGATCGTCCGCGAATACTTCGGCGCATCGACGCCGGTGGTGTTCGGGTGGGTGTTCGCGTCCCATCAGCTCGGCGCTGCGGTGGCCGCGTTCGGCGCCGGCTACATCCGCGACGCACAGGGTAGCTACGACAACGCCTTTCACATCGCGGCCGGGTTGTGCGTGATCGCCGCGGTGCTGTGCGCGGCGATCAAGCGACGACGGTCAGAACCGGCGGCCCTCGTCACAGACAATCCCGACACCCTTACGGCCGATCCGGGTGAGCACCAGGGTCAACGCCTGTGACCCCTTGAGCTTCAAGCGCTTCCGCAGCCGATCGGGATCGACGTCGATGCCGCGCACCAGGATTTCCAGGCGTCCGCAGTCTCGGGCAGCGAGCACCTTGCGTAGTTCCCGCTCGCCGGTTCCGGTGACCTCGAGGACCCGGAATCCGCGCTCGCCCGCCGGGACCGCCGCACCGGTGAGGTAGGCGATCTGCGGATCGAGCTGCCACAGCCCGTGCCGCGCAGCATAATTGCGTACGAGACCGGCGCGCACGACCGCACCGTCGGGATCGACGATCCACTCCCCGATCTCGCCCGGCGCACTACTGTCGCCATCGGCATCGGTGACCTCGTAGGCATCCACGGTGCCGTCGTCGGCGGTGCGCAGTACGGTGGCACGTTGCGTGGGTTCACCGGCACGTTCGGTCCACAGGCACGCCTCGCGGACGGCGCCATCGAGGGAAACGACCTGCACCTGTCCGGAGAAGCCGAATCGTTCGCGTAGGAGTCGATAGTCCAGTCCGGGTGCACATTTGACTGCCTGCGGACGACCGGCATAGGTGGTCAAGAGCTCCAGCAGCGGCGGAGTCAGCTGGTCGAGGCGAAACACTCGCCCTGACCCGGTACGGCGCGCCGGGTCAGCGAGCACCACATCGGCGGTCGACGTCGGGGTGAGGGCGTCGGCGAGGAGCAGGGTCGCACGATGCCCGACTGCGGCGGTGTTGTAGGCCGCCATCGCCACCCGCACCCGATCCAGATCGCTGCCGATGACGCCGGCAATCCCCTGCCGCGCACCGAGTTCCATCAACTCAGCGCCGATGGAGCACGTGATGTCGTGCACCACCGCACCCGGGTAACGGCCGGCGATCTCGGCGGCGCGATGGGCCGCGACCGCGGTCGCCGTCGCCTGTTGCAACGCGTCGTCGGTGAACAACATCTCTTCGGCCGCACGGAGTTTCGCCCGGCCACGTCGTCGACAGAGCGCCGTTTCGATGAGCGCAGCATCATGCCCTGGGTAGCGCGATCTGACTTGGGCGATGTCGGACAGCATGGTCTGCTTGTCCAGCGGTAGTGCCGCGACGATGTCCAGCGCCTTCGCTCCGTGGCGGGAGCGCAGGAACGTGACGTCGTCGTCAGTGAATGCGTAGCCCATTGTCCCCGACCCGGACCACGTCGGTTACGGCTTGGTGCCGGTCACGATCGCGTTGTAGAAGAACTTGGGCGGCACCACTTTCCGCAGCACCTTCTCGTCCAGCCAGCTCAGTCCCTTCCAGCCGTTGAACGCGAACTTCGCCCAGCCCCAACCCAACTTCTCCGGCGGGACGGCCGCCTCGAAGGTGCGCACCGGCCAGCCCAGCATGGCGGCGGCGAGTTCTTCGGTGGCCGTCTCGACCTGCGTGGCACCGGCATTGGCGGCCATACGTTCGAGGTCGGCGGGATCGAAGGTGTGGATGTCGACGACCGCCTCCAGTGCCGCGGCCCGCGACGACTCGTCGAGTTCAGCCTGCGGACGACGCCACGACTGCAGCGGCCCGAACTTGGTGATGTTGGTGGTCGCCGCCCAGGTGGCGCGGCTCATCCAGCGGGCGTAGAAGTCGCCGATCGTGGTCGGTTCGCCGGCGAAGACGAATCGTCCGCCCGGCTTGAGGACCCGCAGCACCTCGCGCAGCGCCTGCTCCACGTCCGGGATGTGGTGCAGCACAGCGTGTCCGACGACGAGATCGAAGGTGTTGTCGTCGTAAGGGATCTTCTCCGCGTCGGCGACCCGGCCGTCGACGTCGAGGCCGAGGTTTTCAGCGTTGCGCAGCGCGACCTTGACCATGCCGGGTGAGAGGTCGGTGACCGATCCCTTCTTCGCCACCCCGGACTGCATGAGGTTGAGCAGGAAAAATCCGGTGCCGCAACCGAGTTCCATGGCCCGCTCGTACGGCAGCGGTGCGTCGGCGGCGACGGCGTCGAAACGTCCACGCGCGTAGTCGATGCAGCGTTCGTCGTAGGAGATCGACCACTTGTCGTCGTATGTCTCGGCCTCCCAGTCGTGGTAGAGCACCTGCGCGAGCTTGGTGTCCTCGAGTGCGGCCTTCACCTGCTCCTCGGTGGCGTGCGGGTTGGGTTTTGGGTCGCTGTCGGGTGTCACGGTCATCGGTCGATCGCTTCCTTCGTCGGTGGTCGCTGCGGTGGATTCAGGGGTCACTTGCCCAGGAACTTCGCCTTGCCGGGTCCGTTCTCGACGAACGACTTCATGCCGATCTCGCGGTCCTCGGTGGCGAACAGCGCGGCGAAGACGTGTTCTTCGATCTTGAGTCCGGTCGTCAGGTCCACGTCGATGCCCTGATCGACGGCCTTCTTCGCGGCCGCCAGGGCAATCGACGCCGAGTTGGCGAACTGCCCGGCCCACGTCAGCGCGGCGTTGTAGACCTCGTCGGGGGCGACGACTTCGTCGACGAGCCCGATCGCGAGGGCTTCCTCGGCACCGACGAAGCGGCCGGTGAAGATCATGTCCTTGGCCTTGGCCGGGCCGATCAGCCGCGCCAAGCGCTGGGTGCCGCCACCGCCGGGGATGACGCCGAGCAGCACCTCGGGCACACCGAGCTTGGCGTTGTCACCGGCGATGCGGCGATCGGCGCTGAGCGCGACCTCGAGGCCACCACCGAGCGCATAGCCGGTGATCGCGGCGACGGTCGGTTTCGGGATCTCGGAAATCGACCCGAGATCCGACTGGAGACGCCCCGCGATCTTGCTCATCTCCGCGTAGGTCACGTCGTTGAGTTCTTTGATGTCCGCACCGGCGGCGAGGACCTTCGGTCCTCCGTAGATCACGACGGCCTTGATGTCGTCGCGTCGCGTGGCCTCGTCGGCCGCCGCCGCGAGTTCGGCCTGCACCTGGCGGTTCAGCGCATTCATCGGCGGACGGTTGAGCAGGATGGTGCCCACGCCGGGGTGGTCTGCGGAAGTCTCGAGTGTGACGAACTCAGGCATGTGCGAAGGCTACCGTTTGCCCGACCGCCGATGCTGCGCAGGCCATACAGTTGGGCCATGGCCACGGCGTCGAAGTCAGCGGGTGAGCCCGTCGAACTGCAGGTGGGCGGCCGCACCATCCGATTCTCGAGCCCCGATCGCGTCTACTTCAGCGAACGCGGCGAGACCAAACTCGACCTCGCCCACTACTACGAGTCGGTCAGCGACGGCATCGTCCGCGCCCTGCGCGACCGCCCGTGCATGCTGCACCGCTTCCCCAAGGGCGTCGACGGCCCGAAGGTGCACCAGAAGCGGCTGCCGGCAGGGGCCCCGGACTGGGTGGAGACCGTCGAACTGTGGTTCCCGCGCTATGGACGCACCGCCGACGAACTGTGCGTCACCGAGCTCGGCAGCGTGATCTGGGCGGTGCAGATGTCGACCGTCGAGTTCCATCCGTGGAACTCACGCCGCGACGACCCGGAATCACCCGACGAGTGGCGCATCGACCTCGACCCGATGCCCGACTGCCCGTTCAGCCGCATCCAGCGGGTGGCGCACGTCGTCGAAGAGGTCCTCGACGAACTCGGCATGCGCGGCTATCCCAAAACCTCCGGCGGCCGCGGGCTGCACATCTATGTCCGCATCGCCCCCGAGTGGGGATTCCCGCAGGTTCGGCAGGCGGCGCTGGCCTTCGCCCGGGAGGTCGAACGCCGCGCCCCCGACGACGTGACCACGACGTGGTGGCGCAAGGACCGTGATCCGGCGGCGGTGTTCGTCGACTACAACCAGAACACCCGGGACCACACGATGGCCGCGGCCTACTCGGTGCGCGGGAATCCGCGGGCGACGGTGTCGGCGCCGATCGAGTGGACAGAAATCGACGACATCGCCCCCGATGACTTCACCATCGCGACCATGCCCGTACGGTTCGCCGAGCTCGGCGACCTGCACGCCTCGATCGACGACGAGGCGTTCCGGCTGGACACGCTGCTCGAGTGGGCCGAACGCGATGACGCGGACGACCCGGGCGGCGAGCCGGACGTGGTCGATCTGGACGACTGAACGACTGAACGACTCAGACGATGTCGGGTGCGCCCAGCTTGTCCAGCACCGCGAGAAAACGGTCGGATCCGGGGAAACTCAGGCCGGCAATACCCAAACCCGGGGTGTGATCGGGTTCGATCGGCGTAATGGACACCTCGGCGGCCAGCACGTCGGCGACCGAGTCGAAGCCCGCGAGATAGGTCAACACCGACCACGTCGGCGGCAGCAGGTAGTGCTGGCCGTCGGCCCACGCGTCGATCGCGGCCTGCGGCCGCACCCAGCGGGCCACCTCGGCCTCGCTGGTCTGGTCGTCGGCATCCTGCCCGTCGGGCAGCGCGGCCAGGAAGAAGCGGGTGTCGTAGCGCCGCTTCTCGATGATCGGGGTGATCCAATGGGCAAGCGGCCGAAGCAGATCCGACCGCAGAGTCAGTCCCTCGCCCCGGAGGAAACCGGCGAGCGACACGGTCTTGTCGACGAGTTGCGCGCGCTGAGTGGCGAAGCCTGCGGGATCGACCGACTCGCCGCCGGTGCGGGTCGCCAGCAGGACTCCGCATTCTTCGAAGGTCTCCCGGACCGCGGCACACACCAGCTCCTGCGCGGTCGGTACGTCCGTGGCGAAGGCATCCGCCCACCACTGCACGTCGGGCCCGGTCCAGTCGAGGTCGGCCTCGGCGTCACGCGGGTCGACGCCGCCGCCGGGGAACACGGTCATGCCGCCGGCGAACGCCATCTGTTTGACGCGACGCTGCAGGAACACCTCGATGCCGTCGGCCGAGTCGCGGACCAGCGCGACGGTGGCCGCACCGCGCAGCGGGGCCGGTTCGATGGGTGTGGAATCGTCGGCTGCGGTCATAGAGAGAACTTAGCCCGCCGCGCGACGATGCCCACCCGGGCGTCGGGTCCGGCGCGCGAAATACCGACCGTCGACGGTGGACAGGGTGATCTGCTGCCGGAACGCGGTCGACAGGTTTGCGCTGGTCAGGACGTCGTCGAGCAGGCCTTGCGCGACGACGTCACCCTCGGAGAGCAGCAGCGCGTGGGTGAAACCGTCGGGGATCTCCTCGACGTGGTGGGTGATCAGCACGGTGGCCGGGGCGTCGGGGTCCAGGGCTAGTCGAGACAGCCGGTCGACGAGTTCTTCACGTCCGCCGAGGTCGAGGCCGGCGGCGGGTTCGTCGAGCAGCAGCAGTTCCGGGTCGGTCATCAGTGCTCGGGCGATGAGCACGCGTTTGCGTTCGCCTTCGGACAGCGTGCCGAAGCGGCGGTCGACGAGATGTTCGGCGCCCATCGACTCGAGCGATTCGATGGCCTGCGCACGGTCGATCTCGTCGTAATCCTCGCGCCACCGCCCGATCACCGAGTAGCCGGCGGACATGACCAGGTCGCCGACGAGCTCGTCCTCGGGCACCCGCTCGGCGATTGCCGAGCTGGCCACGCCGATCCGGGTGGACAACTCGCGGACCTCGACCTTCCCGAGTTGTTCGGCCAGCACGAACGCGGTCCCCGAACTCGGGAACAGCTGGGCGGCGGCCATGCGCATCAGCGAGGTCTTGCCGGCGCCGTTGGGGCCGATGACCACCCACCGCTCGTCGAGTTCGACCGCCCACGAGATCGGCCCGACCAGGGTTTTGCCACCCCGCACGAGGGTCACGTCGCGGAAGTCGATGAGCAGATCCGGGTCGGCTTCGAGGTCGTCCGCGTCGGTGGTCGGTTCAGTCGCGTTGGTCACTCCCCTATCGTGCCCTACCGTGTCCGACCTCACGTGGACCGACTCGACTCATGGTCGTGGACAAGGGAATAGGTGCAGCCGAAGATGCCTTGAGCTTCACATGAGTGTTGATCTGTCGATCCTCGACCTCGCGCAGGTCGGTGCCGATGAAACCGTCCGCGACAGCTTCGCGGCCAGCGTGGACATGGCCCAGCGCGCGGAGACCTGGGGATACAAGCGCATCTGGTACGCCGAGCATCACAACATGTCGACCATTGCGTCGTCGGCGCCGGCCGTGCTGATCGCGCACGTCGCCGCCAACACGCAGACCATCCGCCTCGGCGCCGGCGGCGTGATGCTGCCCAACCACGCCCCGCTCACCATCGCCGAACAGTTCGGCACCCTGGCCTCCCTGCATCCCGGCCGCATCGACCTCGGCCTCGGCCGCGCGCCGGGCAGCGACCAGCAAACCTTCGCGGCACTGCGACGCACCATCGCCGACGCCGACCGCTTCCCCTCCGACGTGCTCGAACTGCAGGGCTTCCTCACCGGACACTCGCGCATCGAAGGCGTCCGCGCCACCCCCGGCGGCGTCGACGTGCCGCTCTACATCCTCGGATCGTCGTTGTTCGGTGCGCAGCTCGCCGCCGCCCTCGGCCTCCCCTACGCCTTCGCCTCACACTTCGCCCCCGCCGCACTGCTCGATGCCGTCGCGCTGTACCGACGTGAGTTCCAGCCGTCGGAGCAACTCGACGCGCCGTATGTGATCGCCGGGGTCGGGGTCATCGCCGACGACGACGAGGCCGTCGCTGCCGACCAGCTGTTGCGCGCCAAGCGCGCCCGGGTCACCGCACTGTTCGGCCGCGCCAACGGACGCAAGTTCACCGACGAGGAGGCCGACGCCATCCTGTCGCTGCCGCAGGGCCGCCAGATCGATCAGATGATGCAGTACGCCGGGGTGGGCACGCCGTCGCAGGTGCGCGAGTACCTGGACTGGTTCGCCGGGCACGCCGACGCCGACGAGTTGATCGTCGCCTCCCTGGCACCCGACCGTGGGGTGTGGCTCAACACCTTCGGGCACCTGGCGCCGGCGGCGGCACCGGTGAACAGCTGATTGCCGCTCGTCGCTCCTGCTGGCCGAAGAGCGACGAGCGAGCTGCGAGCCCGACGCCGCTCCTTGATGGCTGAGGAGCGACGAGCGAGCCTGCGAGCCCGACGCGTCACGAAGCCCCCCGGTCACGAGCCCTTCGTGGCTCGGCTGGCGCCTCGCACCTCAGGGATCGGGGGTGGCGGCAGGCGCCTCGCATCTCAGGGATCGGGGGATCTAGTGGCCGGCGAGACGGAAGTCCTCGAAGTCGAATCCGGGTACGACGATGCAGCTCACTAGGGAGGCGTCGTCGCCGAGCGGGCGCGCTCGTTGCCACGTGTTGGGTGGCACCACGGCTTGCGGTTGATGACCGGCCGCGACGTCTGGTCCGACGACGACGGGGGTCGGAGTTCCCGGATCGTCTGCCGTGCCGCCGAGCTCGAGCAGAACCGGCGAACCTCGGTGATACAGCCAGATTTCCGCACTGCGAACGACGTGCCACTCGGAACGATCCTCCGGCAGCAGCAGGAAGTAGATCGCGGTGCCACCGGCACGGCACCCTGGATAAGATTCGGGGAGAGCGCTTTTCGGAACAACAAGATCGCTACGCCACGTCTCGACGAACCACCCGCCCTCGGGATGCCGCGACAACCCGAGTCCCTGCGCCCACTCCGGCAGCTGGTCGCTCACTCGCCCAACACCTCCGCGATCACCGTCACCGATCCGGGGGCGATCTCGGTGAATCCGGCGTCGCGTACCGCGATCGCCCGCCCCTGCGCATCCGCGGTCAGCAGGTCGGACCACCGCGCCGCAGATGCCGCCCGCACGGCCAGCGGACATCCGGCGTTTCGCCAGTCGCGCGTGTAGTCGAGGGACATGAGTTTGACCGCCAGCATCGCGCCGTGACCGACCTGGGCGGCCATCTTGCCGACCGTCATGTCCAGCGTCGGGTTGATCCACAGGCAGACACCGCTGTCGGGCACGTCCGTCCGGATGTCGCCCTCGACCTCGGTGCCACCGATCTGCAGGCGCGAGATCCGACGGTCCACATCGCCGACCCGCCCGGGCACAAATGCCCGCGCCTGCGCGTCGCCTTCGGACGCGGTTACACCCCAGACTTCTTGCGCCGCAGCCCATTGCGCACCGCGGGCGCGGCGGGCGATCTTACGGATGCGGGCGTCGCACCATTCGTGCATCGGCTCGGCCCATGGGCCGTCGCCACCCGTCCGGTCGTCGAGGCACAGCAGCGCGACGGCTCGTCCAGCCGCGGCCAGCAGTTCGGTCCGATCCGGTGGGTCGGCCTTCTCGATCCGCACCACCATCTGCATCGCGAGCACATCGGCGGGATCCGTCGGATCCTCACCGCCGCCGACGTATCCGGCGAGCCTCCGGTAGGCGTCCTCCACGGCAGCATCATCGGATTCGAGATGTGTTGCGGGATCGGTCAATTCGTGCTCAGCCCCAATTCTCTTTCTTGGTCAGACAGAATGGATGCCCGGACGGATCGAACAGCACGCGCCAGGTGTCGCCCGGTTGTTCGGCGGGTTCGGTGGCGCCCAACCCAATACAACGCTCCTGCGCCGCGGACAGGTCGTCGACGGCGAGGTCGAAGTGGAACTGCTTGGTGCCGTTGGGGTTCGGCCAGGTGGGCGGCTGGTAGTCGGGGATCGACGCGAAGCCCATGGCCGCTCCGTCGGCGCCTTTGAGCATCGCGTACCCGTCACCCGAGGCGACGATCTCCCAGCCGAGCACCGCCGCCCAGAACTCGGCGGCGACCGATGCGTCCGCGCAGTCCAGTGACACCATCGCCAGGTCGGCGACTTTACTCGTGGTGGTCATGATGTTCCTTCCGCTCGTTGATCCGACATGTTGATCATCGTCGGTACGAACCACCTGCGGCTAGAACAAACACGACAGTCACTCAGGCCAGCGGGACCCGCCGCAGCACGCCGTCGGCGGCATCGGCCGCCTCGATCTCGTCGCGCGTCACGCCGAGGATGAACAGCACCGCATCCAGGAACGGGTGGCTCAGCGCCGCGTCGGCGACTTCGCGCAGCGCAGGCTTGGCGTTGAACGCGATACCCAGCCCGGCGACGCTGAGCATGTCGATGTCGTTGGCGCCGTCACCGACCGCGATGGTCTGTTCCATTGCCACACCGACCTGATCGGCGAAGCCGCGGAGCGCACGGGCCTTGCCTGGGCGGTCGACGATCTCCCCGATCACGCGTCCGGTCAGTTTGCCGTCCACGATCTCGAGGGTGTTGGCCTGGACGAAGTCGAGTTCGAGTTCGTGCGCGAGTCCGTCGATAACCTGCCGGAAACCCCCGGAGACCACACCACAGTGATAGCCCAGGCGGCGCAACGTGCGGATCGTGGTGCGGGCACCAGGCGTCAACTGCAGGGATTGCGCGACGTCGTCGATCACCTCGGCGTCGAGTCCGGCCAGCGCCGCGACCCGTTGGTGCAGGGATTCGGCGAAGTCGAGTTCACCGCGCATCGCCGCTTCGGTGACCGCGGCGACCTCGGCCTCACGGCCGGCCTTCGCGGCGAGCATCTCGATGACCTCACCCTGGATGAGGGTGGAGTCGACGTCGAACACGATGAGCCGCTTGGCCCGCCGGGCGAGTCCGCCGCGTTCCACGGCGATGTCCACGCCGTGACCCGACGCGACGATCGCGAGTGCCTTGCGCAGGGTGGCGTCCGCGGCGACGTCGTCGCGGCCGGTGCTGACCGCGAGTTCGAGACCGGTCAGCGGATAGTCGGCGATTCCGCGGATCGAGTCGATGTTGCCGCCCAACTCGGCCAGCGCCGCGGCGATGGCCCGGAAGGCCTTCGCGGTGACCGGACTGCCGAGCACGACGACGGCGTGACTCGAAGGACTGCGGGAGCCGGTATTGGCGCCCACTTCGACGAATACGTCGATGCCCACCGAGTCCATCGCCTGTTCGACGACTTCCTGCAGTTTCTCCGGATCTCCGGCCACCGAGACCAGCACCCCGAGGGTGAGTCGGCCGCGGATCACCACCTGCTCGACGTCGAGCAGGCTGACCTGCTGTCCGGCGAGCGCGCCCATGAGGGCGGAGGTGACACCGGGCTTATCGGGCCCGGTGACCGTGATCAGAACTGATGTGTCATCCGATGCGTGTGTCACGAATCGACCGGGTCCGCGTCAGCGCGGGTCCGAATCTCCGGACGCCTCGTGCGTACCCGTGGTCAGCGGCCCGCGACGGGCCTCCTCGACGGACTCGCTCTCGTGACCGTGGCCCGGTCCCACGTGCGCCTCGGCACGCATGCGGTCGATCATGTGCGGATAGTGCAGCTCGAACGCGGGGCGCTCCGACCGGATGCGGGGCAGCTCGGTGAAGTTGTGGCGCGGCGGCGGGCAGCTGGTGGCCCACTCGAGCGAGTTGCCGAAGCCCCACGGGTCGTCGACGGTCACGACCTCGCCGTAGCGGTAACTGCGGAAGACGTTCCACAGGAACGGCAGGGTCGACAGGCCGAGGATGAACGCACCGACGGTGGAGATCATATTCAGCGTGGTGAAGCCGTCCGACGGCAGGTAGTCGGCGTAGCGACGCGGCATGCCCTCGTTACCGAGCCAGTGCTGCACCAGGAACGTGGTGTGGAAGCCGATGAAGGTCAGCCAGAAGTGGATCTTGCCGAGCCGTTCGTCGAGCATGCGTCCGGTCATCTTCGGGAACCAGAAGTAAATGCCCGCGTAGGTGGCGAACACGATGGTGCCAAAGAGGACGTAGTGGAAGTGGGCCACGACGAAGTAGCTGTCGGACAGGTGGAAGTCCAGCGGCGGGCTGGCGAGCAGCACACCGGTCAGGCCACCGAAGAGGAAGGTGACGATGAAGCCCACCGAGAACAACATCGGTGACTCGAACGTCATGTTGCCCTTCCACATCGTGCCTATCCAGTTGAAGAACTTCACACCGGTCGGGACCGCGATGAGGAAGGTCATGAAGGAGAAGAACGGCAGCAGCACCGCGCCGGTCACGTACATGTGGTGCGCCCACACCGCGACCGACAGGGCGGCGATCGCCATGGTCGCGTAGACCAGACCCGAGTAGCCGAAGATCGGTTTGCGGCTGAACACCGGGAACACCTCGGACACGATGCCGAAGAACGGGAGCGCAATGATGTAGACCTCGGGGTGACCGAAGAACCAGAACAGGTGCTGCCAGAGGATGACGCCGCCGTTGGCCGGGTCGTACAGGTGAGCACCGAACTGGCGGTCGACCTCCAGGCCGAGCAGTGCAGCGGTGAGCAGCGGGAAGACGAGCAGGATCAGCACGCTGGTGACCAGGATGTTCCAGGTGAAGATCGGCATGCGGAACATGGTCATACCCGGTGCGCGCAGGCAGACGACGGTGGTCACCATGTTCACCGCACCGAGGATGGTGCCCAGACCCGACACACCCAGACCCATGATCCACATGTCGGCGCCGACGCCGGGCGAGTGGATCGCGTCGGTCAGCGGGGTGTAGGCCGTCCAACCGAAGTCCGCGGCACCGCCGGGGGTCAGGAAGCCGCTGATCGCCACGGTCGAACCGAACACGAACAGCCAGAAGCCGAAGGCGTTGAGGCGCGGGAACGCCACGTCGGGCGACCCGATCTGCAGCGGCAGCACGAAGTTCGCGAACCCGATCACGATCGGCGTCGCGTACATCAGCAGCATGACGGTGCCGTGCATGGTGAACAGCTGGTTGAACTGTTCGGTCGACAGGAACTGCATGCCCGGATGCGCGAGTTCGCCACGCATCAGCAGGGCCATCAGGCCGCCGATCAAGAAGAAGGCGAAACAAGCGGTGATGTACATCATGCCGATCAACTTGTGATCGGTCGTCGTCAGCAGCTTGTAGATAAACGAGCCCTTGGGCTGATAGCGCTCCGGGAACGGACGCACTGGAGCCACTTGCGTGGTGGGCTGGTCAACCGCGGTCACAGATCCTCCTCGTTGCGCGCCCTACGGGGGTCGGTCGCGTGTCTTTTCCCCGCGGTCGCCACATCAACTGAACGAGCGCTGATAACCGATCCTAAACCCTTATCCCGGCCACAGCCGAGTGGGTCCTACGATCTGTCGTAATTGATTGTCGGGTACACCGGTTTTCGCAGGTCACCTCCCACTCCCGGGGCGACGCGCGGCGGTGGATACCGGGTTGCCGCCGACGCCGCCGTGGTGGGCCGCCACCGTCGTCGGGAACGAGGGATTTCCGGTGCTAGCGTGTTGCCGTGAAACGCACCGGCGACCGAACCGTCCGAATCGGCCGAGATCGGGTCCACACCCTGGGCCGCGCCCTCGGCGCGGTGTCGTCGGCGTTCGCGCTGGCGGTGCTCGCCGGCTGCAGCCAGGACGCCCCGCTGACCACCCCGGACGGCAGTCCGATCTCCACCACGACCACCCGTGTCGCCGAGGTCAACATCGTCTCGCCGGAACGCGACTACTCCAAAACCTGTCTGGCGCCCACCGACGTCGACGCCGGCCAGACCGACGTCGAGCACATCGTGGTGACCGATCCGGCACTGCTCGACGCCGTCTGCGCGCTCGGCATCGGCTCGAAGGTGTCGGCGGTGGCGGCCGCACCCGGTTCGGTGCCCGCCTATCTGGGACCGCAACTGACCTCGGTGCCGACGATCGGCGCGACCCCGAACGCCGACGCGGTGCAGGCCGCCGACGCCGACATCGTGCTGGCCACCCCGGCCACCGCGGCGACGGCAAACTCGTTCGGCGACACACGTGTCGTCACCATCAGCCCGGGCGGCGGCTGGCGCGGGCAGTTCCAGTCCGTCGCCGACGCGCTGGGCCGTTCGTCGAGCGGCACCCGACTGCTCGACGAGTTCGACACCGAGGCCACCAAGACCGGTCGCCGGATGGATGCCGCGCACAGTCAGGTGTCGCTGATCCGCTTCACCGGCGACGGCGAAGAGGTCGCGGGCACCGACACGTTCGCCGGCCAGATCCTCTCGGCCGTCGGTGTGCAGCGACCGGCACCCCAACGCTCCCCCGAGTCGTTCGCACTCACCGACAAGACGTTCACCGACGCCGACGCCGACCTCATCTATGTCAGCTTCGTCGGCGCCGATGGGGAGACACACGGCAAAGAGGTGCTCCTCAGTGACAAGTGGCTGGATATGGGAGCGCCCACGTGGAAGCGCGTGCTGGCCGTCGACGACGACGTCTGGTACCAGTCCTCGGGCCTGGCCGCGGGGTGGCTGGTGCTCAACGACCTGAAGAAGTCGCTCAACGGGGACTCGATGGGCTACTGATCGGCCGATTCCCGCGCAGTCGAGTGGCGCGAGCCTGTCAGAGGGTGTCGCTAGTCTTGGCGTCATGGCGAAGATCCCAGCCGGATACGAAGATCTCTTGGAACGTCCTGTCGTCGGTGTTCTCGCGACCGTCGGCCCCGACGGTGTGCCGAATGCGACGCCGATGTGGTTCCAGTGGGATGGCACGCACCTGCGGTTCACCCACACCAAGGCACGCAAGAAGATCAAGAACCTCGAGCAGAATCCGAACTATTCGTTCGTGATCACCGACCCGGACAACGCCTATCGCTACCTCGAGGTGCGCGGGACGCTCGCGTCGGTGGAAGACGATCCGACCGGCGCGTTCTACGTCGTCCTCGGCAAGCGGTACGGCAATGCCGATCAGGAGCCGCCGCCGGATGCTGCCGATCGGGTCGTGCTGTCGTTGAGCGCCACCTACTTTGGCAAGAAGTAGTCCGGCGACCACAGCGCTGCACGCCCTGTGGCGGCCCGGCGTCGGGCTCGCGGTCTGGGGATTCGACGATGTCGCGTTACCCGAGGACGCGGCGCGGTTGCTCGCGCGCCGCCGCGCCGGGCGCGACGTCCCAGTGCTCGACGAGTCCGGACGCCGCCGTTTCGAACGCGCCGTTCCGCTGGGTGTCGCGTCAACCGTCGCATTGCTCGACGCGCTGCGCGACACCCCGGTCAGCGGCGAACTACGCTGGTACATCTACCTTCTCGACGGAGTCCGTGGATTCGTGACCGCCGGGACGGTGGCTCCCGGGCTCGTCGACATTGCCGGGGAGGCCACCATGCGGTGGCTACCCGTTCCCACCGCGATGTGGCGAGCGTGGCTCGATGTGGTGATCGGGTCTGCACCGGATTTCCTGACCGATAACGGCGGCGCGGTCGCACTGCAGGATCTGCTGGACGAGTTCGTCGACCACGAATGCCGGGCACGCCTCGCGACGGCCGAACCCACTGTCGCTACACCACTGATCGGAGCGCTCCTCCCCCACACCGACGCGTCAGCCCCGCTGGCCACGGCCCGGGTCCCGGCCGCGCAAGGTGCCTGGCGGGAGTGGAACAACAGTGCACCACATGATGATTCGACGCTACTGCTCCGGCTCTACGAACCGGACAGCGAGGACGACCCCGATGCGCCCACCCGGTGGCGGCTACAGGTGTGTCGGCGCAGTTCCGACGGTCACGTCGCGCCGATCGCACCGCATCGACTCGACGCGCACGACCTCGACGACGTCACCTCCGGGCTCGCGCGCGCGGTCCGCGCATTCCCCGAACTTGCCGACGCCGATCCCGACCGGCACACCCTCGACTTCCTGCTGAGCACCGAGACCGCCGAAACGCTGTTCGCGGCCGGGGCCGCTGCGCTCGGCGAGGTCGGCATCCCCGTGTTGCTGCCGCGGGCGATCGCCGACGTCCGGCCGACCCTCGGCCTGCGGGCCACCCCGGTGATCGGCAGTCCGCAACGCTCGGCGGTGGTGCGCTGGGCGGCGATCCGCAACTTCGAGTGGCGGCTCGCCATCGGCACCGGCAGTGACGCCGCCATCACCCTCTCCGAAGCGGACATCGGCGAATTGACTCGGCAGAAGGGCGATCTGGTGCGGGTCCGCGGCGTGTGGATGCGCGCCGAAGGTGCCGCCCTGACCCGGGCCGCCGCATTCGTCACCGCGCAGCGCGCCGCCGCGACCAGTGATCAGCCCGCGGACATGGGCGAACTGTTCGACTTGGTCGCCGGCAATACCGCGGTGCCGGTACCGATCTCGTCGGTGGAGGGACTGTCCTGGCTCGACGACATCGCCGAGACCGGTGCCCTGGCCCCACCACACGTCGAGAGCCCCTCGACGCTGCGTGCCACGCTGCGCCCGTACCAACTCCGTGGACTCGAGTGGCTGGTCCACCTGGCCGACATCGGTGTCGGTGGTGTCCTCGCCGACGACATGGGGCTGGGCAAGACCATTCAGGTCATCTCGCTGCTGTGCCACGAGGACCGAGCCATCGACACAGCGCCCACATTGATCGTGTGCCCGATGTCGGTGGTCGGGAACTGGCGGCGCGAGCTCGAGCGGTTCGCTCCGCACCTGCGGGTGTTGGTGCACCACGGTCCGGATCGTCATTCCCGCAAGCAATTCACGGCTGCCCGAGACAGATCCGACGTCGTGTTGACCACCTTCGCGTTGGCTGCGCGGGATCAGGAACTCCTCGGCGAACAGCAGTGGCACCGCCTCGTCGTCGACGAGGCGCAACACGTCAAGAACGTGAACACCATTGCCGCCAAGGCACTTCGCACGCTGCGGGCCGAGCATCGGATCGCACTGACCGGCACCCCGGTGGAGAACCGACTGGAGGACCTGCGTGTGGTCATCGACCTCGTCAATCCGGGCATGCTCGGCTCGGCGTCGACGTTCCGCGCCCGCTTCGCCGAACCCATCGAACGTGACCGCGACCCCGCCACCCTGCGGCGACTGACCGCATTGACCCGACCGTTCATCCTGCGTCGCGAGAAGACCGATCCCGCAGTGATCACCGATCTGCCGGAGAAAACCGAACTCACCGTTCGTGCAAACCTCACGGTCGAGCAGGCCGCGCTGTATCAGGCCATCCTCGACGACCTCATGGAGGCGCTGAAATCCAAGCAGCAACGTACCTTACGCCGACGGACGGTGCTCGCCGCGCTGACCCGACTCAAGCAGGTGTGCAATCACCCCGCCCACTACCTCGCCGACGGCACACCCATGCTGTACGACGGCGAACATCGTTCCGGCAAGGTCGAATTGCTCGCCGACATCCTCGGCACCGTCGTCGACGACGGTGAACGGGCCCTGGTGTTCACCCAGTTCGCCGAGTTCGGACACCTGCTGACGGAGTGGCTCGGTGAGCAACTCGAGACGCCGGTACCCCTGCTGCACGGCGGTGTCGGACGCACCGCCCGCGACCGGATGGTCGCGCAATTCCAGGACGACGCCGGGCCGCCGGTTTTGGTCGCGACGCTGAAGGCGGGCGGCACCGGCCTGAACCTGACTGCCGCCAATCATGTTGTCCACGTGGATCGTTGGTGGAATCCCGCGGTTGAGGACCAGGCCACCGACCGCGCCTACCGGATCGGGCAGCAGCGGGCGGTGCAGGTGCGCAAGTTCGTCTGCGTCGGCACCTTGGAGGAACGGATCGACGAGATGATCGACATCAAGCGCGAGCTGGCGAGCCTGTCGGTGTCCACCGGCGAGAGCTGGCTCTCCGACCTCGGCGACGACGAACTGTTCGATCTGTTCCGACTCCGCGACGAGGCGGTCAGCGAATGAGCCCGCGCCGAGACCCGTCCCGCTCCTACGGTCTGACGCCGTGGGCCAGGTCCTGGCTCGATGTCCTCGAACTACGCGCACCGGATGTCGTGGCGGCCGCTCATGCCCGACGGGTCACCAAGGCGCGCAGTTACTTCCGTGATCGCCATGTGCATCGGCTGACCATCACCCCGGCCCGCGTCACCGCGTCGGTGCAGGGCAGCCAACTCGACCCGTTCGACGTCACCCTGTCCATGCGGGCCATTGATCCGCCCACCGTCGCGGCGCTGCTGGTGTCGCGCGACGCCGGTGCCGATCTCGTCGGCCTCACCCGCGGTGAGCAGCCCCGCATCCTGGGCGAACTCCTGCTGCCGACCGAGAGCGCCGACATCGACTCGGACTGCACCTGCCCCGACGACACGTTGCGCTGCATCCACGTGCTCGCGGTGTCGTTCGAGGTGGCCGCAGAGATCGACCGGAACCCGACCACCCTGCTCACCGTGATGGGCACCGACCTCGCCGAGCTCGTCGGCGAGGTTCATGCCGCGACCGTGCCGGACGAGCAATCCGATTCCTCGGCAACCGATCCTGGTCCGGCGCCGACGGTCGACTATTACGGGACGTCGGCCATGCTGCCGCCGCTACCGTCGCCGCCGCGGATGAATCCGCTCACCGAGTTGGATGCCGGCAAACTCCGCGCCGCCCTGCGCGCGTCTGGCGTGCCGCCCACCGACCTCGCCGAGGCCGTCGACGACCTCGGTGCGCTCTACGATGTGTTGTTGCCGGAGTGAGGTTTTCGGGGATCTCGATGCGTTCGTCGCAGGCTCCTCACTTACTCGATCAGCGGGTGACGGCGGCTCGTCGCCTTCCCCGTTGGTCGAGTAAGCCCGCGAGCGCCAGCGAGCGAGCGCATCGAGGCCACTGCCCGGGTGGGCGTCAGAAGTCCCAGTCCTCGTCCTCGGTGTTGACCGCCTTGCCGATCACGTAGCTCGAACCCGATCCGGAGAAGAAGTCATGGTTCTCGTCGGCGTTCGGCGAGAGCGCCGACAGGATGGCCGGGTTCACGTCGGTATCGTCCTTGGGGAACATCGCCTCGTAGCCGAGGTTCATCAAGGCCTTGTTTGCGTTGTAGCGCAAGAACTTCTTGACGTCCTCGGTCAGGCCGACCTCGTCGTAGAGGGCTTCGGTGTAGTCGGACTCGTTGTCGTAGAGCTCGAAGAGCAGCTCGAACGTGTAGTCCTTGAGCTCGGCCCGACGTTCCGCGCTCTGCACCTCCAGGCCGCGCTGGTACTTGTAGCCGATGTAGTAGCCGTGCACCGCCTCGTCGCGGATGATCAGGCGGATCAGGTCGGCGGTGTTGGTGAGCTTGGCGCGGCTGCTCCAGTACATCGGGAGGTAGAAGCCGGAGTAGAACAGGAACGACTCGAGCAGCGTCGAGGCGACCTTGCGCTTGAGCGGATCGTCGCCACGGTAGTAGTCCATGACGATCTGCGCCTTGCGCTGCAGCTGCTCGTTCTCTTCCGACCAGCGGAACGCCTCGTCGATCTCCTTGGTGGAGCACAACGTCGAGAAGATCGAGCTGTAACTCTTGGCGTGCACCGACTCCATGAACGCGATGTTGGTGAGCACCGCCTCCTCATGCGGGGTGGTCGCATCCGGGATGAGCGAGACGGCACCGACCGTGCCCTGGATGGTGTCGAGCAGCGTCAGGCCGGTGAACACCCGCATGGTGAGCTGCTTCTCGTACTCGGTGAGCGTCCCCCACGACGGGATGTCGTTGGACACCGGCACCTTCTCCGGCAGCCAGAAGTTGCCGGTGAGACGATCCCACACCTCGGCGTCCTTCTCGTCGGGGACGCGGTTCCAGTTGATCGCGGATACCCGGCTCACCAATTTGATGGGTGCGCCGTCGGCGGGGCTGTGAGTTCCTGCGGTCATACTGATCGCCTCCTGCGGCGTCGTGATGGTCGGATAATCATTGCACGTGGACGAGATCGAGGATCGGTTCGACGACGGAGTCGTCGCCGACGACGTCGAGGTCTTTGTACGAGCGTCGATGCCAGAGCATCGCGGTCAGGTCGGACACCGGACCCCGCACGGCCGCATCGGCTTTCGCGTGCTCGCGACGATGTGCGAAGCCGTCGGCGGTCACCTCGAGGAACCACTCGGCATCGGGCACATCGGTTCCGTGGAGATGCAGGGTGCGGCCGATCAGGTCTGCGGGTACACCCGCGCCCATCCCGACGAAGCGTGGCGCGAACACCTCGAGCCACTCGTCGATGCCGTCGGCCGCGAGCACGGCGTCGATCGGAGTTTGCTCTCCCGGTCGCAGCGCCGACTCGAGATCCCATCGATGCATGGCGAGTTCTCCTGCCTGCCGCCGATACCAGAACGCGACGGTGCCCTCACCGACGAACGTGCGGGCAGGTTCGTCGGGATCGCGGCCGGCCAGCGTCACCACCAGCTGGTCACGACCCTCGACGTACCAGTCGATCACCTCGGCGCCGTCGGGTACTGCAATGCCGTCGTAGCCGCGGTAAAGGCGGGTGCCGTCCACCTTGTCGGCGGCCCACCGGTGTACCGCACCGACGTGACCGAGCAGGTCGTGCACGGTCCAGCCGGGGCACGTCGGCACCGGCAGTTCCAGTGCGTCGACGGGCGTGGCGGCCAGCACCGCACTCTCCTGCTCGATCGCGGCCAGCCACTGCTCGGGAGTCATCGGGTCGACTCGGTCACAACATGCACGAGACGCAACCCTCCACCTCAGTGCCCTCGAGCGCCAACTGACGCAGTCGGATGTAGTAGAGCGTCTTGATGCCCTTGCGCCACGCGTAGATCTGCGCCTTGTTCACGTCGCGAGTGGTGGCGGTGTCCTTGAAGAACAAGGTCAACGAGAGTCCCTGGTCGACATGCTGCGTCGCCGCCGCATAGGTGTCGATGACCTTCTCGTAGCCGATCTCGTAGGCGTCCTGGTAGTAGTCCAGATTGTCATTGGTGAGATATGGCGCCGGATAGTAGGCGCGGCCGATCTTGCCTTCCTTGCGGATCTCGATCTTCGCCGCCACCGGGTGGATGGAGCTCGTCGAGTGGTTGATGTAGCTGATCGATCCGGTCGGCGGGACCGCCTGCAGGTTCTGGTTGTAGATGCCGTGCTCTTGCACCGACGCCTTGAGCACCCGCCAGTCGTCCTGGTTGGGAACGTGAATACCGGCCTGGCCGAACAGGTCCCGTACCTTCTGGGTTTCCGGCTCCCACGCCTTCTCGGTGTACTTGTCGAAGAATTCACCGCTGGCGTACTTCGACTTCTCGAACCCAACGAACGCCCGCCCGCGCTCCTTGGCGATCTTGTTCGACGCCCGCAATGCGTGGTAGAGCACGGTGTAGAAGTAGATGTTCGTGAAGTCGATACCTTCGTCGCTGCCGTAGTAGATGCGCTCGCGGGCGAGGTAGCCGTGCAGGTTCATCTGGCCGAGGCCGATGGCGTGAGAGTCGTTGTTGCCCTGCTCGATCGACGGCACCGAGGTGATCGCGGTCTGGTCACTGACTGCGGTGAGTCCGCGGATCGCCGTCTCGATGGTCTGCCCGATGTCCGGGGAGTCCATGGTCTTGGCAATGTTCAGTGAGCCGAGGTTGCACGAGATGTCCTTGCCCACATGGGAATAGGACAGGTCGTCGTTGAATACCGACGCGGTGGAGACCTGCAGGATCTCCGAGCACAGGTTCGAGTGGGTGATCTTGCCGTCGATCGGGTTCGCCCGGTTCACCGTGTCCTCGAACATGATGTAGGGGTAGCCGGACTCGAACTGCAGCTCGGCGAGGGTCTGGAAGAACTCGCGCGCCTTGATCTTGGTCTTGCGAATCCGCTTGTCCTCCACCATCTCGTAATAGGTGTCGGTGACGTTGACGTCGGCGAACGGCTTGCCGTAGACACGCTCCACGTCATACGGGCTGAACAGGTACATGTCGTCGTTGGCCTTGGCCAGCGCGAAGGTGATGTCCGGGATCACCACACCGAGACTCAGTGTCTTGATACGGATCTTCTCGTCGGCGTTCTCCCGCTTGGTGTCGAGGAAGCGGTAGATGTCGGGGTGGTGGGCGTGCAGGTACACCGCACCGGCACCCTGGCGCGCGCCGAGTTGATTGGCGTAGGAGAACGAGTCCTCGAGCAGCTTCATGATCGGGATGACGCCCGAGCTCTGGTTCTCGATCTTCTTGATCGGGGCGCCGTGCTCGCGGATGTTGGACAGCAGCAGGGCGACGCCGCCACCGCGCTTGGAGAGCTGAAGCGCCGAATTGATGGATCTCCCAATGGATTCCATGTTGTCTTCGATGCGCAGGAGGAAGCAGCTGACTGGCTCACCGCGCTGCTTCTTGCCCGAATTGAGGAAGGTGGGGGTGGCCGGCTGGAACCGGCCGTCGATGATCTCGTCGACGAGATTGCGGGCCAGCGCGGTGTCGCCGTCGGCCAAGGTGAGCGCCACCATGCACACGCGGTCCTCGAAGCGCTCGAGGAATCGCTTGCCGTCGAAGGTCTTCAGCGTGTAGCTGGTGTAGTACTTGAACGCGCCGAGGAAGGTCGGGAAGCGGAACTTCTTGCCGTAGGCGTGCCCGAAGAGCAGCTTGACGAACTCGCGGTCGTAGCGCGCGAGCACCTCGGGTTCGTAATAGTTCTCCTCGACGAGATAGTCGAGCTTCTCGTCCAGGTCGTGGAAGAAGACCGTGTTCTGATTGACGTGCTGCAGGAAGTACTGCCGCGCGGCCTCGCGATCCTTGTCGAACTGGATCTTGCCGTCCCGGTCGTACAGGTTGAGCATCGCGTTGAGCGCGTGGTAGTCGAGCTCACCCGGCTCGTGTCCGGACGGACCGGAATGCACGCCCGACTGGCTGGCGGATGCGGTGTCAGAGACGGCTGCGGCAGTTGGCGACACGAGGACTCCCGGGTTCGATGGTTGTCTGTATGGAACGAAGCTAGCGCGAGGGTCTGACAGGATTCAGGCCCGCGCGGCGTCGAGCATGACGCCCGCCGGATCGGCGAACGCGGGGCTCTGCGCGAAGTCGGTGAGCCCCTGGCGGACCCGCTCGACGTCGTCGGTGGTCCCCATGAGCTCGAATCGATAGAGGTAGGGCACCGAGCACTTGCGCGAGATGATGTCGCCGGCGTAGCAGAACTCCTCACCGAAGTTCGTGTTGCCCGCCGCGATGACCCCGCGGATCTGTGACCGGTTGTCCGGATTGTTGAGGAACTTGATGACCTGCTTGGGCACGTACCCGGCCCGATCGCCGGTGGCCTTGCCACCGCCGTAGGTGGGGCAGATCAGGACGTACGGCTCGTCGATGCGGAACGCGCCCGGATCACCGACGAGCGGGATACGCGCGGTGCGCATACCCAGCTTGTCGACGAATCGGCGCGTGTTCTCCGAGACCGAGGAGAAGTAGACGATCAGCGGCGATACCGACACTGCGTCCCCCTCCCCACGGCTCTCGATGACGAATGATTGATCGACGCTGATCCGGCTTCCCCGTCGGATCGCGACGCTGCGACGAGGAGACTCAGGCAGCCTTGGTGACGAGCGCCTTGATCCGGTCCAAGCGGAAACCCGACCAGTGCTCGTCGCCGGCGACGACAACCGGGGCCTGCAGGTAACCGAGAGCCATCACATAGTCCCGCGCCTCGTCGTCCTGGCTGATGTCGACGACCTCGTATTCCAGGCCCTGCTTGTCGAGTGCCTTGTAGGTCGCATTGCACTGCACGCAGGCCGGCTTGGTGTAGACGGTGATGCCCATGGAATCTCCTCGCTTGGTGATGTGTCAGCAGCAGTTGGTAGCTCTCGAACCCACTGGTTGTCGCAACCCAGCCCAACGCTGTGACGTGCACTTTTCCAACGTGAAGATTGTGATTCCCATCACGCTCTTCCCGCCTTTCCGACGACCCGTTTCCGGCCCTTCGAACGTCTGCCGCGTTGGTAGGCCAAACACTACACCTAGTGGGTGACATTTCTACGGACCACAATAACTTGTGAATAACATTCGTGAAACTCGCAGGTCGGAGGCCCGTGCAGAATCGTGAAGTCGGCGTGTCCGGCGTGTCGTCCACAACTTGTCCCGCGTCACTCCACAGACAACGCCCAGCAGTCCACAGGTAGTCCCAAATCTGACACGCCCGGGTAATAGAAATCACCCCACCGATCGACCCGACAGCCCCGCGCGGCGGGGCGGACGAGCCGACCGATGGGGTGATCCATCGAATCGTCTTGAGACGAACCTCTTGGGACGATCAGGCCGCGACGGCGACCTCGGAGACCAGACGCTCGACGGCTGCGACGACCTGCTCGACGACGGCCGGATCGCTGACACCGTGCTCACCGAGCGTGGCGGTGGCGATGCCCACCTCGACGTCCTCGATGACCCGGCCGCCGGCGATGCCGACCGACTTACGGGTGTCCTGACGCGACCAGGTGCCTGCGTACTGGCCGAGGGCGGCACCGATGACGCCGACCGGCTTGCCGGTCATCGCGCCGGCACCGTACGGGCGGGACAGCCAGTCGATGGCGTTCTTCAGCACGGCCGGCAGGGTGCCGTTGTACTCCGGGGTGACCAGCAGCACCGCGTCGGCTGCTGCGATCTCGTCACGGACGGTGGCAACACCCTGGTGCACGGCGCCCTGGTCGTCGTCCTCGTTGTAGAACGGCAGGGCCGCGAGGCCGTCGACGATGCGGACGGTGACGCCGGCGGGCGCGTTGTCGATGGCGACCTGGGCCAGCTCACGGTTGATCGAGGCCTTGCGCAGGCTGCCCACCAGAACTGCGATCTGCACGGTGCGTTCGGTCACAGAAATACTCCTCTAGATGCAGGTGACGTTTACCGAGCGATCCAACCGGACCGAAGTCCGATTAATTCCGGCATCGGGCAAAGCGTTACGCTCATCACGTGCCGAACGGTCCCGAGAGCAATCTCGTCCCCCTGAACCTGGCAGGTGCCGGGGTGGACACCGAGCGGGCCGACGCTGCGCGCAACCGTCAACTCCTCCTCGCAGCCGCAAAGAACCTGATCGACAATCACGGGGCCGCGGCGGTCACCATGGATGCCGTCGCCCGGGAGGCCGGCGTCGGCAAGGGCACGGTGTTCCGGCGCTTCGGCAGCCGCACGGGTCTGATGCTGGCCCTGCTCGACCATTCCGAATCGGAGATCCAACAGGCCTATCTGTCCGGTCCCGAACCGCTCGGTCCCGGTGCGCCACCGCTGGACCGGCTCATCGCCTACGGTCGGGCGCGCCTCAAGATGACCGTCGATCACCTCGACATCCTGCTGCAGGCCGGCGGCCCGCACGGCGACACGCTGGCCCACCCCGCCTACGCCGCGGCGAATCAGCATGTCGCAATCCTGCTCCGGCAGCTCGGCTTCGGCGACCGGGTCGACGTCGTCGCGGTCGCCATCCAGGCACCGCTCAATGCCCCGGCTGTCAAACACCTCCTCGACATCGTCGGCCTCGACATCGACACGATCACCGCCGATTGGGAACGACTGGTTCGCGACCTCGTCGCCGGTGCCGCGTCGTCCTGAGCGGTCGGGTCCGTCGCGCTCGCCGCGCGATCTACGCCAATCGGTTTTAGCCTGGGTGAACACAACCCGACATCGGAAGGACCATCAGAGGTGAAGGCTGTCATCATCGGCGCCGGTATGGGCGGGCTCAGCGCGGCGATCGCCCTGAAGCAGATCGGCGTGGATGTTGAGGTCTACGAACAGGTCACCGAGAACAAGCCGGTGGGGGCGGCGATCTCGGTGTGGTCCAACGGGGTCAAATGTCTCAATCATCTGGGCCTGGAGTCCGAAGCCGCCGCGCTCGGCGGCATCGTCAACACCATGTCCTATGTCGATGCGCACAGCGGAGACACGTTGTGCCGCTTCAGTATGCAGCCGCTGATCGACGAGGTGGGTCAGCGTCCGTATCCGATGGCGCGGGCCGAACTGCAGCTGATGCTGATGCAGGCCTACGGTCTCGACGACATCCACTTCGGCAAGAAAATGGTCGCGGTGAGCGACGGACCCGACACCGCGACCGTCGAATTCTCGGATGGTACAACCGATTCCGCTGACCTGGTGATCGGCGCCGACGGTGCGAAATCACTGACCCGCGAGTATGTGCTCGGCGGTCCGGTGCAGCGTCGCTACGCGGGCTACGTCAACTTCAACGGCCTGGTCGCCGTCGACGAGAAGATCGGCCCGGCCACCGAGTGGACCACCTATGTCGGCGATCATCGTCGGGTATCGGTGATGCCGGTGGCCGACGACCGGTTCTACTTCTTCTTCGACGTCCCGATGCCCGAGGGCCAACCGTACGAACGCGGTAGCGCGCGCGAGGTATTGGCCGCCGAGTTCGGCGACTGGGCACCGGGGGTACAGACCCTGATCGAGACGCTGGACCCGGCGACGACCAACCGGGTCGAGATCCTCGATCTCGATCCGTTCCACACCTGGGTCAAGGGACGCGTCGCGGTCCTCGGCGACGCGGCGCACAACACCACCCCCGATATCGGCCAGGGTGGCTGTTCAGCGATGGAGGACGGCGTCGCACTGCAATTCGCGTTCCGCGATCACCCCGACGACGTGCATTCCGCGTTGGCCGCCTACGAGGCGGCACGCACCGAACGTGCCGGCGATCTGGTGCTGCGTGCCCGGAAACGCTGCGACGTCACGCACGGCAAGGATCCGGAGGCCACCCAAGAGTGGTACGACGAGTTACGAAAAGAGGACGGCACCAACATTATTCGCGGGATCGTCGGCAACATCATGGGTGGGCCGCTGACGTCGTGAGTGCGGCCGGTCAATTCTCCGGCGCCGAGATCACCTGCCCGTCCGGGTCGGGCGCGATTCCGTCGTGAGCGACGAGTGCAGCGGTCCGCGACAGGGTGGGACCCGGCGTGAGCAGCGAGATCACCGACCAGGGCACCATCGCGGGGGTCTGACCGAGCCCGAGGATCGTTCCGGTATCCGCGTCGGCGACTCCGAAACGCACACCGACGTCGGAGATGAAATAGCGGGATTCGGCTCGTGCACTGGCGGTTTCGGTGCCGGTGGCCTGTACGTAGGCACCCGATCCGGGCCGCAGGTAGACGCGGTCGACGCCCGGTCCGGGGCCGTCGGCCGCACTCATCCGCACCGGCGTGGCCGCCTCGGGCAGCGGCAGGCGATGACCGAGTAGCCAACTCGTGGCGGCCACTGCGTCACCGTCGCCCCGCGACCACCCGCGGCACACCGTCGACGATCTCATCATGTCCACGAGATCCGGTGCGCGTTGCGGAAACTCACTGATCGGTAGCGAGCTGGATGTGGGTACCGCCGCCACCTGGCCGGGTGCGACGGTGTGCACCGGCGCGTCGCCGCCACGATCGGCGAGACGCAGCAGCTCCGCACTCATCGCGCCGATCCGCTGCACCCCGTCGGCGAGGACGACGTAGAAGGTGTCCGCGTCGTCGAGGCCCACGGTCTTGATCACCGAACCGATCAACACTCCGTCGTCGGCGAGCGGCCCGCGCTCCCCCGCGTTGTCGATTCGCGGAACCTCGATCGGTTCGACCTCGGGAAAGGTGTTGAGCAGCCCGGAGCTCATGGTGCGCGGCGTCGCCCCTTCGAGGTGCAGTGCGCGCATCACCGGGACACTGTCGGTGTCCACTCGTGCACGCACCGACGTCCGGACGCCGTGTCGGTCGACGGTGTAGATGAGATACGCAGTGCCGCCGTCGATCACGAACAGGCCGTCATTGTCGCGGGCCGGGTCGGCGCCGTGTCCCAAGGTGGGCTGGTCACCGATGACGGTGAGGTCGACGGCGCCGTCGGCGGCACCGGGCGACGTATCGGTGGAGTCGCACACCGTCCAGAACGATTGTCCCTCATGGGCAGCGGCCGGCAATGTCGCCGGCGCACCGGGTATGCCGAGCAGCGGACCACGTGGGTAGCGGATCAGGGTGGCGTCGCTGACCGTTTTCGGGGACTCGTTACTGCCGGTGATCAGTCGTGCTGACGCGAGGTTGAGGACCGGATGCAGGGTGCCGTCGATCAGAACGTAATTACCGCCACCGTTGCGGCTCATCACGATTCGCGCGTCGCCGACCGATCCCTGCGGTCGGATCAGACCCCACACCCCGAAGCCGGCGAGCACCAGCAGTGCGGCGACAGCACCGACCACCAACGCGCGCACCTGCGATCGCATCGGATCGTGCAGCATCCGCACATCGCGACGCACCAGCGCGTGCTCGAGGCGACGCAGCAGGAATCGATAGCCGTTGACCTGCGCTTTGGTCGTGAGCTGCCGAGCCATCATCCCCCTGTCCCCGAGCCCGTTCCGTGTACCCCCTGTGGATGACCTGGGGCACATACTTCTTCGACGCGTTGTAGCGTAACCGAGAAATTCGCGCCCGCGGCCGGCCAACCGGACGCCTGTGGATAACGGGGGAACACATGGGGACAACGCTGGTTCGGGTGCCACTGCGGTCGGTGATCGTCGTCGAGGTGTTCCTGGCCGCCGGGCTGATGGTGTGGGCCGGCACGGGTGGCCGCTACGGGTGGGCCGCGCCGATCCTGACGGTGCTCGTCTCCCTCGGCCTGGTGCACTCGTCGGGCGGGCGGTCACTGGGTGCGCGTGCCACCGAAGGACTGCGCTTCCGTTGGTCGCGGTCGCAGCGCGACGCGGCCGACGTTGCGCCTCCACCGTTCGACATGCCCGCCGTCCACCCCACGGAGACCGGAATCGGTGCGCGATGGGTGGGCGAGGAGTTGATCACCGTGGTGCGGGTCGCCCCGGGCGACATCGCGCCCACCTTCGTGACGCCGGGCGCCGCGGTGATCGACGAGCCGGGGCAGGCCGTGCCGCTCGACGCCCTCGCCGACAGTCTCACCGCTTTCGACATCTCCCTCGCCTCGATCGAGGTCATCGGTCACGGCGTGCGGACGTGGGGTGTCGGTCCGGCTGCGGCGAGTTATCACCGCACCCTCGGACCGTTACCCGCCACCGCGCAGCGGTCGGTACTGGTGATCATCCGCCTCGCCCCGATGCGCTGTGCCGATGCGGTGGCCCGCCGCGGCGGCGGCACCCTCGGCGCGTTGCGCACCGCGTCGATCACCACCCGCCGGGTCGCCAACCGATTGACCGAGAACGGTTTACGCGTGTCGATCCTGTCCGCCACCCAGATCGCGACGGTCACCGGACACCTCGCCGAGGGCGCACCACTCGACGACCTCGACGAACACCGGGACTCGATCGCAACGCGAGCACTCCGGTTTCGCAGCGCGGCCATCGACCCGGCACAGATCGGCGCGGTGCTGTCGTCGGTGTGGGTGAACGACGCGCTGTCGACGACGGTGACCCTGCGGCTACGACGAGCCGCCACCGGCGATCTCGAGGTGGGTGGGCTCGTACGGTTCGCCGAACTTCCCGCGGCCGGCCGGGTGGCGCACTCGTGGCCGTCCGGACTGATCCCGGTGCGCGGACACCAGTTCGACGCACTGTCGGCGAGCCTGCCGATCGCGGCGCCCACTCGGTTGCACCGGCAGTTGCCGGTGCTCCGCGGCGATGACGCCCAGGATCTGGTGCGGCGCATGGTCGTGCCGGCCGGCGGCTGCGGCCAGCTGCTCGGCGCCGATCCTCGAGGACGCGCGGTAGCGTTGCCGCTCTTCGGATTCGGCGTCGATTCGGTCGTGATCGCGGCATCGATGCGACTCCTGGCCCAGGTGACCCTACGCGCTGTCGCGATCGGCGCGTCGGTCACCGTGCACACGACTCGTCCCGCGCAGTGGCGGGGATTGGTTGCTGCCGTAGGGGATCCGCGTCTCCTCGCCGTGAGCGCCGACCGGATACCGGCCGGCATGGGACACCGCGTGCTGATCTTCGACGGAGTGCCGACCCCTCCACCGCAGCCGCACACCACCCAGTTCACCGTGCGCGCGCCAGGACTTCCGGCATCGGGGATGCCGGCCGACGCCACGGTACTCATCGAGCAGAATCCCCGTGCACCGCGGGAGATTCTGCTGACCACCCGCACCCACATCTGCTCGGTGACGATGGTCGCGACCGCCGATGAGTGGGATGTCGTCGGCGGCTGACCGGGCTCAGTCCGGCGCGCCGACCGGCACGAGCGCCCGGTAGAAGACCGCCCGCGACGACGCGGCCCGCACGATCACGTCGGGTTCGTCGTCGGTGATCCACAATGCTTGTCCGGCATGTATCGCGATCGGCTCGTCGCCCTTCGACCTCGCCTCGACGGTGCCGTGCAGCACCGCGAGGATCTGCGGGCCGGGCATGTCGAAGCAAATCGACGACGCATGATGCAGTCCGGTGCCCTCGAGTTCGACTCGGGACAGCCGGAATTCGGGCGCCGGCGTGAGATAGATGCGTTCGTCGCCGACCGTGCGGATCGGCGGGGTCAGGTCGGCCGGATCGGCCGGGGTGAAGTCGAGGACCCGCAGCAATTCCGGCACATCGATGTGTTTCGGGGTGAGGCCGCCGCGTAACACGTTGTCGGAGTTGGCCATGATCTCCACACCCGTGCCGCTCAGGTAGGCGTGCAGGTTACCGGCCGCGAGATAAACCGACTCCCCCGAGTCCAGGTGAATCCGGTTGAGCAGCAACGACGCCAGCACACCGGGATCGCGCGGATACTCCTCGCCGAGTTGTAGCACCGTCCGCATTTCGGCGGCGAATCGGGTGTCCCCCTTGCCGAGGACATCGACCGCGCCGTTGAGCACGGCCGGCACCAGCGTCGTCAGCGAAGCGTCCGGGAGTGTCAACCACGTGGTGAACAGCGCCCGCAGACCCTCCGAATCCGGTTGCCCGGCAAGCATTCCCAGGTATGGATCGAGTTCGGACACCTGGAGCTCACGGAGCAGTTCGACGGTGATGGCCGGGTCCCGAAAACCGGCCAGCGCTTCGAACTCGGTGATCGCGACGAGCAGTTCCGGTTTGTGCCACGCGTCGCGATAGTTTCGGTTGGCTGCATCGATCGGCACACCGCGTGCGTTCTCCCGCTCGAATCCCTCACGCGCCTGCTCGGCACTCGGATGTGCCTGCAACGACAACGGCTCCTCGGCAGCGAGCACCTTCAACAGGAACGGCAGCCGCCCGTCGAACCGGTTCGCGGTCGCGTCACCCAGCGTCGACGGCCGATCGGCGTCGATCACCGACAGCAGATCGCTGTCGGTCCGACCGTCGTCGCCGATACATCCGGCCGGGCCTGCGGGATGCGCGCCGAACCACAACTCCGCCTCGGGATGTGGCGACGGGACCGGCTTGCCCCGCAACGACGCGATCGCGGTGCGCGATCCCCATGCATAGGGGCGCACCACCCCCTCCAGAATTCGCATCACATCAGTTCCTGATCAACCTCAGATAGACGGCGGCCATCTCGACCCGTAACAGCAACAGCAACAACGACATCAGGTCAGTGGGCGCATCCGCTGCGAGCTCCTCCCGATTCAGCGGCGGCGCAGTGGCGATTGCCGTCGAATCATCACCGACAAGCACGTCGAGGTCGCCGACCGCTTCGAGCCGGTGCCGCACATACCACTCGCGCGCGGGGGTGGTGGCGACGAAGACCCGGGGCGGCAACTCCGGCGGCGGCCCGTCGATCTCGGGGTCGTAGAAGATCGAGTCGGTCGGCGACGCGCCCGTGCGCGCCGACCATTCGGCCATCATCCGCGTCACGTCGCCGATCTGGGCGACCGCGCTCATCGCGCCGGCCAACGCGACCAGCGTGCGTGCCGCCTGCCCGGCCACCACCGAGGTGCCGGCGGTGTCACCGACCCACACCGACGGCGGACCGTCGAGCCGCGCGGCGAGCATCTTGGCGCGGTTGTGGAAGCTCTCGTTCGCCGGATGATTGGCACCGGCCTCGTCGTCGAGCGCATCGGCGAGATCGGCGACCTGCGGCACCTGCCCGGTGAACCGGACCGCGGACAGTGACACGAAAACCGCGAGCAACGCGGCCACGAAACCCGGGAACCGGAATCGCGCGTCCACGTGGATCCGCGGGGAGAGATCGATTCCGCTGCCGCCCAGGGCATCCCGCAGCGGACCCTCGATCGGCGCGGCGACCACGACTTCGGCGCGACGGCGCAGCGAGCGGGCGGCGGCGTCGGCCAGGACCATGTCTCCGGCGTCGTCGCCGGCGAGCACCACCACGTCGAGCGGTCCGATCCAGCTGGGCAGCGCCGGTGCGTGCACGATGGGCACATCCACCCGCGCACCGATCGCCGCGATCACGAGATGGGCTGCGGGCGTGGCCACCCCCGTTGCTCCGGACACGATCACCACACTGCGCGGACGCAGGTCGGTCAACGGTGCGAGAACCCCCTCGGCCTGGGCTTCCGCGATCGACCGCACCTGGGCACCGGCCGACGCCACGGCCGGCAACATACCGTCCACATCAGCGGCGATCAGCTCCTCGACATCGTCGAGATCGGGGGCACCGGTACGCATGACACCACCCTAACGCGCGGTGCGCGGGCGGCGTCAGTCGATCGGATCGGGGAGTACCCGAAGATGCCCGCGCCGGCCGGGACGCGGTGTGTTCGCCCGCGAGGCGCGCCGCGGCGGTTCGTCGACGGACGGCGAATCGGAGGGTCGCGCGGGCGTCCGGTTGGCCCGGTGGCGGCCCGCCGCAACCTCGTCCGACCCATCGAACAGATCGGGCCAGCGGTCGCCGGAGGGCACCCGGCCCGCGTTGCCGACCTCGCGGACGGCCTCGGCCAGCGCGGTCAGTTCGTAGTCCTCGGCAACCGGGGCGGAGAAACCACGTTCACTGCGCAGCATCTCCCAGCCCCGCGGCACGGTGATGCGTCGGGCGTGGTCTTCGCACAGATCCCACGAGTGCGGCTCATCGGCACTGGCCAGGGGACCGATCACCGCCGTCGACTCGGCATACACGAAGGTGAGGGTCGCCACCGCGGAGCGGGCGCAGCCAGGCCTGCAGCACTGTCGGGGGAGCTTCACGCAGTCGAGGTTATCCCGCTGTCCGGCCGACGCCGACGCCGACACGCGCGCACACGCCAAACGACGTGGTCACTGCTGCCCGGACCGCAGGAGATGACCTAGACTCTTCGCATGCGTTTTCACCCGCCCCGCCCCTCCCGAGGACGCGAGATCCGCGGCCAGGAGGCTCGGGTCCGCGGTGCGCGGCCGGCCCCGGAACCCGCCGAGACCGGGCGGCGCGGCAGGGTACGCGACCGCCGCGGGCGGGGCCTGCGTTCGCCACTGCTCCCCCAGTACGTTCCGGCGTTCACCAGTCGGGCCGATGAGTTCGACGGCGTCGCACTCGAGGCGTTCGCCGAGATCGACGCCCGCTGGCACGATCAGCTCGCCGGCCTCGATATCGCCGTCGACGACATCCCCCGCATGCTGCCGCGCGATCCCGACTCGATCCAGTGGCCCGACGAGGTGACCGCCGACGGCGCGGTCCCGCTGGCCCGGCTGATCCCGGCCGGCGTCGATACCCGCGGCAATCCCACGCGCGCGCAGATCATCCTGTTCCGCCGGCCGCTGGAGATCCGCGCCAAGCGTGGCGCGGACCTGCTGGAGCTGGTACACGAGGTGCTGGTGCAGCAGGTGGCGACCCACCTCGGAGTCGACGAGGACATCGTGGATCGCGGGCCGGAATGACCTTGGCCGGTCTCGCCGACAGCAACCTGTAGTTCGCCGAGAGCAACCAAAAACTCGCCGACAGCAACCGGGTCCGGTTGCTCTCGGCGAGTTTTTGGTTGCTGTCGGCGTGATTCTGGTTGCTGTCGGCGGGTGATCAGATGATGCCGCGCTTGAGCCGCCGGCGCTCCCGCTCCGACAGTCCGCCCCAGATCCCGAATCGTTCGTCGTTGTGCAATGCGTACTCGAGGCATTCGGATTTCACCTCGCACCCCTGGCAGATCCGCTTGGCCTCGCGCGTCGAGCCACCCTTCTCCGGGAAGAAGGCCTCCGGGTCGGTCTGCGCACACAGCGCACGTTCCTGCCACTGCTCCTCGACGGAATCGAAGAGTTCGTCGAAGTCGTTGGGCACCAGGGACAGATGCCGCGGTTGCGGCCACGTGGGACCATCGACGGGTTCGGGGCAGGCCGCCGGTACGGCCGACGAATCACCAATCATCTCAAAGTGATTCGCGCCGGATTCGACACCGGCCGGAAGTGGATTCGAAAAGTTGCGTGGTTCAAGGGGATTGCCGATCGGGTTCTCAAAAGCCATCGTCGGCGCCTCCTAGCTCGAAAATATCGGTCAATTCCAGTCGTCGTTCTCCGGTTCCGCAGCAGCCCTGCCACGTCCCCTACGCACCTACTTCATCGATCTCACCGTGTGTCCGAGCGCTCCACCCACCGGGCCAATCGAACATCTGATCGAAACCGTTGTGCTCCATTGGTTCTCGATCTCAAACCCGGAATGACACTGATGTGATTACACACGGTCAGCACAGGTGCGGTCAAGTTAAACCAAAAGATTCCTTAATACCATCTTCAGTCTTATCCCCCCGGTCCCGACACGGCGGCGTGTCCGCGTCGCCGGAAGAATCACACTCACGACAATCCCGGCCGGTGACCGACACCCATCGTAGCGAATCGCATCGGTGTGATTCGCGGCCCGCGGGGTGACGCTCCCCGCACTCACCGAAAGCACTGGTGACACCGCGCGCACGGCTGCGCTCACGCGGTCACTACAGTGTCGAGGGTGAAAGTGACGGTCCTCGTCGGTGGTGTCGGTGGCGCCCGCTTCCTGTCCGGGGTGCGGGAATTATTCGGGCCCACGCCCTTTCCCGAGCCACCGGATTCCTCCGCCGAATCGACCGAGCCGGCCAGGTCCGAGCCGGGGCAGATTCATCCGTCCGGCCGACATGAGATCACCGCGATCGTCAATGTCGGCGACGACGCCTGGATGCACGGCGTGCGCATCTGCCCCGACCTCGACACCTGCATGTACACCCTCGGCGGCGGTATCGACCGTGACCGCGGGTGGGGACGCGTCGACGAAACCTGGCATGCGAAGGAAGAATTGGCGGCCTACGGCGCCGACCCGGACTGGTTCGGTCTCGGCGACCGCGATCTGGCGACCCATCTGATCCGCACCCAGATGCTCGACGCCGGCTACCGACTCTCCGACGTCACCGCCGCCCTGTGCCGCCGCTGGCAACCGGGCGTGCGCCTGCTGCCGGCCACCGACGACCGGCACGAGACACACGTCGTGGTGGCCAAACCCGACGGCGACGACGGCGAGCGCGTCGCCATCCACTTCCAGGAGTGGTGGGTCCGTCATCGTGCGCAGATCCCCACCTACGGCTTCGCCCAGGTCGGCTCCGACGACACCAAGGCCGCACCCGGCGTCGTCGAGGCCATCGAGTCGGCCGACGTGGTGCTGCTCGCCCCGAGCAACCCGGTGGTCAGCATCGGCGCGATCGTCAGCGTGCCCGGCATCCGCGCCGCGCTGCGGACCACGTCGGCGCCGGTGGTCGGGATCAGCCCGGTCATCGACAACCGCCCGCTCCGCGGGATGGCCGACGAATGCCTCTCGGTGATCGGCGTGGAGACCTCCGCCGAGGCGATCGCGGCGCACTACGGCGCCCGCAGTGCAAGCGGCATCCTGGACGGCTGGCTCATCGCGGACGGCGATCACGCCACCGTCGACGGCATCGCCGTCGGGCGCGCGCCGTTGCTGATGACCGACCCGCCCACAACCGCGCAGATGGTGCGCGACGCCTGCGCACTGGTCGGACTCGACACCCCACCCACCGATATCGGTACCGACACGGGAGCCGCATCATGACCCTCGGCGACCATCGGGCGCCCGGCACGCTGGAGATCCGACCGGTCACCGGCCTCGGCGAGTTCGGACCGGACAGCGACATCGCCCGCGAACTGCTCGACGCGGCGCCGTGGCTGGCCGACGGCGACGTCGCGGTGGTGACCAGCAAGATCTTCTCCAAGACCGAGGGACGGATGGTGCCCGCACCGGCCGACCCCGACGAGCGGGACGCATTGCGGCGCAAGCTGATCGACGACGAGTCGGTGCGTGTACTGGCCCGCAAGAACCGCACCCTGATCACCGAGAATCGGAATGGGCTGGTGCAGGCGGCCGCGGGCGTGGACGGCTCCAACGTGGCCTCCGACGAGCTGGCGCTGCTGCCCGTCGACCCGGACGGTAGCGCCACGCGACTGCGCACGCGGCTCAAGGAACTCGGCGGCATCGACGTGGCGGTGGTGGTCACCGACACGATGGGCCGGGCCTGGCGCACCGGACAGACCGACGTGGCGATCGGCGCCGCAGGCATCCGCGTCACCCATCCCTATGACGGCTCTGTCGACACCTACGGCAATCCGCTCATCGTGACCGAGATCGCGGTCGCCGACGAGATCGCCGCCGCCGCAGATCTGGTGAAGGGCAAGCTGACCGGCGTGCCGATCGCGGTGGTCCGCGGCCTCGAGCCCACCGACGACGGATCGACCGCCGCGGCGCTCATCCGCCCGGCCGAGGAGGACCTGTTCCGCCTCGGCACCGCCGAGGCGATCGAGGCGGGCCGACGTGAGGCGATCCGCACCCGCCGCTCGGTACGGTCATTCGCGCCCGGCTCCGTCGACCCGGAGCTCATGGCGGCAGCCTTCGCCGACGCACTGACCGCGCCGGCCCCCCATCACACCCACCCGGTGCGCTTCGTGTGGGTACGCTCGCCACAGCGCCGCACCCGCCTCCTCGATGCGATGACCGACGCCTGGCGCGCCGACCTCGAGGGCGACGAGAAAACCGCGGAGTCCATCACCAAAAGGTTGCGCCGCGGCCAGATCCTCTACGAAGCACCGGAATTGGTGATCCCTTTCCTCACCTCCGACGGTCGGCACGACTACCCCGACGACCGTCGCACCGCGGCCGAACACACGATGTTCACCGTCGCCGGTGGCGGCGCCGTCGCCGCACTGCTGGTGGCGTTGTCGACCCGCGGGATCGGCAGCTGCTGGGTCGGGTCCACCATCTTCGCGCCCGAGGTCGTGCGCTCGGTACTCGATGTCGACGCCGACTGGGAACCGTTGGGCGCGATCGCGATCGGTCACCCGCTCGAGGAGGCGACGGCGCTGCGCCCGCCCGCGGCGACCGACGGCCTGGTACTCGAACGATGAGCGCAACCTCGCTGCACACCTCGGCGCGCACAACACTCACCGCGTGGCAGGCACCCGATCCGGAACAGGATTCGTTGCGGCACACCTATCTCGCGTTCCTCGACGCCGCACCGAACGGGTGCCTGCGGGCATCGGAGCCCGGGCACATCACCGGGTCGGCGATCGTCTTCGACGCGACGCTGCGCCACGTACTGCTCACCCTGCATCCGCGGGTGGGTCGCTGGATTCAGCTCGGCGGACACTGCGAGGAGTCCGACGAGACGCTCCGCGACGCCGCCGCCCGTGAGGCACACGAGGAGTCGGGGCTGCCCGACCTGACGGTGACCGCGGATCCGGTGCATCTGCACACTCATCCGATCACGTGTTCGTTGGGGCTACCGACGCGACATCTCGACGTACGGTTCGCCGCGGTCGCCGCACCGACCGCCGACGGCACTCCCCCGCCACCGGTCCTCAGCGACGAGTCGGTGGACCTGGCGTGGTGGCCGGTCGACGCCCTGCCGCCCGACACCGACACCGTCGACGTGCCGGTGCTCATCAACCGCGGGCTGGCCGCCTGTCGCGCAACGGGATTGGGCTGAGACCCGAGCGCTTCAGACCCGGATCCCCTTACCGACGGTGACCACGCCGCCGCTGCTGATCGAGAAGCGTTCCCGGTCGGCGTCGACGTTGACCCCGAGGTGTTCGCCGTCACCGACGACGACGTTCTTGTCCAGGATCGCCTTGCGGATCACCGCCCCCTTGCCGATCCGCACGCCCGGCATCAGCACGCTGCCCTCGATGATCGCGCCGTTCTCCACCATCACGTTCGACGACAGCACCGAATCCCGCACCGTCGCAGCCGAAATGATGCAGCCCGCGCCGACCACCGAGTCCTGCGCCAGTCCACCCTGCACGAACTTGGCGGGCGGCAGGTTCTCCGTCTCCCCACGGATCGGCCAGCGTCGGTTGTAGAGGTTGAAGATCGGGTGCACCGACACCAGGTCCATGTGCGCGTCGTAGAACGCGTCGAGCGTCCCGACGTCGCGCCAGTAGCCCTTGTCGCGTTCGGTGGCGCCGGGCACCTCGTTGTCCTTGAAGTCGTAGACGTAGGCCGATCCCTTGTTGACGAAAGCGGGGATGATGTCGCCGCCCATGTCGTGGTCGGAGTCCGGGTCGGCGGCGTCGGCCCGCAGGGCCTCGACGAGCGCGGCGGTGGTGAACACGTAGTTGCCCATCGACGCGAACGTGGCATCCGGATCGTCCGGGGTACCCGGCGGATCACTCGGCTTCTCCAGGAACTGGGTGATCTTGGCGTTGTCGTCGGCGTCGATGCAGCCGAACGCGAACGCCTCTGAGCGCGGGACGCGGATGCCGGCGACGGTGACGTCGGCGCCCGAGTCGATATGGGCCTCCACCATCTGCGACGGGTCCATCCGGTAGACGTGATCGGCGCCGAACACCACGATGTACTCGGGACTCTCGTCGGTGATCAGGTTCATCGACTGGAAGATGGCGTCGGCGCTGCCGGTGTACCAGCGCGGCCCCAGGCGCTGCTGCGCCGGCACCGGCGTGATGTATTCGCCATGGAAGCCCGACGTCCACCAGGTCTGGGAAATGTGCCGGTCCAATGAGTGCGACTTGTATTGCGTGAGGACGCAGATACGTTCGTAGCCCGCGTTGACGAGATTGGACAGCACGAAGTCGATGAGGCGGTAGGCGCCGCCGAATGGGACCGCGGGTTTGGCGCGGTCCGCCGTCAAGGGGTACAGGCGTTTCCCCTCGCCGCCGGCGAGAACGATTCCGAGCACGTGCGGCTGTGATCTCACAGTCACCAACTTAACCGGCATCGAACCTCTGGGCTAGGCGAATCGGCGTGCTGTTGGTGCCAATGTGTATGAGTTTCCGCCATCGTTGGCGAACTCGGGGCGTTGGCGTTAGCGTCATGCCCATGAGGGTGGCGATGATGACCCGGGAATATCCACCTGAGGTGTACGGCGGCGCAGGCGTACACGTCACCGAATTGGTCCGGCACCTCCGGGCACTCACCACCGTCGACGTCCATTGCATGGGCGCCGAGCGGGACACTGCGCACGTCTACCAACCGGATCCCGGTTTGGCCGGCGCCAACGCGGCGATCACGACCCTGTCGGCTGATCTGCGGATGGCGGTCGGCGCGGCCGGCGCCGATCTGGTGCATTCGCACACCTGGTACACGGGGCTGGCCGGTCATCTCGCAGCCCAACTGCACGGTGTGCCGCATGTCCTCACGGCCCATTCGCTCGAACCGAGCCGGCCCTGGAAGGCCGAGCAGCTCGGCGGCGGCTACCGGGTGTCGAGCTGGGTGGAACGCAATGCGGTGGAGTACGCCGACGCGGTCATCGCGGTGAGTTCGGGGATGCGCACCGAGGTGTGCAACACCTATCCGCGGCTCGATCCCGAGCGAGTTCACGTGGTGCGCAACGGCATCGACACCTCGGAGTGGTATCCGGTGGATGATCCGTTCGGAGCTGACTCACCACTCGTCGAACTCGGGGTGGACCCGAATCGCCCGATCGCGGCCTTCGTCGGTCGCATCACGCGTCAGAAGGGTGTGGCGCATCTCGTCGCGGCGGCGCACGACTTCGATCCGTCGATCCAGCTGATCCTGTGCGCGGGCGCTCCCGATACCCCGGAGATCGGTGCTGAGATCGAGGCGGCGGTCACCGAGCTGTCGAAATCCCGGGACGGCGTCTACTGGGTACGCGACATGCTCGTCCGCCCAAAGATCCGCCAGATACTCACGGCCGCAACCGTTTTTCTGTGTCCGTCGGTCTACGAGCCGCTGGGCATCGTGAACCTGGAGGCGATGGCGTGCGAGACCGCGGTGGTCGCGTCGGCCGTCGGCGGCATTCCAGAGGTGGTCCGCGACAACGTCACCGGCCGACTGGTGTCCTACGATCCGACCGATCCGAAGGGCTTCGAGGCGGGCCTGGCCGAGGCGGTCAATGCGGTGGTCGCCGATCCGGCGGCCGCGACCGCGATGGGCATCGCCGGCCGCGAACGCGCCGAGGCGGAGTTCTCCTGGGTGGCAATCGCCGAACAGACCCTGGAGGTCTACCGCTCGACGCTGCGCTGACGTCGCTTCAGCGGAGTCGGCAGGTGGTGACGGTGACCGACACCGTGACGTCGATGCGTCGTGCATCGTGGGCGGTCAGTGTGCCTGCTGCCGATCGGATCTCGTCCACCGGCCGGTGAAAAGCCGACGGCCCCATGGCCACCAGGTCGGTGATGGTGGCGGCGTCGAGTGCGTGGTCGGCGCGGATCGTGCGGGTGTCGACGATGTCGAACGCAGTGGCCACGGCCGCGGCGAGTCGCTCGTCCTTGCCGGTGGCGACGCTCAGCATGCGCATCGGCGCGATGAGCGCTCCCAGGTGATCGGGTTCGGGGGTGACGACGACGAGCAGTCCACCGGGCCGGAGCACGCGTGCGAACTCGTCGACGTTGCGGGGCGAGAAGATCGAGAGCACCGCGTCGATCTCGTCGGTGCCGATCGGTAGGGTGCGCCAAATGTCGGCGACGACGGATGCGGCGCGTGAGTGGGACCGTGCGACGGCACGGGCGCAGTACTTGGACAGATCCATCCCGATGCCATGCGCGTGTGCATCGGCGTCGAGCACCGCGGCCAGATAGTGTCCGGTGCCGGCTCCGGCGTCGAACACCACGCCTGGAGCACCCGTCTGGGGCCGGGTCGATGCGACGACATCGGCTACCCCACTGGCGATCTCATCGAAGAGGCCGACCTCGTGCACCCGTCGCCGGGCGGCGACCATGTCCGCGGTATCGGAGCGGTGCGTACTCGACCGCCCGTCCATCAGGGTTACGTAGCCCTGGCGGGCGATGTCGAAGCGGTGCGCGTCGACGCAGATCAGCGAATTGTCGTCGGCGGCGACAGCGACGCCACCACCGCAGACGGGACACCGCAGGACGCGCTCGACGACCTTCAGCGCGCCCGGCGGTCGACGATCCGGACTCAGCCGGTGACCCCGCGGAGTTCCTCCCCGAGCGCGGCTGCCTCGTCTGCAGTCAGTTCGACCACCAGGCGTCCACCGCCTTCGATCGGAATCCGGACAACGATTCCACGTCCTTCCTTGGCCGCTTCGAGGGGGCCGTCCCCAGTACGTGGCTTCATTGCCGCCATTCTCGAACTCCTTCCAGAGCGTTCGCCACACGGTGTGGAATGACACCCGAGCATCGGTCGAAATGCTGCAGGTGCCACGACAATGATACGTGTTCAACCGCACGTACCTGCCGCCCACGTGCCGTGGCGTGGCCTGCCGATGAACCCGGCAACGGCCGGTGTGTCCGGCAGACCCGACTATTCGCCCGCGTCGCGAGCGCGAAGATAGCCGACGACGCCCCGCAGTTCGTCGAGTTCACGGGCCAACTTCTCCATCGCCCAGTCGACCTCGGACGGTGAGTAGCCGCGCACGGTCTGCGCGAAGGTGAGGGCACGGACGTCGTCGCCGGTGATGCCCGCACGCGGCAACCGGGTGAGGGTGGTGCCGCGGTCCAGCGGCGGTAGTTGCTCCCCGCGGCCGAACACGAACCACACCACCGCGAAGACCGCGGCCACCACGACGGCCATCACGAGCAAATACAGAAGGATTGTCTGCACGCTGCTCACCCTAACGTCGAGTGGGCGCCACTTTCCGTCGAGTGGGTGCTGTTCGACCTAGGAGGCGATCTCCTCGTCGTCGGTCTCGATGACGCGGATGGTGTTCATCGGGGGCCGGTCCTCGAGGTACACCTCTGTGGTGTGGCCGGTGAACGAGCCGTCGGGTTCGGCGGTGAACTGGGTGAGGCCGACGCCCGAGTCCTCGATGCCGCAGCGCCGCATCAGGGTGCCGACGATCTGTCGGCTCATCACACCGAGCTCGATCAGCGGCCGGTTACGGTGTGTCCGCACACCGAGGTTGACCTGGCCGATGCCCTCGAGGCCGTAATTGTCGAAGGTGTCGATGAGCAGCCCGATCTCCACGCCGTAACCGGGGGCGAAAGACACCGACGACAGCAGTTCGCGGGTGCCGGCGTACTCGCCGCCGAGCGGTTGCAGCACCCCGGTGAGGTCGGGTCGCTGCGACGCGAGCAGCGGACGCGCGACGAGTTCGGTGACCCGTCCGCCGCCGTTGGCGTCGTGTTGCCCGCCGGTCCGCAGCGGTCGCCGGTAATAGCCCTTGACCAGCTGGATCTTCGGGTCGATGAGCAGCGGCCCGAGCATCTTGGGCACGAACATCGGGTCGGGGTCGATCAAATCGGAGTCGACGAAGGCGATGATGTCGCCGGTGACCGCGGCGATCGAACGCCACAGCACCTCCCCTTTGCCCTTGACGGGTTCGAGTTCCGGAACGGCCTGCTCGCGGGTGATCACCTGGGCGCCGGCCGCGCGGGCGCGTTCGGCGGTGGCGTCGGTGGACCCCGAGTCCAGCACGATCAGTTCATCGATGAGGGTGCCGAACAGTGGACGAATCGAGGCGATCACGTCGGCGACCGTCTCTTCCTCGTTCAGGGCAGGCAGGACCACCGACACCGTGCGACCGTCCTTGGCGGCGACGAGTTCGTCGATCGTCCAATCGGGGCGTTCCCAGGTGTTGGTGGTCGCCCAGCGCTGTTTGTCGCTGAGCGTGTCGGCGGGAGCCGGCCACATCGCAGTCTTGTTGCGGTTGTTGGCGGCGGTGGCCTTGCGTGGTTTGCGCTTCTGGGTCCGACGAGCCTCTTCGGTCATGCGAGTCCCCTGACTGTTCGGGCGGGAGATCGTGTCCCCGCGATGGCAGCGACCATGTCGACCACTCGACGGGTGGCAGCCACTTCGTGCACGCGGAAGATCCGGGCGCCGGCAGCGGCGCTCAGAGCTGTTGCGGCAAGAGTGCCTTCCAACCGTTGATCGAGGTCCACTCCCAGAGTCTCCCCCACAAAATCCTTGTTGCTCAGCGCCATAAGCACTGGCCAGTCGGTATTAACAAGATCTTTTACACCGCGTAACAAGGCGAGCCCGTGGTGGGTGTTTTTCCCGAAGTCATGTGTCGGATCGATCACGATCGAGTCCCGGGCGACACCTTCGGCGAGGGCACGTTCGGCGGCGGCGGTGACCTCGCTGACCACATCGGCGACGACATCGTCGTAAGTGACCCGGTGCGGACGGGTCCGCACGGTCGCGCCGCCGGTATGCGAACACACGATGCCCGAGCCGGTGGCCGCGGCCACCTTCACCAGGTCGGGATCGGCACCGGCCCACGTGTCGTTGATCAGATCGGCGCCCGCGGCACACGCCTGTTCGGCCACCTCGCTGCGCCAGGTGTCAATGCTGATCAGGACGTCGGGATAGCGCTCCCGGATCCAGGCGATCATGGGGACGACGCGTTCGGTCTCGGCGGCGGCGTCCACCTCGTCGCCCGGTCCGGCCTTGACCCCGCCGATGTCGATGATGTCGGCGCCCTCGTCGATCACCTGCGCCACCCGCGACTGGGCTGCGGTGTCGGTGAAGCTCGCGCCCTTGTCGTAGAACGAGTCGGGTGTCCGGTTGACGATGGCCATGACCAGTGCGCGGTCGGTCGCGACGGCCTTACCGCACAGGGTTGCGAGCATGGGTCCCAGGGTAGCCAGGTCTCGATACGGCTCCTCGCTTGCGCTCGTCACCTACTCGACCAGCGGAGGAACGGCTCGCTTGCGCTCGTCACCTACTCGACCAGCGAAGGTGAGGTGCGACCAGGCGGGCGTGGGTAGCGCTCAGCCCTTCGGCGCCTTTGCGTTCGCGACGTCGGAGGGGTACTCGTCGTAGAACTCGACGTAACCCTTCTCCTTTCCGGCGAGCACGTAGATCTGGTCGTCACCCGCCTCCGCATAGCCCTCGTCGCGCAGTTGCACCTTGAAGTTCTTGAACGTCGAGGTCTGTTCGAAGTCGTCGACGACCCGGAGGAACAGCGGGACGGCATAGGACGGCAGATGGTCGTAGAGGTGGGCGGCGAGCTTGCCGGGGTCGAGTTCCTCGCCGTCGCGCACCTTCACCGCGCCCATTCCGGCGCGACCGTCGGTGCCGTCGACCTCGACGCCGTAGACCACCGACTGCGCGACCGCCGGGTAGGAGTCGAGGGCGCCCTCGACCTCGGTGGTCGCGACGTTCTCCCCCTTCCACCGGAAGGTGTCGCCGAGGCGGTCGACGAAGGCGATGTGGGAGAAGCCCTGGTCGCGCACCAGATCGCCGGAGTTGAAGTAGGCGTCGCCCTTCTTGAACGCGTCGCGGATGACCTTCTTCTCGGTCTCCTCGGGATCGGTGTAGCCGTCGAGCGGCACCCGCTCGCTGATCTCGGCGATCAGCAGACCGACCCCACCCTTGTCCACCTCCACCAGACGTCCGGCGTCGTTGCGCTTGGGGTCACCATGCTCGTCGTACTGGACGATCTTGTAGGGCAGCGGGCAGAAGCCTGCGGTGCGTGCGACGTCGAAGGCGTTGACGAAGGCGAGATTCAGTTCGCTCGCGCCGTAGAACTCGACGATGCGGTCGATGCCGAAGCGTTCGGAGAACTCGTCCCAGATCTCCGAACGCATGCCGTTGCCGATGATGACCTTCACCGCGTGCTGGCGGTCGGTCGGCTTCTCCGGCTGGGCGAGCAGATAGCGGCACAGTTCGCCGATGTAGCAGAAGGCGGTCGCCCGGTTGCGGATGACGTCGTCCCAGAACTTCGACGCCGAGAACGACCGGCCGATCGCGATGCAGGCACCGGAGGCGAGCACCGATCCGAGCGAGACCGACAACGCGTTGTTGTGGTAGAGCGGCAACGCGACATACATCGTGTCGGTGTGCTTGAGGCGCACGGCCAGACCGCCGATGCCGGACAGGTTCGCCAGCCACCGGTTGTGGCTCATCACGCTGGCCTTCGGCATCCCGGTGGTGCCCGAGGTGAAGATGTAGAACGCCTTGGTGGAGGCCGGCAGCGTGGCGGTGATCTGCGGGTTGCGCTCGGACCGTCCCTCGGCGGCGGCGTCGAGCTCGTCGAAGTCGTAGACATGCTTGGGCAGATCGTCGGCGGGGATGTCGGCGAAGGCCTCGGCACAGTCCGGGTCGTAGACGAGTACCGTCGCGTCAAGCAGGGAAACACTGTGCGCCAACACTTTTCCGCGTTGGTTGTAGTTCAGCATGCCAGCGGTGGCACCGAGTTTGACGGTCGCGAGGATCGCCATGAGGTCGGTGGGGTTGTTCTTGGCGAGGATGGCCACCACGTCGTCGCGTCCGACACCGCACTCGGTGAGCACCGCGGCGTACCGATTGACGCGCCGGTTGACCTCGCCGTAGGTCATCGAGCGGCCCTCGAACCGGATGAACGGACGGTCGGGGTGGGCGTCGGCGTGCTTGGCGAAGATCGACCCGATGGTGCGCTGGGCCTCCGGCGGGCGGTGGATCAGCCCGGGCAGGTGCTTGATCATGTTCGGTGCGTGTGGCGCCATCTTGACGACGCCGCGGATGAGGTCGGTGAGACCAACTGCGCTGTGGGCTTCACTACTCGCCATCGGGTACTACTCCGCTTCCCTCGTGCCGGTCAGGGGGTGACGCGCGGCGATCGTTCCAATCACCGTTGCCACCGTCACGTCTACCTTACCGGCCAGTAGCAAGTTGGATGGCGAGCGGCACCGTATCCGCCCGTAGTAGGCCGTCGAGTGCCGCGCGGGACACGAAACCGCGGGTGGCGAGATCTTCGAGCCACGCCAGCAGCGGGTCGTAGAAGCCGAACGGGTCGAGCAGGACGACCGGTTTGTCGTGCATGCCGAGATAGCCGCCGGTCCAGGTCTCGAACAGTTCCTCGAGGGTGCCGATGCCGCCGGGCATGGTGATGAAACCGTCGGCGCGCTCGTCCATCTGTCGTTTGCGTTCGCGCATGGTCTCGGTGACGACGAGTTCGTCGGCGCCGAGGTCGGCGACCTCGCGTTCCATCAGGGCCCGGGGGATGATGCCGACAGTGTGCCCACCCCCGGCTCGGGTGGCCTCGGCGACCGCGCCCATCATCGAGACGTTGCCGCCGCCGGAGACCAGGGTGTGACCGGCCGCGGCGAGGGCGGTGCCGAGTTCGGCGGCGAGGTCGAGGTACTCCGCGGAGACCTTTCCGGAGGCGCAGTACACGCAGATCGCGCTCATCGGGCACGCCCGGGGGTCGCGGCGTCGACGATCGCGACGACCTCGGCGGGCTCGTCGACGACCTGCAGCAGATCGAGGTCGTCGGCGGAGATCATGCCCTTGGTCAGCAGGACGTCGCGCATCCAGTCCAGGAGGCCGGACCAGTGGTCGCGGCCGACGAGCACGATCGGGAAGCGCACCACCTTCTTGGTCTGCACCAGGGTCAGCGCCTCGAAGAGTTCGTCGAGGGAGCCGAATCCGCCTGGGAGACAGACGAATGCCTGTGCGTACTTGACGAACATCGTCTTGCGCACGAAGAAGTAGCGGAAGTGCATGCCGATGTCGACCCACGGGTTGAGGTGTTGTTCGAACGGCAGCTCGATGTTGAGTCCGATGGACTGGGAACCCGTCGGGTGGGCGCCGCGGTTGGCGGCCTCCATCGCACCTGGCCCGCCGCCGGTGATCACCGCGTACCCGGCCTCGCCGAGCGCCCGTCCGAGCCGGACCGCGAGCTCGTACTCGTCGCTGCCCGGCTGCAGCCGTGCCGAGCCGAATACCGTGACGGCCTCGGCCACCTCGCTCATCGCGTCGAATCCGGCGACGAACTCCGACTGGATACGCAGCACCCGCCACGAGTCGCGCATCGTGCGTTCGGTCCGTAGTTGGTGATCGCGGGGATCGACCCACTCGAGGAAGCGCCGGTCGGTGGTCTCGGCGTCGTCGGCCACCGCGTCGCGCCGTATCCGGACCGGTCCGACGTAACAGACGTCCGGTTTCGGGGAGTCCGGGACGTTCGGTGAGTCGGGTGGGCTCGGTTGCGGTGGATCAGACTGGGAGGCGCGATGGCGGCCGGGCGTTGCGTCAGCGGTCGACATGGTCACTCACGCTACCCGGGCCTCACGACAGATAACGGCGGAGCAGCTCGGTGACCTCACCGATCTGGGCGACGGGGACCCGTTCGTCGGCGCGGTGGGCGAGGTTGGGGTCGCCGGGGCCGAGGTTGACCGCGGGGATACCGAGCGCGGAGAACCGGGACACGTCGGTCCAGCCGTACTTGGCGCGGAATCGGCCGTCGGCGGCGTCGACGAGCGCGGCAGCCGCCGGGTTGGCGAGTCCGGGCAGGGCTCCCGCAGCCGCGTCGGTGACCTCGAATCCCAGTGCGCCGTCGGCGAGCTGGGTGGCAAAGACCTCGCGGACATGGTCGGTGGCCTGCTCGATGCTGCGGTCGGGCGCGAAGCGGAAGTTGACGTCGACCCAGGCCGCGTCGGGCACCACGTTGCCGGCGACTCCCCCGCCGACGCCCACCGCCGAGAGTCCCTCACGGTATTCGCAGCCGTCGATGTCGACGCGGCGCGGCCGGTAGGCCGCCAGCGTGGTGAGGACGTCGCCGAGTTTGTGAATGGCGTTGTCGCCCATCCACGATCGGGCCGAGTGGGCGCGCACGCCGGTGGTGGTCAGGCGCACTCGCAGGGTGCCCTGGCAGCCGGCCTCGATGAGTCCGGCGGTGGGCTCGCCGAGGATCGCGACGTCGCCGCGCAACCAGTCGGGCAGTTCGCGTTCGATGAAGCCCAGGCCGTTGTACTTCGCGGCGATCTCCTCGCAGTCGTAGAAGATCAGGGTGAGGTCGCACGACGGGTCGGCCAGGGTCGCCGCGAGGTGCAGGAACACCGCGTCGCCGGATTTCATGTCGACGGTGCCGCAGCCGTGCAGCACCTCCCCCTCGTCGGGGTCGGTGGTACGACGATGCGGCAGATTGTCGGCGACCGGCACGGTGTCGAGGTGGCCGGCGAGGATGACCCGCCGTCCCAGCCCGCGATCGGTCCGCGCCAGCACCCGATCCCCGTGCCGAACGACCTCGAAACCTGTTGTCTGCGTGCGCAACGCGTGTTCGACGGCGTCGGCGATGGCGGTTTCGTTACGCGACTCGCTCTCGATGTCGACGAGGGCGGCGGTCAGCTCGACGGGGTCGGCGTGCAGGTCGAGGGTGGTCTTGGGCGCGGTCGTCACCCGACCAACCTATCGTGCCGGCATCCGGTGTGTCCGCCATGCCGATGCTCAGAGATCCACCTGTTCGAGGTGCCATTCGATGGACGCGAAATGCGGCATTTCGCGGCCCTCGAACATCGTCAGCAGGCTGCGGCGCCGCGACCAAATAGCGTCCGCTTACTTGCCGTAGCGCGGTTCGTAGAGCTGGACGGTGAACCCACCCGGTACGTGAAAGTGCGTGACGAGACCGTACCCGTGGTCTTCGATGGGTCCGGTGAACTCGACACCGCGGCCGGTGAGTTCGGCGACGGTCTGTTCGATCTCGTCGCAGTAGAAGGACACGTCGGCGGTCCCGGACGGCGGTGCGACGCCGTCGGTCGGGTGTACGCCGAGGTCTGCTTCCGGTGCGTCGAAGATGAGCCAGCCGTCGCCGGTGTCGGCGCCGGGCAGCTGCAGTTTGTCCCGGATGAACTCACGCAACGCGCGGTCCTCCGACGAATAGAACATCGCATGCATCCCGCGGATCATCGTGGCCTCCTCGCAACCGATCGCCTGTCCTGCAATCTACGCGCCGGCACGGGGTCCTCCGAGCGGATGACGGTGGCTCGTCGACGTATCGGTAGCGCTTACCATCAGTGGGTTCGAGGGGAAGGGGACTCAATGATCATCTTCGGAAGCCGCACGACCACGGCGTTTCTGGCGGCACTGATCTTCCAGTGCGCGTTCTGCCACAGTCCGGCCGCGCAGCGACTGTTTCGCGTGCGCTCATGGTTCACTCTGTTCTTCTTGCCGATCTTCCCGTTCGGTCACGGCAACTATCAGATGACGTGCTCGTACTGCGGGCAGGCGTCGACGCTCTCGCGGGAGAACGCGGAGCGGTTCGTCGCCGACGCGCACGCGCAGCAGCATGGTGCGCCCGCGCCGTACCCGATGCCGCCGCAGCAGGCACCGCGGTCGATGGGACAGGGCGGGTTCTGATCCGCACTCCCCGGGGACGGCGTTGTTCGACGACGACTGTCGGTCGGTGCGGATACCGTCGAGGAATGAGCATCGACCACCCGACACCAACGTTCAACGCGCTGTCCATCGTCGCCCGGGACATGGGCGCCACCACTGGGTTCTACCGGCTGTGCGGCCTCGAACTCCCCGACGACGCCGCCGATCAGCCGCACATCGAGGCCCGCGTCGGCGACGTGCGAATCATGTTCGACACGGTCGCGGTGGTCGAGTCGTTCACGCCCGGCTGGCGACCGCCGTCGGGTGGCCACCGGATGGCTCTCGCCTTCGAGTGCGCCTCCCCCGACGCCGTCGACGCCACTCATGCGCGACTCGTCGCTGCCGGGCATCGGTCGTCGGTGGAACCCTTCGACGCTGTCTGGGGTCAGCGATACGCGGTGGTACTCGATCCCGACGACAATCCGGTGGACTTCTACTGCCCGCTCGGCTGACGTCGGGGAGACACTCGTGGGCTCGATCGCCCACCCACCCCGGTAGGCTGTCCTCCCGTGACGACGAATGGCGCTTACGCAACCGGCATTGCCACCCTGACGAACGGCGGGTCCGCCGATACCGGTGTGGTTCTCGACGTATGGTTCCCCAATCCCGAACTCGACAGCCCCGCCATCTCGGGCACCACGATGCTCGAGGGCGACGACATCCCTGAGTCGCTACGCGAGCTCGTCGGCACGGACTCCGCACGGGGCGTCAAGACGGTCGCGGTTCGCACCTCCATCACCGATTTCGCCTCGGCACCGGATGATGCCTACGACGTCTATCTCCGACTGCACCTGCTCTCGCATCGGCTCGTCACCCCGCACGGCATCAACCTCGAAGGGATCTTCGGGATGCTGACCAACGTGGTGTGGACCAATCACGGCCCTTGTGCGACAAAGGATTTCGAGGTTACTCGGGCGCGGCTCCGGCGTCGTGGCCCGGTGACCGTCTACAGCGTCGACAAGTTCCCACGGATGGTCGACTACGTGGTGCCCGGTGGCGTCCGGATCGGTGACGCCGACCGGGTCCGTCTCGGCGCGCACCTCGCCGCGGGCACCACGGTGATGCACGAGGGCTTCGTCAACTACAACGCCGGCACCCTCGGGTCGTCGATGGTCGAAGGCCGCATCTCGGCCGGTGTGGTGGTCGGTGACGGCTCCGACATCGGGGGCGGCGCGTCGACCATGGGCACCCTGTCCGGTGGTGGCAAGGAGATCATCTCGCTGGGCAAGCGATGCCTGCTCGGCGCCAACTCCGGATGCGGCATCCCGCTCGGCGACGACTGTGTCATCGAGGCCGGCCTCTACGTCACCGCCGGCACCAAGGTGACCGGGCCGGACGGCACCACCGTCAAGGCGCGTGAATTGGCCGGACAGTCCAACCTGCTGTTCCGCCGCAACAGCCTCAACGGTGGGGTCGAGGTCACGCCGTGGAAGGGTGACGGCATCGCACTCAACGAGGCGCTGCACAAGAACAACTGAGGCACGCCCGCTGGTTGAGCTGGTCGAAACACCGATCCGATGACGGGCGTGGTTTCGACCAGCGTCGGGCTCGCTTCGCTCGCTCGTCGCGCTCAACCAGCGTGGGGTTGCGCCCGCCGGCAGCGTTTCGACCAGCGTCGGCCAGCCTGCTGTCAGACCTGCAAGCGCTCGGCTGCGGCGGTGATCCGCTCATCGGTCGCGGTCAGGGCGATGCGCACGTGGCGCGTGCCGGCCGGGCCGTAGAAATCGCCGGGCGCCACGAGGATGCCGCGTTCGGCGAACCAGTCCAGGGTGGCCCTGGAGTCTTCATCGCGCGTCGTCCACAGGTAGAGGCCGGCTTCGGAGTGCTCCACCCGGAATCCGGCGCCGCGGACCGCGGCCAGCAATGTCTCGCGTCGTGCCCGGTAGCGTTCGCGCTGGTCGGCGACGTGCGCGTCGTCGTTCAGCGCGGCGACCATCGCCCCCTGCACCGGGAACGGCATGATCAGTCCGGCGTGTTTGCGCACCGCGAGGAGTTCGGCGATCAGGTCAGGGTCGCCGGCGAGGAATCCCGCACGATAGGACGCGAGGTTCGACACCTTCGACAACGAGAACACCGCGAGCAACCCGGTGTGGTCGCCGTCGCTGACACGTGGGTCGAGGATCGAGTACGCGTCGGCGTCCCACTCGAGTCCGAGATAGCACTCGTCGGAGACGACGATCGCGCCGCGTTCACGTGCCCATGCGACGACCTTGCGGAGGTGATCGATGCCGAGCACCCGTCCGGTCGGATTCGACGGCGAGTTCAGGAACACCAGCGCTGGTGAGGTCGGTCCGAGGGCGACGGTGGAGTCCGCCCGCATCGGTGTCGCTCCCGCCAGCAGGGCGCTGACTTCGTATGTGGGATAAGCGACTTCGGGCACCACCACGATCTCACCGGCACCGATGCCCAGCGTCGACGTCAACCCTGCGATGGCCTCTTTGGTACCGATGACCGGCAGCACGCCCGACTCGTCGAGCCCGGCAACCCCGTAGCGCCGACCCACCGCGGCGACCGCGGCGCGGCGCAGTTCCGGTGTGCCGATCGTCGTCGGATAGCCGGGGAACTCCGAGGCGTCGGCGAGCGCGGACCGGATGAGTGGGTCCACCGGGTCGACGGGTGTGCCGACCGAGAGGTCGACGATGCCGCCGGGATGCGCCGCGGCACGGGCCTTGGCGTCGGCGATGGTGTCCCACGGAAAGTCGGGCAGGACCGAACTGACCCGACGGCGTGTGCGCGGCGTGTTCACGAGAACGCGATCAGTCCTCTTCGCCCATCGGGGGCAGCCCCTTGATGAACGGCGGATCGAAGTCGGTCTTGCCGACCTTGCTGGCGCCGCCGGGCGAACCCAGATCGTCGAAGAAGTCGGCGTTGGCGCCGACGTAGGGTTCCCAGTCGTCGGGCACATCATCTTCGTAGAAGATCGCCTCGACCGGGCAGACCGGTTCGCAGGCACCGCAGTCGACGCACTCGTCGGGCTGGATGTAGAGCATCCGGCCGCCCTCGTAGATGCAGTCCACCGGGCATTCCTCGACGCAGGCCCTGTCCAACACATCGACACAGGGCTCCGCGATGATGTAGGTCACCACACTCTCCTTCGCTGCAAAACTCGTCTCGGCGCCGCACCCACCCGGGTGTTGCCGGCGCAGGCGACGCGTGGGCTGAACGCGTCGCAACTCCCAACACCTGCGGCGATCCGATCGAACGGGTCCGCGCACACGTGTCCGCATCCAAGACTATCGGGCAGGTCCGCAGAACAACGAAACGATCCCCCGCCGACCAGGCATCGAGTAACGCGGATCACAGTTCGCTATGCCCCAGGGGTTGCGATCAGCGTGCGGATAACGGTCGACGCGACGACGGTCCACCGCCATGGTGGTTGGCGTGATCGATCAGGCCGCCATCGTCGTCGCTCGACGAGAGATGTGTCCCGGCTGTCCCCGCTGACGCCCCGACCCATCCACCGAGCCACGGAGATCCGATGACCATCGCCCTGCGCCGTCCCGAACCCCGCGCCCCCGAACCACGCGCCACCCACGTCCGCACCGCCAATCTCCCCACCCGACTGCGACCCGCAGACCTGCTGCGCATCACCGACCAGGGCGTCGCCGACGTCCTCGACGGCGTCTACGACCACCTGCTGCCGCCGACCTGGGATCCGGTCGAACGCTGGTCCACCCGATTGCACTCCGACGATGACCTCGACGTGTGGCTGATCAGCTGGACGCCGGACCGATCGACCGAACTGCACGACCACGCCGGATCGCTGGGAGCACTGACGGTCCTGTCGGGGTCGTTGCGTGAGTACCGCTGGACCGGGCACGACCTCACGCTGCGCATCCTCGACGCCGGCGCTCAGGCCGCGTTCCCCCTCGGCTGGGTACACGACGTGCAGCGTCACGATCCACTCGTGGTCGCACCGGTGAGCACCGACCGCCCAGCGGTGTCGGCTGTGGCGCCGACGCTGAGCGTGCATGCCTATTCGCCACCGTTGACCGCGATGTCGTACTACGCGGTCACCGATCGTGCGACGCTACGTCGTACCCGCACCGAATTGACCGACGAACCGGAGTGACCGTGCCGACCATCGATGACCTACTTGCCGCGGCCCGCAAGAACCTCGATCGCGTGCCGCCCGCCGACATCGAGGCCGAGATCGCCCGCGGCGCGGTGCTGGTCGACATCCGTCCCGAGGCGCAGCGCACGGACACCGGCACGCCACCGGGTGCGCTGATCATCGAGCGCAACGTCCTCGAGTGGCGTTTGGATCCGGCCAGTGACGCGCGGATACCGGAAGCCGTCGACCACGACGTCCGCTGGATCATCCTGTGCCAGCAGGGCTATGCGTCGAGCCTGGCGGCGGCGACGTTACGGGACATCGGGCTGCACCGTGCCACCGACGTGATCGGCGGCTGGGACGCGTGGCGTGCCCTGGACGACCCACCCGACACCGCTCGAAGTGCTGGTTTCGACGGACGCTCACTCGGCTAGCGCCTCGCTCACTGCTCAACCAGCGGTACCCCGCCCGTTGAGCCCGACGCTGGTCGAAACGGGCACTCAACCCGCGAGGGCACGACCCTGCGGGATCACGTCGGCGGCCAGGCCGGTGACGGGATCTGCCAACGCGGCAACGTGTTCGGCGAGCGAGTTATCGATCCAGTCGGAGCCGGCGAGCACGTAGGGCGGTTGGGCGGTGATCCGCTCGGCGAGGATATAGCCGGATTCGGCGGTGATCTCGGCAAGCACATCGAGGTTGGGCCAGGGGCGTTCGGGGTTGACGTGGTCGGGCGTCAGCGGTGACACACCGCCCCAGTCGTCGATGCCGGAGGCGATGAGCGCGGCACATTCGGTGCGCGACACCAGGTTCGGTGGTGCCTGGATGCGCATGTCCGGTCCGCAGACGATGCGCGCAACCGCGACGGCGGCCAGGAACTCGGTCATCTCGGCGTCCGGCGTGCCGCGCATGGCGGTATCCGGCTTGGCGCGGAAGTTCTGCACGATGACCTCTTGGATGTGCCCGTGGGCGCGGTGCACGTCGGCGATCGCGAGGATGGATTCGGCTCGCTCACGCAGACTTTCGCCGATCCCGACGAGGATGCCGGTGGTGAACGGGACGCGGGTGCGACCGGCGTCGTCGAGGACCTGCAACCGGACGATCGGGTCCTTGTCGGGACTACCGTAGTGCGGCTGCCCCTTCTCGGTGAAGAGTCGTCGCGACGTGGTCTCGAGCATCATGCCCATCGACGGGGCGACCGGGCGCAGCCAGGCCAGTTCGTCGGCGCTCATCACGCCCGGATTCAGGTGCGGCAGTAGGCCGGTCTGCTCGAGGACGGCGACGGCGGCGGCCCGCACGTAGTCGAGTGTGGAGGTGTAGCCGCGTTCGGCCAGCCACTCCCCCGCCTGTGCCCACCGATCCTCCGGCCGGTCACCGAGCGTGAACAGCGCTTCCTTGCAGCCCAATCGGGCTCCCTCGCGGGCGATCTCGAGGACCTCGTCGAGTTCGAGGTACATGCCATGGCCGGCGCGGGTCAGTTTCCCGGGCACGGTGACGAAGGTGCAGTAGTGGCAGCGGTCGCGGCACAGTCGGGTGAGCGGCACAAAAACTTTGCGCGAGTAGGTGATCTGACGTTCACGTCCCACTGCGGCCAAGCCCTGATCGCGCAGCCCGGCGGCGATGGACTGCAGTGCGACGAGGTCGTCGCCGGCGCAGGTCAGCAGCGCGGTTGCGGTGTCGAGGTCGATCGGGGCACCGGATCGCGCGGTCGCCAGTGCCTCGGATCGTGTTGCAGCATCGGTTTTTTCCGTATATGTCATGGAGCAGTTCCCCCTTCGTCGATGACATAGGGCGCGGGGTCGAAGGTACCGTTGCGTTCGCGGAACGACACGGCGGTACCCGGCCACAGCAGGGTCAGCCGACCACTGCGCGCATCCACATACCAGCTGTCACATCCGGTGAGCCACACCGTCGACGCACTGAGCCGATCGATCTCCCGCGTGTAGGATTCCTCGGCCTCCGTAGTGACCTCCAGCGATCGGATCGCGGTGTGCGACAGATGATCCAGCGCTCCGAGTACATAGTCGAGTTGCGTCTCGATCATGTAGATCGCCGAGTTGTGTCCGAGTGCGGCATTGGGTCCGTCGAGCACGAACATATTCGGGAAGCCGGCGACGACCGTCGACGCGTACGACACCATGCCCCGATGCCAGTGGTCGTCGAGGAGCAGTCCATCGCGACCTCGAATCCGGGTGGCCGCCGGCGGCCGGGTGGCTTCGAAACCCGTTGCCATCACCAGGATGTCGAGGTCATAGGCGCGTCCGCTCGCGGCGTGCGCCTTGCTTTCCACGACGCCGTCGAGTGCGCTGGGTTCGTAGGTGACGTTGGGTTCGGACAGCGCCGGGTAGAAGTCGTCGGACAGTAGGATGCGTTTGCAGCCGATCTCGTAATCGGGGGTGAGCATCTCCCGCAAGGTCGGGTCGGTGACCTGCGCGTGCAGATGTCCGAGTGCGCGGTCGCGGATCTCGTCGATGTCCGGTCGCAGCCCGAGCCGCTGCCGAAATCCCTTGTCCGCGTCGGTGAGTAGCTGGTCGCGTAGCGCCTGCGCATGTTCGGGAACGCGGAGTTCGGCCCGCTCGTCTGCGGTGTAGGCACGGTCGTTGCGGGGCACCACGTAGGGCGGGGTACGACCGAAGACGACGACCTCCTCGGCGTCGTCGGCGAGTTGCGGCACCAACTGCACCGCGGATGCGCCGGTACCGACGACTCCGATGCGCTCGCCGCCCGACAGCAATCCCGGCCGCCACTGTGCCGTGTGCACCACCGTGCCGGGGAACTCGTCGAGTCCCTCGACATCGGGTAACCGGGGTTCGGACAGCCGACCGACCGCCAGCACCAGGATGCGGGCACTGATCGGACCGGAGTCGGTGGCCAGTTCCCAGCGCGCGGTCTCGGCGTCCCACCCTGCTTGATGGAGACCACAATTCAGCCGGATGTGGGGCGCGAGTCCCTCGTCTTCGACGGTTCGCTGCAGGTAGCGCTGGATCTCGGCGCCACTCGGGTAGATCCTCGCCCAGTCCGACGGCGGTCGGAACGAGAACGAGTACAGGTGGGCCGGGATGTCGCAGGCGATCCCGGGATAGGTGTTGTCGCGCCAGGTGCCGCCGACGGCATCCGCGCGCTCCAGCACGATGAAGGATTCGTGTGCGCGCCTGGCCAATTGGGTGGCCATGCCGATACCGGCAAAACCGGCGCCCACTATCGCGACGTCGACGTTCACGGCCGCACCACGGGGACGGCGACGAGACGGTCGGCCGGTGGATCGGTGTAGCCGGTGGTGCGCTGGCGTGGCGCACGCCCGACACGGGCGGCGATGTCGGCGAGGTCGTCGACGGTCAGTACCCGTCCGACCTCTTGGCCCGCCGCCGGCATCAGGTCGCCGTCGAGCAGCAGACCGCCGATGTCGTCGACCCCACCGGCGAGCAGCATCTCGACGGTGTCGCGATCGTGCTTGGTCCACGCCACCTGGAGGTGATCGAAGCTGCCGAGGGTGATCAGTCGGGCGACGGCATGCACAGCCCGGGTCTCCCGCAGCGTCACCGTCGACGTCGCCTGCGCGGCGAGGAATGGCGGCGCGTTCTCCGGCAACAGCGGCATCAGGATCAGTTCACTGAAACCACCTGTGCGACTCTGAATCTCAATCAGCAGTCGGAGATGTGCCACCTGCTGCGCCGGGATTTCGACATGCCCGTAGAGCAGGGTCGCGGTGGAGAACAGTCCCACGCCGTGTGCCGCCTCGATCGAGGCAACCCAGTCGGCGACGGGTGCGGCGATCCCGCCGGACAAGTGGGCGCGCACCTCGTCGTCGAGGACCTGGGCGGCGGTGCCAGGCACCGAACCGAGGCCGGCGGCGTGCGCCTGGCGCAGGAAGTCGATGCTGGTGATGCCCATCCGGCGTGCGGCGTCGGCCACCTCCGGCGGACGGTAGGCGTGCAGGTGCAGTCCCGGTGCGGCGGCGTGGATACGGGTCACCAGCTGGAGGTAGCCGTCGGCCGGGGCGTCGTCGGGCAGCGGTCCCTGCATGCAGATCTCGGTGGCACCGAGCGCCCACGCCTCCGCGACGAGCTCCTCGAGGCTCGGGCCTTGCCGGTCAGCGGCCACCACGGACGTGTCGAAGTTCCGGTTGACCACGAACGTGAGCGCCGCCGGGTCGGTCACCCGTGCGCGCGCGGCATCGGCGAGGGCGCACAGTTCGTCGAGTTCGGGGCCGGACGCGCCGAGCAGCGCCACCCATTCAGGATCGGTGAGCGACGACGGATCGTCGGCGACGTGCTGCAACGCCGCCCGAACATCGTCTACCTCGGCAAGCGTGTCGGCGGCCCACTCGCGCAGGACCATTGCACCACTGTAACCGTCGGTCAGGACAGATCCGGATCGGGCAGCCTGCCGCTGCGGGCCAGGAGGGCAGGCAGGCCGGCGCCGATCACCAGGAGCAGCAGCGTCGGCAGCAGCAGCGTGCCGGATGGGTCGAGTTCGACGTCACCGCCGGGACCGGGCAGACCGCCGATCACCAGCGCCAGCAGCCAGGCCAGCAAGGGCAGGTAGCGGGCCGGGCCGTCGGTGAACAGCGACGCGAGCCACAGCAGCACGCAATTGACCACCCCGGCGATCACGGCGGCCACCGGTATCGCGACACCGCCGAACCGCAGGTAGGCGAATCCCACCGACATGACGCCGACGACGAAGCCGTCGATCGCCAGGAAGGCCAGCAGCACCCGGTCGACCCAGCGCATCTAGGCGATCCCGTCGAACAGGTCGGTCTCCCGGGCTGCCGAGTCCTCGACCGGCGGCGCGGTGCGGATGAAGTGCTCGTGGTCGAAGATCGGTTGCAGCACGTTGTTCGACAGTGCGTACTCGGTACCCGACGGCGCGACGGTGACCTGCGTGGCGTGCGCGGCCAGGGCTGCGGCCTTGCGCTGGTGCACGCCCGAGATATCGATCTCGGCGGTGATGTGTCGGTCGGGGTACCGCGGCAATTCGCCCGCCTCCGGCATCCGCCACCCCTGCGGCACGCGGTCGGCGGCCGCCGCGAGACCGGTATCCAGCGCCGAGTGCTCGGTCACCGACTCGTAGACCTTGATGGCCCGGCCGAGGCGTTCGCCGGCGATGGGCAGCGCGGCCATCGACACATCGTGGACCATCACGTGGTCGGGATGACCGTAGGTGCCGACCCGGTCGTAGGTGACGACGACCTGCGGTGCGAAGTCGACGATGAGGTCGGCGAGGGTCGCGACCAGCGTGTCGAACGGCGCCTGCACGAGGGCTCGGGGATTGTCCGCCGACGGTGTCCCGGCCATTCCGGAGTCACGCCAGCGGCCGGCGCCTCCGAGGAACCGGGGTTGCAGCGGCGCCGCGCCGGGCGGGCTGAGCTCGGCCAGGGCGCGGGTCAGCTCCAGAATCCGGTAGCCGCCGAGTTGGTCGGCGCCGCCGTCGGCCACCAACTGGGCCCACTCGTCGCCGATGACCTCGCCCTCTTCGCCGAGGCTGAAGGTCACCACCCGCACGTCCACACCCTCCTCGAGGTACCGCGCGATGGTGCCGCCGGTCATGATCGTCTCGTCGTCGGGATGCGCATGCAGCAACAGCAGACGACGGTCGGCGGTGTCGGTCACGGAAGCTCCCACGAGACGGTGTCGCCGTAGATGGCGACCTGGATCGGGCCGGTGAGTGGCACGCCACGCACCTTGCCGGTGGAGCCGGCGATCATGCTGTCCTGATAGATCGGCAGGTAGACGTGCTGGGCGGCGAGCAGCGGTTCGGCCTCGGTCAGCTGCGGTGTCGGGTCCACCGCGGACAACGCGGTGCGGGCCAGCCCGATCAACTGCGGATCGCACACCCCGGAGATGTTGCTGGCGTAGCTGTCGTCGGCGCTGGTGCCGGTTTGGCCGGGGGCCACGCTGGTCGGGGTGGGCGGCGTCGACAGCGACGGCGCAGTCCCTGGCTTGGGCTGATCGCAATCGACCTGCGAGGCCAACTGGGCGGCCGGGCGGTCGCCCAATCCGGTCCAGCCGACGACCAGGTCGACGCGCGAATTGGTCAGTGCCACACCGTAGAGATCACTGTTGGGCAGCGCGACGACCCCGGCGCGCACCCCCTGCCCGCGCAGTTGGTCGACGATGTTGGACGCCGCCGACGTCGACCGCGGATCACCGCTGATCGCGCCCACCCGTACGGTCAGGTCGCCCGCAGTGTTGCGATAGGGGTCGATCCCGGCGGGCAGTTCCTTGACGTCGGTGGTGTCGGTGCCGTCGGTGCTCGACGACGGCACCGAGGGAGCGGCCGACGAGGTGGCCGACGCCGACGCGCCCGTCGATGCATCAGCGCTCGGGGTGGGGGTCGCGGTGGCGGCGGGGACCCGCTCGTACCCGGCTTCGCCGAGCAATCCGGTGATCTCCGTTGCCGACGGTCGCACCCGATCGACCGGGAAGTAGCCGGGGTCGGTCGGCGCGTAGACGGTGTTGGCGTACGGGGTGACGATGTCGTCGCCGGCCGCGGCGAAGGTGACCAGCCCGGGGTCGATCATGCCGAGGATCGCTTCCCGCACCGGGATCGAGCGCATCGTCGAGGTACGCGCATTCACACTCACCGACAGCGCCCGCGACGTCGGATTGCGCTGAGTGGCGAATCCGGGCACCGAGGTGAGTTCGGCGGTGGTCGCCGGCCCGGTGGCCAGCGTCACGACCGACGAGTCACCCGAGCGCACGGTATCGACCATCTGCGACGCGGTGCCGGCCCGACGCAGCACGACCTGGTCGAGGCTGGGCGGGGTCATCCAATACCGGTCGTTGCGGGCGAGCCGCACCTCGTCGCGCGTCTGATCGATCGACACCACCTGGAAGGGACCGGCCGACAGCGGTTTGCCGCTGTCCATGCCGGTCTGGAATCCGGCGGGTGCGCCACGCAACACGTGGCTGGGCAGCAGGCCGGTGAACAACTCCCGCCAGGCGGGGTACGGCCGGGCGAAGGTCACCTGGACCTCTTTGCCACCCGACCGCGACTGCACCGAGTCGATGAGCCGATAGCCGGCGGGCGCCACCACATTGGGTTGCCGCGACATCTGCTGCCACAGGTAGCTGAAGTCGTCACCGGTGACGGGCAGGCCGTCGGACCACTGCGCGTCGTTGTGAATGTGATAGGTCACCGTGAACGGCGACTGCGAGGTCACCCCCGCCGACGTGATCAATGCCTCCTGCCGGCGCCACACCACACCCTCCGGAGTGGTCACCGGACGGAAAGCGCTCGGCAGGGTCATCGCCGCGATCGCGGTCGTGACCGTGCTCTGGTCGGCCCCGACGTGCGGGTTGAAGCCGTTACCGATCGAATCGGTGGCGATGTAGATGGTCTTCTCGGTCGGGTACTCGGCCGGGGTGGCCGGTGCCGCGGTCTCCCGGACCGGCGGAGGCGGGCTGGCGCTGCAGGCGGCGAGCACCATGATCACCGCCCCGAGCAGCGCCGCGACCGACGCCGTCCGCCGGCGCGACGTCCCCTGTGCCCGAATCACCAGCAACCTCCCCCAGAGATCCCGCACGGGCCGACTCCCCGATCGGCCACGTATGCACCCAACCCGTGTCTATCCAACCGCCTGATCACGCGTCTTGGCGCGGGAACGCTCACGGGCACGGGTGGTCGCATCGAGATGAACCTTACGCACCCGGACCACCTCCGGAGTCGCCTCGACACACTCGTCGGCGGCGCAGAACTCCATTGCGCCCTCGAGTTCGAGCTGCATCGGCTTGGCGAGCGTCTCCATGACGTCCGCCGACGACTGCCGCATATTGGTGAGCTTCTTCTCGCGGGTGACGTTGATGTCGAGGTCCTCGGCGCGCGGGTTGATGCCCACGACGTGTCCCTCGTAGGTGTCGTCGCCGGGGTTGACGAAGAAGGTGCCACGGTCGGCGAGCTGGATCATCGCGAACGGGGTGACGCTGCCCGCGCGGTCGCTGACCAGCGAACCGGTGTGGCGGGCGCGGATCTCGCCGGCCCACGCGTCATAGCCGTCGAACACGGCGTTCGCGATGCCGGTGCCGCGCGTTTCGGTGAGGAAGTCGGTGCGGAAACCGATGAGTCCACGTGAGGGCACCCGGAACTCCATCCGGACCCACCCGGAGCCGTGGTTGTTCATCTGATCCATGCGTCCCTTGCGGGCGGCCAGCAACTGGGTGACCGCGCCCAGGTATTCCTCCGGGACGTCGATGGTCAGGTGCTCGAACGGCTCGTGCACCTTGCCGTCCACCTTGCGGGTGACCACCTGCGGCTTGCCGACGGTGAGTTCGAAGTTCTCGCGGCGCATCTGCTCGACGAGGATGGCCAGCGCCAGCTCACCACGACCCTGCACCTCCCAGGCGTCCGGACGGCCGATGTCGAGGACCTTGAGCGAGACGTTGCCGATGAGCTCTGAGTCGAGTCGATCCTTGACCATGCGCGCGGTGAGCTTGTGGCCCTTGACCCGACCGGCGAGGGGCGAGGTGTTGGTGCCGATGAGCACCGAGATGGCCGGCTGGTCCACGGTGATCCGCGGCAGCGCGACCGGGTTCTCGGCGTCGGCGAGGGTGTCGCCGATCATGATCTCGGCCATGCCGGCGACCGCGACGATGTCACCGGCCACGGCCGATTCCGCCGGGCTGCGGTCGACACCGACGGTGGCGAGCAGTTCGGTGATCTTGGCGCGTTCGACGACGGATTCACCGTTGACCTCGCGGCACCACGCCACGGTCTGGCCCTTTTTCAGGGTGCCGTTGTGGATACGGACGAGCCCGAGGCGGCCGAGGAACGGCGACGCGTCGAGGTTGGTGACGTGCGCCTGGAGCGGCGCTTCCGCGTCACCCTTCGGGGCGGGGACGTGCTCGAGAAGGACGTCGAAGAAGGGGTCGAGGTTCTCACCCTCGGGCACCTCGCCGTTGGCGGGTTCGACGGTGCTGGCGATGCCGGCGCGTCCCGACGCGTAGAGCACCGGCAGGTCGAGGACCTGCTCGGCGGCGGCCGCGGCCTCCTCGTCGAGGTCGGAGGCGAGATCGAGGAGCAGGTCGTGGGTCTCTTCGACGACCTCGGCGATCCGCGCGTCCGGCCGGTCGGTCTTGTTGACCAGCAGGATCACCGGCAACGACGCGGAGAGCGCCTTGCGGAGCACGAAGCGGGTCTGCGGCAGCGGGCCTTCCGAAGCATCGACGAGAAGCACGACGCCGTCGACCATGGACAGGCCGCGTTCGACCTCACCGCCGAAGTCGGCGTGGCCGGGCGTGTCGATCACGTTGATGACGACCTCGGTGCCGTCGGGCTGACGACGGTGGACCGCGGTGTTCTTGGCGAGGATGGTGATGCCCTTTTCCCGCTCGAGGTCACCGGAGTCCATCACGCGGTCGACGAGTTCGGCGCGTTCACCGAAGACACCGGACTGGCGCAGCATCGCGTCGACCAGCGTGGTCTTGCCATGGTCGACGTGCGCGACGATCGCGACGTTACGGAAATTGGGGACAGCGCTCACTAGGATCTCTTTCACTGCGTTTGGGCAACCGGCGACACCGGCGGGCAAGTCAACCTGTACAGGGTACCGGCAGGGCCGCTGAGATCGCGATCACAGCGGGTGAACAGTCCTCTACCGACCGCCGAACTCGGCGGGTTCGGGGTCCGGATCGTCGGACGAGCGCACCGCGACCGCGGCCGCGACGGCGACGATCCCGATCGCTTCGACGGGTCGAGGGATCTGGCCGAGTGCGACCGCCCCGACGATGCAGGCGGTGACCGGCAGCAGCGCGAGAAGCAGGGCGAACCGGGCCTGACCGACGCGAGCGAGCACCACCTGATCGAGGGCATACGGGATCGCGGTGGACGCGATGCCCACGGCGAGTCCGGCCACCAGCAACCGGGTGGTCGGGGCGTCGTCGGCGAACGCCGGGCCGAGGCCGAGCGCCAACGGCGAGGTCAGCACTGCGGCCACGACGAATCCGGTGGCGAGGTCCTCGATGCCGCTGCCGCGTCGGGCAACGCGTTTGCCGAGCACGATGTAGCCGGCCCAGCACGCGGCGGCCGTCAGCGCCAGCAGCACGCCGCCGGGGGTCCCTGCCCAGTGGACGTCGGCGATCAGGATCACCCCGACGACGGCGAGCAGCAGTGCCGCCACGTCGCGTCGGGTCCGGGAGCCGACCGCGGCCACCGCGACGGGGCCGAGGAATTCGAGTGCGACGGTGGTGCCCAGCGGCAGCCGGGCGAGTGCCTCGTAGAAGGCGATGTTCATCGCGGCGGTGATCAGTCCGAACGAACCCGCGAGCAGCAGCCGCGACCGATGCCAGGCGGCCGCGCCCGGTCGGGCCCAGGCGACGAGCGCGACGGCCGCTCCGGCGATCCGCAACCACGCCACTGCGCTGGGCGACAGCGTGTCGAACAGCACGACGGCGATCGCCGCACCCACGTACATCGACGTGGCACCGACGATCATCAGGGTCGGCGCCACCACGGTGGTCGACGGCCGGTTCATTCGAGGTCGGCGAGTAGTTCGGGCACCCAGACCGCGTCGGCGGGCACGAGGAGTCCGTCGTGGGCGGCCGCGGCCAGTGCCGCGGCATCGAGCCAGCGGATCGCCTGGTGTTCGGCCGGGTGCGGGATTCCATCGACAATCTGCGCGCGCAGCGCGATCAGCGTGAGGTCGTCACGTAACGCGACCTGCTCGGCCAACGCCTCCCCCACGACCACGTCGATGCCGAGTTCCTCCTGCAGTTCCCGGCGCAGCGCCTGCGCCGGGGTCTCGCCCGCCTCGACCTTGCCGCCGGGCAGCTCCCACAGCCCGGCCACCGCGGCCGGGTAACTGCGTTGCGCGAGGAGCAGGCGCCGGCGGATCGGGTCGAGGATCGCCCCGCCGACCACGAGGCGCGGCGGAATGGTGTTGTCGGGCAGCGGATTTTCGGACGGGGTCATGAGCCGATCACCGCCACCCGTTCCGCGACCAGGGCGAGCGTGACCTCGGCGCCGACCTCGACCGGCTCAGCGCTCACCGCGTCGAGGTCACCGCTGCGGGTGTTCACCCGCAGTCGGCGTCCGGCCGGCAGATCCGCGACGGCAGCGACGATACCGATCATCGCGCCGTTGTCGGCGTTGTCGCCACTTCGTATGGCGCGCAACGATTCCGGACGTAACCCCAGGTGCGTCGGCCCATCCGGGAGGGGTAGGTCGATGCACCCGAGGGCCGTGTCGACCACCCCGCCGGCCACCTTTGCGTCGATCACGGTGGTCACCCCGAGGAATCGGGCGGTCCACGCGTCGACCGGCCGACTCCACAGTTCGTGCGGTGCCGCGGTCTGCACGATGTCGCCGTCGCGCATCACCGAGATGGTGTCCCCCATCAGTGCCGCCTCGGTGTGGTCGTGGGTCACCACGATGGTGGGAGTGGCTGCGGCCCTGACTATTTCGGCGATCTCGGTGGCTAGCTGATCACGCAGGAGCCGGTCGAGGGCGGCGAGCGGTTCGTCGAGCAGCAACAGTCGGGGCCGTGGCGCGAGAGCGCGGGCCAACGCCACCCGCTGCGCCTGACCGCCGGAGAGTTCGTCGACCCGACGCCCGCCGAGGTCGGGAAGCTGGACCAGTTCCAGCATTTCGGCCACCCGCGCAGTGGTCGCGGGCCTCGACCAGCGCCGCATCCGCAGGCCGTAGCCGATGTTGGCGGCCACACTGCGCCCCGGGAACAACTGTCCGTCCTGGAAGACGACGCCGAAGTCGCGGCGATGGGTGGGGACGTCGGCGAGGTCGGCGCCGTCGAATCGAATTCGCCCGGCACTCAACGGTTCCAGGCCCGCAACGGCGCGCAGCAGGGTTGATTTGCCGCAACCGGACGGTCCCAGCAGAGCCGTCACCACCGACCCCGAGGTGCCGACCGTCCAGTCGACGCCGTCGAGCACGGTGACCGTGCCGTACCGTACGCCCACGTTCTCGATGTCCAACATGGCTAGAGCGGCGCTCCCGTCCGTGGTCGGAACACCTCGACGAGAGCGACCGCGATCGTGGTCACCACCACCAACACCATGGACGCAGCCATCGCCGTCGCGAGGTTCTCCGCGCCGGGCCGGTTGAGCGCCGACCCGATCAGCACCGGGAGTGTGGTGGTGTCGGCGCGGGCCAGGAAACTGGTCGCGCCGAACTCACCCAACGCCATGACGAAGGCGAATCCGCCTGCGGCCGCCAGTGATCGGCCGATAATCGGGGCGTCGACGGTCCAGAACACCCGGGTCGGGGTGGCACCCAGGGTGGCGGCGGCCTGCCGCAGCCGTTCGGGCACCGACTGCAGTGCCGGGATGGCGATGCGCACGACGACCGGGATGGCGATGAGGGCCTGCACGCAGGGAATCACCAGGGGCGACGCCGAGACCTCCGACGGCAGCGCGGCGAGCACGATGAGGTAGCCGAACCCCAGGGTGACCGCACTGATGCCGAGCGGAATGGTCGCGACGACGTTGCCGACGGTGCCGCTGACGCCGCGCGAGCGGTGCATCGCCACCGCCGCGAGCAGTCCCACGACGAGTGCGATGACCATCGCCAGCACCGCGGTGGTCAGCGAATAGCGCAGTGTGGCAAGCGGTGTCACACCGTTGACCGATTCGGTGAGCGACCGGTAGCCGTCCAGCGTCCAGGCCCCGCCCACCGCCGGACGCACCGACCGCACCGCCAGCACCGCGATGGGGCCGACGAGCACGAGTACCGTCCAGGTGACCGCGGCGCCCACCGGAATCCATTGCCGGCCATGCGGGCTGAACCGGGAGTCGGCGGCGCGGCCGGTGGTCTGCGGGGCCGGGTCGTCGAAGAGTCGGGTCACCAGCAGAGCTGCGACCACGACGATGATCTGCAGCATCGACAGCAGCACGGCCTCGGGAATCCGGAAGTAGCCGATCGCCTGCGTGTAGATCTCGGTCTCCAGGGTGCGGATCTCGCCGTTGCCGAGGATCACGATGACGCCAAAGCTGGTGGAGCAGAACAGGAAAACCAGTGCCGCGGCAGCCGCCACGGCCGGCGCCAGCCGCGGCGCGACGATACCGGCGAAGGCCCGCCACCGGCCGGCACCGAGTGTCCGGGCCGCCTCGACCATCCGCGGGTCCAGCGACCGCCACGCGGCCCCGACGACGCGCGCGACCACCGCGACGTTGAGGAAGGCGTGGGCGAGCAGGATCGGCCACAACCCGGAATCGAGACCCAGGAAGCCGAGTGGCCCACCCAGTAACGCCCGGAACGCGATCCCGACGACCACGGTCGGGAGCACGAACGGGACGGTGATGATCACCATCAGCAGCAGCGAGCCGGGTATCCGTACGCGCGCGAGCAGCCACACCATCGGAATGGCCACCACCAGCGCCAGCAGCGCCGACAATGCCGCCTGAAACAGGGTGAAGCCCAACAGTTGCCACGCGTGGGTGCGCTCGGCCAGCGCCGTGAGTCCGTCGCCGGAGCCCACCGAAATCGCGCGTCGGATCAGCGCGGCGACCGGCCAGATGAACAGGATCGCGATGAACGCCGCGGGAGCCACCCGCAGCGCCAGCGTGCCAAGGTTTTTCGTGCCGCCGCGGGTCACCCGCTCGTCACCGTCCGACGGCGTCGCGCCACTGCTGCAGCCAGACCTCGCGGTTCGCAGCGATATAGGCGGGCGGCAGATTCACCGTCGACGTCGGTACCGGTGCCCGTTGCGCCCACCCGTCGGGCAGCTTGGTGCCCTGCTGCACGGGGTAGACATACATCGAGTCCGGCAAGGCCTCCTGCACGGTCGGGGTCAGCATGAAGTCGACGAGCTTGCGTGCGCCGTCGGAGTTCTTGGCGCCCTTGAGCACTCCGACGTATTCGACCTGCCGGAAGCAGCTGTCGAGGATCGCCGAGGTGCCCGGTGTCGCCGCCGGCGAGGAGGCATAGGACAGCACGATCGGCTTGTCCCCCTTGCCTTCCCCTGCGGTGAACAGTTGGTTGTAGGCGATCTCCCACCCGGCGACGATATCCGCGCCGCCCGCGGACACGGTCTTCCAATAGTCCTGCCAGCCTTGCGGGAAGACGCCGATGGTGGTGAGCAGGAACGCCATTCCCGGAGACGACGTGCTCGGGTCGAGCAGGGCAGCCTGCGCCGCGTAGCGCGGATCGCGCAGATCCCGCAGGCTGGTCGGGGGCGCCTGATTGTTGCGCCGGTACCACATGTCATCGACGTTGAGGCAGACGTCGCCGCGGTCGACGGCAGTCAGTTCGTTGTTCGAATCGGGCACGGCATAGTCGTCGGCGCCGTTGGCCGCGGCCGGCGAACGGTACGACTCGAGGGCACCCGCCTCGATGGGCCGGGAGGCGAAGGTGTTGTCGATGCCGAACACCGCGTCGGCCTTGGGTGACCCCGGGGTCAGCGACACCGTCGACGCGAGCTGCCCGGCGTCACCGGACTTGACCACCTTGAGCGTCAGACCGGTCTCGGTCCGGAAGGCCTCGAGTACCGAGTCGGGCAGGGTGAAGGAGTCATGGGTGAGGAGAGTGACCTCGCTCGGCGCCGAGGAATCCTCGCCGCAGGCGGTGGCCCCGGCCAGGACGGTCATCGCCGTCAACGCCACCAACACCGTCCGGACCCTCACTGCGCGTTGTCTCGCCACGGCTCGATCCAACCAGATCAGCGGCGCGGAGGACGAACGCGACCGCCCCCGGCCCAATCGTCACATGAGTAACATGCGTAACAATTGTATCAATAATCACAGGTGTCGCTCAGGATGGCGGTAGCGTCCCTGTGCAGCGCTCGTCGGTCGCGGGTGCATAGAATGACCCGCGGCGTCCCGGGGGGCGTCGGAGTCACTGACCGCCAACGTGTGTGACCGCTTTCGGGTGCACACCGACACCGATAGGACCGGAACCAGTGCGCCTGCCTGCATTCCACAACCCGCGTTCGGCTCGAGCGCCCCACTCGGCCGGCTTCGCGCGACGCGCGACTGTCGCCTTGGTAGGCGTCGCCGCCGCGGCGTCGCTGAGCCTGCCCGCCACCGCACATGCCACACCCTCACTCGCGCCCGAGATCGGCAAGATGAAGGTCGATCAGCGGACGCTGGATTCGCTCGGCGCCTTCGCCCCGGCCATCATCGGCGCGGTCACCACCAAGGGCGCCGACGGCAAGATCAATCCGCAGCTCATCCAGCAGGCCAAGGCCCTCGCGGCCGCACCCGGGCTACCCCCGCAGGTCTCCGACACGTGGAACAAGATCATCGCTTTCCTCGGCGAGCCCGGACGCCAGGACATGTTGCGCCAGCAGAAGGCCGCCGAGCGCAAGCCCGGCGAGCCGGAGATCCCGCAGGGTCCCAACGCTCCGAAGATTCAGGAGTTCCTCTACCCGACGCTCGGCCTCGGATGCATCGCACCGAGTGCGGCGAACCAGCCCTACGGCAACTCCCTCGGTCGCGCGCTGGTCACCGCGGGCCCACAAGCGGCACCGGCACCCGGCCCCAAGAAGGGTGAGGCCGGCTACGTCTACACCAGCCTGGGCACCGGACCGGCGTTCAACAGCCGCGCGCACCCGTTGTGGGTCAGCTGGATCAACATCGACACCGGCAAGTCCGGGCAGTTCGCCCTCAAGCGCAACCCGAAGATCAATGCGGTCGACGGCCCCGGCACCTTCACCGGCATCGCCAAGACCGGCAAGGGTCGCGTCGTGTCGACGATCTACGGCAATGTGACGACCGTCCAGAAGCGGAAGGTCATCTCGTGCGGCATCGTCCCGGTGATCGGTCTCGCAATCGTCTAGGCGCGTCTCCCGCCCCACCCGCACCCCCGGCCATCCGACCGGGGGTGCGGTCGTTTCCACGCCGGTCGTCATGTGCTCCCGCGCACACCGCGACCTGCCACAACGACCCTTGCTCGGAGTCTGCGTCGCCCCTGGGTCGCGGCAATGTCACAACACGGACTCACGACTTGCGGCTTCGCCTTTGATCGTGAACTCTTTTAACTTGAGCAACACCAGTCACATCCGTAACAGCAGTCCGCGGCGGGTGTCTGAGTTCACGCAAAAGGAGATCACCATGGTTGCGACCGCACCGAACCGCGCTGTCGAGCGCACCGCGCGCCCCAGTCGCGTCCTCCGCGCCGGGATCGTCGGCGTCGCCGCCACGGCAGCGCTGGCCCTCGGTACGCCTGCCATCAGCTCGGCCGAACCTGTCGTCCCGCCGAACTCGATGACCCTGCCGGACATCCCTTACGACGCCGAACTCGCCGCTGCGGTGCGGATGCTCAAGGACGCGGGCGTCGACCGGATGGCGCTTGAGGCGGCGCAGGCCGTGGTCGGCAGCGCCGGTCAGCTCTCGGCCACCGACATCATCGACCGCCTGAACCAGCTGTCCGGACTCCTGCCGACCCAGCAGGCCGCCGAGTCGGGCTCGTTCGTGCCCGCCGCGAGCACTGACCCGACGGCGTTGCTCAAGCAGCTCGGCATCCAGACGCTGACGCCGTCGGTGGCCCCGTTCTGCACCGATGCCACCGCAGACAACCCGCTCGGACTCGTGACCGCCGGTGCCGGCGCCGCACCCGGTCCGTGGCCGCTCAAGAGTGGCGAGCCAAAACTGCCGTTCCCGCTTCCGTTCATCACGCTGCCGAAGCTCAACATCGTCGACGCGGGTGAGACCGCCTACGCCTTCGTCCCGGCATCGGGTACCGCCGGTACCGGCGGCAAGATGCAGGTCGCGTGGTTCAACCCGACGACACTGAAGGGCGGTTTCGCCGATCTGGAACCCATCGCGAAGAACTCGCCGGCGCTCGGCGTGTTGCCGCTGTTGTCCGGTGTGCGGCTGGCCCCGGTCAAGACCGGTACCGGAACCATCCTGTCGGCCGTCTTCGGGACCGCCCAGAACGGCGCCCGGACCTGCACGTTCCTGCCCGCAGTCGGCATCGTCAACGCCTGATCCCGCGTCGGGGCACTGACCTCGGCGCCACAGCACGAGAAGAGATCATGACCGCCCGCCCCATGACCCGACACGCTCGACGCCGCGGCACTCTCGCCGCGGCGTTGGCGGTCGGTCTGCTCGCCCCCGCCGTCGTCGAGGCCGGTGTCGCCGACGCCGCGCCGGCGGCGGGCACCGTCTACGTCAACCGGGATCTCCCCAAGAACCGGCTGGTGCCCGGCGCCCGGTCCGGCGATGTGTTCACCTATCGGACAACCGGATCCGACGGTAAGCCGCAGATGTCGTCGGCCACGGTCCAGGTGCCCGCGGGGCGGGTGCCCGCAGGCGGATGGCCGACGGTCGTCTGGTCGCACGGCACCCGCGGGATCGCCGACCGGTGCGCCCCGTCGAATCGACCGCTGCCTGCCGACACCGAGCAGATCCGTCGGTGGATCTCCCGCGGCTACGCCGTGCTCTCCCCCGATCTCGCGGGACTCGGAACTCCGGGCACCCCCATGAGTTTCGACGTCAACAGTTCGGTACGCAGCATCGTCGACGGGGTGCGGGCGAGCCGCGACGTCACACCCGGATTGAGTCGCAAGTGGGCGGTCGTGGGCCACGCCTACGGCTCACCGGCGTCGATCACACTGGCGCGCACCGCAACCGGGATGCAGGGTCCGGGCCTCGACTATCGCGGCAGCGCGGCGGAATCGATCCCCGCCGAGAGCCCGAGCATCCTGTCCAACCTGGGTCCCTCCACCGATGTGCTGCCGCGGGCGGCGACCCTCGAGATCGTCTATGTCCTCGCGGCGTTGCGGCTGGCCCGCCCCGCCGTCGGCCTCGGGTCGTATCTCACCGACGCCGGCGTTCGCTGGCTGGACCGGGCGAGCACGGCTTGCGCCGACGAACTCGCCCCGCAGGTCGCGAACCTGAAACTGGGGACGCTGTTCACCAAACCGCTCGGCGGCAATCGGGCGGCGATGGACGTACTGTCGACCGCGCTGACCATGCCGATCCGCGGTTTCACCCGGCCGCTGCTGTTGGGTCAAGCCCTCATCGACGACAATGTGAGCGTGCCGCTCGCCCTGCGTTACCTCAACGATGCCCATCGCGCCGACTTCCGCGCCATCCCACACACCTATCTGACAGTGGATCCGCGGCAGGCAGAAATGATGGCCGACAACGATATCCGCCAGTTCATCGGCCGACTGCTCGGCCGGTGAACGCCAGCGCAGACCGCGCCATCGACATCGGCTACGCCGCGACGGCGGTGGCCGCGACACTGGCCGGCGCGCTCGGTCATCGCCGACTCGCCGGTATCACCAAACCGCTGCCCATCGCGCTGCTCGCGGTCCGCACGGCGGTGGGGGCCCGTCGTCGCAGCAGCGTCGACAACGTCGTGCTGGCCGGTGCTCTCGCCTTCTCCGCGGCCGGTGACCGCGCCATGCTGCTCGAGGAGTTCGCCGACGACCCGGCCCGCAAGGATCGCCGGCTACAAACGGGCGCAAGCCTGTTCGCCGGCGCACAGCTTTGCTTGACCGGACTCATGCTGCGCCGCGGTGCGCGCCCCCGCCCGGCCGGATTATTTTTGCGGACAACGATTCTCGCCGAATCCGCGGCGGTCATGGCCCGGCACCGACCGCGGCTGCTGCCGGTGCTCGGCGCCTACGGCAACACGTTGGCGCTCATGTCGGCGACCGCCGACGACGATCGGCTACCTCAGCCCCGGATGCGTACGGGCGGTTGGCTGTTCCTGGCGTCGGACCTGACGATCCTCAACCGGCGCCACCTCATCACCGACCCCACCCTGGCCGGACTGGCCGAAACCTGGGTGCTGGCAAGCTACTTCGCGGCACAGTGGCTGCTGATCACCGGTCTGACCGACGCCGATTGAGTCACCTCGCTCATTTGCGCTTGGCTGCGCGCAACGCCTCGTAGTCCGACAGCGAGTGTTCGGCCACCGAATCCATCGCCTCGAGTTCCATGCCCTTGGTTTCGGAGACCTTTGCCCGTACGTAGAAGAACGACGCGGCGGCGCAGAACGCGAAGAACCCGTAGATGATGCCGAGCCCGACGACCTTGCTCATCTCCGGGAACAGCATCGAGATGGTGAAGTTGGCGATCCAGTTGACCGCGGTGCAGACACCGAGCGCGACACCGCGGATGCGGTTCGGGAACATCTCGCCGAGCATCACCCACATCACCGGACCCCAGGTGGCGGCGAAGAATACGACGAACATGTTCGCACCGATCAGCGCCAGCACACCCCACGGGTTGGGCAGCGACACCTCGGCCACGTCGTCGACGACGGTGGTCACCGATTGGGTGAAGGCGATACACGCCATCAGCAGGCCGATGAACATGCCGACCGAACCGATGAGCAGGAGTAGGCGACGTCCGATCCGGTCGACGAACAGGATCGCGACGAAGGTCATGCCGACGTTGATCGCCGAGGTGATCACCGACGTGGTGAACGCCTGGGCGGTGTCGAATCCGACCGACTTCCACAGGGTCGTCGAGTAGTAGAAGATCGCGTTGATGCCGACGAACTGCTGGAAGATGGCCAGCCAGATGCCCACCCAGACAAGGGGATGCAAGCCGAAAGATGGCCCGCGGATATCGGCCAGCGACGATCTCGACTCGCGCTTGACCGTCAGCTTGATCTCCTTGACCCGCTCGAGCGGGTGCGCCTCTCCGGTGACCTCCTGCAGGATGCGGGCGGCCTCCTCGTCGCGGTTGCGGCCGACGAGGTAGCGCGGCGATTCGGGGATGGTCAACGCGAGCACGCCGTAGACCACGGCGGGTATCACGCCGACGAGGAACATCCAGCGCCACGCCTCCAGACCCCACCAGAGGTCGTTCATCGGATCGCCTGCGGCCTGCTGAATGAGCTTGTCGGAGAGCAGAGCCGCGAAAATGCCGAGGGTGATGGCCAGTTGCTGCATCGACGCGAGAGCACCGCGGTAGCGGGCAGGCGCGATCTCGGAGATATAGGCGGGAGCGATCACCGAGGCGATGCCGATGCCCAGACCGCCGAGCACGCGCCACAGCAGCAGGTCGCCGATGGTCTGGGTGTAGGCGGTGCCGATGGCGGAGACGGTGAACAGAATCGAGCCCGCGAGCATCACACGTTTGCGGCCCCACACATCGGCGATGCGACCGGCGAACCAGGCGCCGACGGCACAGCCGAGCAGGGCGATGGCGACCGCGAAGCCCTTCATCAGCTCGTCGAGCCCGAAGGTCTGCTGGATGGAATCGACCGCGCCGTTGACCACGGAACTGTCGAATCCGAAGAGGAATCCACCGACCGCCGCGGCGATGGTTACCCCGATGACCTTCGCCGTGTGTTGCTCGTTGACTTCGTTCTGGTGCGCTTGCGACATAGACAGATTCCCGTCCGTCGTGATCGGCCCGACCTTCTCCCACGCTACTCGGCGAGGGCGGAAAATCAGGCGGTTGCGCGGCCTTTGCAGGTCGACGTTTTCGCGTTGACCATCGGCACGAAGGCCATCAGGCCGATCTTCTGCCGGATGGTGAACGCGACCGGCCCACTACCCGGGTGCACATCGACCTGCCAGGTGACGGTGCGAGCGCGGGTCGGCACGGTCACCGACCCGGTCCGCCCGGTCGCCAGATTGCGCCAGTCGACGCGGGTTTCGATGGTGTAGTCGGTGATCAGCGACGAGCGCGACCGGTCTGAGGCGTCGAGCGAGATCGCCGGTCCGGGCAGGCCGTCCGACGGGAATGGGATGTGGTTGTAGACGTCGACCCAGATGGGGATCGGACCGTTGCCGGGCCAGGGACTCGGGCTGTCGCAGCGCAGTGTGGTCACCAGATTCGGGTCGGTGTACTCCGGATACGCGTCCGCCGTGGGTGTCGCGGCGAGTACCCCGGCCGCGACCCCCACCGTCGCCGACATCCCGATCAGTGCACGTTTCATAGATCCCCTCCGACGCATCCCCATGGGGTGAGACTACGGGTTACTACGATGACCCCATGGCGAAAATCCAGATTGCGCAGGAGCCCGCGGCCGACGAACTCTTGTCCACCGACCCGTTCGCGCTGTTGACAGGAATGTTGTTGGATCAGCAGTTCCCGATGGAACGGGCGTTCGCCGGGCCGGCCAAGATCCGCGATCGTTTCGGCACGATGGACCCCGCGGCGATCGCCGACGCCGATCCCGACGCGTTCGCCGATCTGTGTGCCACCCCGCCGGCGATCCACCGGTACGGGCGCTCGATGGCCGGTCGGGTCCAGGCACTCGCCAAGGTGGTCGTCGACGAGTACGACGGTGACACCGAACGGATCTGGACCGACGCGAAATCCGGCGCCGATCTGCTGGCACGCCTCAAGGCGCTCCCCGGATTCGGCGAACAGAAGGCCAAGATCTTCACCGCGCTGGTGGCCAAGCAACTCGGGGTGAAACCGGCCGGGTGGACCAAGGTCGTCGGCGATTACGGCAAGACCGGATTCCGGTCGGTGGCCGACGTGACCGACCCCGATTCGCTGCAGAAGGTGCGCGATTTCAAGAAGGCGGCCAAGGCCGCGGCGCGCCGTTCCTGACTGCTTGCCTGCATCACGGACAGGCGCCAAATCGAGCGGGGCTCTCCCCTCCAGACCCTGACATCGCCTAATGTCAGCGTCATGGACTCGCAGAACGCTCCCGCGCGGACCGCGGTGGAGCTGCCGTTTCGCCTGGGCTTCGCCGTCACCGGTGTCGTGCTCACGGCCGCGGAATCGGCCGTCACCATCGCCCGGTTGACCGCGAACAGCGTGCAGCACGAGGTGAACCACGCCTTGGGCCTGTCCGGTGATGAACTGGGCAGCGCGCGCACTCCCCTGGCATTGCTCAATCAGCTCGCCGAGCTCCTCGGACCGGATCGGCCGTTCGGCCGCATCCTCGCCGCCGGTGGCCCGGTGGAACGACTGCTCAATCCGGGTGGTGTCGTCGACCGCCTGACTGCTCCCGACGGCCTGTTGGAGAAACTCACGGCCAGCGGCGGATTGCTCGATCAGATGACCGAGGACGGCGGCATCCTGGTCCGGTTGACCGCCAAGGACGGCCCTCTCGACCGCCTCACCCGCCCCGGCGGTGTGGTCGATCAGTTCACCGAGAACGAGGGCATCCTCGAACGCCTGACGTCCGAGGGCGGCATCATCGACAAGCTCACCGCACCCGACGGGGTGATGGAGAAGGTGACCGAATCCGGCGGGGTCCTGGACCGGATGTCCGCCGACGGCGGTCTCCTCGACCAGCTCGTCGGCGAGAACGGCGCCGTGGAACGCGCGATCGCCCCCGACGGTCCGCTGGACCGGATCACCGAGCTGACCGAGGTGATCGGGCAACTCGCCCCGAATCTGCTGGCGATGCAGGACACCGTGCACGAATTGGCCGAGACGGTGGACCTGCTCAACCAGACCGTCGCGCCGCTCGGTGGCCTCGCCGACCGGCTGCCCAAACGACTCACCCGCGCTCCGCGGGGCGGGCACGGTCCCGACAGCCACCACGCGCTGACCGACGGCACCGAACGCTACGACCGCAACGGTCAGCCGCCGCGTTCCTGACCTGGGCGCAGCTGATCGGGGCGGCGTACTTCGCGCCGCACCCGGTCGATCGCCGCCGACAGTGACTCCAGGTAGCGGTCGACGTCGGGCATGATTGCCGGACTGGTGGTCACCGACAGCGTGACCGTATCCCCGATCCCGTGCACACCGTGGGTCAGTCCCTGCGCGGGTGAGAGCGCGGGAAAGCCCGCGGTACACACCACCGGTGCGCCGTCCAGCGTGAGGTCCGCGCGGCCGCGATAGACCGACGACACCACGCTGACCCCGGTCATCGACTCGGGCCGCACCTCGACGTCGAATTGCCTGATGCCCCACCGGGTCAGCATCGCCGGACTGGCATCGGTGGCGCGACGTTCGGCCACGCGCGTGGGATCGCGGTCGGCGTCCCGCGCGCGGTCGATCTCTTTGGCGATCGCTGCCGCACGTTCGGTCAGGTCGTCGAGTTCGGTGTGCAGATCGACGCCGACGTTGCGGAAGTTGTTGCGCGCCCGAGTCTCTGAGGACCGTCCGACAGTCAGTTCCACGGCCAGGGGTGCGCCGCCGAGTCGGTCGTCGAGCACGTCGTCGAGCGCGAGAGAAATGGCCGTCAGCGCACCGACGGTGACGGTGTGCCCGGGCGGCAACAGATCACGCGGTCCGACGATGGTGCGCAACAGGCGATCCGCGCTGGGTGGGCGGTTGAGGTCGGTGGGTGGCACGCCACTCGCCGCGACCGCCGGTTGCGAGCGGGACGCGCGGTAGGCGGCGGTGCCACGAATCACGGTGCGAGCCAGATCGACGGGCAGCCGGGCCACGCCCAACGCTGCGGTCCCGCCGGCCAGTACCGGCGCGGGGAGCCGGTCGAGCACCGGGCCACGAACGAGGTCCGGCCCGGAGTCGCTGTCGGTGAACAGTTTTCGTGCGATACCGGAGGCCCCTCGACCGTCCGCGAGCGCGTGACAGATCTGCAGCACCGCCACGACACCCACACCGGAACCCGCCGGCGGGTCGGCGATCGGGCCGAACAGGTGGACACGCCATGGGGCGCGGGTCGGGTCGAGCGGCGCGCCCATGAGTACGGCGAGCCGGTCGAGGCACTGCTGCCAGGTGTCGAGATCCCGATGGACCGTGACCTGATCGTCGTCGGGCCGGTGATACACCCAGTACGGCCGGTCGAGTGTGCCCGGGACGTCCAGGATTCGGACGGTGAGGTCTCCGATGGTCCGGGTTCGACGACGCAGCATCGCGGCCGCGTCGTCGAGCCGGATGGGTTGTCCGGCAAAACAGTACAGCAGGAACTGATCGTTGCCGATCACCGCCGACTGCCAGTGGAAGCGGGCGTCGACGGGCGCCAGACGTCTCACCCGGCGCGAGGCTCCAGGTGGACCATGGCCTGCACGTGGGTGTCGCTGCCGTCCAACGCACCCCGCACGTGTTCAACCGCATCGCCCACCACCGAGGCGATCTCGGCGTAGGAACGCGTGGGGTCGGCGGTGACCGTCATGCGAATGATCGTGCGTCCGCGGTCGTCGGTCGCCTTGGATGAGACGCGGTCGAGTTCCGGTGCGGCCGCCAGATCGGCGCCGACGGCATCGGCGATCAGCTTGGGCGGCACGGTCATCTGACCGCCCGGGCCGCTGTCGGCGAGCAGGACGTCGTCGGTCTTGCCGGGGCGAATCACGGTGGCGATGAGGCACCAACCCCAGATCAGGGCGACGAGCGCGACCGCGACGAGCACCGCGGGCCACCACGATTGTTCGGTCGCGGTCTGGCCCGCCCGCTGATCGATGCGGTTGATCCATGTCTGCACCGGATCGACGCCGAGCTTCCACAAGATGGCGCCGATACCGATGATCAGCAACAGGACTGCCACGATGGCGACGGTGATGCGCAGCAGCGCAGCGGGACGTCGGTTCATCGTCGATCACCTCCGGTCGGGGCGTGTGCGTACTTGACGCGCGTGTTGAACTTGGCGTCGACTGCCGAGACGACCTCGTCGACCGCTCGGGTGACCTCGGCGGGATCGACGCCGGGCTCGGCGTTGACCGAGACCTTGACCGTGCGCCGGCCGACCACCGTCGAAGCATGGTTGACCTCTGGTACTCGGGAGACCGCGGCGCTGCATCGGCGAGCCAGGTCGACGGGACGGGTCCACATGACCTGATACCCGGACATGCTCAGGTGGGTTTGCTTGCGCGGCTTGATCGCGAGCCACAGCAGGAACAGGCCGAGCAGGATCGCGACCACGGCGACCGGCCACATCCAGTCGGCCCACCCGATGTCGGCAATCCAATCCAGGGCCGCGGCGATCCATTGGCTGCCCGACAGCCAGCCGACGTCGATGAGCAGGTCGCGGATCGCGATGACCGCGACCGCGAGCAGCGCGATGCCGATGACGAGTCCGGGCCAGGTTGCCGCGGGCATCGCCGCCGGCGCGAACACCTTCTCATTGGACAGGTCCGTGGTCTTCTGTGTTGCCGACCGGGTCTCGCCGGGGCGTTGGGTCTCGGCGGTCATCGGTATGCCTCCTCCTGGGCAGGAACATACGGGGGCAACACGATGTACCCACGCGGCACCGGGCGGCCCCGGATCAGTTCTTCGGTCAGCACGTCGTCGGTCAGCACATCATCGGACGACGCCAAGGCAGCCTGCGCTGTCGGTTCGACATCGATGCCGTCGACACGATCGCGCCAGACATCGGTCCGGCGCGCGAGTTCATCGCTGCCCTCGAGCGATTCGCCACCGAGATCGACCGGCGGCAGGACGACGTACCCACGTCGGACCGGCTTGCCATGGATGTGCTCGATCACACCGGGTTCGCCGTCGGGCAGTGCTGCCGCCACGGAGGCCGGCACCACGGCCGCTATGGAGACATCGACACGTTCCGGCCGGATGCCGGTCAAGCGCTCGAGCTCGGCGGCGACCTCGGTCCGCACCCGCTGGCAGATCGCGGTCACCGGGGCCGGCCAGCGAACCGCGATGTTCATCGCGACATGCGGTGCCACCGATGACATGTCGATCGACGCGCTGGGATAGTCGCTGCCCATCATCGCGCGACCGGGCGTCGAACCGGACAGCAGTGCCCCCAGCTTCGACCGGTGCTCGATCACACCGTCGACGCCCAGCGCCGTCCGCACCGCGATCTTCTCCCCGACCCGATCATCGATCGTGAGAGTGCCGCGGAGTGCCGGATCATCCACGGTTGCGGCTCCGCAGCAGCACACTCAGGTCGACGGTGCCGTCCCGCTGCAGCCCGATGGCCAGACCGATGGCGCCCAGCAGCACCGCCAGAACAAAGCCGCCGAATCCGCCGGTGGTGACGGCCAGGGCCAGTAGCAGCCCGGCGAACAGTCCGATAGTTGCGTTGTTTCCCATGGTTTTTCGTCCTCTGTTCCGGTTGTGCGGTCACCCGCGGATGGTGATGTCCTCGATGGTCACCATGGTCGGCAACCCGGTGAGATCGGTGACGACGTCGCGGACTCGGGCCGCAACACCGCGCAGGTCGTGTGCTGCGTCGACGACGATGTGGATCTCCGCCGCCTCGTCCCCGAGGACCACGCCGGTCACCCGACCGCCCGGCAGATACGTTGCGACTTCCTCGAATACGCCGCCGTGCAGGCCGGTGACACCGTCGACCGCGGTCACGGCATCGGCGATCTGACGAGCCGTCGGCCCGGTGGGAGCGGCCGTCCCGGCGGGGTCGGGCGCGTTCGGGTCGACCGCCGGTGGCAGCCTGTCGGATGGTCCTGGATCGGCAGCCGACGGTGAGTCGGTGGCCATCACTGGACCCGATTGGCCTCGGGCACCGGTTCGGTGTCGTCCTGCTCGTCGGGGAAGTGGATGTCATGGACAACGACGTTCACCTCGGTCACCTCGAGGCCGGTCATCTGCTCGATGGCGGCGATGACGTTGCGCCGGATGGCGGCACCGAGTTGATTGATTGCGACGCCGTAGTCGGCGACGATCGCCACGTCGACGGCGGCCTGCCGTTCGCCGACCTCGACGCTGATGCCCTGGGTGGTGCTCGTGGTGGTGCCCGGCAACACGTCGCGGACCTTGCCGACCACCCGCTCGGTGGTACCGCCGACGTCGTAGACGCCGCTGATCTCCCGGGTTGCGATGCCGGCGATCTTGGCGACGACGGTTTCGGAGATCGAGGTCTTACCCCGCTCCCCGACCAGTGCGGAATCATTCTTGGCCAGGGCGATGCCCTTCGCCGGATCAGCGCTCGAGTCGGCGGCCGCGTGCTGTGAACGGTGTACGGCGTCGGCGTCAGTCATGTGAACTCCTTCGTTCTCTGCGGACGGACGGATCCTGTCGTGACCCGTGTATAGAGTCAGTCGCAGTGAACGCGGAAACTGCACGCACAGATTTTTGTGATCTGGATCACACCGCACAGTTGGTGTCGGTCGCGGTCGATTCTGCCCACCCGACGCCAACCGCAGATCTGCCCGACCTCTCCGATCTCGACCTGACCGATATGTCCGACGACGCGTTGGCGGCCGCCGCCGCGGCAGGTGATTCCGCGGCGTTCGGGGTGCTCGCCGCCCGGGTGTCACCGGGACTGCTGCGATACCTGCGCCGCATGCTCCCGGACACGCAGGCGGCCGAGGATCTCGCCCAGGAGACACTTCTGCACGCGTGGAAAGGGCTGCCGGATTTCGGGTTCCGCAGTTCCTTTCGGACGTGGATGTTCGCCATCGCGCACCGCAAGACCGTGGACTATCACCGGCGCAGGCGTGACGTGCCGGCCGACGGGGATCGGTTCGCCGACATCGCCGATCCGACACCGCTGCCCGCCGACCAGGTCGAGCACGCGTCCCTGGTGGAGGCGCTGCGGCGCGAGCTCTCCGCATTGCCTGCCACCTCCCGGGCCGTGTGGTGGTTACGTGATGTGGAAGGGCTGTCCCTGCAGGAGATCGCGAGGATCCTGCGCATCAGTACCGGGTCGGTGCGCGGACATCTGCAACGCAGTCGCCGCTACCTGTCGGTGCGGCTGGCACCGTGGAAGCCCTCCGCCGGCGTGACGTCCGTTGAGCGAAAATCCAATGAGTGACAAGGGTTGGGTGAAGAGGATTGAACCGATGAACAACATCGTCGTCGACGACGACACGTCCGACGAGACCGACGCCTGGCTCATCGATGCGAGCCGGCGCCTCGACGAACCCGGCGGCGACGTCCACCGACTGATCTCCACCTTGTCGGCGAACCTGCCGCACGGGCGTCGCCCCGGGCGGTCATTGGCCACCGATACCGCGGGCGTCCAGGTCAACGACCGAATCCTCAAACAGCTCTTGGCCACCCGCATCCGCGCGCGCATCGGACGTCTCGTCGTCTCCGTGGCGGTCGACGGCAACGGGGAGGCGGTCGACGGTGTCCACGTCGGACTGATCGCGCGGTACCACGACGACATGGTCGCCGCGTCCGACCATGTCCGTGACGTGGTCGACGACGTCCTGCACACCACCCTCGGCATCAGCGCGTCCGACGCGGCCCGTCGGGCGATCGGAGTGCGGTGGCAGGACGTCTACGCGACCTAGTGGTGTATCTCTATTCAGCGTGCTTGCGCCCAGCGCTCCACGCATACGGCAGGTCGGCGCCGTTGAGAACGTGATCGCCGATCGCCTGCAGTTTGTAGATGAGCGGATTGTGCACCGAGATGACCCGCGCATTGCGCCAATGCCGGTCGAGGCGCAGCGATTCCGACGTGATGGACGCGCCGCCGGTCTCGAAGAGCTGGGTGGTCGCGTCGAGCACGGTGGTGATCACCGCCTGCTGCGCCCGCGCGACATCGAATTCGACTCCGTCCAAAAGCTTTTCGTCGGCGCCACCGGCGTCGAGGAGCTCGTCGAGCTTGCCTGCGATGTCGAGCACCAGGGTACGGGCGGTGTAGGCCGCCGACGACAGCCGCCCGATGACCTGCTGCACCAACGGATCGTGGCGCGGCAGATCCGCGGCGGAGTGTGTGTAGGTGCGGGTGCGGTCACGCACCCACGCGGTGGTGTCGTCGAGCGCACGCTGCGCGATCCCGGCCAGCACCGCGAGCTGGACCAGCTGCAGATACGACGTCGCATAGGTACGGCCGGCTCCCCCGTAACCCGCACCCAGCACGCGTTCCGCCGACACCGCAACGCCATCGAATTCGGTTGTGCCGCTGGCGGTCAGTCGCTGACCGAAACCATCCCAGTCGTCATGCTGGGTGACGCCGGACGCATCCGCGTCGACGAGGACCGAGACCCGCTCGCCGTCCCGGTCGGCAGCGACCAGGATGTGATCGGCGTAGAGACTTCCGGTGCTGTAGTACTTGGTGCCGTCGAGTCGCAGGTCGTCGCCGCTGCCGGTCAGGCGCGTCTGATAGCGGTCGATGGCGCCGACGCCGGGTTCGGTGATCGCGTTGCCGACCAGGGTCCCGCCGGCCACCGCCCGCAACCATTGCTCACGGGCAGCCGCGTCGTCGGACAGCAACTGGTCCTCGACGAACGACCAATGCACCCGAAGCGCCTGGGGCAGATTCGATTCCGCGGCCGCAAGGTCGATCAGCAGTCGGAACAGCTGGCGCACCGACGCCCCGTAACCACCGAACTCGACCGGTACCCGCAATGCACCGAAGCGCGCCTCCTTCAGCCAACCGACCTCCTCGTAGGCCAGGCGTCGATCCACTTCGCGGCGCACCGCTCCCTCGGCGATACGCGCGAAGATCGGCGCGAACACCTCGTCGAGATCAGCATCGTCGTAGGTGCGGCGGTCATCGGTGATGGTCACGGTGGTTCTCCTCAGCGCGGTTGGCTCACAACCCGGACAGTTTCATCGCTGCGGCGGCCGCCGACCACCCTTGTGCGCGCCCTGAGAAAAACCCAGACGCTCAGTCGAGCGTCGGCCCCGCGTCCCGGATCTCGTCAACCCGACTCATCGCGTCCCGCAACTCCGCGAGCCACGAATCGGTGTGCTGGCCAACCAGTTTCACGCACCAGGAGAGTGCGTCGGCGCGACTGCGGGCGACCCCGGCGGCAACCAGTGTGTCGAGCACCTGCCGCTGCGGTTGCCGCAGGCGCGTCATCACCGGAACCGCGAGATGGGTGAACATCGCCGACGAGTCGCCGCACCGGACACCCCATGCGACCTTGCGGTCGAACCGGTGCTCGGCCTCTCGCGCCACCTCGATACGACGATCCCGGGTCGACTCCCGGAACCGGGAGATCCGCCCTTCCTCGGCCTGCCGTCGTGCGGCGTCGTCGTCGCCCGCCGCGAGTTCCGGCGACTCGATGGTGCCGATGACCGTGATCTCCTCACGATCGACGCGCACCTCGGGTGTCTCTATGAATAAATCGTCGGGCAGACGGCCCGTCAACCAGCCGGTTATCGATGTATCGGTGTCGGTCATGACGACTCCTTCGATCTGAGAATTACTTGTAATTATTGTTACTCGGATTACCGTCTCGCCGCAAGGATGAGCATGAACGCGCAAGAACAAGAACGTGTTGCAGCCCCGGTGGCGTCGGCGCACCGCCGGGATGGATAAATGGGATGAGCACGTTGCCACCGACCACTGGTCCGATCCGAAAGGTCACTCTCATGCCGCGATCCGCAGCGCCCGCCGCACTCGACCCCAACACGCCGGTCATCGTGGGCGTCGGACAGGCGTCGGAACGACTCGGCGAGCCGGACTATCGGACGCTCAGCGAAGCCGACCTGGCTGCGCTCGCCGTCGAGCAGGCCTTCGCCGATACCGGGATTCGCGGGCCCGCGGTCGCCGCCGAGATCGACACCGTTGTGGGCGTGCGCACCTTCGAGGAGTCCAGTCCGCTGTCGTCCTCACCGCTCGGCCGCCCCGACAACATGCCGCGCGCGATCGCCAAGCGCGTCGGGATGCAACCCCGTCGCGCGGTCCTCGGGGTGACCGGCGGCCAGAGTCCGCAAGCCCTGCTGACCGAGTTCGCCGGCGAGATTGCTGCCGGCCACACCTCGGCGGTACTGCTCTACGGCGCCGAGATCATGTCCACGACAAGACATCTCACGTCGAAGTCATACGAGGGTGAGCGACCCGATCTCGGCGAGCAGGTCGGCGGGCAGATCGAGGACCGCGGATACAACATCGCCGGGCTGACCTCCGCGCAGGAGGCTCGCCACAAGCTTCTTTCCCCGATGCTGCAATACGCGGTTATCGAGAACGCGCGCCGTCACCGCCTCGGGCGCGGTCGCGATGCGTACGCGACGGAGATGGGCGCCCTGTTCGCGCCGTTCACCGAAGTCGCCGCCGGCAATCCGCATTCGGCGGCACCGACGGCCCGCTCGGTCGCGGAGCTGACCGAGGTCACCGACACCAACCGTGTCGTGGCCGATCCCTACACGCGCATGCTGGTGGCCCGCGATCAGGTCAACCAGGCGGCCGCGGTGGTTGTGACCTCGGTGGCGACCGCGCAGGCCCTCGGCATTCCCGCCGACCGCTGGGTGTTCTTGCACGGACACGCCGATCTCGTGGAGCAGCCTCTGATGGCCCGCCCCGACCTGTCCCGCGCGCCCGCGGCGGCGGCTGCGGTGCAGCATGCACTCGAGGTCGCCGACATCGGACTCGAAGACGTCGACTTCCTCGACATCTACAGCTGTTTCCCGGTCGCGGTGTTCAACGTCATCGATCCGCTCGGCATCGCACCCGACGACCCGCGCGGCCTCACGCTGACCGGCGGACTGCCGTTCTTCGGCGGACCCGGCAACAACTACTCGATGCACGCGATCGCCGAGGTCGTCGACCGAGTACGGGTGAAAGCCGACTCGTATGGACTCATCGTGGCCAACGGCGGTCTGCTGTCCAAGACGTCGGTGGGCGTCTACTCGTCACAGCCCACCGCCTGGCGTCCCGACGACTCCGCTGACCTGCAAGCCACCCTCGATGCCCGGCCCCGCCTGCCGCAACGGCGAAATGCCAATGGTGCGGCGACGATTGAATCGTTCACCGTCCTACCCGGCCGCAATCGACCCGGGACCGCGATCGTGCTGGGTCGGCTCGATGACGGCGACCGGTTCATCGCCAACGTCGAATCCGACGACACCGCGATGTTCGACCTACTCGCCGGCGACGACCCGATCGGCAGCCGCGTCCACGTGCGTTCTGACGCCGATGGCAACCGGGTCTTCGTTGACAAGCAGGCCATGCGCGACCGGCATCCCGTCGTCGCACCCGGATTCCGTGAGTCCTACGAGCACATCGAGATTCGCCGCGACGGTCATCTCCTCGAGGTGACCATCAACCGGCCCGAGGCCCGCAACGCCCTACATGCCGCGGCCAATGCCGAACTCGACTCGGTCTTCGACGCCTACTTCGCCGACCCCGACCTGTGGGTAGCCATCCTCACCGGCGCCGGCGACAAGGCGTTCTCGGCGGGCAACGACCTCGCCGCGACCGCAGGCGGCGCAGCATTGTCGGTGCCCGAGAACGGCTTCGCGGGATTGACCGCGCGCCGTCGCATGACCAAACCCGTGATCGCGGCGGTGAACGGGTACGCGCTGGGCGGTGGGCTGGAGGTGGCACTGGCGTGCCACATCATCGTCGCCGACGAACGCGCGAGTTTCGGTCTGCCCGAGGTGAAGGTCGGCCTCGCCGCGCTCGCGGGTGGGTTGGTTCGACTCCCCGAGACGATCAGTCCGGCGCTGGCCCGCGACATGATCCTGACCGGACGACGCCTGGACGCGACCGACGCGCTCGACGCGGGGTTGGTGAGCCGGATCGCGCCCGCCGGTGAGGTGATGTCTCTGGCCCGCACCGTCGCCGAGGAGGTCCTCGCTGCATCACCGACATCGGTGCAGGTGTCGTTGGCCGCGATGGCCGACGTCGCCGGCATACCGGACCGGATCGAGGCCGTCGATGCGACGATGTCGGCGCTGGACACGCTCATCGCCAGCAACGACACCGTCGAGGGCATCACCGCGTTCGTGAGCAAACGGCCGCCCCGCTGGACGGGACACTGAGTCATCACCCCGCCGGGATGAGGCCACGGATGCTCACGCGGCGCTAGGATCAGCGCAGCCCACGGCGAGTGTCCGTGGAACGGAAGGCATGTGGATGACTGTTGACGGTGTGGCACCCGAACCGACCAAGGCCTGGTCGATGCCCCGCGGCACCATCGTGTTGCTGACGCTGGCCGGACTCGTGATCACCGTGGGCGGCCTCAAGGAGATCTCCGGCATCGTCGGCCCGGTCTTCCTCGCGCTGATGCTCACCGTTGCGGTACAGCCCATCCCGGCGTGGATGCGGCGCAAGGGCATGCCCAACTGGCTGGCGTATCTGGTGACGCTGCTGGCCTTGTGGGGCATCATCATCGGGATCTTCGCATCCCTGGTGTTCTCCGTGGCGCGGCTGGCCACCATCTTGCCCGAGTACAGCGACAAGATGCAGAGCCTGATCGACAACTTCCAGAAGTTGCTGACCGATCACGGTGTCAGTCAGGAGAAGGTGCACGACACCATCTCCAACATGAATCCGAGCAAGATCGTCGGCTACGTGTCCGAGGTCTTGCAGGGCACGTTGTCGGTCGCGTCGGCGGTGATCCTGGTCCTCACCCTGCTGCTGTTCATGGCCGCCGACGCACTCTCCTACGACAAGCGCATCGCGGTACTCAAGGGGCAGCGCGCCGACATCGCGTTGGCCTTCTCGTCGTTCGCGCGCGGCACCCGCAGCTATCTGATGGTGTCCACGGTGTTCGGCCTCATTGTCGCGGTCCTCGACACCGGCGCCCTCTGGCTGCTCGGCATCCCCCTGCCCTTCCTGTGGGGCCTGCTCTCCTTCATCACCAACTACATCCCGAACATCGGCTTTGTCATCGGTGTCATCCCCCCGGCGCTGCTCGGCTTGCTCGATGGCGGCGTGTCCAAGATGTTGCTGGTGATCGTCGTGTACAGCACCATCAACGTGATCATCCAGTCGGTGATCCAACCGAAATTCGTCGGCGATGCCGTTGGTCTCTCGACGACCCTGACGTTCCTGTCGCTGGTCGTGTGGGCGTGGGTGATCGGTCCGCTCGGTGCCATCCTCGCGGTGCCGCTCACCCTCATGTGCAAGGCGCTGCTCATCGACATCGATCCCTCCACGCGCTGGGTCGACGTCCTACTGACCTCGGCGGCACCGGCCGCCATCGAAGAGGTGGCCGAGGATGAGGAAGAGGCCGAAGCCGAGGGGGTGAATCCGCCGATCGAACCGGCTGTCGGCCCGCCGATCGTGCCGCACAGTGAGGACCCACCCACCGGATCGGGCGAGTCTACCCACCGCGACTGAGTAATCACCCGCATGTGGTGGGGGTCGCACTGGGCGACAGTAGGTGCCATGAGCAACCAAGAGATCCCCCAGACCCCCACCACCGCGGCCTATTTCCTGCAGGCCGCCATCGCCTTCGGTATCAGCCTCGCCACCGCCGTTGTCGGCATCTTCTACCTGCCGATCGACCCGTGGCAGCGCGGGTTCCTCGGCATCACCCTGCTCTTTCTGACGTCGAGCACCTTCACCCTGGCCAAGGTGGTGCGCGATCGGCAGGAGCAGACCACCGTCCGCAATCGTCTCGACGAGGCGCGGATGGACAAGATCATGGCCGAGCACGACCCGTTCACCCGCATTGCCTGAGCTCGACACTTCACCGCTTCATCCACCCGGCGTCCGCAGCGTTCACCAGAGTGCTGCGGACGCCTTCTTTCGTTCTTCGCCGTCGGTGACGTACTCTGCCTAGAGCTCACATATATTTGATATGCCATCGCTTCTGATGGCCGGACGCAAGGCAGGGTGACAGCCCGATGGACATGACCTGGTCGGATGCCGACATCGCTTTCCGCGATGAGGTGCGGAGCTTTCTCGACGAGAAGCTGACGCCGGAACTGCGGGCCGCGGGCCGCCTCAGCACAAGCGTGTACGCCGATCACGAGGCGTCGATGACCTGGCAGGCCATCCTGCACGAGCGCGGCTGGGCGGCCCCGGCATGGCCGGTTGAGCACGGCGGTTGCGACTGGTCGCTCACCCAGCACTACATCTACAGCCGCGAGTCGATCCTCGCCGGAGCGCCGTCGTTGTCGCCCATGGGGATTCGCATGGTGTCGCACGCGATCATGGCGTTCGGCACGCAGGAGCAGAAGGACTACTTCCTGCCCGGCATCCTCGACGGCAGCGTCTTCTTCTGCCAGGGCTACTCCGAGCCGGAGTCCGGATCCGACCTCGCGTCGCTGTCGATGGCCGCGGTCAGTGACGGCGACGATCTCGTGGTCACCGGATCGAAGATCTGGACCACCCACGCGCAGGAAGCCAACTGGATCTTCTGCCTGGTGCGCACCTCGAAGCAGGAACGCAAGCAGCAGGGCATCACGTTCGTGCTCATCGACATGACCGCCCCCGGCGTCGAGGTCCAGCCGCTGGTGATGGCCTCCGGTGAGGAAGTCCAGAACCAGGTCTTCTTCGACGGTGTGCGCGTCCCGAAGAAGAACGTCCTCGGGACGATCGACGACGGCTGGACGGTCGCGAAGTACCTGCTGGTGTTCGAACGCGGCGGCGGCGCGGTCGCGCCCGCCCTGCAGGTGATGGCCGAGAACGTGGCCGAACACGCCGCGACGGTGACCGGCCCGCTGGGCGGTCCGCTCAGCGACGACCCGGCCTTCGTGCAGAAGCTCGCCGACGCGCGGGTGCGCGCCAAGGTGCTCGAGGTGCTCGAGTACCGAGCGCTGGCGACGATGAGTTCCGGCAAGGATCCCGGGCCGGTCGCGTCGATGCTGAAGGTGCTCGGGACCGAGTTGAGCCAGCGGATCACCGAGCTGAGCCTCGAGGCTGCCGGACCGCACGGACGCGTCTACCAGCCGCACGCCACCAAGCCGGGCGGCCCGATCGACAAGTACGTACCGCCGGCCGACGGCTACGTGAGCGGCGATCCGTGGCAGGCCGTAGCGCCGCTGAAATACCTCAACGACCGTGCCGGCTCGATCTACGCGGGCAGCAACGAGATCCAACGCAACATCCTGGCCAAGGCCGCACTGGGACTGGGCTGAGAGAACAGGAAACTCACAATGGACTTCACCCTCACCCCCGAACAGCAACTGCTCCGCGACGGCCTGAGCAAGTTCCTCGACACCCGCTATGACCTCAACACCAGCCGCGACGTCGCCAAGATCGGCGACGGGTGGCAACCGGAGATCTGGCGGGCCTTCGCCGAGGATCTCGGGGTCATCGGCGCGGTGCTCCCCGAGTCGATCGGTGGCGCCGACGGCGGCGCCGGAGAACTCATGGTGGTCACCGAGGCCCTCGGTCATGCGCTGGTCGTCGAACCCTTCGTCGACACCGTGATCCTCGGCGCGCGACTGCTGGCTCGCTTCGACGACAAGCGCGCTCGCGCCGTGGCCGAGGCCATCGCCGAGGGCACCGCGCTCTCCGCGCTGGCCGCACTGGAGGACACCTCGGGCGGCAACCTCAATCGCGTGGCAACCCGGGCCGAACGCCACGACGACGGCTGGATTCTCAACGGCACCAAGGCCGTTGTCACAACCGCACCGCTGGCGAACTACCTGCTCATCACCGCTCGGACCGCCGGCGAGGTCGGCGACCGCGACGGCATCTCACTGTTCCTGGTCGACCTGACCGAGGGCGCGCCGGAGGGCTTGGCGATGGAGGCGGTGCGCACCGTCGATGATCGACGTGCCGCCGACATCACCATCAGCGACCTGCGACTGCCCGCCGATGCCCTCATCGGCACCGAGGGCGCGGCACTGCCCGAACTCGAGTTGGCGTGGGACGAGGCGACCGCCGCGGTCGTCTCCGAAGCGGTCGGCGCGATGCGCAAGGTGCACGACGACACCGTCGAGTACGCCAAGCAGCGCCAGCAGTTCGGTGTGCCGATCGGCAGCTTCCAGGCGCTGCAGCACCGCATGGTCGACATGCTGATGGAGCTCGAACAGTCCGTCGCCGCACAGTATCTGGCGATTCTGAACCTCGATGCCGCACCCGCGGAGCGAGCGGCCGCGGTGTCCGCGGCAAAGGCAACCATCAGCCGCGCCGCACGATTCATCGGCCAGAACGCGGTACAGCTGCACGGCGGCATGGGCATGACCGAGGAACTGGCCATCGGCCACTACTTCCGACGACTCACCGTCATCGAATACGAATTCGGTTCAGCGGACGCACATCTGGCCCGTTTCGCGGCACACACGCAGTAGCTACGAGTCGGTCCACACCGGCTGCCGTTTGCCCAGGAAGGCCGAAATGCCTTCCTGGGCATCGCAGGTCATGGCGTTGGTGGCCATGGTCTCGCCCATGATCGCGTATGCGTCGGGCTCACTCTGATCGATCTGCCGATAGAAGGCAGACTTGCCGATGGCCAGCGTCGAGGCACTCGACGACGCGATCCTGGTCGCGAGATCAGTCACCGCAGAAGATAATTCGGCATCAGGTACGACGTCGTTCACCAGACCCCAGTCGGCGGCGGTCGCGGCGTCGATCACATCACCGGTGAGTAGCATCTTCATCGCCCGCTTGCGTCCGATGGCGCGAGTCAACGCGACCATCGGCGTCGAGCAGAACAGTCCGATCTTCACTCCCGGCGTGCTGAACCTGGCCGATTCTCCGGCCACCGCCAGATCGCAGGTCGCGACCAGCTGACATCCGGCTGCGAAAGCGATGCCCGCGACCTCGGCGATCACCGGTTGCCGCACGGCGTGTACGGCGGCCATCATCTCGGTGCACGCGGCGAAGATCGCGCGTTCGTCGTCGAGGGTGCGGTCGACGAGTTCGGTCAGATCGTGACCGGCCGAGAACGCCGGCCCGAGCGCGCGGATCACGATCACCCGCACCGCGGGGTCCGCGTCGAACCGCTGCAAGGTCGAGGTGATCGCGCCCATCGTGGTCGCCGACAACGGATTGCGCCGCTTGGCCTCGGCGAGGGTGATCACCCCCAGCGGCGCGTCGACCTCGACCTCGATGGCTTTCGAATCGGTATCTACCGAATCCTGCGACATGACGGTCTCCTCACCGGTCGTCGATCTGTGCTGCCCGCTCACTCAGTCGGTTGTAGCACGCGGAGTGACCAACGGAAGGACCACTTCGTCGACGATCGCAGCCATCGCCTCCTCGGTCAGCGGCGCCATGGTCATCATCAGGTCGTGCCGGAAGAGGTCGAAGGCCACCGCCCGGACCCTGGGCGTGAGCCGCGCCGGATCGGCCTCGCCGCGCGCCACAGCACGATCGAAGAGCATGTCCATCGATCGTCCGGCCCGCTCGCCGAATGCTTCCTCCCGCAATTCGGCGAACGAGCGACCGGTCTCGGCGTGGTACGCACTGATGACGGCCACCAGCAACGACCCGATCTCACCACGATGATCATTGGCCCGCGCGAGGTAGGCGAGGAGATCACCGCGCAGCGACCCGGTGTCGGGCGGGTCATCTCTGGGCACCCGGTTCATTGCGTGTTTGATGGCGGCGCCGGCCAGGTCGGCTCGGTCTGTGAACCGTCGGTAGATCACCGGCCGGGAGGTCTCGGCGCGTTCGGCGACGGCCTCGATGGTGAACCCCGCGTAGCCGTTTTCGGCGAGCTGCGCCCAGGCCGCATCGAGGATGGCGTCCTCGAGTTCCTGGCCTCGCCGGCGTCGCGGCCGATCCGCCTCAAGAATCATTTGTGTATCTTATCGCGGCGGCGTACTCTGCGTTTAGATACACAAGTGTTTCTTGCGTGAGAGGGATTTCCATGACTCCGACGAGCAGCGCTCCGGCGGCTCCCCCGATCCCACGCTCGGCGATCATCACCGCGATGGTGCTGATCGTCGGCGGCATCGCGGTCATCTTCGACTCGACGATCGTCAGCATCGCCCTCGACACCCTCGCCCGCGATCTGAACGTGAGCGTCTCGACCATTCAGTGGGTCAGCACCGGTTACCTGCTCGCGCTCGGCGTCACCATCCCCGTCGTCGGCTGGGCGCAGGCCCGCTTCGGCGGTAAACGCCTATGGCTATCGGGTCTGGTGTTGTTCATGGTCGCCTCGATCGCGTGCAGCCTCGCGTGGAATGCGACCAGCCTCATCGCTTTTCGCGTCGTCCAGGGCGTCGGTGGCGGAATCCTGATGCCACTCATGGCCACCCTGGCCATTCAGCAGGTGCCCGGTGCGGCCAATCTCGGTCGCCTGATGGCCATGGTCAGTCTGCCCGCCGCCCTCGGCCCCATCCTGGGTCCGGTGGTCGGCGGCATCATCCTCAACTGGGGCGACTGGCCATGGCTGTTCTGGGTGAACGTGCCGTTCTGCGTCATCGGTTTCGCGTTGGCGTGGAAGTTCCTCCCGGCCGACGAGCCCACCGGACGGGCGCGACTGGACACCGTCGGCCTACTCCTAGCCTCCCCCGGCCTCGTCGGCATCCTCTACGGACTCTCGAACGTGCACGGCGACGGCGGTTTCGCCCGGACCGACGCGTGGCTGCCGATCCTCTTGGGCATCGCCCTGCTGGCGGCGTTCGTCGTGTGGGCGACCCGGCGCCCGGCGACCGCCCTCGTCGACGTCAGCCTGCTGGCACGCCGTTCGGTCGGTTCGTCGTCGGCCGTACTGTTCCTCTCCGGCGCTTCGCTGTACGGTTCGATGTTGTTGTTGCCGTTGTTTTTCCAGATCGTGCACGGTACCGACGCACTCAAGGCGGCGCTGCTACTGATTCCGCAGGGCGTTGGCGCCTTGCTGAGCCGAACCCTGGCCGGCAAGTACACCGATGCCATCGGCGCCCGCGTGGTGGCCACCGTCGGGTTCGTCATCATGGGTGCCGCGACCATCCCGTTCGCGCTCGCCGACGCCGACACGAGCCAATGGTGGCTGATGGCGGTCCTGCTGGTCCGCGGCTTCGGGATGGGCGCGGTGATGATCCCGGTGATGGCGGTCGCCTATATCGGCCTCGACCGCGCCGAGATACCGCACGCGAGCATCATCACCCGCCTCGCCCAGCAGGTCGGCGGCGCGTTCGGCACCGCGTTGCTGGCGGTGATCCTCGAGTCCAGCGTCGCCGGCGCCCACAGCCTCGCCGATCGTGCGCATGCCTTCGACGTCGCGTTCTGGTGGGCGGTCGGCTTCACCGTGGTCGCGATCGTCATCTGCGTGGCCTTGCCGGCCAAGCCCGCAGCAACCGCCCCCACCCCGGCCCCTGAGGTGTGAGGAGCGTTAGCGACGAGCCACGACCGATCCCTGGGTGTTACAGCTAGCGAAGAGCCACGACCGCTCCCTGAGGTGTGAGGAGCGTTAGCGACGAGCCACGAAGGGCCTGGTGAGAGACCCTCCATGACCCTTCGAGACGGCCCTCCGCTAGCGCTCCGGACCTCCTCAGGGAGCGGGAGGAGACGGCCCTCCGCTAGCGCTCCGGACCTCCTCAGGGAGCGGGGACGGTTACAGCTCGAGGGTGTTGACCGCCCATCCCGACGCAATCAACCGCGGCACGCGTCGTCGCTCTTCGGGCTTCACCGGCGGTCCGGTACTGGGCGCGGATTCGACTGTCCGCGAGTTCTTCTCCTTGTCCGGTGGCCGGTCCCGTTCCCGCAACCGGCTGGCCAACTCCGCACCGACGATCCCGTTGCGGTTGACCCGCGGCTTCCCCCGCCGCCCGTCACGCCCGTTACGCACCCACGCGGGACGCCCGGCATCGGGGCCGTCTTTGATGATGTGGGTCGACCACTGACCCGGCTTGTCCCCGACCATCCGATTGTGTTTGCCGCACGCACCTGCCAGGTCGATGACATCGGTGAACCCGCCCTGCGCCCAATCCTTCTCCGCATGATGAGCTTCGAGATGAGTGAACGGCTGCGTGCAATTCGGACACGTACACACCGCCCCGTCCCGGGCGAACAACATGAACCGCTGTGCTTGATTGGCAAACCGGTTGGCCTGACCCAGATACAGCGGCTCGGCACTGTGCCCGGAGAAAACAGCCAAGTGCTGCTGCGCCTCGGCGGCCAACTCGATCACATCCGAGATCGGCAGCAGCGCACCACTGGCGGTGGTGGCCACCCCGGCCTGTTCGCGCAGGGCGGTGTCGGTGATGGAGATGATCAGATGCGGAGGCAACCCCCGATGGGATTTACCGAGGACGCCGCCGTTGACGACCGCATCCAACAGTGCGTGCAACGCATCATGATTACGTTGCGCCGGAGTCCGGTAGTCCCGCTCGGCCGCCTTCTTCAACACCTCGATGTCAACGTCATCGCGGCTGCCCTGCGGCGAGTCCGGATCTCCGGGCATGTTCATCCCGGGAGCCGCCCACGCCGCGAACACCACATCGAGCAGGGCCCGGGTGACCGGATCGAGATGTCCTTCCAGGGTGCTCATCAACTGGGCGTCCTGCTTCGAGAGTTCGAGACTGCGGCGCCGCGCCCGGTCTTTGTCGTCGGTGAGGGTGCCATCGGGGTCGAGGTGCCCCAACAACTCGGCACCCAGCACGATCAGCTCTTTGGGCTCATGGTCGCGGGCGTAGCCGGCCATCACCTCTTCGGCCTTGTCCCGCAACTCGGGTTCCACCCCAGTCGGGATCTTGTCGAGAATCTTGATCACCGTCAACACATGCTCGGGACCGATCGCCCCCTCGGCGAACGCCGCCGCAAGATTCGGCAGCTTCGGGTCCACGAGTTCCCCGGTCAACGAGTACATCGACAACAACGCTGCCATCAACTTGCGGCGCCGACCCGGATCGGTGATCCGCAGATGCAACACCATGAAGTCGGTGAGCCGACTAAATCCCTCACGTTCCGGGACCCCGCGATCCGAGCAATCCATCACCCGCCGCAACCCGACATAGGCCAACCGCCGTGCGGAGCGTTCATGGGATTCGGCGACCGCCAGCACCTCGTCGTGCGACGCCGAGGTGCTCTCCGCAGCCACAATGCGGTCCACCAACTCGTCGAGCTCGCGGTACAGCCCGACGATCTCCGCACCACCCTCACCGCTGGTCATCGAGCCTCACCCCCTCAAGTGTCTCGAACTGATGTTCGATAGCCTACCTCGCACAAACGTTCGAGGCAAGGGGTGAACCGTCAATTGACATGGTGTGATGCATCGGGACATCGGTGAAGGTTCTGCATCAGGACATTGGTGACAGTTGGCGTGTCAGGACTTCGGTGACGGCGTGGTCTTGGTGGCCACAAACTGAGCGTTGAATGCGGCCGTATTGACTCACCGCCTCACCCCACCCGCGGAAAACGACCTTTACAGTTTCCTTCAGCCTTTACCAGTGAAGGACGCGCCGCCCGCAGGAGGAGGACCTCTAAGCCTGGGTGCGCTGGGCGTGTAGTTCGCGCAGGGTCTGATCAACCCAGTCGTTCACGCTGGTGCGCGGCAGGACGGTGATCTGGTAGCCAAGTTCTTTGTAACCGCAGGTGAGGCGCTCGTATTCTGCGGTTGCTTCGGCGAGTGAATGTCTGCGAGCGTCGTCTGTGGACCAGATCGCCTCCCACGGCGGTGTGAAGAACACGCGGTGGTGGTAGCTGCGCAAGGCGTCGAGGCTGATCGTCGCATCCGTGCCGGTGTAGTGACGGATTGCGATCGCAGCGTCTACCAGGCCGCGATCGAAGAACGTCCATGACGGACCCGGCGTATGTGACGCGGCGGCAATGTCAGCGGCGGCAAGGTTGGCGCAATTGTTGGCGAAGGCCGGTGCGTCGGCCCAAGGTAACGCGTTGCCGCCGGTAGCGAGCTCGTGTTCGACAACCCGCCGGCCGGGTTCGTCAACGGTGCGGTAGCCGCGACGCGCGAGTTCGCGCAAGAGCGTCGATTTACCGCCACCGGAGCAACCAGATATCACGACTAGACCACTCACTCCTCGACCTCTCCTCTCGTACTCAGCTGCGACTTCACAGATTGCGGACGGGGACCTGACGAGAGCGCATCAGGAACTAGATGCTGTCAGGTGCCTGTCGGGGGTCGCGCCAACACGGACACCGACTCATTGGTGATGAAGTGTCACCACCAAGACCACCCACTCTGTCACCGGTGTCCTGATGCGTAAGTGTCACCGATGTCCTGCAAGATGACAGGTCAATTGATATTGGCTCCCACCAACGCAATACACGCGGCCACGGCAGGTTCGACGATGGACGACAGCGGCTGATCGTGTTCCACCGCGGATGCGGCGAGTTCGCGGATGCCGCCCCAGATCATCACCGCGGTGGCATGCGACATCGGCGCGATGCCGGCCGCGTGCATGCGGGGCGTCGCCGTCAGCGGCACCAGTACCGCGATCAACGACTCCATCGCCTCGACTTGGATCTCGCGGGCGTCGTCGCCGAGCGCCGGCAGTTCCCGAATCCAGCTCCAGGTCACTTCCGGATGCTTCTCACACACCTCCACATACGAATGCACCGCCTGCCAAATCTGCACTTTCCATTCGGCGTCGGGGTCGACGCCGGCGACGATCGCGGACACCAGGGATTCGTTGGTGGTCCGCAACAGTTCGACGAAACACGCCTGCTTGTCCGCGAACTCCTGATAGAAACTGCGCCGCGAGGTCTGCGCGACGCGGACGATGTCAGCCACGGTCGTCGAGCGGTAGCCCTGGCCCATGAGGCAGGTGGTCATGGCATCCAGCAGACGTCGGCGCACCGGCGACACCTGTTGCGACACCACGGCCTCGGACACAGTTCACACGATACGACGCGCACCCTTGCCGTCGGCGGTACGCATGCGTACCGTCAGGTGGTACACACACGTACCGCATGGCCGACCTGGAAAGAGTGCTGGTCCGATGAACTCACCGCATGTAGACCTGCTCGACGCCGACCATCTGCCCACGACACTCCCACCGGGTCCCCGTCTACCCGTGGTGGTGCAGGGTCTCGGATTCGTCGCCGCGCGGCGAAGCATGCTCGCACACCTGACCCGCCGCCACGGCCGGGCTTTCACCATTCACATCCCACTGTTCGGCCGGGTGGTGATCCTCGCCGATCCGGCATTGGCCCGCCAACTGTTCACCACATCGACCGAGGTGGTGCACAACGTCCACCCCCATCTCGGACGAATCCTCGGCACGGGGTCGGTGTTCGCCCTCGAAGGCACCGATCACCGTCGACGCCGCAAACTGCTGACCCCACCGCTGCATGGCAAACGCATCAAAGGCTACGAGGCGGTCGTGGAGGCCGAGACGCTGGCCGAGATCCGGTCATGGCCCGCCGGACGCCCACTCCGGACCCTCGAACCGATGATGCGGATCACGCTGAACGTCATCCTGCGCACGGTATTCGGCGCCCAGGACGACGACCTCGATTCGTTACGCACACTCATCCCGCCGATGGTGACGGCGGGATCCCGCCTGGCCACCCTCCCCGACCTGCCCGTCCCGCTCGGCCCACGAGATCCCCGACGACGCTTCGACGCCTATCGCACGCAGTACGACTCGCTGATCGCCGGATTGATCACCAAGACGCGCAACGACTCCCGACTCGAGGAGCGCGACGACATCCTGGCACTCATGATTGCGAGCCGCTACGACCACGGCACCGCCATGACCGACGCCGACATCGCCGACGAACTCCTCACCCTGCTCGTCGCCGGCCACGAGACCACCGCGACCAGCCTGGCGTGGGCGTTCGAACGCATCTCCCGGCATCCGGCCCTGCTCGCCGATCTCACCGCCGAGGCCGCGACCGACGACAACGACCTCCGCACCGCGACCATCCTGGAAACCCAGCGCGCACGCCCGGTGATCGATTTCGCCGGCCGGAGCGTGGTCGCGGACATGGTGGAGCTCGGACCCTACCGAATCCCTCAGGGCTACAACGTCCTTGTCGCCATCTCGTTGCTGCACGACGACAGCCGCGAGTTCACCGACCCCGAACGATTCGACCCCTCCCGCTTCCTCGGCACCAAACCCGGTGCGGCGTGGCTCCCCTTCGGCGGCGGAACGCGACGCTGCATCGGCGCCGCGTTCGCCCACATGGAGATGGATATCGTGCTGCGCACGGTGTTACGCACCGTCACCATCGAAGCCACCAACGCCCCTGCCGAACGCTGGCATTCGCGCGGTGTGGCCTCCGCGCCGGGGCGGGGTGGGCGGATTACGGTGCGGCGCTATGCTTCTGGTTGAGTGCTGGGTTTCGGGTGTGGGTCACGTGCCCTTCGTGGCTCGGCTGGCGCCTCGCACCTCAGGGACCGTAGGAAACGACGGCGCCTCGCACCTCAGGGATCGTAGGGAACGGCTGGGCCTCGCTGCTCAGGATCGTGGGGAACGGCGGCGCCTCGCACCTAGGGATCAAAACGGCCTCCTCAGTGCTCCACCGACCCCAACAACTCATCCAGCGCAGCGGCGTCGAGACCGAGCATGGGCGCGATCCGGCCGAGTGGGAACGACGACACCAGCATCAGCATCGTCGGATCGAGATCGTCTATGCCCATCGTTGCCGCGACGCGTTTTCGGAGGACCGGGCCTGCAGTGGGGTCGTCGAGGATTTCGCCGAGCGTCGACGACCGACCGAGTGGTGCCGTCGCCCCGTCGCCGGCGACAGAGACGGTGGTGGTCAGTCGGATATCACGACTCGACGCACCGATCTCGACGCGGTAGTCCCCCGCCTCGACACTCCAGTCGTCGGTCGCCCGATCCCAGTAGGCGAGGTCACTGCGGGTGATCTCGATGCGGAGTCGTTGGCGCGCACCGGGTTCCAGGTCGGCGACGCCGATCCCCTTGAGTTCGCGGGGCGCCCGCGCCACCACCGAGGTGTCGAGGCCGACATAGCACTGCGCGATCGCCCGGCCCGCGCGGGCGCCGGTGTTGGCCGCGGTCAGTTCGACGACGAACCCGTCGTCGGTGTCCGCCACCGTCAGGTCACTGAATTCGATTGTGGTGTAGGACAACCCGTGTCCGAACGGGTAGCGGACGGCCAGGTCGCGGGCGTCGTACCAGCGATAGCCGACGAAGACTCCCTCGCCGTAGCGCACGTGGAGCTTCTCGCCGGGGAAGTCGAGAAAGGCCGGGCTGTCCGACAGCCGGAGCGGGATCGTCTCGGCCAGCCGCCCGGACGGATCGCTGTGCCCGTACAGGATGTCGGCGATCGCGCCGCCGCCGGCCTGCCCGAGCAACCAGCCCTCGAGGATGACCGGCGCCGCTTCCACCTCCGCGAGGTCGACAACACCGCCGTTGGACAGTACGACCACCGTCCGCGGATTCGCCTCGACCACCCGTGCGAGCACCTCGAGCTGCGACGCAGGCAACCTCCAGTCGCTGCGATCGAAGCCCTCGGATTCGTCGTCGTCGCCGAGTCCGAGGAAGAGCACCGCGACCTCGGCCGCGGCCGCCGCAGCCACCGCCTCGTCCACCAGGGCGGCGTCGGATTCGCTTGCTCCGACGACGAATCCGGGCGCGAACGACACCGTCTCGGCGACCGCCAGCGCCCGCATCTCGTCGAGCGCGCAGTCGAGCCGGAACGGGTTGATCTTGGAACTACCGCCACCCTGATAGCGCGGTGTCCGGGCGAACTCCCCGATCACCGCAACCCGCGTCGACTCGGTCAGCGGCAGCACCGGCGTTCCGTCGACATCGGAGTTCTTGAGTAGCACCGCACACCGTCGGGCGACCTCGCGGGCAAGCTGGTGATGCGCCTCCCGGTCATAGGTGGCGTCATCAAGACCACTCTCCCCGGCGGCCAACGCGAGCTCCACCACGCGTTGCGCAGCGGCATCGAGATGCTCGGGACCGAGGCGGCCGTCGGCGATCGCCGCCCGCACCGCGCCCGGTCCGACGTCGCCGCTCGACGGCATCTCCAGATCGACGCCCGCGGCCAACGCGGCCACCCGATTGTCGACGGCCATCCAGTCCGACACCACCAGACCGTCGAAACCCCAACGCTTACGCAAGGTTTCGGTGAGCAACCAGGTGTTCTCGGTGGCGTAGACACCGTTGATCTTGTTGTACGACGCCATGATGGTCCACGGTTGTTCGGTCCGCACGATGTATTCGAAGGCGCGCAGGTAGATCTCGCGCAGCGGACGGTCGTCGACGTCGGCGCTGACCCGGAGCCGTTCGTGTTCCTGATTGTTGACCGCGAAATGCTTCACCGATGTACCGATGCCGTGGGCTTGTACACCCCGCACGAGTGCCGCTGCCATCCGTCCGGTCAGAAACGGATCTTCGGAGAGGTACTCGAAATTGCGGCCGCCGAGCAGCGACCGCTTGATGTTGACCCCGGGCCCGAGGAGCACCCCGACCTCCTCGGCCAGGCATTCGACGCCGAGCGCGTCCCCGACCCGCTCGATCAGATCGGCATCGAACGACGACGCCATCGCAACAGCCGGCGGAAAACACACGGCGGGGACCGAATCGTTGATACCCAACGCATCTGCGCTACCCGATTGCTTGCGGATGCCGTGCGGGCCGTCGGTCAGCATCAGCGGCGACACCCCCTCGTCGTCCAGACCGACGGTGTACCAGAACGACGCGCCGGTGGTCAGCGCCGCCTTGTCGGCGCTGCTCAGACGCTTGACGATCTCGGCGGCGCGAGTGCGGTGGTTGGCCGGATGAGCCGCCGTCGACGACCCCGAAGGAGCACTGGTGGTATCGGTCATGTCACAAGCGTGCCGCAAAACCGTTCCGGTGTATGCCAACTCGGCAAGTTCACGCCGAGGGGCCCGCAACGGCCCACATGTCCGGGCGTATAGTGGCCCGGGCCACACTCCCGAGTCGAGGAAGGTCGCAGATGACGGCTACCGATGCACGTGCCGAGGACCCGAACATCAGTTACGTCTCGACCGATCCGGACCGCCCACCGGTGGCGATCGTCGATCGGTCGCCGATGACGACCGGCAAGAAGATCCTGTTCGCGGTGATCGGCCTCATCGGCGCCATCTCCTGGGCGATCGTCGCCTTCGTCCGGGGCGAGAACGTGAACGCGGTCTGGTTCGTGCTCGCCGCCGTGTGTACCTACGTCATCGCGTATCGGTTCTACGCGCGCATGATCGAGATAAACGTCATCAAACCGCGCGATGATCACGCCACACCGGCCGAGATCCTCGACAACGCACGCGATTACATGCCCACCGATCGCCGAGTGCTGTTCGGACACCACTTCGCCGCCATCGCCGGCGCGGGTCCCCTGGTGGGACCGGTACTCGCCGCGCAGATGGGCTACCTACCCGGCACCATCTGGATCATCATCGGCGCTGTGTTCGCCGGATGTGTGCAGGACTATCTCGTGCTGGCCATCTCGACGCGCCGCCGCGGACGCAGCCTCGGACAGATGGCGCGCGACGAACTCGGCCGGGTCGGCGGCACCGCGGCCATCGTCGCGGTCTTCGTCATCATGATCATCCTGATCGCGGTGCTCGCGCTGGTCGTGGTCAACGCCCTGGCGCACAGCCCGTGGGGCGTCTTCTCCATCGCGATGACCATTCCGATCGCCCTGTTCATGGGCGTCTATCTCCGCTACCTACGGCCCGGTCGGGTCAGTGAGGTCTCCCTGATCGGCGTCGTGCTGCTGCTCGGCGCGATCGTCGCCGGCCGCTACGTCGGCGAATCCGCCTGGGGCCAGGACTGGTTCAGCCTCTCCCCGGTGTTCCTGAGCTGGGCGCTGATCATCTACGGTGTCGCCGCCGCGATCCTGCCGGTCTGGTTGCTGCTCGCCCCGCGTGACTATCTGTCCACGTTCATGAAGGTCGGCACCATCGCCCTGCTCGCCATCGGCATCCTGCTGGTGCGACCGGTGATGGAAGCGCCCGCGGTGAGCGACTTCGCGTGGAACGGCAAGGGTCCGGCGTTCTCCGGAGCACTGTTCCCCTTCCTCTTCATCACCATCGCGTGCGGCGCACTATCGGGGTTCCACTCCCTGATCTCCTCGGGCACCACCCCCAAGATGCTGGCCAAGGAGGGACAGGCACGCATCATCGGCTACGGCGGCATGCTCACCGAATCGTTCGTCGCGATCATGGCGCTGGTCACGGCCTGCATCCTCGACCAGCACATCTACTTCGGGATGAACGCACCGGCCGCGCTGACCAAGGGCACCGCAGAGGGTGCCGCAGACTATGTCAATGGCCTCGGCCTGCCCGGCGACCCGGCGACGGCGCAGAAGTTCACCGAGGCGGCCCAAGCCGTCGGCGAGGAATCCATCGTCTCGCGGACCGGTGGAGCACCCACACTGGCCATGGGGATGGCCGACACCCTGCAGGAGGCGATCGGCGGCGAGTCGCTGCGGTCGTTCTGGTATCACTTCGCGATCATGTTCGAGGCGCTGTTCATCCTCACCACCGTCGACGCCGGTACTCGCGTCGCGCGCTTCATGCTCTCCGACGGCATCGGCAACCTGCCCGGCGCCGGGCGGTTCAAGGACCCGTCCTGGCGCCCCGGTGCGTGGATCTGCACGATCATCGTCTGCGCAGGATGGGGCTCGATCCTGTTGATGGGTGTCACCGACCCGCTCGGCGGCATCAATACCTTGTTCCCCCTGTTCGGTATCGCCAATCAGTTGCTGGCCGCCGTCGCGCTCACCGTGGTCACGGTCATCCTGATGAAACGGGGTCAGTTCAAGTGGGCGTGGGTCTCCGGCGTGCCACTGATCTGGGATGTGATCGTGACGATGAGCGCGTCGTGGCAGAAGATCTTCTCGTCCAACCCGTCGATCGGTTACTGGTCGCAGCATCGGGCCTTCGTCGACGCCAAGGATCAGGGGCTGACGACCTTCAAGACGGCGAAGACACCGCAGGAGATCGACGCGGTCATTCGCAACACCTTCATCCAGGGGACGCTGTCGATCATCTTCGCGGTGCTCGTGCTCATCGTGTTCATCGTCGGACTGATCATCTGCATCCAGGCGTTCCGGCGCGGGGGCCTGCCGACCACCGAGGAGGAGCCGGTCGATTCGGCGATCTTCGGCCCGAAGGGACTGATCGCCACGCCCGCGGAGAAGCAGATACAGAAGGAGTGGGACGAGTACTACGCCACCCACCCAGATGCTGCACCGACACCCGCGCGAGGTGCCCATTGAACTCGGTGATCGCCACGCTGCGACAGGGTTGCTCGACGGTCGGCTGGTACGTCGGCTCGCTGATGGGCGACCGCGACTACGATCGCTACCGGGCCCATCAGTCGACCAGACACCCTGGCGAGCCGATCCTGTCCGAACGCGACTACTGGCAATCTCGTTATGCCGCACAGGATCACAATCCAGGAGCCCGGTGCTGCTGAAACCACATCGACGTCATTAGTCGTTTTCACGCGGATTTGCACGTCACAATCGGTGACGTACCGCACAAAAACCCTGTGTTCTGCGTCACATTTTCGTGACGCACACTAACGGCGCGCCCGGGGTGCGACACGCCGCGATGCGCAGGGACTTCACAGGATTCAGCGGCCGTTATCATCGCGTTATCCAAACGTCGCCGGCCGCCGCCATAGCGTGACCAATCCGTTATCGCCTTGTACGGTCGTTCTCGGTTCGAAGATCAGCTGCCCAGCCCACTACGGGGCGGCGATAGGAGAAACGAAGACCATGAGCATCAAGAAGATCGCTATGCGCGCCGGCATCGTCGGCGCCCTGACCGTTGCCCCCCTCGCCGCGTTCGCCGGCACGGCATCCGCCCACAACTGGGATGCCGTCGCCGCATGCGAGAGCGGCGGCAACTGGGGCACCAACACCGGCAACGGCTACTACGGCGGCCTGCAGTTCTCGCAGAGCACCTGGGAGGCCAACGGCGGTTCCGGCAGCGCGGCCAACGCCTCGCGCGAAGAGCAGATCCGCGTCGCCGAGAACGTCCTGGCCAGCCAGGGCCCCGGCGCCTGGCCGACCTGCGGCGCGAATCTGTAGATTCTCGCCGGCTGATTCAGCCTGCAACGCCGGGTCGACGCACTACTGCGTCGGCCCGGCGTTCGCCGTTTTTCGGTCCGCCCGCGACCCGACCCACCTGGCGAGCATCGGGAAGACCAACACGGTCGTCGCGCCGGCGGCGACCAATGTCGACGCCAGACCCTGACCCATCAGCCCCGCATCGGTGGCGAACTGCGTGACCGCGACGATGATCGGCAATCCGGTCGACGCATAGAGCGCGAGCTGTATCCGCTCGGGCTCCGACGGCAGATTGAGGCCGTGGGGGACGAAACGCTCGCTCACCCACACCGGTACCCCGCGGGAAACGACGATGGCGACGACGAACAACACCCACATCCACGGGCGACTGAGCACTGCGTCGACATCGATCGCCATGCCGGACGTGACGAAAAAGACCGGGATGAACAGGCCGTAGCCGATCACATCCAGCGACCGACCGACCTGTGGGTGTTCGGGACCGAGCAACTCGCGCAGGATGAGTCCGGCCGCGAACGCGCCGAGCACCACGTCGAGGTCGAACTCGGCGGCGACGGCCATCAACGCGACCAGCAGCAGCACCACGATGCGCACCGGCATCTGGGTGGTCCCGCCGGCCATTCTCCCGATGGTCTGCTCGATTCCCGGGATGCGATCGAGCATTCGTCGCGGAACTGCCCAGATCAGCACGGCCGCGATCCCGAAAAGCACCAGCACGAACGCCGCGGCCTCGATGCTGCGGCTGGTGAGCAACAGCGACATCGCCAGAATCGGGCCGACCTCACCCACCGCTCCGTGCGCCATCACCGCACGCCCCAGCGGCTTACCCAGCAAACCCAATTGCCGCAGGATCGGCAGCAACGTGCCCAACGCGGTCGAGGTCACCGCGATCGCCACGGCGATCCGCGCGGTGAAGTCCTCGGAACCGGCCGCCAGCGTGATCACCAACAGCGCGAACGCCAGACTCACCAACCACGTGAGGCGGGCGACGCGTCCGGATTTGCCGCGCACCAGATCGGGATCGAGTTCATAACCGGCGAGCAGGAACAGCATGCCGAGGCCGAGCTGGCTGATGATGTCCACGTCCGATGGCCACGCCCAGCCGAGCGCGAACGGACCGACGATCATGCCCAGGATCAGGAGCACGACGACATCGGGTACGTAACCGCGCAAAATCCGGGCGATGATCGGGGCCGCGACGATGGCAACGGTGATCCAGAACAGTGAGACGATCGCCGACGTCTCCCCTGCCGCCGCGTCGGCGAGCACCATCATGTCCGTCATCCTGGCACAGGATCATCGACGTGGTCCTGCGCGGCACGGCTGTGACATTTTCCGCTCCGACCGACGTGACCCGCGAGTAGGTGCAAAGGTGAGGAACACGGCAAACCGACCCTGTTGGGAGCATCCGATGACCACCGCCGACGGCGACACCGACCTCGTCACCGAGCCGACCACCGACGATCCCGACGAACGCATCAGCCTGTCCATGTCGCTGCTGATGACCCCCGACATGGCGAACTTCTCCGGCAACGTCCACGGCGGCACACTGCTCAAGCTGCTCGACCAGGTCGCGTACTCCTGCGCCAGCCGCTACTCGCGGCACTACGCGGTGACCCTATCGGTGGATCGGGTCATCTTCCGCGAACCCATTCGCGTCGGTGAACTGCTCACCCTGCGGGCCTCGGTCAACTACACCGGCCGCACCTCGATGGAAGTCGGCATCCGCGTCGACACCGAGAACGTCCTCACCGGGCAACGGCGGCACACCAACAGCTGCTACTTCACGATGGTCGCCACCGACGAGAACGGTCGTCCGTGCGCGGTGCCGCAGCTCGTGCCGCGCTCCGATACCCAGCTGCGTCGTCAGCGGGAGGCGCAAGCCCGCCGAGCCGCCTTGCGCGAGGCGCAGTAACCCGTCAGTCTCTGGTGCCGTGCAACAACGGCAGACGCTCGTAGCTGTCGCGGATGTGCTGTTCGGCCAGGTGCGATGCCCGCGAAGCATCCCCGGCCTCGATCGCCGCCAGGATGGCGCGATGCTCGACCATCAGCTCGTCCCGAAGCGCCGACCAGTCGTCGATCTCCTGGAACGCGTCGAGGATGCTCGCGCGCAAGGCGTTTCGGATCGCGACCGTCAGAGCGGTGACGAGACGGTTGCCGCCGGCCTCGGCGATCGCGGTGTGGAAGGCGGTGTCATCGTCGTTGAACTGCTCGCGATCGGTGTCGTTGGCCTCCATCCGCGCCATGGCCGCACGCACGTCGACCAGCCGCTCGGGATCAGTGGCCCGGGCGGCGAGTGCGACGCTGGAACACTCGAGGGTGACCCGGGCCTCGATGATCTCGGCCAGCTCGAAGTTCGCCAGCGCGATGTGTAGTCGCAGGAAACGGCTCAACGCCTCGCCCGGCATCGCCGCGACAAAGGTCCCCGCTCCCGCGCCGCTGCCGGTCGCCGAACGCAGCACGCCCTGCGCCTCCAACACCCGCAGCGCTTCGCGCACGGCCGGACGGCTGACCTGCAGTCTCGCCGCCAACTCGCGTTCGGGCGGTAGCGCGTCACCGACCCGCAGGGTGCCGGCGAGGATCTGTTCCTCGATGGCGTCGATGACCAGCTCGTAGGTGCGGGCCCGCGCCACGGGCTGCCACCCGTCGCCCGACGACGACGGCGGCGCAGAGGACTCAACAGTCATAGTCGACAGCCTTTCAAAACGCGCCAGGTGTTGACACGTGACGCCAATCACCCTACCGTACGTCGTGTGGTCAGACCACACGTTGATTGACCCAACCAGGATCGACCCCAAGCCACTCGGCTACAGCCCCGGCCGAGTCCACGCCACGACCCCACGGCGGTGATTCATGTACATACCCGACCTCGACCCGATCGCGGACAGCCTCTTCTGGTCCGCCGTCATCGCAGTCCTCCCCCTGCTGACCGTCTTCATCACCCTCGGCTTCCTCCGGTGGAAAGCCCACTGGGCCGGCCTGACCGGGTTGCTGGTCGCGCTGATCGTCGCGATCGCCGCCTATCAGATGCCGGTACACCTGGCCTTGCTCTCGGGCACCGAAGGTTTCGTCTTCGGCATCTTCCCCATCATGTGGATCGTGGTGAACGCGATCTGGCTCTACGAATTGACCGTGGCCAGTGGACGTTTCGAGGATCTGCGACGCGTGATCAACAACGTGTCCGACGACCCGCGGATTCAGGCGATCATCATCGCCTTCTGTTTCGGCGGCCTCCTCGAGGCGTTGGCCGGATTCGGTGCACCCGTCGCCATCACCGGTGTCATGCTGATGGCCGTCGGATTCACCGCGATGCGCGCCGCCGCGGTGGTGCTCCTCGCAAACACCGCGCCGGTCGCCTTCGGCGCGATCGCCACCCCGATCATCACCGCAGGCAAGCTGACCGGCATCGACTACCACGACATCGGCGCGATGGTGGGTCACCAGACCCCGTTCCTGGCCGCCTTCGTGCCCTGCTTCCTGGTGTTGATCGCCGACGGCCGTCGCGGACTGCGGGACGTGTGGCCGATCGCGATCGTGGTCGGCGTCGTCTTCGGTGTCGCCCAATGGTTTTCCGCCACTTACCTGTCGGTCGAACTCACCGACATCATCGCCTCACTGGTCGCGCTAGCCGCCGCGGTCATCATGCTGCGGTTCTGGCAGCCCACGGGAGGCGCCGACGCACGGGAACGTCTGCTCACCGAGCGCACGGCCGAGGTCGATGCCATCGGCGACACGACCGGCGGAAGTGGTTCGGGTACCAGGCCGTCGACGGGTGGTACCGCAGTCGCGGAACGCGCCGAACTCGACACCGCACCCTTGGGCGCGCAACGCACGCTCATGGCACTGTTCCCCTACCTGCTCGTCGTCGTGGTGTTCGCACTGGCGAAGCTGCTGACGCCGGTGAAGGACTTCCTCACCGACACCGACGCTGTCTTCGGGTGGCCCGGCCTCGACGGCAACATCGCGACCGCCACCGGCAAGGTATCCACCTCCACCCAGTTCACCCTGGGCTGGCTCTCCTCGCCCGGCACCCTGCTGCTGATCTCCGGCGTGATCGTGGCCCTGGTCTACCGCATGTCACTGGCAGAGGCGGCCAAGATCTGGGGCCGCAACGTCTACAAGATGCGCTGGTCGATCCTGACCGTCGCCTCGGTCTTGGCACTGGCCTACGTGATGAATCAAGCCGGCCAGACCATCACCATCGGCACCTGGATCGCCGGCGCCGGAGCGGCTTTCGCGTTCTTCTCGCCCGTCCTCGGCTGGCTGGGCACCGCGGTCACCGGCTCGGACACCAGCGCCAACGCCCTGTTCGCGACGCTGCAGCAGGCGGCAGGCGAGAAGGCAGGCATCGATCCGACACTGCTGGTCGCCGCCAACACCAGCGGCGGCGTGGTCGGCAAGATGATCAGTCCGCAGAACCTCACCATCGCGGCGACCTCCGTCGGTCTGCTCGGGCGGGAGTCGGAGATCTTCCGCAAGGTGATCCTGTGGAGCGTCGGCCTGCTCATCGTCCTGTGTCTGCTCGTCGGCCTGCAGTCGACGATCCTGTCGTGGATGATTCCGTCATGAGGGTCGCGCTGTTCGCCACGTGCTTCAACGACACCATGTGGCCCAACACCCCCAAGGCCACCGTGCTGCTCCTCGAACGACTCGGCGTCGACGTCGAGTTCCCGGTCGAACAGACCTGCTGCGGGCAGATGTTCACCAACACCGGTTACGCCGAGGAAGCCATCCCCGGCGTTCGCAAGTTCGTGGACGTGTTCGCCGACTACGACGCTGTGGTCGCGCCGTCGGGCTCATGTGTCGGATCGGTGCGTCATCAGCATCCGGGAATCGCGGACCGTGCAGGCGATCCCGGTCTGCGACGGGCGGTCGACGAGATGACGCCGCGCGTCTACGAACTGTCCGAGTTCCTCGTCGACAAACTCGGCGTCACCGACGTCGGCGCCTACTTCCCGCATCGGGTCACCTATCACCCGACGTGCCATTCGCTGCGCATGCTGCGGGTCGCCGACAAACCATTGCAGTTGCTGCGCAACGTCAAGGGCATCGACCTTGTCGAGCTGCCCGCCGCCGACCAATGCTGCGGCTTCGGCGGCACCTTCGCGATGAAGAACGCCGACGTATCAGTGGCGATGGGCGGCGACAAGGTGACCCACGTCAAGGAGACCAAGGCTGAAGTTCTTGTGGCCAGCGATAATTCGTGTCTCGCGCACATCGGCGGGCTGATGTCGCGGGAACGGTCGGGAGTCCGCACGATGCATCTGGCCGAGATCCTGGCCTCGACCGACAAGGAGTTGGCATGACCGCCACATCGGCCGCAGCGCCGGGCACCCATCCCACCGGGCACCCACATGTCGGGGTGACCGCGACCTTCGTCGGTATGCCGAAGTTCCCGGCCGCCGCACGCGAGGAGTTGGCCAACACCACCCAGCGCCGAAACCTGGCCCACGCCACCGGGATCATCCGGACCAAGCGGGCCGCGGTGGTCGACGAACTCGACAACTGGGAGGAGTTGAGGCTGGCCGCCGAAGCCATCAAGAACCGCACGCTACGGCACCTCGACACCTACCTCGAGGAGTTCGAGGCCAAGGCGACGGCGGCGGGCGCCACGGTCCATTGGGCGCGGGATGCCGAGGAGGCCAACCGGATTGTCGTCGACCTGGTGCGCGCGCAGAACACCGACGAGGTGGTCAAGGTCAAGTCGATGGCCACCCAGGAGATCGAACTCAACGAGGCGCTGGCCGACGCCGGGATCGACGCCTGGGAAACCGATCTCGCTGAACTGATCGTGCAGCTCGGCGACGACTGGCCCAGTCACATCCTGGTGCCCGCCATCCACCGCAACCGCAGCGAGGTGCGCGAGATCTTCCTGCGCCGCATGAAGGAGGTTGGTAGGCCGGCTCCCGAAGATCTGACCGACGAACCCAAGCGGCTGGCCGAGGCGGCTCGACTTCACCTGCGCGAGAAGTTCTTACGCGCCAAGGTCGGCATCTCCGGCGCGAACTTCGCGATCGCCGACACCGGCAGCCTGGTCGTCGTCGAATCCGAGGGCAACGGCCGCATGTGCCTGACCCTCCCGGAGACGCTGATCTCGGTGGTCGGCATCGAGAAGGTGCTGCCCACGTGGTCGGATCTGGAGGTGTTCCTGCAGGTGTTGCCGCGTTCGAGCACTGGCGAACGGGAGAACCCGTACACCTCGATCTGGACCGGCGTCACCCCGGGTGACGGACCGCAGAACGTCCATATCGTGTTGCTGGACAACAACCGTAGCCAGGTCTTGGCCGATCAGGTGGGTCGCGCGGCGCTGCGCTGCATCCGCTGCTCGGCCTGCCTCAATGTCTGTCCGGTCTATGAGCGGGCCGGCGGACACGCCTACGGATCGGTGTACCCCGGTCCGATCGGCGCGATCCTCACCCCGCAGTTGCGTGGCACCAGCTCCAAGGTCGATCAGTCGCTGCCGTACGCGTCGAGTCTGTGCGGCGCCTGCTTCGACGTCTGCCCGGTGCGCATCCCGATCCCGGACATCCTGGTGCACTTGCGGACTCGGGTCGTCGACGAGCACCGCGGTGGCATTCCAAGCGCCGAGGCTGCGGCCATGAAGGCCGGGGCGTGGCTGTTCGACGACCACCGGCGGCTCGAAAAGGCGCAGAAGGCAGCCGAATTCAGCAACCGATTCTTCGGCAACCGCACCACCATCGGCGCACTCCCCTGGCCGATGACGGGGTGGGCGTCGGCTCGTGACACGCCGGTGCCACCGGCGCAGACCTTCCGCGACTGGTGGAAGAAAGAACGCGGACAGCAGGATTCGACCAAGGGAGAACAGTGATGGGCGGAGCACGCGAGGAGATCCTGGGCCGGGTCCGCACCGCGATCGCCGACGTCGCCGACCCCGACGTCACCGAGACCCCGATCGACTGGGCCTACGGTGCGGCGGTGTCCACCGGGGAGTTGGGGTTGATCGACCGGTTCGACGAGCGGGTGGCCGATTACCGGGCGGTCGTGGAGCAGGTCGCGCCCGATGTCTTGGCCGCCTCTGTGCAGGCCGCACTCGACGGCGTGACCGGCGGGGTCATCGGCGACGACGCGGTGCGTACTCTGGTCGGCGCCGATGGCATCGACTGGCTGCGCGACGACGCGCTCTCCCCCTACGATCTCGACGCCGCCGGCGCCGTGGTCACCACCGCCGCGGTGGGGATCGCCAACACCGGCACCATCGTGCTCGATCACGGTGCCGGGCAAGGCCGTCGGGCCGTATCCCTGGTACCCGATGTGCACGTGTGCATCGTCGCGGCCGATCAGATCGTCAGTGACGTACCGGAAGCCGTTGCGCGACTGGTCGAATCGGGCGCGAACACGCACCCGCAGACGTGGATCAGCGGTCCGAGCGCCACCAGCGACATCGAACTCGACCGGGTGGAGGGCGTGCACGGTCCGCGGACCCTGCACGTCATCATCGTGCGCGAGTAGCGGGTCAGTCCTCGGCGGATGCGTCGCTGTCGGTATCAGTATCGGTATCGGCGTCGCTCTCGTCGAGGGCACTCACCGCGATGCCGTACGGCAGGAACCGCACCTTCCGCTTCGGGTCGGTGTTGTGCTTGTTGGCGCGCAGCGCGTCGAGTTCGGCGGCGAACACCTGCTCGACGCGGGCGCCGCCGTGCTCACCGACCACAAAGATCGCCCACACCCCGGCGCCGGTCTCGCCGGTCGTCGGCGGCTCCGGCCGCGGACGGCGTGAGGTGTCGAACATCGTGGTGAAGGCGCTCGGACCGGGTTGGCCGGCGAAGAACTTGCCGACCATGTCCTTCAGACCGTCGGACGCCTCCCGCGCGAAGCGGTCGAAGTCCTCGGGATCCATCCCGAACGGGTTGTTGTTGTCGGCCATGTGTCCTCCTGTGGAACCTGGTCGCGGCTCGGCGCCGCTGCAGCACCAGCGCCGCATGGCATCCAGTGTCCACAGGATCGGTCCGGCGCGCCACCATCGCCACTGCGACGTGCAGTACCGACGAACTGTCCGGCCGGGGCCGCTCCGCGCCGGACAATCCGTCAGTTGTCCCGGGGGCGCGCAGCGCGCAGGGTGACGCCATGACTCTCGGCACGCCTTCCACCGACGACGCCTCTGCGGCTGCGCTGACCTACGGGGACAAGGTCCTCAAGGTCGAGCCGGGCGGCAACGAACCCATCCCACTCGAGGCGCGGCACGGGAGACCGCGCGGCCTCTTCTGGACCTGGACGGCACCCAACCTCGAGTTCGCAACGATCTTCGTCGGAGTGCTGGCGGTGGCGGTGTTCGGGCTGTCGTTCTGGCAGGCGGTGATCGCGGTCCTCATCGGCAACCTGTTGTCGGCGATCGCCCACTTCCTGCTGTCGGCCGAGGGACCACTGCACGGGGTACCGCAGATGGTGTTGGGACGCTTGGCGTTCGGCTACCGCGGTAATGCGCTGCCGGCCACGTTCATGGCGATCATGTGCGGCGTCGGCTGGTTCGCCACGAACAGCGTGAGCGGTGCGTTCGCGCTGAGCACACTGTTCGGGATCGGGCCGCTCGTCGCGCTGATCATCATCGTCGTCGTCCAGACCGCATTCGCGTTCTTCGGCCACAATCTGGTGCAGAGGTTCGAGCGGATCTCCGCACCCATCCTGGCGGTGATCTTTCTCATCGGCGCCGTCATCATCTTCGGCAAGGCCGACGTGATGGCCCCGGCCGCCGACGGCGGATTCTCGATGGCCGGTTTCCTGCTGACGGTCGGCGCGTCCTTCGGCTACACCGCCGGATGGACGCCGTATGCCGCCGACTACACCCGATACCTGCCGCCCACCACATCCAAACTGCAGACCGGCCTGTTCGCGTCGGCCGGCCTGTTCGTGTCCTGCACCTTCCTGATGGTGGTCGGCGCCGCGTCGATGACCATTGGCTCGCCGGCCTCGGACAATCCGACCGAGGCGTTCACCGCGAACTTCCCCTCGGTCATCGCCGACCTCACCCTGCTGGCGATCGCCGTCGGCGCGGTCGCGGCCAACGCCATCAATGTCTATTCCGGCTCAATGGCTTTCGTCACGATGGGCTTCCGACTGCCGGTCGGTACCCAACGGGCGATCGTCAGCGTGTTCTTCGGTGTGGCGGGCTTTTTGGTCGCATGGTGGGCGCTGGCCGACGCCGCCGCGTCGTACGAGGCGTTCCTGCTGTTGGTGGCGTACTGGATCGGCCCGTGGCTCGGCGTGGTGTTCGCCGACCGGGTGCTCCGCAAGGAGCCGCCGACCCTCGCGATGCTCTACGACGCCCGCTACACCAACTGGGGTGGGTTCGCGGCGTTCGTCATCGCGTTGATCGCGTCGGTGCTGCTGTTCTGCAATCAGGAGAAGTTCGTCGGCTACGCGGTACGGGCCGTCCCTGAACTCGGCGACATCGGGGCCTTCGTCGGTTTCGCCATCGCGTTTGTCGCCTATCTGCTCCTGGCCCGTAAGACGGTCGCCGCGTCAGACGCCGCCGACCGCGTCTGAGGCACGAAAGGCACTGATGGCCAATAGGATCGACGTGTACGTCTCGGGCGTCGAGGGGTCGAAACCGAGTAGCGCACGAATCCGATCCAGACGTTGGTACAGGCTCTGCCGGCCCAGGTGGAGCACCTGAGCGGACCGGGTGGCGCTGCACCCGTGCCGTAGATGCACTTCGAGGGTGTGCACCAACTGCGTCGACTGGGTCAGATCGTGGGTGACCAGCGGGGTGATGAGCCGGGCGAGACCCGCGCGCTCCGGCTCGGGCAGCGCACGCACTGCCGACTCGGCGCGGAGTTGCCGACCGGTGAATACCCGACCGCCGGTCATCGGGTCACGGACGAGGTCGAGTGCGATGGTGAGGTGATCACCGGCCGCTCCGAGCGCATCGGCGAGGGCTGCGGCGGTGGCGGTTCCAGGGCCGGTGTCGGCGACCGGATATGCGTCGCCGACCACCACGGTGACCTCACCCGCCGATGCAAATCCCGCGGCCACCCGGGCCGCCGGATCGGTTGCGGCACCGGCGGTGCCCGGGCCGACCGTCATCACCGCGAACACGCTGGCATCGACGACGGCGTGGACGACCCCGGCGCCGAGTGCCGCGGCCACCCGATCCATCGCGGCGGTGGCCATCCGGGTATCCGGCGATGCGGCCGCCACCGCGACGAGCGTCGTGGCGTTCGACACCGGGACCCCAGCTGCCGCGAAGCGGGAGATCAGGTCGGCACGCCGAAGCGGACGGCCACCCACGAGGTCTTCGACGAGTCGCGCGCCGCTCGCCGATCCTCGGTTCTCCGATCGGGTGAGGACTGCGCCCAGTGGTCCGGCACCCATCCGCAACAACGCCGCCGTCTTGGCAGGCGCCCGGGTGCCACCGGAACCCGCCACCACCCGCCCCACGTGGCGACCACGAACGATCACCGGGACGTCGGCGGTGGCGTGGTCGACGACCGTCCAGGCCGCCCGATCGTCGTCGACGCCATGCGCCGCGAGCAATGCACCGCCCGAGCCGACCAACACGACCGGCGCGTCAACTGCCTCCGACAGGTGCGCGAGCATTCCGGCGACGCCGCCGGTTGAGCCGAGGGCGACGTGCAGAGCGTCGTCGAGGTCACGTTGCGCGCGCAACTCCCCGATTTCCTCGGACACGATCGCCGTGTTCGCGTCGCGACAGACCTCGATGAACGGCACCACTCGTCGCAGTTCGATGATGGGCAATCGGCGGGCCGATCCCTCGCGGACCATCTCGTCAGGAACGGCGTCGAAGGTCCGCCCGATTTCCATCGCCACCCCGGCGACGCCGCGTTCCGCGAGGTCGCGGACGTAGTGGCGGCGGGTGCCCGCGTCGAGACCGGCCAGCCCGAGTCCGGTGGTGAGAAGCAGTTCCCCGCCGGCCAGGAGTGGGCCGATCTCGAAGATCTCACTCGAGTGCACCCAGTTGACCGTGGTGGTGAGACGGTCGTGTGCGGTGAGCACCCGTGGGTCCGCGGGAGCGAGGAAGCGGTCGATCACCTCGCGGAGAGTCGGGATCGATGTGGAGGTATGCGCCATGAGTGTTGACGATATGCACGTCGTGACACCCGCGCGAGGCGACGGATTGTCGGTTGTCGCTGGGCGTCGACGACGGCAGGGTCGTTGATCATGACCACCCGCTACGGGCCACCACCCGTCACCGACGCCGAACGGCTCCTCGAGACCGCATACCGTCAGGCCCGGCTCGGCCTCGCCGAAGGCGGCATCCCGATCGGCGCGGCCCTGTTCGCCGCCGACGGAACCCTGCTCGGCGAAGGCCGCAATCGTCGTGTCCAACATGACGATCCGTCGGTGCATGGCGAGACCGACGCATTCCGCGCGGCGGGCAGACAACACGACTACTCGTCGACCATCATGGTCACCACCCTCTCCCCATGCTGGTACTGCAGCGGACTGATCCGCCAGTTCGGCATCGGGTCGGTCGTGATCGGCGAGAACCGCACGTTCCGCGGCGGCGAAGACTGGCTGATCGAGGCGGGCGTCCTGGTCACCGTCCTCGACGATCAGCGCTGCGTCGGGATGATGACCGAGTTCATCGCCGAACGTCCCTCACTGTGGAACGAGGACATCGGCGTTCGGCCGAACGGAGCAAACCCATGAGTGACAGCCCGATCCTGACCGTCGATCTCGCCCAGTGGCGCGCGGGCGGCGCGGCAGCCGAGGAAGTGTGTGCGGCCGTGGACATCTCGCTGCAGCAGGCAGGCTTCCTGCTGGTGACCGGACACGGCATCGATCCGACGCTGCCGGCCCGTCTGCGGGCGACGGCCCGCGAGTTCTTCGCGCTCCCCGGCCACGTCAAGAGCAAGTACGCGGTCGGAGTGGGCGGACGCGGCTGGATCGGGCCGGGGATGGAGGCCAACGGTTACGCCGAGGGCACCGAGACACCCCCCGATCTCAAGGAGACCTACAACTCGGGCGCACAGACCCGGGTCGGCATTCCGGAGGTCGACGACTACTGGTTCGCGCCCGACGTATGGCCCGTCGAGGCGCCGGCGTTGAGTGAATTGTTCACTGCGTGGACCACCGCCATGAAGACCCTCTCCGACGATCTGCTGGCCCTCATGGCAGCCTCCCTCGGCTTGGCCGGCGACGCCAATCCCTTTCGCGGCCTGGCCGGAAACGCGACCTGGACCTCCAACATCAACCACTATCCGCCGTTGACCGCAGTCGGCGACCCGGCCGACGGCCAGTACCGGATCGGACCGCACACCGACTTCGGCACGGTCACCGTGCTGGATCGCGAACCCGGTGCGGGTGGCCTGCAGGTCTACAGCGACGACGGCGGCTGGGCCGATGCGCCCTATGCCCCGGATGCCCTCACCATCAACATCGGTGACCTGCTGGAGTACTGGTCGGGTGGCCGGTGGCCCGCCGGTCGGCATCGCGTGCTGCCGCCGCAACCCGATGCGCCGGAAGAGGACCTGGTGTCGCTGATCTTCTTCTACGAGCTCGACCACGATGCGGTGGTCACTCCGCTGGCACCGCCGATCGGCCGCGAGTCCGGTCGCGCGTCGGTGATCTCTGGGGAGTTCATCAAGACTCGCCTCGATGCGATCACCGTCGGCTGAGCGGACGTCAGCCGACAGCCCAGGCCAGCACCCGATCGATCGGCCATGTCGTCACGATGCGATCTGCCTCGATGCCGTGCTCGGCAGCCCGTTCCGCGCCCAACGCCTTGAACTCGAGCTGGCCGGGAGCGTGCGCATCCGAGTCGATCGCGAACAGACACCCGAGGTTGCGGGCGAGTTCGATGAGGTCGTCGGGTGGATCGACGCGTTCGGGCCGGGAATTGATCTCGACGGCGGTGCCGTGCTTGGCGCAGGCGGTGAAGACGGCCTCCGCGTCGAAGGTCGACGGCGGACGATGGCCGCGACCGGTGACGACGCGCCGTCCGGTGCAGTGACCGAGGACATGCACCCGCGGATCCGACGCCGCGGCCACCATCCGGTCGGTCATCGGACCCGCCTCCATCCGCAGCTTGGAATGCACCGACGCGGTGACGATGTCGAGTCGGTCGAGCATCTCGTCGGTCTGGTCGAGCGAACCGTCGTCGAGGATGTCCACCTCGATGCCGCACAAGATGCGAAACTCGTTGTCGCTCTGCCGGTTCAGCTTGCCGATCAACTCGATCTGGTCCTGTAGACGCTCCACGCTGAGCCCGTTCGCCACCGTCAGTCGCGGCGAATGGTCGGTGATCGCCATCCATTCGTGTCCGGATGCCTGTGCTGCCGACACCATCTCGGGTAACGGTGCGCCCCCGTCGCTCCAGTTGGTGTGCGCGTGCAGGTCACCGCGGATCGCGGCGTAGAGGTCGGCGCCGACACCGTCTGGGGCCGGTGATGCGCTGTCCTGCAGTTCCGCGAGGTAGTTCGGTAGGTCGCCGTCGACGGCCGCGCCGATCACCGCCGCCGTGGTCTTGCCGATCCCACGGATCTCGGTGAGCGTGCCGGTCGACGCACGCTGCGCAAGCGCGTCGGGACCGATGTCGGCCGCGGCGTGTGCGGCCTTCCGGAACGCCTCGACCCGATAGGTGCTCTCGCGCCGACGTTCGAGCAGCCAGGCGATCCGGCTCAGCGCGGTCACCGGATCGACCGGTGCCGCAAGCGGATCGTAGGGCCTCATGATCCGGCGCCGGACTCCGTCTGCGCGGCTCGCTCCTGCGCGTCGGCGAAGCGCTGATGCAGACGCTCGCGGACATCGTCGGCAGTGTAGGCCTGGCGCTGCCGCTGATCACGTGCCACCAGCACCCCACCGGCCGCCACGCCGACCGCACCGGCCAGACCGAGCCATTTCCACGCATTCCGCATGCACCCGAGAATAGTGCGAACCGCCGCAGGGCGGCCGCATAGTCTGGTGCGCATGCCCACCTCCATCGCGCTCGCCGACGCACTCGATCAGACCCGCACCGGCGACATCTGGCTGTTCCGCGGACGGTCTGGCCCGGACCGCGCGATCCGCACGCTCACCAACGCACCGGTGAATCACGTGGCGATGGCCGTCTGTCTCGACGATCTGCCGCCGCTGCTCTGGCATGCCGAGCTCGGCGACAAACTGACCGATGTGTGGACCGGCACGAATCACCGTGGCGTCCAACTCCATGACGCGCGGGGGGCCATCGAACAGTGGATGGATCGGTACGGTCAGGACTGCTGGCTACGTCAGTTGACCCCGGATGTGACCGTGGCGCAGGAGGACTCGCTACTAAAGGTGATCGCGCGGCTGGATGGCACCCCGTTCCCGACGACCGCCCGGCTGACCGGCCGCTGGTTCCGTGGGCGGCTACCAACCACAGTCGACGTCGTCCGCGGCATCCCGTATCTCGATCGCGCCGTTCGGAATCGGCGGGCGAAACGCCGTGCCCACCACGCCGATCTGGCGACGGCATACTGCGCCGAGGTCGTGGCGATCACCTATGCCGAGATGGGGTTGATCGATGCCGGCAAGGACTCCAACTGGTTCGATCCGGGCCGCTTCTGGAGCGGCGACGAACTCCCCCTCACCCCGGGATGGCGCCTGGGTCAGGAGGTCTCGGTGCTGCGGTGACCGTCGTGTCAGTGCGCGCCGACGAGTTGGGCTTCCACCTCGGCCCGGTCGAGTAGCGGATCGGTGCCCGGCACATAGGTGGGTTCGGTGTGCGCCGTCGCAGTCCCGCCGGCGACCCGCCGTCGCGCGGCGGTGACCTCGGGAGCTTCACCCATCGACGAGTGCAGCGAATTGAGCGTCGTCCATACGGCGCTGCGTCGAGCACGACGTTCGATCGGGTTGGGGCGCCGGTACTGCACCAACTGCGCCGCCCACGACGGCATGGTGTCGCGGATCGCCCAATCCACTGCGGACTGCAGCGGATTCGTGACGTTGCTGCCGGTGGCCAACGCATTGCCATGGGTCAGTGCGAGTTTCGGCAGATACTCCTCGAGACAGGTCAGGGTGTCGGCCTTGGTGGTGGGGAGATCGGTGCCACCGAGCGCGTGTCCGACGCGCACGAACTCGCCGTAGTAACGATCGAGGTCGGCACCCCGCAACGGTCGGGGATGGTAGATCTCGTGTGCGGTGGCGATGCCCCAGACCACGGTCGCATAGTTCCATCGCAACCAGTCCGGGTCATCGGCGTCGTAGCGCAAACCGTCAGGCCGGGTGCCCTTGATCGTGTGATGCATCGCGCGGACAGTGCGCGCCAGGCGTTCTGCACTCTCGGTGGAGCCGAATGCGGTGCCGACGAAGAACGCCACCGAATGACCCAGTCGCACGGTGGCGCCGGACTGGTCGATCCGCCCGGTGGGCACGCCGTCCTCGTTCTTCTCCACCAGTCGGGAGTGTTCGACGCCCATCCAGAAGATGCTGGGATCAAGCCGTTCAAGATACGACGCGCACTGCAGACCGAAGATCAGCGCCGGAAGGTGAGCATGCACGTGCCAAGTCGCGCTGCCGGGTCCGAACCACCCCGGGTCGCCGGCCGGCTCGTCGAACTCCATTCCCCGGAAGAACTTGGCGCGCACGGTTTTGTCGAACTGGTCGTTGAGCCAGAGACCAGGAAGCTGGTGCGGCAATGGAATCGGAAGTGCCGGACGCATCGAAGTACCCTCCACCGCTGTGATCGTGACCACGGACACCACCAGCCTACATTCTGACTACTGACGTCACCAGAAAGCCATCGCAGAAAACACTGGATACGCTGAGTGAACTGAGTGGAATTCTCTGGCTCGATTCTTGGCTTGCTCTCATGACTCATCGGCAATGTGGTGTCGTGAACGAACCTCGCCCCCCTTTCGGTGACGACGCAGCCACCGGACCAGTGCCCACCACACCCTTCTCCGGACCGCACACGCGGCCGGATCATGCGGTACCGCCGCAGAACCCGTGGCAGTCCACGGCCTACGGGGCCCCGACGACAACTATGCCGGTCACGCATCCCGCCCCGGCCCGCGGCGTGACCAAGCCGATCATCGTGACCGCACTGCTCGCGGGCCTCATCGGCGGTGGCATCGGAATCGGCGGCGCCGCCCTGCTCGGCGACCATTCCACCGCAGCCGCCCCGGTGTTGAACTCGCAGCCGGCCAAGGCAGCGAACGCCGCGGACGTCAAGCCCGGCTCCGTCACCTATGCCGCTCAGGTGGCGTCGAAGTCGACCGCCGACATCAAGGTCACCATGAGCCAGGGCACCGCGGTGGGCAGCGGCATCGTTCTCTCCCAGGACGGTTATGTGCTGACCAACAATCACGTGGTCGCCGGCGCGGGCAACGGTTCGTCGATCCAGGTCACCACCACCGACGGCAAGACCTATCCGGCAACCATCACCGGCACGTCCCCGTCCTACGACCTCGCGGTCATCAAGCTGAAGGATGCGTCCGGTCTCACCCCGGCTGCGCTCGGCGACTCCAGCGCGTTGCAGGTCGGTGAGCAGGTCGTCGCCGTCGGTAGTCCCGAGAACCTCTCCAATACCGTCACTTCCGGCATCATCAGCGCACTGTCGCGGACCGTCACCGCCGGCGATGAGAGCGGTTCCGGGGTGACCGTCTACAACGGCCTACAGACCGATACCCCGATCAACCCCGGCAATTCCGGTGGGCCGCTGGTGAATCTGGCCGGACAGGTCGTCGCGGTGAACTCCGCGGTCGACACCGGACAGGGCGGATCCGGCGGCGTGCAGGCCTTCGGTCTCGGCTTCGCCATCCCGATCAACACCGCCAAGCGCATCGCCAACGAGCTCCTGCAGGACGGCCGGGCCACCAAACCCGTTCTGGGCGTGTCGGGTTCACTCAACTCCAACTCGACCACCAACGGCGCGCAGATCACGTCGCTGCAGTCGGGCGGCGCGGCCGCCAAGGCCGGTCTGCGCACCGGTGACGTGGTCACCAAGATCGGCGACACCCCGATCAGCAACTACGCCGACCTCATGGCGCAGGTGCTGACCCACAATCCCGGCGACACCGTGCCGGTGACCGTCACCTCCGGCGGGCAGAGCCGCACCGTGCAGGTCAAGCTCGGCAGCGCGGTCGACAAGGAGCAGACCACCATCCCTGAGGGCAGTCAGAACGGTGGTGGCCTGCCCCAGGGCGGCCAGTCCGAAGGTGGCCAGTCCGAGGGCGGGCAATCCGGCAACGGCTACTCCGACGGTGGCCAGTCCGAGGGCGGGCAGGACGACGGATCGCAATCCCCCTTCGGCTCCGGCGGATTCGGTGGATTCGGCGGACTTCTCCCCTGATTTTGAGCCCGGGAGGGGTGGCCTGGGTGCCCGCCGGCGCCGTTTCGGTTCCGGCAGGCACCCAGGCCTTTTCACTATTCGGTTCTCAAAGATCGTGCGCGGTACCGACGTTTGTCGGATGCGCGGGAAATGTACTGAGCTCTCCGCTGGTTGAGCCGTCCCGAGCCGCCAGGCGAGGGGCGTGTCGAAACCTGCTGTTACGGTGGGCTTCTCGCTACCGGTTTCGACCAGCGTCGGGCTCGCTCGCGGATCCTGAGTAAGCGAGCTTGCGAGCGCATCGAAGGGCGCTCGTCGCGCTCAACCAGCGGGGACACGTTCACGCCGCGACCTTGTCGTCGACGGTCATGGTGCGTCTGTTGTAGGCAGGAATGGGTTGTCGGCGTGGGTCTTTCGACGCCGGCGGAATCAGCCACGGGTGCCCATCAGCACCCATGATGATGTCCCAGCCCAGGTGGTGGACATCGGCGTGACATGACGGACACAGCAGGCATCCGTTGTCCAGGTCCGTCGGCCCCCCGTTACTCCAAAAAATCCGGTGGTGCGCATGGCCCCACCGTGCCGGTGCCCCACACTTGATGCAGCACTGATCCCGAACGATGATCGCCTTACGGATGTGGGCGGGGAAGTAGCGGGTTTCCTTGCCCATCTTCAACGGCACCGTCTGGTTGTCGACGACCAGCGCGGTGATCCCGGCATCACACGCCAATAAGGCCGCGGTGGCGGCGGTGACCGGCCCGTTGGATTGCAGGTACGACATAGTGGGGTCGGCGGCCGGCATCATCAGATTCACATGGTTGTTCGGGCGGGTGACGAACGGACTCGTGGTGGCCGCAGCCGCATCCACTATCAACTCCAGCGCATCACTCTGACGCCGCGCCGTCGACCGAGCATCCTCCGATCCGTCCGGCTCGGGCCGCTTCTTCGACAGTGAACTGATCGCGCCCATCAACTTCTCCCCGGTCACGATGTCGACGTCCCCCCGAATCCGCACCCGCCCCTCCACCTTGCTCAACGACAGTTCGTTGAGGGTGCGGTCCTCGGCCGCCGGTAGCCCACCGGTCTCGGTCGCGTACTCGTTGCCCAGCGCACGGGCTTTGTCGGTGATCTCGGTGGGGGTGGCGCCGGAAGCGGCCTGGGCGATCAACGCGGATTCCACGTCTCGTTTCTCCTCGTCGCACAGTCCGTCGAGTGCGCGCCGCGCCACGTGGCCCAGTCCGGCGACGATGGCATCGAGATGTTCGATCGGGAACACTCCGTCCTCGGCGTAACCGGGCAGCAGTTGCATCGCCGGTAACCCGCGGCCGATCCGCAGCACCCGATCGGCCACCACCGGTGCCAACCCCATCTCGATCAGCAAAGGCTTGATCTTGCCGCCGGATTGGGTGGCCACCCCGAGGCGGTCCATCTCCGCGGCGCACACGCACAGCAGGTGTCCAATCGTGTTGGACAGGTCGATCACCGCGCGAGTGGTGTCGAACGCCTGGCGCTGGGTCAGGTCGGTGATCGTCAGGTCACGGGCGACGGCAAGCAGCGCCGCGACGGCGGTCTCCGGAGGGATGGCGGGCGGTGCGGTGGTGGGTGAGGGCATACCTCAAGCTTACTCGCACACACGTTCGAGTCAATAGATTCATGCGAGGCAAATCTTCTGTGCACCAGCACTATTCGCAAGCCTGATCATGTGAACCCGTGAGCATACCGCGCCCCTCCGACAGAATCAGATCGGCACAATCTCGGCGATGTGGACCCTATCCGGGCGGTCGTCGTCGCGGCCGGCATCCGAATCCACAAGGTGGTGCGGGGCGGTTGCGTCAGCCTTCTCAAGCCGATCCCGGCCTGCCCACGTCCGTGTACGCTGTCTCGCGTGACGGCCTCTGAACAGCCGCCGCCGAGCACCAGGCGGCGACTCAGCGCGATCGTCGCGTTGATCGCAATCGTTGTGCTGGCGGTCCTGGTGATCGACATCTTGATCGGCAATTTCATCTACGTGGTGATCGGCATAGCCGGCCTGGCCCTGGCCTTCGCCGGCGCGTGGTGGCTGGCCACCGAGCAGTCGCTACGACGCATCGCGGGAATCGGTTCGATCGTCGCCGGATTCGCGATCATGGTGGTGATGGCAGTTCTCGCTGCCGCCGACGACGCCAGTGCAACACTGCACATCGTGGCACTGGCGGTCGTGCTTGCCATCGCGACCGGCTGCGCCCGGTACGCACTGGTCTCCGACCTCCACGCCCTCGATCGCAAACGGGAGTCCGTGCGACCGACGAGGCCGGTGCTGATCTGCAACCCCAAGTCCGGTGGCGGCAAGGTGGAGAAGTTCGGACTGGTCTCGGCAGCAAGCGAACTCGGTGTCGAGACGATCGTCCTCGGGCCCGACGACGATCTCGAACAACTGGCCCGGGACGCCGTCGCACATGGCGCCGACTGTCTGGGGATGGCCGGCGGCGACGGGTCGCAGGCGCTGGTGGCCTCGGTCGCCATCGAACACGACATCCCGTTCGTCTGCATCAGCGCGGGAACGCGTAACCACTTCGCACTCGACCTCGGCCTCGATCGCGACGACCCTCGTCAGGGTCTGCGAGCCTTCCGTGACGCCGTTGCCCGGCACGTGGATTACGCCACCGTCAACGGTCGACTTTTCGTCAACAACGTTTCGCTCGGCATCTACGCAACCATCGTGCAGGAGGAGTCCTATCGCGCAGAGAAGGCGCAAACGGTGGCGACGATGTTGCCCAAGCTGTTGGGTCGCGATGCCAAGCCGTTCGACCTGCAGTTCACCACACCGACCGGGCAGGACGTCGACGGCGCATACCTGATCTTGGTGTCCAACAACCCGTATGCCGCGTCCGCAGGCTTGGATGCGGCCACGCGGCGGCGGTTGGACACCGGGCAGCTGGGCGTGATCGCGGTGTCTACCTCGACCGCCGCCGAAACTGTGGACCTCTTGACGCGCTCGGCGATCGGACTTCGAAAGACGAGTCCGTTCTGGCATGAGTTCACCACTGACAGCTTCGAGATCCGGTCGCGCACCGGCACCGTGTTCACCGGAATCGACGGCGAGGCACTGGAAATGCCGACGCCGCTGCGCTTCGACAGTCACCCCAAGGGATTGCACCTGCTCGTCCCCTCCGGCAACCGCGCGGTCGCGGAGCGACGCAAGGCCCGCGACGTTCGACTCGGCGCGATCGTGGACATCGCCCGCGGCCGCACGCCACGGATGTGAGCTGACCCCGACGCGCTGCTCGGCACAGGCGCTTCATTCGCGTGACCGACTCCCGCCATGACACAGGACACACCCGGCTGGCACGCTGTAGCGCGTGAAGTTCACGCACTCACCCTTGATTGGTCGTGCGTCCTGACCGCCGACTGGCAGAGCGACCTGTAGAGCAGTGCCACCTTGGCGGCGCTCACGCACGCCAGGGCACGATCCCCGCGGGCAGTTCCTGTTCGTCGAACACCCGGCCCATCCGCTTACGGACGCCGAGGACGAGACACCGGTCGACGATGCTCACCGCGGGGAGCTTCTGCTCGATCACCGCTTCGAGGCCTTCGATGTCGGCGAGGTCGCGCAGCCACACCGACATCAACATGTTGGCCGGTCCGGCGACCGTCAACACGGTCCGGACCGCCGGCAGATTACCCAGGATGGCGCCGACGCTCGCCAGTTGCACGGCAGGCACGCGGGCGAAGTACCAGGCACACACCGGGTAACCCGACGCCCACCGCGGCATGTCCGTGCGGAGATCGAAGCCGCCCGCAGCGAGCGTCGCGCTGAGCCGCTCACGCGCACGACGCACCGGAATGCCCAATGCGTCGGCGATGTCGCGGGTCGTGGCACGACCGTCCCGGGAGAGCACCGACACCACCTCACGATCGGCCACCGACCCACTCGCAGGCGCACCCCGACGCCCGTCATCGCGCTCACGCGCCGCCTCCACCAGGCCGACCTCCGTCGCGTCGAGCGCCCGCAGCCGCCACTCTGCTGCAGCCGCAACAACTTTCACCACCGGATGAGCGCGCACGGTCCGCACCCCGGCGAGTCCACCCACCCGCGAGATCACATATCGGGTCAACATCTCCGGAGTCGTGAAGGCTGCGGTCAGGATCAGGTCCCGACCGCCCGACCCCACATCGATCGAGACGCACTCGGCGTCGAGCGCCAGCGCCTCGGAGACACTGTCGATCGATCCGGCCGCACACTCCACCTCGATGACCGCCCCGCGTGCGGTGACCCCGAGGGGTGGTTGCGCAGTCACCCACGCCAACCCGCGATCGGTGAGTCCGGACCAGCGCCGGGCCAGGGTGACCGGGTCGGCGGCGAGGATGGGACCGAGTTGCGACCACGGCGCTCGCGGCCAGATCTGCAGCGCGTGAATCAGCCGCGATTCGTCGTCGGTGGGTGTCAACTCCTGCATACGAACCCCTGATCCGGCACAACTACTGCGCATTTACCTGGCGGAAATCACTCGAACCGACAGTTGACCGGACGAATCCAGTCGCCTTCCACAACATAGACCTGTCCGCCCTGTTGGGTGCATCACACATTGGGAGCAACAAATGGGAGAACCCCACGTCACGAACCGACCGGGCCGACTCGGCGCGGTCGCCGGCTTCGTCGGCTTCCTGTTCGCCATCGAACTCTCCAGCGGCTTCCTACAGATGTGGTTCACACCCGTCCTGTCGGCGCTGGGCACCAAGTACTCGGTGGGTCCGGCCGACCTGAACTGGGTACAGACCAGCTACCTGCTCGCGACCGCGGTCTTCGTCCCGCTGATGGCCAAGATGGGCGATCGCTACGGACACAAACGCATGCTGATGGTGGCGGCGGGCATGGTCACCGTCGGCAGCGTCGTCTCCGCGCTGGCACCCACGTTCGGCATCTTCCTCCTCGGACGCGCCATCACCGGCGCGCTGGCGGCCTTCCTGCCCCTCGAGTTCGCGATCGTGCGGGAACGGGCCGGCAAGGACTCCGGCAAGGCCATCGGACTACTCGTCGGTGGACTGACCCTCGGTGCCAGCGTCGGCCTGCTGCTGTCGGGAGCTCTCGCCCCGCACCTGAGTCTCGAGATGCTGCTGCTCCTCCCCGCGATCCTGATGGCGGTGGCCTTCGTCGTCGTCACCTTCCTGGTGCCGGAGACCACGGCCCGCACCACCGGACGTCTGGACTGGGTCGGTGCACTGTTGCTCGGCGGTGGTCTGGCGTTGGCGCTGTTCGCCATCAGCGTCGGCAACCGCTACGGCTGGACATCGAGCCAGGTGCTCGGATCGCTGGCCGCAGGCGTGGCCCTGCTCGCCGCGTGGGTCGTCGTCGAACGTCGCGTCGAGTCTCCGCTCGTGGACTTCAGTGTGCTGCGCGGCCGCAACGGCATCGGCATGCCGATCGTGCTCGCGGCACTGTTCGGTGCGGAGATGTTCGGCGGCCAGACACCCATCGCGCTGTTCGTCGGCACCAAGTCGTCGACGGCGGGCTTCGGCCTCGGTCTGTCGTCCGCCAGTATCGGTGTGGTGCTGGTGTTCTCGGCCGCCGCCGCATTCGTGGGTACCATCGTCGGCCCCCGGCTGGCGCTGCGGATCGGCGATGTCAACACGGTGATCGTCGGTGCCCTGGTCGCCGGCGTCGGCTACTTCATGATGGTCGCCATGCACGGCGGCGTGACGGCGGTGCTGATCTGCCTGGTCGTCAACGGCTTCGGCAATGGCGTGATCATCGCCGCCCTGCCCAATGTGGTGGTGTCGCGGGCGCCCGCCGACTCGATCGGTATTGCCTCGGGCCTCTACAACAGTGCCCGCACCGCGTCCGGCGCGGTGGCCGGCGCCGCGTTCACCGCGGTGATGTCCGGCTTCACGATGAAGCTCTCCACCGGGTCGGTCATCACCAACGAGACCGGCTACGAAGCGGTGTGGATCATCTGCGGGGTGCTGTCCCTTGCCGTCGCCGGCCTGGCGTTGTTCACTCGCGAACCCGCACCTGACCAAGCCATTTCGCCGGTCTCCGCCGTCGAACCTGCCTGACACGACACGCTGTCCCTTCGAGAGGAAACAATGACCGACACCATGACCATCGACACCGACACTGCCGCCGCGGATCTCCGACGACGATGCGAGGACGTCATCGCAGAGTGGCAGGACCGCCTCGTGGCCGCGAGCCACGACCTGCACGCCCACCCCGAGTTGGCGTTCGAGGAACACCGTTCGGCAGGGGTGGTGGCAGACCTGTTGCGCGAGGCGGGGTTTGCGGTCGAGGTGGGTGTCTGGGGTCTCGACACCGCGATCGAGGCGGTGTATGGCGACGGCGAGCTGACCGTGGTGGTGTGCTCGGAATACGACGCGCTGCCAGGTATCGGACATGCCTGCGGGCACAACATCATTGCGACTGCAGGAGTCGGCGCGGCGATCGCACTGTCCACCGTCGCCGACCAACTCGGCATCCGGGTGAAGCTGCTGGGCACCCCCGCCGAGGAGAAGGGCGCGGGCAAGGCGCACATGCTCGAGGCCGGCGCCTGGGAGGACGCGACCGTGTCGCTGATGGTGCATCCGGGTCCGGCCATCACGCCGCCGACGGCCACCACATCCACCCAGTCCCGCGATCGCTTCCACGTCGAGTTCACCGGGCGCGCAGCGCATGCCGCCGCTGCACCCACCGTCGGCATCAACGCCGGCGACGCCGCGACGATCATGCAGGTGTCGATGGGACTGCTGCGCCAGCATCTGCCCGACACCGTCCGGATCAGCGCGGTGACCCTGTCCGGCGGCGACGTCTCCAACATCATCCCGGCCCAGGCCGTCGTCGAGGCCGAGGTGCGATCGTTCGATCTCGCCGAGACCGTGGATCTGAAGAAGCGCGTCCTCGCCTGCGTCGACGGGGCCGCAACGGCCACCGGATGCAGCTACGAAATCACCCCGGTCGACCCGATCTACGAGCCGCTGATCCAATACCCGTTCCTCGCCGACCGTTTCGACGCCGCCCTCGAGCACCGGGGCCGCGTCATCACCCCGGTCGCCGGACTCGGCGGCGGATCGACCGACATGGGCAATGTGTCACAGGTGGTTCCGTCGATCCACCCGATGATCGGCGTGATGACCTCGTCGGCCGCACCGCACACCGCCGACTTCGCCAAGGACACGATCACGCCCGCCGCCGACGACGCCATCGTCGACGGCGCCTACGGCATGGCCGCAGCGATCGTCGACTTGGCCACCGACCCGGAGGCTCGTGCCGCAGTCCTCGAACTGCAGGCCAACCGAACTCCCGGCGCGACGCGTAAACCCGCCTACGCCGAGATCGCCGCTCGCGACTGAGCGGAAGTCACCGGCCCGGATCGTCGACCCGTCGGGGGATCGGCGGTCCGGGGGCGCTGCGTTCACTCCCGGTTGGCCGCGACCGCTGCCTGGATCAAGGCGACAAACGCGTCGGCGTCGACCTCGTCGTTCTCTTTGATGTCGATGGCCCGACGCGTGCCCGCGGTGAGGCTGGCATTGAACACCGACGACGGATCGGGCAGCGACGCCCCCTTGGCGAAGGTGAGCTTGATCTTGTCCTTGTAGGTCTCCAGCGTGCACACCAGTCCGTCGAGCGAAAACGTCGGCACACCATCAGGATTAGAGGGTTTTCGCCACTTGACCTCTTCGGTCATGTCGGGCTCGGCCCGCATTATCAGTGATCGGACTTCGTCGGCTTTCGCTTCTCGCCAATCGGTGCTCATTGGTTCACGGTAGTGGATCCCCGAAGACCGAGAACCTCATCCACTAAAGGTGGGATCGTGATGGTCACCGCGAGAGTTCACCGACTGGTGGAGAGCGATCATGTCGGCTCGCCCCAGTCCACGATAACTGCCACGCGGGCGCCAATCGACTCGTAGGTGGGCCGAGCCCGCGCATCGCGAGTGACGAGCACGGCATCGTGATCCCGTGCCGCAAGAGCAACGAGTCCGTCGTAGGCCGCCCCGCCCGCCACACCGGCGCTTGCGAGGTGACGATGTGCCTCGGCAGCGCCATCGGCCGAGAGCACAAAGTGCTCCACGAAGTTGTCGTCGATCAGGAGCACTGCGTCGGACGGACTGAGTCGCGCATCCCCGGGCAGCCGGGTCAGGACGGAGTATGTCTCCATCAGCGCATGACCACTAATTCCGACCTCTCGACCGGCCACCCATGTGCGGACCACCTCGTGTGCCTCGTGTGATGCAACCAGCAGCGGCACAGCCGCACTCGTGTCGAGGGCGAAACGTGGTTTGTCGGTCAACGTCGAGTCGAATCGATCAACCCGAACATGATTTCGTCCGTGACGGCTGTGTCGGCCTGCGCAACTAATTTCCCGTCCGAACCGCGCTTCAAGCGCGCCGTGCGGCCGCCCGGTGTGATCTGCAAACCACTGCCGTAGGGCGATACGTCAACCGTGCTACCCGGTGTCAGCCCGAGGAGGTCCCGCAGCCGTTTCGGCAGTAGCAGCCGTCCACCTGAGTCAATCGTCGCTTCCATGGGATCACGTTACCAGTGAAATCCCATGCACTGCGCCCTGCGCGGAGCGCAGCTCACGACGCTGAATCCAGGGCGACCTTGTCGCCTCCACCCACGGTCGGACACCCGCTCCATCCACAGTCGGAGACGAGAATCCACCCTCGGACCACAGACCAGCGCAGCGTGGCCGAATAGCGTCGGTGACACGCCGGTCGCCACAGACGCCGGCTCATCCGAGAGGAGTGCAGCAATGTCGGTTGTTCCGGGTACCGACTCCGTGGCCAACCCCGACTCCAGGTGGGCATACGCCCGCCGGATCCGAAGCACGGTCAATCGGCCCACGCACTGGCACCTCGCGCCGGCCGACGCCGCGTCGGGTGTCGCCGGCAGCGATGAGCATGCAGGTCCGATTGCCAACGGCGCCGAACCCGCATCGTGGACCCGCCTACGGCCGCGCACACTGCGCACCTCCCTGCAAATCGTGCTGCGCCAAGGCAACACCTTCTTCACCGATGCCGCCGAGCACGGCGACGTCCTGCGCTACCAGTTCCCCGGCGGCCCGGATTCGGTTGCGGTGCTGTGCAACCCGGCCCACATCGCATCCGTCATGACCGCCGACCCGGCGATCGCGCCGTCGGCCACCGCGCAGTCACCGCTGCGTCCCATCGTCGGGCCGAGTTCGGTGCTCACCACGGTCGGCCAGACGCACCGGCGCCAGCGAGCGCTGCTGATGCCGCAGTTCCATGGCAAGGCGGTGGCGGCCTACCGCGAGAGCATCGACCGCGCGACGGCCACGCGAATCGCGAGTTGGCCGGTTGGACAAGAGATCCGACTCGCCGAACTGGCACAGCAACTCACCCTCGACGTCATCATGGCCGCCGTATTCGGCATGCGCGACGGTCTGCCCACCACCGAGGCCGAGCACACGCTTCGCCGGTTGACGCTGCGGCTGCTGCGGCTCTCGACGCATCCGGTGGCGACGGTCGCGCAACTGGCCAACAGCTTCAGCGAGAACCCGGTCGGCATCACAAAACTCATGGTGCGGCCGTTCGACGCGGCGATCTCGGCGCTGCTCGCCGAACGTCGGGCAGAAGGTGACACCGTCGACCGGACCGATATCCTCGCGGTGCTTCTGTCAACCCGCACCGACGACGATTTACCGCTGCCAGACAATGAGATTCGCGACCAGCTGGTCACGCTTGTGCTCGCCGGGCACGAGACCACCGCCAACACCGTGGCCTGGACCTTCGAACGACTGACCCGGACGCCCGATGTGTATCGCGATGCACGCGACGCTGCCCGGGCCGACGACGCCGACTACATCGAGGCACTCCTCAACGAGTCCATGCGGTCACGGCCGGTGGTCCCGATCGTGGCGCGAGAACTCCTGCAGCCGTGGCAGTTCGGCACGAACCGTGTCGACGCCGGGACCGTCGCGCTGATCAGTATCCTCCTGCTGCATCACCGCGACGACCTCTATCCGCGACCGTTCGCCTTCGACCCGGAGCGGTTCCTCGGCGTGCGACCGGCACCCCACACCCTGATGCCCTTCGGCGGCGGCAATCGTCGGTGTCTCGGTGCGTCGCTCGCGATGGCCGAACTCAGGATCGTGGTCACCGAGATCCTGCGACGCGTCGACCTCGCACCCAGCGACCGGCCGTCCGAACGGCCCCGGCACCGCAATGTGACCATGATCCCCAACGACGGTGGGCTGGTGCGGGCCACCATGATTCGGTAGCCCTGCGGTCAGGCCGGTTCGCGCATCACGTCGAAATGCCGCACCGTGCCCGACAGTCCGGGCAACACCTTGTTGGGTGACCACGAGCGCATCCCATCGCGACTGTCGGAGTAGAAGTACCGACCACTTCGGTAGGAATCGAAGTAGATCCGCCACGCGCCGTTCGGCAACTGCACCACGGTGGGACCTTCCACGTACGTACCCCAATTGCCCGGCGGGACGAACCGATAAGGTCCCGCCAACGACGGCGCCACCGCGTGCTCGATGATCTTCTTCGTCTTCGTCTCGTTCTTGGTGAAGGCGTGGTAGGTCGTGCCGACCTTCACGATGGTGGTGTCGATATGGTCCGCGCCGATCCCAGCGATCGGCACCGGGGGACTCCAGAAACGCAGCGACGGATCCAGGGCGGTCATCACATACGGCACGAAGCCGCCGCCGGTCGACATCGACAGGATGACATTGACGCGGCCACCGTCGACAAACCACTGCGGCGCCCACGCTTTGGTGGTGAACGGCGAGAGCGACGGTCCGTCGGACGAGCCGGCCGACCCCGACGAACCCGCCGAGCCCGACGACCCGGATGAGCCGGAGGAGCCGAACAGGCCTTTGCCGTCGCCCGTGCCCGGCAGTAGTGCGCAGCAGAACGGCACCGGCCAATTCCCGATGAACGCCCAGTTGAGGCGGTCGCGGCTACGGGCGAATCCGATGTTCGCCCCGTCAGCCGTGGTGTAGGTGAGGTAGTACCAGCCGTCGGCGTTCCGGAAGATGCTCGGGTCGCGCACCAACCCGGACGGCGGCCGGTACGCGTTCTTCTTCACCAGGCGGAAGTTCGTGCCGTCTGCTGACTGGTAGACGTCCATGTCGCGGTCACTGGCGTTGCTGAACGCGACCATGGTGTACCGCCAGCCCGGTGCTGCGCCGCTGCTGCCCGGCACGGACACCAGCACGCCGGCCACCGTCAACACGATCACCGATAACACGGTCAACAGAGTTCGCTTGGTGAGCATCACCGATGCAGTATCGGTGATGACCGGCTCTCGCGGCGCTATTTCGATGGTTTGTGGTGGCGCGGGCGGCCGGTCCTCGGACGAATGAAATGATGGCACACATGCCGATGACCCCGCCGCTCCCCGTGCGGGACGGCGTCGGCCCGACTCGACTGCGCGTCCCGGCGTCCGGACCATGGGCGACGATCGCCGACTATATGGTGGCCTCGTTCGATCACCTCGACGCCGACGTGCTCTATCGACGCTTCGACGACGGCGAGATCGTGGGCGCCGACGGCCGGCCGATCAGACGCGAGACCCCTCTGGGCACGCACCAATTCGTCTGGTACTACCGCAATCTGCCAACCGAGACGCCCGTACCGTTCCATGAGGACATCCTGCACGTCGACGACGACCTCGTGGTGATCGACAAGCCCCATTTCCTCCCGACCACGCCCGGCGGCCGGTACCTACGGGAGTCCGCTCTGGTCCGATTGCGGACCCGCCTCGACAATCCCGACCTGACGCCCATCCATCGACTCGACCGCCCGACCGCCGGTCTCGTGCTGTTCTCCGCCCGCCCGGAGACACGGGGCGCCTACCAGTCGCTGTTCGAGAAGCGTTTGGTCACAAAGGTATACGAGGCGGTGTCGGCACAGCCGCCCAATTGGGATTCCGACCGGCCGACGCTGGGCGGGCGCGCCGCCCCGGTTCTCTACCGCAATCACATCGAGGCGCGACGTGGCGAACTGCGGGTCGTCGTCGACGATCGTCGGGAGCCAAATGCCGAAACCCTGGTCGACGTCCAGGCTTCCGGCGTGAGCGCATCGGGACGCCCCGTGCTGCACACGATTCTGCGTCCACACACGGGACGGATGCACCAGTTGCGGGTGCATCTCGCGGCGTTGGGCATCGGCATCCTGGGTGATCGCTGGTATCCCGAGCTCTTCCCCGAGGCGCCCGATGATCACTCACTCCCCCTCCAGTTGCTCGCGCGGGAACTGGAATTCGCCGATCCGCTCACCGGGACACCACGACGGTTTGTCACCCGGCGGACGCTGAGTGAGGCGCCGGTGTCGGGCGTCAGACGGCGATCGCAGTAACCAGGATCTCGTGCCCTTCCGGCAGACCACCATCGGTAACGACGTCGACCTCCATGCCCAGCAATTCGGTTGCCTCCGCAGCGAAAGCCGCGATCTCGAGCAATCCGATGCCGAAGGCTCGGGCCACCACGATATCCAGATCGCTGTCTGGACCATCGGCTCGGCGGGCCACCGAGCCGAAGACTCGGACGTCACCGAGGCCGTATCGGCCGGCCAGACTCAGCAGGTCGGCGCGATGCGCTGCCAGCGCTTCGCGCGGCAGCGGCCGTGCTCGAATCCGTTTGATCAAGGTCCGACCATATCGTGTGGCAGTGGTACGCGGACATTGATTTTTCGGCCAGGCAACTGACCAGCTGACGTCAGCTCTTCCCCAACTCCTGGGCCAGCATCACGATGATCCCGCTGGGTCCGCGGACATAGGTGAGTTTGTAGACGTCCTGATAGTTGGCGACGCCGCGCAGCGGATGGCATCCGTGTCGCGCGGCGATCTGGAGGGCTTCATCGATGTCGTCGACGGAGAAGGCGATGCGGTGCATGCCGATTTCGTTGGGCAGCGTTGGGGTCGTCGCGATCGCGTCGGGATGGATGTATTCGAACAACTCGATGCTCCCGTGCCCGTCCGGCGTCTGCAGCATCGCGATCTTGGCGTGATTGCCGTCGAGTCCGACCGCCGTGTCGGTCCACTCGCCGCTGACGGTGTCACGGCCGACGACACTCAGACCGAGGTCGGTGAAGAACGCGATCGTTGCTTCGAGGTCTTCGACGGCGATGCCCACGTTCTCGAGTTTGATGGCCATGAATCACACGGTAGCGACTCGGCCACCAGCAGGCCCCCGAGATCATCGTTCGCCCGTAGTGCGTGGCTTAGGGTGAGGTGCGTCCCCATCGCCACCGGAGGTATGCATGCCCGCCCACGCGCGTCGACGGTTTTGCCGACTCCGGCGCGATCGTTCCGGCCGCCGCCCGAGCCGCTGCCCGTCCACTACAGGGTGACCGGATGACCGTCGCAGCAATCTATCTCGTCGTCATCTTCGGTCTCGGTGGTCTGGCGATGGCGATGCGCCTGCCGCCCTTGGTCGGATTCCTGGCGGCCGGCTTCGTTCTCAACGCAATGAATGTCGAGGATCTGCCGCAGCTGGATACCCTCGCCGATCTCGGTGTCACTCTGCTTCTGTTCGCGATCGGCCTCAAGCTCAACGTACGAATCCTTTTGCGCCGCGAGGTGTGGCTGTCGACCTCCGCCCACATGGTGTTCAGTGTGGTCATCTGCGGCGCACTGCTGTGGCTCGCAGCGCTGGCCGGGTTGGCGATGCTGGCTGGACAGAGTCTGCAGACCATCGCGCTGCTCAGCTTCGCCCTGTCGTTCTCCAGCACCGTCTTCGTGGTCAAGATCCTCGACGAGCGGGGCGAATCAACGTCGCTCTACGGCCGTGTCTGCATCGGCATCCTGGTCATGCAGGATCTCATCGCCGTGGTCTATCTGACCGTGGCCGGCGGGGAGGCCCCGAGCCCATGGGCGCTGACCCTCGTGGCCTTGTGGCCGGTCACGCGGATCTTACGCAAAGTCTGGGGTCGCTTGGGTCACGGTGAGATGCAGTCGCTGTTCGGCATCGTCATGGCGTTGGTTCCCGGCTACGTGTGGTTCTCCTCGGTCGGACTCAAGGGCGACCTCGGCGCGCTGATCGTCGGTGTGCTGCTCGCTTCCCATCCGGCGGCCACCGAACTGTCGCGTTCGCTGTTCCACATCAAGGAACTGTTGCTGGTGGCCTTCTTCGTGTCGATCGGCCTCACCGGTCTGCCCGATGTGCCGAGCATCTACGTCGCGCTTCTGATGACGGCACTCCTGCCGATCAAGGCGGCCGGCTACACGGTACTGCTGACGTTGATGAAGCTTCGATACCGCACTGCGGTACTGACTGGTCTGAGCCTGATGAACTACTCGGAGTTCGGACTGATCGTCGTCTCGGTCGGGGTGAGCGCCGGACTGCTCACGCATGCGTGGTTGGTCGAGCTGTCCATCGCCGTGGCGCTTAGCTTCGTCGTCTCCGCTCTGGTCAACGGGCGGGCCAACGCGCTGGCAGAGAAGATCGTGGCACGCCTGCCCGCCCAGGACGAACACTCCTTGGTGCCCGAAGAACGGCCCGGCGACGCCGGTGATGCCGAGGTCGTCGTGATCGGAATGGGTCGGGTCGGGTTCGCGGCCTACCAACGCCTGACCGAACGGCATCAGCTGCGGGTGGTCGGCGTCGACTACGACGGAAACCGAATCCACCGGCTCGCCGATCGGGGCGTCCGCGTCATCGAGGCCGACGCCACCGACCTGGACTTCTGGGTCCGTCTACGGCGTTCGGATTCGGTCCGACATGCAGTACTGGCGATGCCGAATCACAGCGCCAACGTCGTCGCGCTCGAATGTCTACGCAAGTCGGGTTTCAGCGGTCAGATCGCCTCGGCGGCGCGCTACGAGGACGAGGTCCAGTGGGCCACCGACCACGGCGTCGACATCGCGTTCAACGTTTATGCGGGCGCCGGACTCGAACTGGCCGACCAGGTCGGTGCCGGGGCCGGCGACCCACCGCCCGATGAGCCCGGGAAGGACTCCACCGAGGGCGATCCCCCGGAACGCTGATGCGCGCGGCCACAACACCCGGGAGTCCCCCGACTCACTCAGTCGACCGAACTCGCTCCATTCGCAGCAGCGGATACGGACGTCCGTCATCATCGAGTTCGCTGCGCTCGATCACATCGAAGCCCCATCGGCGATAGAACCCAACTGCCTGCATATTCGCCTCATTGACGTCGACGAAGCGAACGGCATTGGCATCGAAAACCTCTGACAAGAGCGCACTTCCAACGCCAGTCCCCCGATGATCTGCATCGACAAACAGCATCGCCAGCTTGTCCGCGTCGACACCGGCGAAGCCGACCACTCGGTCGCCCTCCTCGGCAACGACGAGATTCACACTCGGGAGGTAGTCCGTGGCCAGACGTTGCTCGATGGCGTCGCGGTCTGCCGTTCGGAGGAAGTCATGCGTGGCATCGACGGAGCTCCGCCAAATCTCGACGAGTCGCGGATACTCGTCGCGCGCCACGTCTCTGCGCAGGGAGACACACGGGGCGCGGGCCGACACTTCTTCGCGCTCCCAGATCTCAGACGTTGAACCGGAACTCGACCACATCCCCATCAGCCATCACGTAATCCTTGCCCTCCATCCGCACCTTGCCAGCGGCCTTGGCCGCAGCCATGGAGCCGTTCGCGTCGAGGTCGTCGAAGGACACGATCTCGGCCTTGATGAAGCCCTTCTCGAAGTCGGTGTGGATTACGCCGGCCGCCTTGGGTGCGGTGTCGCCCTGATGGATCGTCCAGGCGCGCGACTCCTTCGGTCCCGCAGTCAGATACGTCTGCAGTCCGAGGGTGTGGAAGCCGGCGCGGGCCAGCGAACGCAGGCCGGGTTCGTCCTGACCGATGGAGTCGAGCAGTTCCTGGGCGTCGGCCTCGTCGAGTTCGAGGAGTTCGCTCTCCACCTTGGCGTCGAGGAACACCGCATCCGCAGGCGAAACCGCTTCGCGCAGTTGCTGTTTGCGGGCGTCGTCGGTGAGCACGCCCTCGTCGGCGTTGAAGACGTACAGGAAGGGCTTCGCGGTCATCAGGTGCAGTTCCCGCACCGATGACAGGTCGAACGAATCCTTTTGCGAGAAGAGGGTTTTGCCACTGTCGAGGAGTTCCTGCGCCTGCTTGGCCGCGGCGAGGGTCTCGACGAGATCCTTGTTCTTGCGCGAGTCCTTCTCCAGCCGGGGGATCGCCTTCTCCAGCGTCTGCATGTCGGCGAGGATCAGCTCGGTCTCGATCACCTCGATGTCGGCGAACGGATCGACCCGGCCGTCGACGTGCACGACGTCGTCGTCGGAGAACACCCGGACGACCTGACAGATCGCGTCGGCCTCGCGGATGTTGGCGAGGAACTGGTTGCCCATGCCCTCACCCTCGGAGGCGCCCTTGACGATGCCGGCGATGTCGACAAAGGACACCGTCGCGGGCAGGATGCGTTCGCTGCCGAAGATCTCGGCCAGGCGGTGCAGGCGCGCGTCCGGCAGCTCGACGACACCGATATTCGGTTCGATGGTGGCGAACGGGTAGTTGGCCGCCAGCACGTCGTTACGGGTCAGCGCGTTGAACAGGGTCGACTTCCCGACGTTGGGCAGTCCGACGATTCCGAGGGTAAGACTCACGGGTGGCCAGTCTATCGGCCGCAGGTCAGCCGACGGCGGGCACCGTCTGACTTCTCAGTTGCCGGTCGACGTGCCGGGGTCCCCGGGCGGTGCCTCCGGCGGCGCGTCGTCGTCCGGCACACCCACCTGAGCGGTCACCGGGGTGTCCGGTGGCGGCAACGTCTCCCCCGCCCGCTCGGCGATCTGCTCGTTGAGATAGCGCAGCACGACGGCCAGCGAGGCGGCGGCCGGGACCGCCAGGAACGCGCCGGTGATCCCGAACAGCGTGCCGCCCAGTGTCACCGCGAGCAGCACGATGACCGCATGCAGATCCATCGACTTCGACTGCAGCCACGGTTGCAGCACATTTCCCTCGAGCTGCTGCACCGCCAGGATGATGCCGAGCACGATCAACGCGGTGGTCAGCCCGTTCGACACCAAGGCGATGAGCACCGCAAGTGCACCGGCGACGAAGGCACCGACGATCGGGATGAATCCGCCGAGGAAGGTGATCACGACGAGGACACCCGCCAGCGGCACCTGCAGGATGAACAGACCGATACCGATGAAGGTCGCGTCGACCAGACTGACCAGCGCCTGCGTGCGAATGAACCCACCCAGGGTCGACCACATGCGCTGCAGCACCTCGCCGACGTGAGCGCCCGACGGTCGGCCGAGGGTCCGATCCAGCCACGGGATGAACTTCGGACCGTCCTTGAGGAAGAAGAACACCAGGATCAGCGCGGTGAACAGCGTGACCAGCAGTGACGTTGCCGTACCCACCCCGCTGAACACGCCTGAGGCGATCGCAGACGCGCTTGACTGCAGTTTGTCGGTGATGGTGTTGACGATGTTGTCGAGCTGGTCGTCCTTGACGTTCAGCGGCGGCCCCTGAATCCACTCCTGGAGCCGACGCACACCATCGGTGGCCCGGGAGGCGAGCTCGGGGGCCTGACGCACGATCGACGGCACGATGAGGCTGATGACGCCCGCCAACACCCCGACCGCGACCAGCATCATCACCAACGACGCCGCCGCAGCGGGCACCCGGCGGTTGCGCATCCACCTCACCGGCGGCCAGAGCACTGTGCAGACAATGATCGCGAAGAGCACCGGCAGCAGGACCACCCACAGCTTGCCGAGTACCCAGACGAGCACCCAGAACGCCGCCACCACGAGGACGAACTGCAGGCTCACGATCGACGTCGAACGAAGTCCCCCGAGCACCACCTGCACGCGACTCGGGAATCTGCGCGCTCCGCTATCCGGGGTATCGGGTGGACCCGACTCGTTCGTCACGCACAGATCGTCACATACATCGCACGTCGTGCGACGTCGGGTCGGTCAGTGTCGCTTGAACTTCCGTTCGAGGTAGTGCACCAGTTGGTTGACGGCCTCGATCTGCATGGTGACCGGCGTCATCGGTTCGACGTGGCGGGGCGGTGCCGAATCGGGTCGGGTCGACGTCCCAGTACCGCCACCCGCCGATGGTTCACCACCCCAGTCGTAGGAACCCAAGCGTTCCTGCCACGGCCGCTCGGGTTGCAGTTGACCCGGCGAATCGTCGATCACTTTCGCCGACACACCGTCGGCTTTCTCGTCGGCGCAGAGCCGACCCACGGTGTCGGGTCCGTAGAGACCCATCATGATTTCCAGCCCCCACGCCGGCAGTTCCGACAGGGCCATCTCGCGGTTCCGACGTCGTTGTCGGTCACCAAACGGTGTAGCCATGGTTCACATAGTGCCAGGGAGTGTTATCTACGTCACGTCAAACCCCCAACAAAGCCGCCGCGCGAACTGCCGGATTGGCGTCACGTCCGATTTCCGCCAGTACGCGGTCGCGATCGATGCCAGGCTGGTGACGTGCCCACGACGACGACCGCCACCGACACCCTTGACTTCGACCGCTGCTATCGCGCGCTGTCGGCCCGCGACACCCGGTTCGACGGTCAGTTCTATGTCACGGTCCGCACCACCGGGATCTACTGCCGGCCGTCCTGCCCCGCCCAGACACCACGCCGCGAGAACGTCCACTTCGTCATCACCGCGGCCGCCGCCCAGCATCTTGGCTATCGGGCCTGCCGCCGATGCGCACCCGACGCGGTTCCCGGATCTCCGCGCTGGAACTCCGGTGCCGACCTCTCATCGCGGGCGATGCGGCTGATCGCCGACGGCATCGTCGACCGCGCCGGGGTCGACGGGCTCGCGGCCCAGCTGGGCTACACACCGCGGCATCTGAACAGGGTGCTCTCCGAGAACTTGGGCGCCGGTCCGCTGGCGCTGGCCCGGGCACACCGGGCCGCGACCGCCCGCATCCTCATTCAGTGCACCGCGATGCCCATGTCCGACATCGCCTTCGCCGCCGGTTTCACCAGCATCCGGCAGTTCAATGACACGGTCCGCGAGGTCTTCGCGCTCACCCCCACCCAGCTCCGGCGGCTGCGGTCGCCGGTGGCGGCCGCAGCACCACCGGTGGGTGGCGTGTCGTTGCGGCTGGCCTACCGCAGCCCCCTCGACACCCGCTGGCTGCATTGGTTCCTGGCCGGTCACGCCGTCACCGGCACCGAGGAGGTCGACGATCTGGGCGCCGGCAGATGGCGCTACCGGCGTGCGCTTCGCCTGCCCCACGGACCTGCGCTGGTCACGCTACAACCGGCCGACGGTCACGTGGTCGCCGAGCTGACCCGCCTGGACATGCGCGATCTGGGTGTGGCCGTCAACCGTATCCGCCGCCTTCTCGACCTCGACGCGGACGCCGAGAGCGTCGACGCTGCGCTGGCCGGCGACCCGCTGCTCGCGCCACTCGTCGCGGCCGCCCCCGGTCTGCGCGTACCCGGCTCGGTCGATCCCGGCGAAACCCTGATCCGCACGATGATCGGCCAGCAGATCAGCGTCAAGGCCGCACGGCATCACGTCGATCGTCTGGTCGCCGCGCTCGGTGAGCCCCTGCCCGCCGACGGCCACGACGACCTCCCGCCCGGCGACTGGCGACTGTTCCCGCAGATGTCCGCGATCGCCGAGCACGGACGCGAGGTGCTGTCCGGGCCGCAGCGCCGGATCGACGCCATCGTCGCCGTCGCCGGCGCGGTGGCCTCCGGGCGGGTCGACCTGCATGCCGGTCGGTCGACGCCGGATCTGCGCGCCGACCTGTTGGCGCTGCCCGGGATCGGCCCCTGGACGGCCGACTATGTCGCCATGCGGATCACCGGAGACCCGGACATCCTGCTCGACACCGACCTGGTGGTGGCCCGCGCCGCAGCCGACCTCGGCATCGACCTGGCCGGCCACGCCCACCGCTGGTCCCCGTGGCGGTCGTACGCGTCCATGCACCTGTGGCGCCACGCATTGTCGGTGCGGGAGTCCATACTGACTCCAGCGACGACGACCGAGCCGATGATGACGCCACCCCGGACGCGGGCCCCACGCTCTGCACCATCCACTGCCGGGCCGACCGGCGCACCGTTAGAAAGGCCATCATGACCTCGCACACCGCACCCGTCATCACCGTCGACACGCCCGACGGCCCGTTCACCGTCGTCGCCGACGACCAGGATCGCGTCCTCGCATCGGGCTGGACCGATGATCCGAACTATCTTGTCGCACTTGTTCATTCATCGATCCGGCCGGAATCGACCGCTCCCACCGACGGGCTCGCCACCATCCGCGACGCGGTCGCGGCGTACTACGGCGGCGAGTTCCCGGCGCTGGACAAGATCGAGGTGATCCAGCATTCGGGTCCGTTCCTCGAGCAGGCGTGGACCGTGTTGCGCACCGTCGCCCCAGGATCCCCGGTCAGCTACACCGAGTTCGCCGAGCTGGCGGGCAACCCATCGGCGACCCGCGCGGCCGCCGCCGCATGTGCCCGTAACGCCGCCGCGTTGTTCGTCCCGTGTCATCGGGTCCTGCGCAGCGACGGCTCCCTCGGCGGATTCCGCTACGGATTGCCGGTCAAGCAGTCGCTGCTGGCCCGCGAGGAGAAGCTCCCGGAGTAATTCTGTCGGACCCATCGAGCACGATGGCGGCCATGCACACATCGATTGTGGTCGCCGTGCTCGTCGGGGCCGTTCTGGGGTTGGTCATCGGATGGCTCGCGCATGCGTCGCGGTCGGCGGCCACGGTGGCCGCGGCGCGCGCCGAACTCGACGCGATCCGGTCCGCCCAGGACCTGGCCGCCCGGTCCCTGTCGAGCGCGAGTGAGGACGCGGCCCGACGTCAGTCGTCGGCGATCGGGGCGCAGGTCTCGCACATCGTCGACCCGCTGCGGTCGGTGCTCGGCCAGCTCTCCGAGGAGTTGCGCCGTACCGAGCATCATCGGGTCGGCGCCTATGCGGGGCTCACCGAGCAGGTCCGTGGCATGCACGCGGTGTCGACTGCGCTGACCGAACAGACCCGGGCGTTGACCAATGCGCTGCACACCCCGCAGGTGCGGGGACGCTGGGGCGAGCTGCAGCTCGAGAGGGTGGTCGAGCTCGCCGGCATGACCAGACACTGCGATTTCGACGCACAGGTGTCGATGCAGGTGGAGTCCGGCGCGATCCGACCGGACATGGTCATCCGGTTGTCCGGGGGCCGGTGCATCGTCGTCGACGCCAAGGTGCCGCTGCAGTCGTATCTGGGTGCAATCGAGGCCGACGACGCCGCGAGCGCGGACCGACTCTTTGCCGAGCACGCACGCGCCATGCGCGCCCACATCGGCCATCTGTCGTCGAAAGCGTATTGGTCGGCGTTTCCGAACACCCCCGAGATGGTCGTCCTGTTCGTCCCGAGTGACCCGGTGCTCGAGGCCGCGATGCGCGCCGATCCGGAACTCATCGAGCTCGGGTTCACCAAGAATGTGGTGTTGACCACACCGTCCACCCTCGTCGCGTTGTTGCGGACGGTCGCGCTCGGCTGGCGACACGACGCCATGGCGCGTGATGCCGCGACGATCCACCAGTTGGGCACCGAACTGCATCATCGGCTCGGCAGTGTGCTCGGTCACCTCGATCGCCTGGGCGGATCGCTGCGGCGCGCAGTCGAATCGTTCAACTCGACGGTCGGTGCCGTCGACGCCCGAGTGGGCGTGACCGCGCGTAAGCTCGCCGAACTCGACGCGCTCGACGGCGAGGCCGAGCCGGTCGTGGTCACACCGATCGATGTCGTCCCGCGCCGCGCGGGCACCGATCAATGGGCAACATGACTCGACGGTTAAGGGTTTTCCGAAAGGGAACCGGTACCTTCTACATGTGCCTTCTGCCCCTAGCCAGCGTTCCGCCGTGCCCTTGGACCAGCAGTCGGTGCTGCCCACGGTCCGCGGTCTCCCCTGGTGGGGAGCGGTCGTGGTGGCCACTGTCATCACCGGGATCGGTGCGGCGATCGATGCGAGCAACACCGACTCCCTGGGATCGGTGTTCAAGTTCTGCTACCTGCTCGGCTGCGTCGTCGCGGCCCTCGCGGTACGTCGCCGCGCACTGTTCACCGCCGCCGCCCAGCCCCCGCTGATCGCCTTCCTCGTCGGGGTCATCACCCTCTACGGCCTGAACTCCGACGCCGCGTCGTCGGGACTCAAGAGCCTGATCTTCAAGGTGCTGCTGCCGATCGCGAACGACTTCCCCTGGCTTGCGTTGACCTTCCTGGTCACTCTCGCCCTGGTCCTCGCACGCTGGTTCCTCACCCGTGATCGCGCGACGCCGACCCCGGCTCGTCCCCGAGGGGCCGGCAGCGGAGGTCCGGCGAGGCAGCCCGCCGACGCTGCCCGCACCGCGTCGTCCGCAGGAAAGAAGCCCGCACAAGCGCGGGGTACCCGACCGCAGGGCACCCCGCAGGCCACGAAGACAGCTGCCCGAACCGGTGACGCCCCGCCGGTGGGCGCCGACCGGCCGCGTAAGCGCAAGCCGACAGCGCAACGGCCCACCGAACGCCCGGCCCGGCCGGAGGGCACATCCACGGCCAAGCAGGCGACACCCACCAAGCAATCGGCACCCACCAAGCAGTCCGCACCGAAGAAGCAGGCCGCACCGAGCAGGCAGTCCGGAGCCGTCGAGGGTGCGGTCGTCGTCGATGCCCCACCGGCCCGTCCGGCCAAGAAACGCGCCACCGCCGGCGCGGTCCTGCGCGCCGAGGCCGGCGAGCAGATCGAGGCCATCGACGTCGCCGATACGCCGGCACCCGCGGTGCGACGCCGGCCGAACCCGGGCCGCCCGGAGACCTCGGCCTGACCTTCGACCTCTGGGTTCGGTGGGTCAGCGCTGATCCGCGACGAGCCACTCACCCAGATCGCGCGCGGCCGCATCGACCAGTGACGGCCATTCCATCGCACCCTCGTCGGCGCTGTCGCTGACCACCTTCACGAACCGGCACCCGATGCCGAACTCGGCGGCCACGTGGGCGACCGCGCAGCTCTCCATGTCGACGAGATCGGCGTGCTGGGCGAGTTCCGCGCGCCGCACCGGGTCGGCGACGAAGGTGTCGCCGGACGCGATGACGGTGCCGTCGCCGCCGGCAAACTCCCATCGGTCGATCAGCGGATACCCCATCGCGCGCAGTTCGGCGGCACTGATGTCGTGTTCGAGGACGACCGACGGCAGGAACAGCCCAGCGTGATGGTCGTGCAACGCTCCGGCGGTGCCGATGTTGATGATCTCGGTGATCGGCGGCTCGGTCGTGTCAGCCAGCGCGCGGGTGAGGGCGATTGACGCGCGGACCTTACCGATCCCGGTGATGAGGAGTCGGGCATCGGCCGGCACATATTTGGCCTCGGCTCGGGTGGCGGCGACGATCAGCGCGGAGCGGTCCGGAGTCACGGTGCGCAACTCTATGCGAGTGCGAGGGTGGCGGCCGCCGCACGGCCCAGCGCGGTGCCGTACGACGGTCCGTGGCCGGCGGCGTGCACGGCGAGTGGGTGCAGTTGATGCAGTGGCACCCGTTCCCGCCACCCGGCCCGCAGCGGATGCACGGTCTGATAGCCGTCGATGACCGCGTCGAGGCATGGGCAGCCGAACAGCGCGAGCATCCCCAAATCGGTCTCCCGGTGACCGCCGTGGGCGGCCGGATCGATCAGCACCACCCCGGTCGGTGTCCACACGACGTTGCCGGTCCACAGGTCGCCGTGGATGCGGGCCGGTGGTTCGTCGTCGTCGAAGACTCCGTCGGCGATCGCCACGCACGCTTCGCGGGTGATCGCGGCGTCGGCGGCGCCCAGGAATCCGGCCGCGATCGCCGGCGCCAGATACGGTTCGATCCGCTCCGCGGCATAGAACTCACCCCACCGCTGATGGGTTGTCGAGCTCAGCGGCCGCTCACCGATGAACTGCCGGCCGAGGTAGCCCGCGGGCGGGCTACCGAACAGCGGTGCGCCCGCGTCGTGCATCCGCGCGAGTGCCGCCCCGAAGTCGCGGCCCGCGGTCGGGTCGGGACGGTGCGTGGCCAGACGTGCCAGATCGATATGGTCGTCGCCGACGTCGAGGACCTCCACGACAGGGCCTCCCCCGTCACCGAGCCACCGCAGTCCGGCGGCCTCCGCGCGGAAGAAATCCGGGTCGTCGCCCCGTCGCTCCTTGCGAAAAACGTTGTTCACCAACGATTCTCAGCCGTCAATCCGGGTTCGGTCAGCCTTCTGCTCGAGGGTGCGGCCACTGATGCGGGCCAAGTGGGTGAATTGGTTGTTGGCCAGCCGCATGACGATCTCGTAGGGCAGGGCGAACTTACGAGCCCACCAGTAGCCGAAGCGGATGTCGAACGAGGTGTAGACGAGGTAGTGGTTCTTGCGGATGCCCTTGAGGATGGCGGCGGCCGCTTCGTCAGGAGTGACGGCGTGGTTGTGGAATCGGGCGACCTGCGTGGCGATCCGCGGGTCGGTGCGGTCGACACCGACGATGTCGACGGTGTTGACCAGCGGTGTGTCCACCGCTCCGGGACACACCAGCGACACCCCGATGTTGTGTTGCCGCAGATCGAAGCGGAGCACGTCGGACACGCCGCGCAGCCCATACTTGCTGGCGCTGTAGGCCGCATGCCAGGGGAAAGCCAGCAGCGCCGCCGACGACGACACATTCACCAGATGACCACCCCGACCGCGGCGGATCATCGGCGGCACGAAGCACTCGATGATGTGGATCGGCCCCATCAGATTGACGTCGACCATCGAGCGCCAATGCCGGTGTTCCAGGTTCTCCACGGTTCCCCAGACCGAGATGCCGGCGATGTTCATCACCACATCCATCACGCCGACCTCGGCGTCGACCTGGTTGGCAAACGAACGCACCCAGTCGTAGTCGGAGATGTCGCCGGCCTGGTGATAGAGGACGCGTCCCCCGGAGGCCGTGATCTCCTCGACGACGGCGTCGAGTGATTCCGGGTGGAGATCGGTGAGGACCAGTTCCGCGCCCTGCGCGGCTGCCGCAATCGCGACTGCGCGACCGATACCGCTGGCAGCTCCCGTGATCAGGACAGCACGAGCCCGCAGCGACGGCACCGGCGCATCCATCACGACGAGATCCTTGAGCCCCTTGATACGCATGCCACCACCCTAGACATCCATCGCACGACTTCCGCACCGAAGCTTCGGTGTCGGCTACCGAGTGTCGGTCAGTCAGACCACAGCGCGTCTCAGATCGGCAACTTCCCGCCGAACAACCCGTAAATGATCGACAGCATCGCCTTGAGCACCTGTGCCGACACATCCTGTCCCTCGCCGAGCATCAGCTGCGCGATGGCCGCCGGGTCCTCGCTGTTGAGCAGCTTCTGGACGAACGGGATCACCGCGGACAGCCCGCTATCGGGATCATCGGTGGTGCCCGCGGGTGGGGTCGTGGGCGCCGGGGCGTTCGGGGGTGCGGGCGTGTTCGGTGCCGCCGCGTTGGGTGCGGGCTTGGCCGCGTTGGGTGCCGGGTTGGGCGCGGGCGCCGGAGCTGCCGCGCCACCGCGGACGAAATTCAAGATGCCGTCGGTGATCGCCATCGCGTACTTGAGCTGCCCGTCCTTGGCAGACAACGACTTCGCCTCGACCGGGTTCGACAGGTTGCCCATCTCGATGAACACCGCCGGAACCGTGGTCAGGTTCACCGCGGCGATGTCCGGACGGGTCTGGATGCCGTTGTTCACGCCGGCGTAGTTGGCCGGCGGGAAGCCCGCCTTGACGAAGGCATCCCGCATCAACGACGACGCCTTACGCCCGTCGCCGCCCTGCACCCGGTTCACCGTGGCGTTGGGGATCGGCAGCGTCGGCACGATCATGTGGAATCCCTTTTTGCCGGCGTCGGAGCCGGCGGCGGTCGAGTCGGCGTGAATGCTCACCGACACCGCGGCCCCCGACTTGCTCGCTGCGGCGGCACGCTGGTCGACGCAGCCACCCCAGCCGGTGTCGTCGGGCCGGCTCAGCTGCACGCGGGCGCCCTGACTCTCCAGCCCGGCCTTGACCAGCTGCACGACCTCCCAGTTGATCGTGTGTTCGGGCACGCCGGTGACCGCGGTCGCGCCGGTGGTCTGGCAGTCCTTCTTGCCGCCGCGACCGTCGGGCACCTGCGCGTTGAGTGCGTGTCCGGCCGCGCTGCCCTGATGCCCCGGGTCCAGGAAGATCGTCTTGCCGAGCAGCGCCGTGCCTGCCGGCGCGGGGGCCGCGGCGGCGGTGGGCGCGGTCAAGGTGGCAACCGTCGCCGATCCGGTCGCGACGGTGAGCGCGGAGAGCACGGCGACGGTCATCCGTAGCCGACGTTTCACTGCAATCTGGGTCATGGTCGTCTTCGGCACCGGCCGGTCGGCGATATCTGCATCGCCGCGGCATGGCGCCGCTCCCCTTTCCGTGATGCAACACTGGTCACATTAGTCACACTTGTAACAAGTGAAACAGGCTTGCGCGGCTTTGGAAAATTCGCGACCTGGACCGACCGAAACCGTTAGGGAGCTGTGATCAGGTAGCGCGTGATGCTCAGGATGCCGTGTTCGTCGTCGACGCCCTGGTCAACGGCCGCGTCGAGCCGGTCGCGGACCTCGACGTCGTCGAGACCGACCCCGATCGCCACGATGCTGGTACTCGGCGACTGATCGCCCCACGGACCACGCTGGACCCGGATGAAACCGCCGACTGCGTGCACCATGAACTTCTGCCGGTGCCCGGGTACGTCGAAGGCGACGACACCCTTGATGCGGTAGCAGCCGGCGGGTGGTCGCTCCAGGAATCCGGCCAGGCGCCGCGGATCCATCGGACGCTCGGTGGCGTACGCGATGGTGCGGTATTGGTCGTGCAGGTGGTGGTGATCGTGCTCATGCCGATCGGCGTCCGTCGAGGTCCCGCACTCGGCGAAGAGTTCGTCGAGAGTCAGCTGACCACTGCGTGGTGCAGCGGAGCCCGGCCGTTCCGGATGATCGAACAACATCTCGGAGTCGACGACAGAGTCCGTGGTCGCCACCATCGGAGCGGTGTCGTTGCGTTCGACGATCCGCGCGCGAATGCGCTCGAGGTGCGCGGTGTCGACGAGGTCCACCTTGTTCAGCACCACCAGGTCGGCGATCTCCAAATGACGGTCGATTTCCGGATGCCGCTCGCGCGTCTGCTCGAAGCCTGCCGCGTCGACGACGTAGACGAGTCCGCCGTAGCGCAACCGGGCGTCGGCGATCCCGGTGATCATCCGGACCAGCGCACGCGGTTCGGCGATACCGCTGGCCTCGATCACGATCGCGTCGATCGCCGCCGCCGGGCGCACCAGTTGGTCGAGGGCGGCCTGTACGCCGTCGGCATCGACCGAACAGCACATGCATCCGTTGGACAGACTGACCGTGCCGTCGGCCTGTCCCGCGATCAGCATGGCATCGATGTTGATCGCACCGAAGTCGTTGACCAACACCCCTATTCGCGTGCCCGACGCGTTGCGTAGCAGGTGGTTGAGCAGGGTCGTCTTGCCGGAACCGAGAAACCCGGCGACCAGCACCACCGGGATGGGCGCCCGGCTCACGAGGATGTCACCGCGGCCTGACAATCCACGCAGAGCACCGCGAGGTCGCGGCCGAGCTCATCGGGATAGTTCGCCACCGCATTGGTGGACGCACCGCAGCGGGTGCAGGTGCCGATCACCGCAGCGTGGTCGGAGAAGTCGACCGTCATGCGGTCGTCGAAGACGTAGAGCGACCCCTCCCACAGGCCGTCGTCGCCGAACTCCTCGCCGTACCGCACGATGCCGCCGTCGAGCTGATAGACATCGCGAAAACCTCGCGCCCGCATCAGACTGCTGAGCACCTCGCAGCGCACGCCGCCCGTGCAGTAGGTGATCACCGGGCGGTCCTTGAGGTGGTCGAGGGCACCGCTGTCGAGGATCGGGACGAAGTCGCGGGTGGTTTGCGCCTCGGTGACCACCGCACCGGAGAACCGACCCAACTCGGCCTCGATGCCGTTGCGGCCGTCGAGGAATACGACCTCGTCGCCGCGTTGCTCGACGAGGTCGTGGACCTGTTGCGGGGTCAGATGCGTACCACCGCCGACCACTCCGTCGGCGTCGACGCGCACCTCGTCGGGCACCCCGAAGGTGACGATCTCCGGGCGCACCCGAACGGTCAGACGGGGAAAGTCGTGGCCGGTGCCGTCTGACCATTTGATGTCGGCATTCTTGAATGCCGGGTATGCGCGGGTGGCCTTCACGTAGCGTTTCACCCGTCCGATGTCGCCACCGACCGTCGCATTGATGCCGTGGGGTGACACGATGATTCTGCCGAGCAGTCCGTGTTGTTCACAGACGGCCTGCTGCCACAGCCGAATGGCGTCGGGATCCGGCAGGGGTGTGAACACGTAGAACAACACGATCTTGGGGGTCGACACAGTGCAAGGGTACGGACCTGCCCGGCGCCGGTCGGTAGGCGTCGTCATCGCAGCCGTGCTGGTGACCGTGCTGGGCGGCGGCATCACGGCGTGCTCATTGTCGGCCGACACCCGACCGTCGGAAATCGTCTTGCCGCCGACCGATGTGTTATCGACAGAATCGGCAACCGAAACGACGACATCGGTATCGCGGGCGCCGATATCCGCCACCGCACAGAATCTTCCGGATTGGACAATCGGGCGCGTGATCGCTTTGGCGCCGCGCGTGGACAATTCACGCTATCGACAGGGGTCGGTGACCCCGCAATCCCGGCTCCGCAAGACGTCGGGGTTTCACTTCTCCACACCCGATCGCGCGGTGAACTGTTCCACGGGTGCCAATGACCCCGGCACACTGTCGTGTCGAATCAACAGTGAATCGTCACGCGGCCCGCGACCGCGCGACACGCCGACTTCATGTTCGTGGGCACCCAATCTTGTGACACTGAACACCGATGGCCCGCAGCACGGCGCATGCGCAAATCAGCACCCTGTCCTCTTCCGGAGTTCTATCCTCGCCTACCGCTACACCATTTCCGTGTCGCGGTTTTCCTGTCTCTCCGACACCACCGGATTGTTCTGTCTGGAATCGGAATCGAATACCGGATTCGCAATCACGCCAACGGGATACCGCAAGATCTTCGCGGCGGATCGAGCGCCGGCATCACTGGTCGGAATACCGGACGCCGAAACCACCGATCCAATAACCGCAACACCCACCACCGCGGCGGAAACAACGGCACCCGCGCCGCCCACTTCCTGAGTTGTGATTATCGGCGACCCCATTCTTGACATACCCCGCAGAATGGTTCCGTTCTCAGCTATTCCTTAATCCTTCCCGCTATCATGAGTCCGATCTACTTTGTGCAACAAACGCCGCGACAAGTTCAGCCCGCGCTACGCCCAAACCGATCGCGAACTAATTCTGAATACACGTGACAGGAGTTCACCATGGCGAAGAAGGAAATCGTTCAAGTCATTGATGACATCGACGGCAAGGTTCTCGATGATTACGAAACCGTCCGGTGGTCGCTGGACGGCAAGACCTACGAATTCGACACCTCGTCCAAGCACGCTGCACAGTTCCGCGATTCTCTGACCAAATACATCGACGTCTCCCGTGTCACCTCGTCGCGAGGCATCAAGCGTGCTGCTCCTGCGTCGGGCGGTGCCCGCAGCAAAGAGCAGACCAAGGCCATTCGCGAGTGGGCGATCACCAGTGGCTACGAGGTCAGCGAACGCGGACGTATCCCGTTGAGCGTGATCGAGGCGTTCGAAGCCGCTCACTGACCTGAATCGAGCGGCCTCGACTGCTCCCGACGCTCACCCGAACCCGGACTCAGACCGCCACGAGTCCGGGTTCGTCGCGTATGTCGGCCGGCAGGTCGTCGGCCGGCGCACCGAGGCCGAGGTGCTCGCGGAGTGTCCGCCCCTCGTATTCGCGCCGGAACAGGCCGCGGCGCTGCAGTTCCGGGACGACGTAATCGACGAAGTCGTTGAACGTGCCGGGAGTCTGCGCGCTCGACACGATGAATCCGTCAGCCTCCCCACTCGTGAACGATTCCTCGATCTGGTCGGCCACATCGGTGGCCGTTCCGACGAACTGCGGCAGCAACACACCCTGGGCATACAGTTTCCCGATGTCGCGCAGCGTCAACCGGTCGCGTTGACTGAGGCGTCGCGCCACGTCGAACAACCCCTGCGTGCCACTGACCACCACGTCCTCGACCGGTGCGTCGAGGTCGTATTGGGAGAAATCATGGTCGGTGTGCACCGACAGGGTGATGAGCCCCGAGATCGGGTCGGCGAGCTCATTGTGGAATGCCTGCTTTTCCCGTGCGATCGATTCGGTCTCCCCGATGAACGGGATGAACGACGGAAAGATGTTGACGTGATCGGGATTTCGACCGAAGTTCACCGCACGGGACTTCACGTCGTCGTAGTAGGCACGGCGGCCCTCCGGTGTCGGGTCGATCTCGAAGATGGCCTCCGCCCAGCGCGCGGCGAAGTCCTTCCCGGTGTTCGACGCCCCGGCCTGGATCAGCACGGGTCGGTGCTGCGGTGATCGCGGCTGGTTGAGCGGGCCTCGGGTGCGGTAGTAGCGTCCGTCGTGATCGACGGTGCGGATCTTGTCCGGGTCTGCCCACACGCCCGATTCTTTGTCGGCGGCGACCGCATCGGCATCCCAGCTCGACCACAGTTTGACCGCGGTCTGTACGAATTCCTCTGCGCGCAGATACCTTTCCTCGTGCTCGACGTGCGCATCGAACCCGAAGTTGCGGGCCTCGGCCTCCGAGAGCGAGGTGACAATGTTCCACGCTATCCGCCCGCGGGTGAGGTGGTCGAGCGAGCCGAACACCCGCGCGACCTCATAGGGATGAAAGTAGGTGGTGGACTTGGTCACCGCGATCCCGAGCCGGGTGGTGACCGCGGCGATGCTGGCGGCCACCAGCGACGGATCGATGGTTGCGGCCGCCTGCGTGCCCCGCCGGAACGGCTCGGACTGATCGCCGCCGAAGCGCACCGGCGCGGCGAGGAGATCGGCGAAGAAGGCGAAGTCGAACTTGCCGCGCTCGAGGATCCGGCCGACCCGGTGATAGTGCTCGGGGCCGAAGTAGTCGGTCTCCGATCCCGGATGCCGCCACGCGGCATGCGAATGGGTGACCGGTGAGGCGATCAGAAAACCGCCGAGGTGGAGCTGTCGGGTCATCGAGAATCCTCGTATCGTCGGGAAGCTTTGCGCCACAGAGTCAATCGCGCACTGCCCGCGGCCGCCACGGTTGAAGTCAGTGTGGGCGCAAACTCCGGTGACCGGCATATTCGGGTCCGCCCAGACGATGCGCGCGGTCCGCCGAAGACGCACGCTGTGCACATTTCAGCGTGAGTAGGTGACTGACTTCTCGTTACCGGCGCCACTACGCTGACCTCATGACGAACTTCGCGCTCGTGCCGGGCGCCGGCGGCAGTGGGTGGTACTGGCACCGGGTGGTGCCCGAACTCGTCGCCCGCGGCCATCGCGCCGTCGGGCTCTCGCTGCCGTCCGGCGACGACACGGCCGACTTCCCGGCCTACGTCGATGCGTGCGTGGAGCAGTTGACGGTGGCCGGTATCGGCGACGACACCCTCGTCGTCGTGGGTCAATCGCTGGGCGGATTCACCGCGCCGGTGCTCGCCGAGCGCCTCGACGCCGACCGAATCGTGCTGCTCAATGCCATGATCCCGCTCCCCCGCGAAACGCCGGGCCACTGGTTTACCACCAGCGGAGCGGGCGCGGCACGCGCGGAACTGGCTGCCGCACAGGGACGCACGCTGGGCGACGACATCGACGTGATCGCGGATTTCTTCCACGACGTACCCGAAGATGTTGTGTCCGAGGCCCTCTCACAAGGTGAGCCGGAGCAGTCAGAGTTCATCATGGGTTGCCAAACCCCATTCGACGCGTGGCCGGCGCCGGTCCGGGTGGTGTCCGGCCGCGACGACCGATTCTTCCCGTTCGACTTCCAGCGGCGCATCGCCGCCGAACGCCTCGGCGTCGACGTCCACCCGGTTCCCGGCGGACACCTCGCCGCCCTGGCGTGCCCGGTCGAGGTCGCCGAAGCCCTGATCGTCGATAACCGATGATCCGACCGGGTACTGACCTGACACCGTGTGGTGTGCGGACGAGAAGATGAACGACTGGGTGTTCACCGCCCTCGGCACACAGTGGACGATCACCACACCGGAGCCGTTGCGCGACAAGGTAACCGAGGCCATCAGGACGGAACTCGAGCGGATCGACGTCACCTGGTCACGGTTTCGCGACGACTCAATGGTGGCCGAGATGGCTCGGCGGCCAGGGAGGTATCCGATATCGGCGGCCGATCAGCCGCTGATCGATTGGTACCGGCGACTCTATGAGGTGACCGAGGGTGCGGTGTCCCCCTTCGTCGGTCAGACCCTGGCCGACGCGGGGTACGACGCGGCGTATTCGCTGCGGCCGGCGGCGACGATCAGCGTCGTCCCATCCTGGGAGTCGGTCCTCGCGGGACACGCCAGCGCGCTGGATGTCCGGTCGCCGGTACTGATCGACGTCGGGGCCGCGGGCAAGGGCTTCGCGGTAGACCGGGTGGCCGGCATCGTCGCCGACCATGCCTCGGAGTTCATTGTCGACGGCAGCGGCGACATGGTGTTTTCCGGGTGCTCCGATCCGGTTCGGGTGGCGCTCGAACATCCGCAGGATCCGACGATGGCGATCGGCGTCGTGGAGATGCGTGAGGGTGCTATCTGCGCGTCGGCGAGCAATCGGCGGGCATGGGCGGACTGGCACCACATCGTCGATCCGCGGTCGTCGTCGCCGACGTGGAATGTGTTGGCGACCTGGGTGCTCGCGCCGACCACCATGGTCGCCGACGGCCTGGCCACAGCGTTGTTCTTTACCTCGGATTCGGTACTGCGGGAGCGTCTCGGTCCCCCCACCGATCGCTTCGGGCATCTCACCGTCACCCGCGACGGTCACATCGAGCAGACCGAGATTCCGGGATTGGAGGCCTTCTGGTGACCCGGCGGCGACCATGGCTCGTGCACACCGACGCCTTCACCGGGTACTGAGTCGGCTCATTCTGGGCATCACCCCTGTCGAGCCTTGAACCGCGGGTCCTTCTTGTTGATGACGAACACGCGGCCGCGTCGTCGGACGACCTGGGCGCCAGGCTTCTGTTTCAGCGACCGGACGGAGTTGCGTACCTTCATGTTTCCTCCTGGGAATTGTCAGCGCATGCCGTAGCGACGGCGGAACTTCTCGACTCGACCCTCGGTATCGAAAGTCCTTGCGGTGCCCGTCCAGAACGGGTGCGACCGATTGCTGACCTCGACGATGATCAACGGATAGGTGTTGCCGTCGGTCCAGACGGTCGTCTCGGATGTCGTCACGGTCGACCGGGTGAGCAACTCGTCGCCGGTGGACGCGTCGCGGAAGACAACGGGGTGGTAGTCGGGGTGAATGCCGGATTTCATATCAGTCCTCCAGGTTGGACGATGGGGAGTCGGCCGGCGACAACGCCACAGCCGACTCGGTTGGTTCACACGGATCGGCATGGAAATCACCGAATGGGTCCGGGTACGCCGCCCACAACTCAGGTCCGGCCGCGAGCTCGTCATCGGTCAGACATGCTGCACGCAAGGCGGATTGGATGTCCTCCGGGTCGGCACGGTGGCTGAGGACCACGATCGAGGTGTGCCGGTCACCGAAGTCGTCATTCCACCGCAGCGCCGCCATCGCCCGCCGATCAGCCGACTCCTGTGCCAGTTCGTCTTCCGACATCGCGGCGAGCCACGGTCCGCCGAGAGCCACCCGGAGTCCGCCGCCGGCAGATTCGATCCAGAACGCTTCGTCGTGCTGCGAAGCCAGCCAGAGGCGACCCCGTGCGGTGACCACACCGTCGAGGAGGATGTCGACGGCCTCGTGGAGGCGCTCCGGATGAAACGGACGATCTGCATGGAACTCGACGATCGCCACGCCGCAGTCCTCGGCCAGTGGAGGCTCGCCGAAGAGCAGCGGATCATGAGGATCGTCGACGCGTCCGCGTCGCGCAAGGGGGCCGATCGCGGCGAGCAGCTGCGACGCGAGCGGCGAGGTGATCGGCCGCTGCGGGAGCTCCATCATGATCGGTGCCGAGGGCGCGAGCCGTCGTAGCACCGCCATCAATCGGGCAGATTGCCAGGCGTCGCGGTGGGCCGGGTCGCATCCCGCGATCACCAGCGCATCGGCAAACCGCACCTGCCCAACTGCCAGCTGCGCGATCGTCCGCTCGTCGTCGACCGGCCCGGAATCCTCCGCCACGTTCACATCTCCGATGGCAGCATCGAGCCATTCCGACTCGTCGACGCAGGTCACCGTGGCCTGCAAGCGCACATCGTCGCCTGCGGGCGCGTCCAGGAAGCCTGGCATGTCGGCGACGATGACCTCGTTGATCGCGAACGCCACCGCTTCGGGTTCCATACAGCGATCGAGTGCCACGACGATGGTCTCGACCTGCGATCGCCGATGAAGACGACGCAGCATCGGGAGTAGGTCTTCGCGCAGCGTGCAGTTCGCGCACCCATGCGCGAGCCGAAGTTCGGTTGTCGAGTATCGCTGGCCACCGTCAAGATCGACCGAGCACACCGTCCGGGTGATGATCCCGTCCCCGACACATGACAGATCGTGGTGCACCAACGCGGTGCCCGCGACCACCAGCGCCTGTGCGGTGCGTCCGATCGCATGATTGTCGAGGCCCGACACCAGGATCACCGGGGTTCGAGTGTCTTTCACCAGACTCCTCCAATTGGCAATGATTTTCATTTAGCTGACGAGGACGATACAGTCGATAACGCGTTATTGCGAATCGTTGTCATTAAGCTCGCCGATCGGCGAGACAGAAAGGGAGAGGACATGTCGGCACACTGCCAAGTCACCGGACGCACACCCGGTTTCGGCAAGCAGGTATCGCACTCACACAAACGCACCTCACGTCGCTGGAACCCCAACATCCAGCGTCGGCGTTACTTCCTGCCCAGCGAGGGTCGCTACGTGACGCTGCGTGTCAGCGCTAAGGGGATCAAGACGATCGACCGCCGCGGCATCGAGGCGGTCGTCACCGAGATCCGTTGTCGTGGGGAGAAAATCTGATGGCCCGCAACGAAATTCGACCCATCGTCAAGCTCCGGTCGACGGCCGGTACCGCCTACACCTACGTGACCCGCAAGAATCGCCGCAACGACCCCGACCGCCTGGTGTTGCGCAAGTACGACCCGGTTGTCCGCCGGCACGTCGATTTCCGAGAGGACCGCTGATGGCCAAGAAGTCGAAGATCATCCGCAACGAACATCGCCGCGCGATGGTCGCCAAGTACGCGGCCCGCCGCGCCGAGCTCAAGCGAACCGCGCTCACCGCGGCCACCGAAATCGAACGAGCAGAGGCGCGTCGCGCTCTGCAGGCGCTGCCTCGAGACGCGAGCCCCACCCGTCTCCGCAATCGCGACGCCGTCGACGGCCGACCCCGCGGCTACATCGGGAAAGCCGGACTCTCCCGCGTCCGCTTCCGGGAACTCGCCCACCGAGGCGAACTACCCGGTATCTCCAAATCGAGCTGGTGAGAGGACCCGATGTCACCGAAACCCACCCGGCGCCGCTTCCCCGAGGCTCCGAAAGCACGCCCACGGAACAAACTGCACACGATGGGCGTGAGGGGTCCCATCGACTACAAAGACGTCGCCCTGCTCCGGCAGTTCCTATCCGACAAGGGTCGGATCCGATCCCGCCGGGTGACCGGACTGACCCCTCAGCAACAGCGACAGGTGGCGACGGCCATCCGCAATGCCCGCGAGATGGCACTGCTCCCGGTGTCGTCGCACTGAACGGCTGGTTACATCCACCGGATTTGGTTGCCCATGTGGCCATGGTGTAGTTTTCCCTTTGCGCTCGTAACGAGCGCAAACCGAATACGGGGCTATGCCCCAGCTGGTAGCCCCCCACACTGGCAGTGTGGGGGCCGGGGGTTCGACTCCCCTTAGCTCCACCGAAAAGGCCAGGTCAGACTTTGTCTGACCTTGCCTTTTTCAATATTTGGTATCGGTGTCAGCGCTTCACAAGCGTGAACACTCCCCAGCCGAGATACTCGCGTGTGTATCGCGTGTACTGCACGGGCTCGGCGGCGAGTTCGGCCCGCACCTCGCTCGCCATCTCGTCATCCGGCGCCGAGTCCAACCAACGCCGCATGTTGAGCCACTGGGCTGCGACGTACCGATCCCAGCTGTCTTGGTCGGCCAGCAGCATCTCCACGACGTCGTACCCGAGGTTCTGCACTTGTGTGATCAGATCCGGCAGGAGCAGGAAGTCGTCGACCGACGTTGCATGACACCCCTGGGCGGTGGCGTCGTCGGGTGGGGTGTGACGCCAGTATGGTTCACCGATCAACATCATCCCGCCGGGGGGGATGCTCTGGCTAAGCAGTTCGGCCGTGCCTGCGACACCGTCCCCGATCCAGGTGGCGCCGACGCACGCGGCCACATCGACCGGCGCGTCGGCGATGTGGCCGGCGGCGTCCCCGTGGACGAAGTCGACCCGATCGGCCACCCCGAGTTCGACTGCGCGGGCACGGGCTTGTTCGGTGAACGCCGTGCTGATGTCGACACCCGTGCCCGTGAATCCGAGATCCCGCGCCCAGGTGCAGAGCATTTCCCCGGAGCCGCTGGCAAGGTCGAGAACCCGACTCCCTGGGGGAAGCCGAAGCGATTCCCCCAGAGCGGAGAGTTTCTCGGCGGTCAAGGGATTGTGAATCCGGTGGCTGCTTTCGCGGATGGTGAAGATACGAGGGAGATCCATGAATGGGGTCCTTTCAGTCATGATTTGAAGTTCGGGGAACGCTTGAGGGCGCGGATGTGGCGGGAAATCTCTTTCCTCGACCGTTCGAGCTCGGCACGCAGCCGCGCATCGGTGCGCGCCTGCGCATGTGCGTTCTCCCGTTGCAGACGGTGGAAGTTGTCCACGCGCCGCCGGGTGATGTCCCCGGCTTCGACGGCGGCCAGGACGGCACAGCCTGGCTCTGCGACATGAGCGCAATCGGCGAATCGGCAGGCCTGCGCCAGCTCGGTGAACTCGGCGAAGGTCCGATCCAGGCCGTCGTCGGCGCCGGGTATGCCGATGCCGCGCAGACCTGGCGTGTCGAGGAGAACCCCACCGTGAGGCAGTGGCAGCAACTCCCGCCACGCGGTGGTGTGGCGGCCTTTGCCGTCGCTGTCGCGAACCGCGCCGGTGGCCAGTAGATCCTCACCCAGCAGGCGGTTGCCGAGGGTGGACTTCCCGACGCCGGAGGGACCGAGCAGGACGATTGTGCCCGTCAGGGCTTCGACGAGTTCGTCCAGTCCATTCCCGTGGCTGGCGCTGGTGAGGATCACCTGCACACCGGGAGTCACCTCGGTGACCTCGGCAAGCGCAAGCGCGGTGTCCGCGCACAGATCGCCCTTGGTGAGCACCACGACCGGGGTCGCGCCGCTCTCCCAGGCGAGTGTGAGCAGTCGCTCGATCCGTCCGGGTCTGACCCGGTCGGAGAGGGAAACGACCACCGCCACGGTGTCGACGTTCGCGGCCAAGACCTGGCCGTGGGAGGTGCGCGATGCGGTCGCGCGAACCACGACCGTACGACGATCGAGTACCTCCTCGACGACGGCGGGAGCGTCCGCGGTCGCCGGCGACAACGCCACCCAGTCGCCGGTGGACGACGTGCGGCCGTCGTCGGCGTTCGACGGTGGACGAACGGAGGCTCGGACCGGCCCGGCATCGGTGACGATGTCGCATCGGCCGCGGTCCGTGCGAACGACACGTCCGGGAATGAGGCCGTCCGCACGGAGTCCGACAAATGACCGTTCTCGTTCGTCGTCCCAGCCGTAGTCGGCGGTGCTCAGCGTTCGGTCAGGCGAGATGGATTGAGTACGTGAAGAATTCGGATGATGAAACATGGATTGACACCCTTGAGAGGGGGTCTCGCCGGCGAGCAGACACGCCAGAGCCGCTCCAGTGACGGAGTGGTGAGCAGTAAGAAGCTAGGACGAGACCCGGAGATTGCGAATGAGCCGGACACCGCACAGGGCGGTTGTCACCATGACAGTCATCTTGCATCTACTCCGAGTTCCATGTGGGCATGAGTGCCCTATATCGGCAACCTAGCACATCTGTCGCGTGCACGCAGACCGATCACCGATCACCGCTCACTCACGTCAGGCGAGCCCCGCATCGTGCATGAGAATCGCGACCTGCACGCGGTTGGTGGCATCGAGTTTGGTGAAGATGTGCGAGATGTGCGCCTTCACCGTTGCGACACTCATATACAACTCGGCGGCGATCTCCGCGTTCGACGACCCGCGCGCCAGACTCTGCGCCACATCGCGTTCGCGTTCGGTGAGCACCGCAACCCGGTACGACGCAGGCGTGGGGTGCAAGTCGCCGGCACCGGACCCGTCGACGACACGCTTGATCAGCGTGGCGGTGACCGATGGGCTCAGCGCAGGCTGACCCGACGCGACGTTGCCGATGGCGGTCACGATCTCCGCGGGCGGGGTGTCCTTGAGGAGGAAGCCGTCGGCACCGACCGACAGCGCCCGCACGACGTAGTCGTCGGCGTCGAAGGTGGTCAGCACGATGACCGCAGGCGCCGGCGACATGGTCTTCAGTTCGCGGGTGGCCTCGATCCCGTCGAGCACCGGCATCCGCAGGTCCATCAGGATCAGGTCGACGGGGTCTTGACGATGACGGTCGATCGCGGCGCGGCCGTCGGGCGCGTCGGCGACGATCTCGAGGTTCGGTTCGCCGCCGAGCAGCAGTCGTAGTCCCGACCGCACGAGTGGGTCGTCGTCGACGATCATGATGCGGACAGTCACGACTGCCAGGGTAACCAGACATGCAGGACGAAACAGCGCTCGTCGGTGCGCGCGGCGGATTGCCGCCCCCCGCTCAGCTCCACCCGCTCCGCGAGTCCGACGAGTCCGAACCCGGACTTGGGCGGACCAATGCCGTTGGTCTGCAACGAGAGCGGGTTCTCCACCCGAAGGTCCACACCCGCGACCGGACCGCCTGTCACGCTCACCGTCACTGCGGTGTCGGGCGCGTGCTTGCGCGCGTTGGTCAGCGCCTCCTGCAGGCAGCGGTACAACGTTCGGGTCCGGGCCGGCGCGAGTTCCGTCAGATCGACGTCGCGCCGGTAGGTGATGCGGGTGCCCGCGTCCTGGAACTCGCGCACGAGCTGATCGAGGTCGGTGGGCGCGGCCTGCGGCTGTTCGGGTTGCGCGTCGCCGGGGCCTTCGCGGAGCACACCGAGCACTTCACGGAGTTCGGTGAGCGCCAGCCGCGAGGTCTCCTCGATGATGCGAGCGGTCTGCTTCACCTCGTCCGGCGAGAGATCGTCGCGGTAAGCGAGCGCTCCGGAGTACATGCTGACCGTCGAGATCCGATGCGCCAGAACATCATGCATCTCCCGCGCGATCCGGGCGCGTTCGACCGATCGGGCACGTTCCACCTCGGCGGCCCTCTCGGCCTCGGCGAGGATCGCGCGGGATCGCCAGCTGGCGAACAACTCCCGGCGGGAGCCGATGTACATGCCCCAGGCAATGACCGCAGCGGTGAGTGCCACCGAGAAGCCGTAGCGCACCAGCATCGGCTCGTTCTCTCCCGGCGGACGAAAGAACACGTCACCCAGGACGAAGCTCACGATGCTCACCACCGCGACCGGGATGATCTCGCGCCAGCGTCGTCGGGTAGACAGTGACGCCAATGCCAGGGCCGCCGGTCCGCCCGCGCCACTGGAGATGATGCTGGCGAGACTCGTACCCACCGCAACCGCCACGGGATGACGCCGACGCCACCAGATCACCACGAACGACGCGACACCCACGATGAGGTCGGTCCAGAACCACCACTGGGCGTGCTGCCATTGGTATCCCAGTCGAGTACCCCACGCCGCTCCCGAGATCGTCAGCATCAGGATCAGCCGCCAGGTGTGACCCCACCAGGTCAGCGGCGGTTGATAGTCCTCGGGGCGCACCCCCCTACCGTACTGGGGGCGAACCCTGAGTTCCGTCATCCCTTCGGCCACTGCGTCTCCGACTTAAGTCGGGGTCAGAATCAGTCCGACGCCGGATGTGGCCGACGGGGTCGGACGACGAGGATCGTAGACATGATCACTGTGGAGAACCTCAGCAAGAGATACGGCGACTATGTCGCCGTCGACGACGTCTCGTTCGCGTGCAAGCCCGGCCTGGTGACGGGCTTCCTCGGGCCGAACGGTGCGGGTAAGTCAACCACCATGCGCATCATCGCCGGATTGACGCCTGCAACCTCGGGGACCGCACACATCGGCGGCCTGAGCTACCGCGAGATCCCCAATCCGGCAACACAAGTCGGCATTCTCCTGGACGCCTCGGCGCAGCACGCCGGCCGTACCGGCGACGAGATCCTGCGACTGTCGGCGATGACCCTGGGGATCGGCGGCAAGCGAGTGGACGAGATGCTCGAACTCGTCGGCCTCACCCCAGAAGAGGCCGGCCGCCGGGTCCGCAATTACTCGCTGGGTATGCGGCAACGGCTGGGTCTCGCCAACGCACTGCTCGGCGACCCGCAGATCCTCATCCTCGACGAGCCGGCCAACGGCCTCGACCCGGCCGGAATCCATTGGATGCGAACACTGTTACGCGACTACGCCGATCGCGGCGGCACGGTGCTGCTCTCGTCGCATCTCCTGCACGAGATCGAGATCATCGCCGACGAGATCCTCGTGATCGGACATGGACGCATCGTGGCGCAGGGCACCAAGGCGGAACTGCTCGCCGGAACCGGGACACGCGTCCGCTCCCTCGACGACGTCGCGCTCGCCCAAGCCATGCAGCGCGCAGGTATACAGCCGAACCCGCTGCCCGACGGCGGTTTCACCACCGACGCCGCACCCGAGGACATCGGCCGCATCGCCGCGGCCACCGCCATCCCACTCGTCGAGTTGCGCGCCGGCGATGGGGCGCAACTCGAAGAAATGTTCCTCGAGTTGACCCAGAACACCCAGCGCGAGGTCCCTCCGGTTCGCAACTCCACCAACACACTTCAGGGAGCACACTCATGACCACGCTGGCGCAGCCACCCGTCACCATCGACCGCGGTGCCGCACCCATCCCGCTCGGCCGTCTGATCAAGGTCGAACTGCGCAAGCTCGTCGACACCCGTGCCGGATTCTGGCTGATCGCGTCGATCGCCGTGATCTCCGTGGCGGTCGTGGCCGTCATGCTGATCGTCAACCGGAACAATCCTGACTCGCTGAACTTCGGTCAGTTCTTCGGGATGATGAACATCCCGTCGTCGATCATTCTCCCGGTACTCGCAATCCTGCTCGTGACCAGCGAGTGGAGTCAGCGCAATGCGTTGACCACCTTCACGATGGAACCACGTCGCGAGCGCATCGTGATCGCGAAGCTCACCGCCGCCCTGATCGCGGCCGCCGGCGCGGTGGTGTTCTCGCTGATCCTCGGCGCAGTGGCCAATGTGATTGCGGGACTGGTGTACAGCTCACCCGCAGGCTCGTGGGACCTCACCGCGGCGGGACTGGTCAACTCGGTCACCATGCAATTGTTCGGACTGTTGCTCGGATTCGGCTTTGCCGCACTGCTGCTCAGTACGCCAGGGGCGATCGTCGCCTACTTCGCGCTGCCCACCGCGATGTCGCTGCTGACCCAGCTCGTGCCGTGGTTCAAGGACAACCTGGGACAGTGGATCGACATGGCGTCGACCCAGACCCCGTTCCAGAGCGGCGAGTGGGCCACCGGTGGCGAATGGGCCCGCCTGATCGTCACGGCTCTCATCTGGATTGCCATCCCGTTGACGTTGGGCGTGATCCGGGTGCTGCGGACAGAGGTCAAATAGCCGACGCACGTCCTCCGACGACGACCGCGACCGAGCCGCTCCGACGGCACGGATCGCGGTGTCGTCGTCAGTGGAGCAGGTCACCGTCTCGTCCGAGATCATTATTTCGCGACGTCGTTTTGGAACCGCGACATCAGCTGACGTCGCCGTTTCGAGACGAGTCCGCATGCGACCTCAGTTCGGCGGCGTGATCCGGTAGACCAGCCCGGCCGCGTCGTCGGTGACGTAAATGGACCCATCCGGCCCGGGGATCGCGGTGACCGCACGCCCCCAGCGGGTGCCGTCGTCGCGCTGGAATCCGGTGACCAGTTCGGTGGCGGGGCCGAGGGTCGCGGTGGTCGGGCCCCACCGGCTGAAGGCGACGTACGGCGGTCGCGGTGGCTGACGGTTCCACGAGCCGTGGGCGGTGATCAGTGCACCGCTACCGAGGGCCGATTGCACCGGGGTGTCCGTGGTGAAGGCGAGGCCGAGCGGAGCGCTGTGGGCGGGCAGGCCGAGCATCGTGTTCGGTAGTGCGCCGCAATCCAACTCGCGCCCGTCGGGGTTGTTGACCGGATCGGGCACGGACGGCAGATCACGGTTGTCCCGACTGCTGCGGGTGTGGGGAACGCAGTAGGGCCAGCCCAGGTCGGTGCCGTCGGTGAGGCGCGTGACCTGCTCCACCGGATTCTCGTTGATGTACTCGCGCACGGTCTGTCCGTACTGATCGGTGTCGTCGCGGTACGGGTAGGGCTGGTTGTCGGCGTGATTCACGGCGACGAACAGGGTTCCGTCGGGCGCGGTGGCGAGTCCGAAGCCGTTGCGGACTCCGCGCGCGAACACCGCGTTGCCGGCACCGTCGAGTCCGACGCGGGCGACGACGGCCCGCTGCGGATTCGCAGTGCGGTCCCCGGGATCGCGGTTGCTGCTCGAACCCAGGCTGTAGTAGACGACACCGTCTCGCACGGCGACCGCTTTGGCACCGTGCCCCGACGATGGCAATCCGTCCACGAGCACCTGACGATTCGTCACCGCGCCGTCGGCGTAATCCCAGACGACGATCCGGGTGTCCTCGCCGACGACGAGTACGTCCCGTCCGCCGCGTCGGGCGAACGCGATGCCTTGCGGATCGGAGAGGTCGTCGACAAGCGACGTGATCGTCGGCGCTCGCCCATCGGACGTCGGGGTCAGAGCGGCCAGCACTCCCCGATTGCCGGTCGAGACGATCAGTCGTCCGTCGGGTGCCCATGCCGCGAGGCGGGCTTTCGGGATCTCGGCCCACACCTCGGCACGCCAATCCGCCGGCACGGTGAGTGAACGTCCCTGCGCCAGAGCGGGATCGACCCCGCCGGCCACCCCCAGTTCGGTCGGCGCCAACGATCCGGCAGCCCCGGACGGCAGCGTCGACGCACCGACCGAGGCGGACGGACGAGCCGCGCTGGACAGCCCTGCCCCGCCGCTGCCGGAGTCCTCGGCGCAGCCACTGGCACCGAGGGTGATCACACCCGCGAAAACCAGCGGGCCGATCTGCCATGGTCTCCGCGTCCGCATGAGGTCAGCTCTTGTCCGACAGCAACTTATCCAGCCAGGCGGTGCCATTCATGATGTCGGGCACCGGTTCCCCGGCCGACAGCACGGTCGGTGTCGCCGCCTGACCGCCGAGCGCCTTGCTCAACTGATTCAGCGACTGGGCCGCGGCGACGTTGGCCTGCTCCACCATCGACCCGTCGGACACGCACTTCTGGGTCTCCGGCGACGCGCCCTGCTCCGCTGCGATCTTCGCCAGATCCGCGTTGCTCAGGTCGGTGTCGCCGTTCTCCGCCGGCTGCTTCGCGAACAGTGCCGAGTGGAACTTGAGGAAGACGTCCTTGCTCTCACCCTCCCCCACGCACTGTGCCGCGCCGGCGGACCGCGACGAGTAGTCCCCGGACGCCGACACCTTGTTGAGGAACGTCAGCATGTGATAGCGCACCCGCAGCTTGCCGTCGTCGACGGCCTTGGCGATCGCCGCGCCCGACTGCTGCTCGAACTCCTTGCAGTATGGGCACATGAAGTCCTCGAACACGTCGATCGTCTGCGGCGCCGAGGCGGCGCCGACGATCAGCGCGGCGTTGGAATTCAACACCGACTCGTCGGGACCGTCCTTGTCGCGCTGACTGTTCCAGACCAGGCCACCGATGACCAACACCGCAATGACCAGGATGGCGACACCCCCGAGGATGTAGGTGGCGCGGCTCGAGGTCTTGCGAGGCTGGTACTTCGACGTGTTGTTCGGCACGACACCAGCCTAGCGAGACCTCAGACCAGCACCGAGTCGACCAACTCCTGCGCCGCCGACTGCACCTGCGCCAGGTGCTCGGCACCCTTGAACGACTCCGCGTAGATCTTGTAGACGTCCTCGGTGCCCGACGGCCGCGCTGCGAACCATGCGTTCTCGGTGGTGACCTTGAGCCCGCCGATCGGTGCGCCGTTGCCGGGTGCCTCGGTGAGGATCGCGGTGATCGGTTCGCCGGCGAGTTCGGTCGCCTTGACCTGGTCAGCGGACAGCTTGCCCAGCAACGCTTTCTGGGCTCTGCTGGCCGGTGCGTCGACGCGGGCATAGGCACTCTCGCCGTACCTGTCGGCCAGCTTCCGGTAGCGCTGCGAGGGCGATTCGCCGGTCTTGGCGAGGATCTCCGACGCCAGCAGGGCCAGGATGATGCCATCCTTGTCGGTGGTCCACGGCTTGGCGTCGAAGGTGAGGAACGACGCGCCGGCGCTCTCCTCACCGCCGAACGCGATGCTGCCGTCGAGCAGTCCGTCGACGAACCACTTGAACCCGACGGGCACCTCGTACAACCGTCGCCCGATGCCGGCGACGACCCGGTCGATGAGCGACGACGACACGAGAGTCTTGCCGACCGCGGCGTTCGGACTCCACCCGTCGCGGTGGGTGAAGAGGTATTCGATGGCGGTGGCCAGGTAGTGGTTCGGATTCATCAGGCCGCCGTCGGGAGTGACGATGCCGTGGCGGTCGGAGTCGGCGTCGTTGCCGGTGGCGATGTCGTACTTGTCGCGCGCGGAGATCAGCGACGCCATCGCGTTCGGTGACGAGCAGTCCATGCGGATCTTGCCGTCGGTGTCCAGCGTCATGAACCGAAAGGTGGGGTCGACGGTCGGGTTGACGACGGTCAGGTTCGGCAGGTTGTACCGGTCACCGATCTCGGCCCAATAGCCGACCGATGCGCCGCCGAGTGGGTCGGCTCCGATGTGCACCCCGGCCTCGCGGATGGCGGTCATGTCGACGACGTCCTTGAGGTGGTCGACATAGATTGCCGTGTACGGGTAGTCGTGGATGAGGTCGCTGCGTCGTGCCTTCTCGAACGGCACACGTTTGACGCCGTCGAGCTTGTTGGCGAGCAGTTCGTTGGCGCGGCGCTGGATCGATCCGGTGATCGAGGTGTCGGCGGGTCCGCCGTTGGGCGGGTTGTATTTGAAGCCGCCGTCACGCGGTGGGTTGTGCGACGGGGTGACCACGATGCCGTCAGCGAGCACCCCGGGATTGTCCCGGTTGAACTTCAGGATGGCATGGCTGACTGCCGGTGTGGGCGTGAACTTCTCGTTCTCCGCGATGTAGGTCGTCACGTCGTTGGCGACGAGCACCTCGAGCGCGCTGCGCCACGCGGGGATGGACAGCAGGTGGGTATCGAACCCGATGAACAGCGGTCCGGAGATGCCGACACTCATCCGGTACTCGGCGATCGCCTGGGTGGTCGCCAGGATGTGTGCCTCGTTGAAGGCGGCGTCCAGGCTGGACCCACGATGTCCCGAGGTGCCGAACAGCACCTGCTGCATGGGGTCCTCGGGGTCGGGCACCTTGTCGTAGTAGGCCTGCTCCACGGCAGCGACGTCGATCAGATCCTCAGGAAGCGCGGGTGTGCCGGCGCGTGGGTGTGCCATGGGCGCAATTCTGCCACCGCTGGACAGATCCGATGGGGTACTACGAACGAACAGTTACCGTGAACATCGTGCTGAAACGTGCGCCGGGCAATCCGCAGCTCCTCGTCCTGGTGTTGCCGGGCGGAACCGACCACAGCTATCAGCCGTTCAGCCCGCGGCAACCCGCGGCACTGCGGATGTACCCGTTCACCTGGTCGATCGCGGCACGATTCGGTCGGCGGGTGCGGGTTCGGCAGGCGCGGTATCGGGTGTACGGCTGGAACGGTGGGCAGGCGTCGCCGATGCCGTACGCGCGCGCCGCGCTCGATGCCCTGGAGCAGGACCATCCGGGCGTGCCGGTGGTGCTCGTCGGGCATTCGATGGGCGGTCGGATCGCGGCGCACCTCGCCGACGATCCCCGCGTCGTCGGTCTGCTCGCGTTGGCGCCGTGGTGGCAGTTCGCCGATTGGCGGTTCATCCGCGACGGGGTGCGGGTCGTCGCGATCCACGGGACCGCCGACGAACGCACCCTGCCGCGTCGTACCGAGAAGGGTGTCGCCGAACTCGCCGAGCGCGGCGTCGACGCGACATTCGTTCCGGTGCCGAACGGCAACCACGCGATGCTCGATCACCTCGGGTTCTGGCAGCGGTCCGCGCTCGACTTCGTGGCGCGGTCGCTGGCCGACGTCAGTGCGCGCTGAGCTGTTCGGCTCCGACTGAGTCGACGGTGTCACGCGCGGTGGAGACGAGATGCTCGAGCCAGGCATCGGTTCCGACGGCACGACGACGCGGCTCGTTGGGCAGTTCGATGCTCACCGGCAGATCGGCCGGCAGCGTGGCCCAGATCCCCGCGAGATCGATCCCGCCCTCCCTCGCCGGTAGCCGCTCCTCCCGGGCCTGGCGGATCAGCTCCGCGTCGTCGGTCGGACGGGGCATCCGGCCATCGCACAGCTGGGCGTAGTGCAACCAATCCCGGGGGATCGCGGCGAGGTCGTCGAGGGTGGTCGCCGACCGATCGACATGTAGCGCGTCGATCAGCACGCTGCGGGCGGGACCGTCGGCGTGGCTGACGATGTCGATCGCAGCACGCGCATCCGGCACCGCCGTCCACGGCATGAACTCCAGGCTCGCGACCAGTCCGTGCGCAGCGCACGCCTGCGCCAGCCGTGCGTAGGAGTCGGTGAGTCGGGCACGGTCGGGATCGTCGCCGCCGACGAGGACCGCTTTCGCGCCGAGTTCGGCGCCTGCCGCGAGCATCGGCTCGAACGCATTCACGTCGAAATCGGCTGCGAGACGGATGATCTCGATGTCGAACAGCGTGACCGACGAGTCGTCGAGGCGACGACGGAGGTCGGCGAGCGCGCGCCGGTCCTGATGCACCGGGTAGGCGGTGGTGCCGGGGGCGGCGGGCAGCAGCCGGATGCCGATGGTGTCGAAGCCGTGTCGTTCGGCGAGGTCGATCTGCGGGATCGGCGCAGTGTCCAGGACGGTGAGTGCGGCCAGTCCCAATCGCGGTGTGGTCATGCTGTTTTCGCCTCCTGCGCGAGTCGTCGGCCGGCGCGGTATCCGAAGGTCATCGCAGGGCCGAGGTTGATGCCGCCGGACGGGTAGTGACCGCCCATGACGCTGGACTGGTCGACGCCGACGGCGCTCAGGCCGGCGATCGGTTGGTCGTGCGCGTCGAGCACCCGGGATTCGGCGTCGGTGACGAGGCCGGCGAAGGTGCCGAAGCTGCCGGGGACCACCTTGACCGCGTAGAACGGTCCGTGTTCGATCGGCGCGAGCGACGGGTTGGGCCATGGGTTGTCGGGGTCGCCCGAGCCCTTGGCGAACGGGGTTGTGCCGCGACCGTATTCGGTATCGATGCCGTCACGAGCGCCCTCGTTGAACGCGGTCACGGTCTTCTCCAGGCCGTCGGGGTCGACGCCGAGTTTCGTTGCCAGTTCCCGCACCGTGGCCCCCTTGGTGAGGTAGCCGGAACGCAGATATGGCAATGTCGGGATCGGGAACGGTTTGCTCATGCCGAGTGGCAGGTAGCGCAGGTAGCGGGCGTCGGCGATCAACCACGAGCACACCTCGTGACCGTCGGGCACCTTCTCCACCATGGCGAGGGTGTAGTCGTGATAACCCAACGCCTCGTTGACAAATCGTCGGCCGTCGGCGAGTACACCGATGACGCCGGGCTTGCCGCGGTCGAGGATGTGCGGGAACACCCCGGTCTTGCCGTTGCGGTAGTGCACCAGCGACACCGGGCAGTACGCCACCGGTGAGGCCACGGTGGTGTCGAGTCGCCCACCCACCGATTCGCCGAGGGTGATGCCGTCGCCGGTGGTGGTCGACGGGGTCAGCGTCCAGTGCTCATTCTCACCGGGGTTGCGGGGGAACAGTTCTCGACGCCGGTCTAGGTCATGGGTGAAGCCGCCGGTGGCGAGGACGACCCCGGCCCGGGCGTGCACCGTGTAGGCGTTGCGGGGTCCTTGGAGCCGGACGCCGGTCACCCGCCCAGCATCGTCGGTGACGAGTGCCGTTGCGGACGTGCCTGTTTGGATCTTGACACCCTCGTCGAGTGCGGACCGCAGGAGTCGACCGACCAGCGCGGTGCCGTTGACCAGTTGTTGGCCGCGACGCTTGGTGGCGAGGTCGACCATGTGCTTGGACACGCGAACCGCGCAGTGGCCGAATGCCTTCACCGACCGGGTGCTGTGCAGGAAGGCCTGCAGGTCGGGTCCGGCCATGATGCCCATGCCGAGGAACGAGGTTTCGTAGAGTTGGCGGCGCAGCAGGCGGGCGACGTCGGGTCCGAGGGTGCGCAGGCTCACCGGCTTCGGGCCGACCGACCGGTGACCGGTCCCGGCACCCGGTGTGTCACCGTGGATGTCGGCGATCTTGGTGCCGGGCACGAACTGCAGGGCCGTCTGCTTCTCGAAGAACTCGACCATCTCGGGTGCGGTGTCGAGCAGTGCGTCGACCTTGGCGGCGTCGAAGTTGTCGCCGAGCCGGTTCTCCAGGTAGCGGCGCGGTTCGCTGCGATCCTCGTAAACGCCGTCGGCGTGGGCGAACAGGTTGCGAGGCGTCCACATCCAGCCGCCGGACCACGCGGTCGCGCCGCCGCACACGTCGGCCTTCTCGACGACGAGCACTGACGCGCCGCCGCGGGCGGCGGTGATGGCGGTGGAGAGCCCACCGGCACCGGAACCGATGACGACGATGTCATAGGTGACAGATTGGTCGCTCATGCCGGGACTCCTTTCGACACGCTCGAAAGCTCGCTGCTCAAGGGGCAGGAAGCGTCGAGCTCCACCGGCCGACCGGTGGCCGACGATTCGTAGATGGCGGTGACGATGGCCAGCGAGGTGCGGGCGTCGCGTCCGGTGACGGCGGGTTCGCGGCCGGTGACGATGGCGTCGGCGAAATCCTGCACCGCCTCGGTGTGGAAGTCGACGAGCCCAGCGTTGATGTCGGCGATGTCGGGCCGCGCCGGGATGTCGAGTGAGTACGGGGTGCCGAGCGTCACCTGGCCGGGGACCGTCCAGAGTTCGTTGACTCCCTCTGCGCCCTCGGGGAATTCGAGGACGCTGGCGATCGCGCCGGTCTCACCGATGACAGTCACCCGGTTGCCGAGGTTGTGGTTGGCGCCGGTGGTCGCGGTGATGGTGGCGGTGGCACCGGACTCGAACGCGATGACTGCAGAGGCAGAGTCCTCGGTTTCGATGTGGTCGCCGTGGAAGTGGGTGCGGATGTGGCCGGTCACCGAGACCGGTCGCCCGAGATACCACTGCAGCAGGTCGATCTGGTGGATCGCCTGAGTCATCAACACGCCGCCGCCGTCGGTGTCCCAACTGCCACGCCACGCATCCTGGGCGTAGTAGCTCGACGGCCGATGTAGCAGGACGGAGACCTCACCGAGCACGGGCCGGCCGAGGGTGCCGTCGTCGATGGCCGCGCGGACCCGTTGGGCGGCCGGCCAGAAGCGTCGCTGGAACATGACACCGAAGGTGACCCCGGCTCGTTCGGTGGCCTCGATCATCCGGTCCGCCGAGATCGGGTCGACGGCGATCGGCTTCTCGCACAATACGTGCAGCCCGTGCTCGGCGGCCTCGACGACCACCGCCTCGTGGGTGGGGTGCGGGGTGCAGACGGTCACCGCGTCGAGTCCGAGAGCGAACATCTCGGTGGTCGAGGCGCAGGCCTGCGCAATACCGTTGGCGTCGGCAAATTCTCGGGACCGCGAGCGGTCGGTGTCACAGCAGGCGACCACCTCGACGTCGTCGAGGGCGCCAAGTGCCTGGACGTGATTGCGGGCGATCTTGCCGCAGCCGACAATGCCGATGCGCAGCATAGGGAGTGCTCTCCTTCGAGTGGTTGATTGTCGGTCAGGCGCTGACCGCGACGGCATTCGCCGCGGCGGCCTCGGTGATCGTGCGCGCGACGTGCGTGGCGGTCAGCGCGGCGGCCTGGATGGAGCCGCCGTCGCCGCTGGCGTCACCGACGGTGTGCACGCCGAGTCGCGGTGCGAGGGTCCGGAGTTCGGTGAGGAGCCGGGTGTCGGGTTCGATGCCGTGGGAGATCAACAGTTCCCCGGGTGCGTCGATCCAGCGGGTGCCGGTGGTGTCGCGGATCTCCACGCGGTGGGCATCGACGCGGGTGACCGTGGCTGACAGATGCGCGGTGAGGTGTGCACTGGCGGCGAGTCGGGGCAGCAGCACGATCTTGGCGCGTCGTCCGACGTCCTGGGCGATCTGTGCCTGCGGGGCGATCAGCACCACGCGGGTGCCCTGGGTCAATAGCTCGTCGGCCACGGCCGCGGCCTCTCGGTCGGCGCCGAAGATGGTGATTGCTTCCGGCGCAGAGTCTTTGTCGCGCAGGAACTCCCGGATATCGCGCACGCTCCGGGTCTCGGCATCGACCAGATCGATGGCCGGCCCCTGACCACCGGTGGCGAGTACCACGGCGTCGACGCCACGGCCGTGCAAGGTCTCTGCGGTCACCGGGGTGCCCAGGTGGATCGCGACGTTCAGGTCGTCGAGTTCGGCGATGTACCAGTCGAGGATGCGTCGGTATTCCGGGTATTCGTGGAGGTCGGCGGCCAGGGCGAAGTCGCCGCCGAGGTAGTCACGTTGATCGTAGAGGTCGACGACGTGGCCCTCGATGGCGAGTTCGCGAGAGGCGGCGAGACCGCCGGGTCCTGCGCCCACCACAGCCACGCGAATCGTGGTGTCGGCGAGACCTGTTGGCTGCTCCGCCTCGCGACCCACCCACGGGTTGACCGAGCACGGCACGGGTCCGGCGGCGAGGCTGTCGATGCAGTAGTTGCAGGCGATGCACGGACGGTACCGTTCGCCGGCGATGGCGCGCCGAGGGAAGTCGGGGTCGGCGTGCAGGGTGCGGGCCAGGCTGACGAAATCGGCTTGGCCCGAGGCGATGATCTGCTCGGCGATCTCCGGGGTGGAGATGCGGCCGGCGACACCGATCGGCAGATCGAGGTCGCGACTGTACTGTTCGGCGTACGGCGCGAGCAGTCCGCGGTCCCACTCCCCCGGCTGGATGATCCATTGTCCCGCTTCGTAGTTGCCGGCGGAGACGTCGAGGAAGTCGAGGCGGTCGGTGTCGATGGCGTCGATGCGAGCCCGGGTGGCTGCTGCGTCGAGTCCGTCGTCAACGCCTTCGAAGGCCGAGAACCGGAGGCCGAGAACGATCTCGGGAGCCTTGGTGCGGACGTCGTCGATGACCGTGTTGACGAAGCGAACCGGGTCGGCCCACTGGTCGGTGCGCTTGTTGTAGGCGGGTGAGAGGAATTGGTGGATCAGGTAGCCGTGGCCGCCGTGCAGGGAGAGGACGTCGACCCCGGCCTGGGCGCACCGGGCGGCGGCGTCGCCGAAGCAGGAGATGATGTGCTCGATGTCGTCGTCGTCGAGTTCGGTGGGCATCTCGCCGCCGACCACCTCGCACGGGATGGGACTCGGCGCGACGGGAGTAAATCCGCTGACGACGCCCTGCGCGGTCCGGCCGCCGTGGTTGAGTTCGACCCCGAGCAGCGCGCCGTGTCGGTGAATCACGCCGGCCAGCTTGGCAAGTTGCGGGATCTGGGTGTCGTCGTCGACGCCCATCTGCCGGATGCGACCCTTGCCGTCGGCGCGTACGTAGCTGGCCTCGGTGAAGACGAGGGCGGCCCCGCCGGCGGCGCGGCGTTCGAGGTAGTCGATGTAGTGGTCGGTGAGGACTCCGTCGGCGTCGCAGTAGTTGCGTTCCATGGGTGCCGAGACGAATCGGTTACGCAACTGCACGTTTCCCAGTGTCAGGGGTTGGGCGAACGCGGGCGTGGACATGAGAACCTTTCGGGCTGAAGGACGGTGAGAGGTGACGGTGACGGTGATCAGGCGGCGACGCGCTGGGCCAGCAGGTCGGCGAGGTGGGCGCGCATGCGGCCGAGGTCGGCCTCTCGGCCGGTGAACAGGTCGAAGGATGCGGCGGCCTGCGCGACGAGCATCTGCCCACCGTCGAGCACACGGCAGCCGGATCGTTCTGCGGCGCAGATCAGTTCGGTCCGGATCGGACGGTAGATGATGTCGGCGACCCACTGATCGGACCGCAGCGAGGCGGTGGGGATCGGGGTTCCGGGGTGACCGACCATACCGATCGGCGTCGCGTTGACGACGCCGTCGGCCGCGGCGATCACCGTCGACAGGTCGTCGACACCCGTGGCGGCGGTGGCGGTCGCCGGTACCGACTCGGCAACGCGGGCCGCCAGTTCTGCGGCCCGGCCGGGGTCGACGTCACCGATGGTCAGGTGGCCGACACCGGAGTGGGCTAAGGCGAAGGCCACCGCAGAGCCGGCACCGCCGGCGCCGACGAGCAGCACGCGGCCCGTGTCCACACCGGGGAGCCCGGTGGCCAGTGCCGTGCCGAATCCGGTGTGATCGGTGTTGTGGCCGAACAGTTTTCCGTCCTGGACCAGCACGGTGTTGACCGCCCCGAGGACGCGTGCCTCGTTGCTGAGTCCGTCGAGCGCCCCCATGATCACCTGTTTGAACGGGTGCGTCACGTTGAATCCCGAGAAGCCTTCGTCGACCTTGGCGCGCAGTGCGATTCGTGGATCGGCGTCGGCAGGGAGGTCGATGAGTTCGTAGCGGTATCCGGGCAGGGTGTGCGCCGCGGCCTCGGCGGTGTGCAGGGCCGGCGACATCGAGGTGGCGATGCCGCTGCCGATGAGGCCGATGCGAAGCTGCCGGGTGGACGTGCTCACGATGACTCCTCGAGAAGATGGGATGGGGTGCTCGACGGACGGACGCTCAGGCGACGGGTTCGACAGCGGCGGCCGGCTTCGCGGCCACGGTGTTGGAGCGGGTGCGCTTGCCGAGGTCTTCGGTACGGGTGAGGTAGGTCTCCGGTCCGGTCAGGGCCGCAGCAGCGGAGATGACGGCGAACACGAGGCACATCACCGCGACCGGCATCCAGTTGGCATGGTCACCGCCGGTGAGCATCTGGGCGATGGCCGGGGTGAAGCCGGCGGCCAGCAGACCCAGCATGAGGCTGACGGCCATGCCGGTGTAACGCACCTTGGCCGGGAACTGCTCGGGGAAGTAGGCGGGGTAGACGCCGTTGGGCATCGCGTAGAAGATGCCGATGAGCACGATGCCGGCGAAGAAGATCAGCGGCACGTTGCCGGTCCCGATGGCGTGGAAGAAGGCGAATACCATGGCGCCGGCACCGATGGCGCCGGTGACGAAGACCGGCTTGCGGCCGACGCGGTCGGCGAGCATCCCGTAGAGCGGCTGGGTGATGACGGCGACGAAGTTGGCGGCGGCGATGGCAAAGAGCATGGTGGCCTTGTGCATTCCGGCCACCTCGACGGCGTAGGCGAGAGCGAACACATTGACGATGGTGTTGATCATGGCAAAGGTGGCGCTCAGGCTGACGCGAAGCACGGTGCGCCAGTGCGACTTCAGCACGGCAGCAAGAGGAATGCCTGCGGTCTCGTCATGTTCCATGATCTCTTCGAACACCTCGGGCTCTTCGAGCCGGCGGCGCAGCCACAGCGCGACGCCCATGACGACGATCGACGACAGGAACGGGATGCGCCAGCCCCAGCTGTAGAGCGCCTCATCCGGCAGTGCGGCAACGGGAATGAACACCAGGCTGGAGATCACGATGCCGAACATGATGCCGCTCATGGTGAATGAGGTGAAGAAGGCCCGGCGCCGGTTGGGTGCGTGTTCGAGGGTCAGCGCCGACGAACCGGGCGATTCGCCGCCGGCGGACAGGCCCTGGAACAGTCGCAGGACGACGAGCAGAATCGGGGCTGCGGCGCCGATCATCGCGTAGGTCGGCAGGCAGCCGACGAGGACGGTCGACAGGCCCATGGTCATCAGGCAGGCGATCAGGGTGTTCTTGCGGCCGTAGCGGTCACCGAGGTGTCCCCACAGCACGGCCCCGAGCGGGCGGGCGACGTAGGCGACACCGAGGGTGGCGATGGACAGCAGGGTGGCGGTGCTGCTGCCGGCGAAGAACACCTTCGGGAAGACCAGCGCGGCGGCCGAACCGTAGATGAAGAAGTCGTAGTACTCGAGCGTGCTGCCCAAGAACCCGGAGACCGCGGCTCGGCGTGCGTTGACGTTCGAGCCTTCCCGGGTGGTGGTGTCTGCAACGGTCATGTCGGTCCTTTCGCCTTGCGGCTTGCCGTGTCGTGTGATGCCCCCGGGCTGCGGGAATGCCTGGTGATCGGCTTCACATCTGGTCTGACGCAATTCAGCGTGACACGACCGACTATGCAACGTCCAACACGTAATAAGTCTTAGATAATGACGAAATGCATCTAGATTGGTGTGGGTAGCACATCGTCGGCCACGTCCAGCGCGACCACGAGCGCCGGACTCGGGTCACCCTTGGGCCAGGCGATGGCGTGGTTCATCAGCACCGGGTCGCCACTGAGCTGCACGAGGACGGCACCGGGCGGGGTGAGCCCGGCCATTGTTTCCGGCATCAGCGCCACCCCGACGCCGGCCGCGACCAGCATCAGCATCATGTACGGATCGGTGATCTCCTGGACCACCCGCGGGCGGAAACCGGCATCGACACACGCCTGGAACGCGATCTCCTGCAGCGACGACCCGGCATTGGACGGCGTGGAGATGAAGTCGTCGTCGGCGAGCTCCCGCAGGTCGATCCGGGCGCGCCCGGCCAGCGGGTGGTCCGCGGGCAGCACCGCACCATACGGCTCGCGCCGGATCAGCCGAGCATTGGCCAGCGAGGTGTCGACGGGCAGTCCGACGAAGGCGAGGTCCATCGCGCCGCTGTCGATCTGTACGACCGCGTCGCGGGTCATGGTGCGCCCGACCAGGGACAGTTCGATGTCCGGGTAGCGCTGACGTAGCGCGCGGGTCAGCGGCGGCAGCGCCTGGTGGTTGAGGACACCGGTGAACCCGATCCGTAGGTGACCGTAGACGCCGCCCTCTGACGCGCGGATCGCGTGGCGTGCGGTGTCCACACCGTCGAGGACACGGTAGGCGTGCGGCAGCAGCGCATGCCCGGCCGCGGTCAGCGCGACGCTGCGGGTGTTCCGCTCGAACAGCGGGACACCGACGTCCTTCTCGAGTTTGCGGATCGTCTGACTCAACGGCGACTGCGCCATGTGCAGCCGGTCGGCCGCCCGGCCGAAGTGCAGTTCCTCGGCGACGGCGACAAACGCCTGTAGCCATCGGATCTCCATGCTGCACCCCTGGCCTTTCCACACCATCCGACATACAGTCGCGAATACACACAAACTACCAGCAATTACGCCGCTAGCGCACTTAATGAATGCGTGAATTGCTCTCAATCGTCCCGAGGAGCCCCTGCCATGCCGACCACCTATCCCCCGGACACCACCGCTTTGATCACCGGCGGCGCGAGCGGGATCGGCGCCGCCTGCGCCGCGGCGCTGGACAAGGCGGGCGTGCGGGTGATCACCGCGGACATCGCCGGCGGCGACGAGTACGTCGACGTCACCGATCCGACGACGGTCACCGCACTGCACGAGCGGATCGGCGCGGTGGACATCCTGGTCAACAGCGCGGGGGTGGTCGGGCCGTCGGCGCCGCTGACCGACGTGTCGCTCGACGAGTGGCAGCGCACCTTCCGCATCAACGTCGACGGCACGTTCTTGATGTGCCGCGAGTTCGCACCCGGCATGGTCGCGCGCGGCTGGGGACGCATCGTGAATCTCGCGTCGATCGCGGCCAAGGACGGCAACCCGAACCAGAGTGCGTACTCGGCGTCGAAGGCTGCGGTGATCGCGCTGACCAAGTCACTGGGTAAGGAACTCGCGACGACCGGCGTTCTGGCCAATGTCGTTGCCCCGGCCGCGGTCTCGACCCCGATGAACGCCACCACCGATCCCGCGATCCTCGCGCGCTCACAGCAGCTGACGCCAATGGGCCGAATGGGACGCGCCGACGAGGTCGCCGAACTCATCGCGTGGCTCTGCTCGGAGTCGGTGAGCTTCTCCACCGGCGCGGTCTACGACATCTCCGGTGGGCGGGCCAGTTACTGAGCGAATCAGATACCGACCGCGAAGCCGCGGGTAGACGCTCGGGTTCCCACCGAATGCTCGGCCTGCAAACTGAGCATCTGATTGCAGCCTGAGCATCGACCATCCGCTTCGCCAGGAATCGATCGAGGACGACTTTCGTGGAGCTGCCGGGAATTGAACCCGGCAATCACACCACCGCCAGAGGCAGTGAAAGTCAGGCAGACTCCTGATGTCGAGCCAAATACTCGATCGCGGCTCGGCGCACGACCTCACTCGTCGTCGTGTGGGTTTCCGCAGCATATCGCTCGAGGTCATCAAGTAACTGCTGAGGAAAACGCACAGCTCTGACAGGACTGACACCCTCTTCGGCACCTTTGCGAGGACGACCCATCACCAGTGTCGAACCGTCCTCCGGCGGTCCCGACGGAGTGAACTCCCCGTCCATCGCGGCCCGGGCCATTTCTTCATATTCTTCGACGCTGCGCTCCATCATCTTCACCTTTCGCCTGGGCCGACGTACGGGCGAGGGCCGGGCAGGTCATCGAACACATAGACACCTGCGGAATGCCGAAAACCTCAGCCGCGACCGACGATGTCAGCACCATCGCATGGAAAACCACCAGGTCATCTCCAGTTTCCTCGGCTAGTACTTCGATCAGTACACCAGGATCACCGATGAATCGATACACCTCCGCCTCCGGGAAACGTCTCGATTCAACCCGATACCGAACCAACGGATATTCGACCACTCCGCGCACTTCCTCCGCCGTGATGCCGTGCCACAAGGCAGAGCCGATCACAGTGATGGCCACGCAATTAACTGTAATACACATCTGTTGCCAGGCACGAGAAAACCCCCGATCCAACCGGATCGGGGGCTCTCGTTTCCGTGGAGCTGCCGGGAATTGAACCCGGGTCCTCCGTCGTGTCAGTAGGGCTTCTCCGTGTGCAGTCCGCTATGTCTCTTCTCGGATCTCCCGGTCACACGAACAAGCCGAGATGACGATCCCAGTCGCTGTTTAATGTCCCACCGATCTCCGCGACCGAGACCGGCAGTAAAGCTCCCTTAGATGATGCCGGTGACCGGGGCGGAAGCCCACCCGGACCGACAGACTAGCCGGCGCTGCTCAGGCAGCGAGGGCGTAGTCGCGCTGATTCTTATCGGCGCTTAATTGGTTGCTGCGACGCTTAACGGTGGTCTCTAGCCTGCACCGACACGCTTCCCCTACCTCGGCGCACGTAGTCGAATCCGATCAGCCCCGTGGTACACCTGCTGACTTTCAGCAAGCACTCAATCCTAACAACGACCGCCGACAAAGTCATCCTGATATCGCCCGAGGCGACCACAACGCGCCGAAGCCACTGATCAGACGATCTGCAGCAGCACCGTGTCGTCGGTGGCGACCTCCACCGTGAGTTCGCCGCCTGCGGCTTGGTATCGACGCCCGGTCCACGCGTCGACACCGGCGACCGAGTCCCCGGTCAGTCCCAGGCTTGCCAACGACACCGACATCGTGCGTGGGTGACCCGACCGGTTTGTCAGCGACACGGCCAACCCCTTGTCGCCGATCGGTCGGGACCAGATCTCGGAGTCATCGTCGACGGGCGCACCGGCACTGACCCGCTGGTCCTGATCGATCGCGAGCACCGCCGGGTTGGTCAACAGCGACCGGGTATCCGCGGACATCGCTCCGAGGTCGTTCCCGGCGATCAGCGGAGCGGCCATCATCGCCCACAGCGACATCTGGGTGCGCTGCTGCGCGGGTGTCAACGGCGGTGTCCCCGCGACGCCGACGACCAACATGTCCGGGTCGTTGAACGTACCCGGCGATACCCGAGAGGCCAGGGGTCCGACCGCGTCGATGATCTCGGTGATCCCCTGCGATCCGGACGGCCCCGCACCCGTCGACCACGCGGCCACCCCGTCGTTGGTCACCCGCGTCATGGTCGCGACGCCGCCCCAGTCGTCGACCGATCCCGGCACCGAACCGCTCACGCCGCTGTTGGGGTTGATGCTGTACACCATGGGCCGCCCGGTCGTGCGCAAGGCATCGCGCATCGTCGTGAACGCCTCGACCTGGTGATCGTGATCGGAATCGCTTGAGCACCAATCGTATTTGAGGTAGTCGACCCCCCAGCCGGCGAACGTCGACGCATCGGTGGACTCGTGTCCCCGGCTGCCGGTGGTGCCCGGGTAGGCGCCTTGGAACTGGGTGCACGTCTTGTCACTCGCACCCGAGTAGACGCCGAACTTCAGTCCGCGGTCATGCAGGTAGGTGCCCAATGCGGCCATGCCGGAAGGGAATCGGATTGGGTCGGCCTGCAGCCGACCATCGTCAGCACGGGTCGGGGCGGCCCAGCAATCGTCGACGACGACGTACCGATAGCCCGCATCACGCATGCCCGACGACACCAGCGCGTCGGCCTGCGCCCGCACCTGTTGTTCGGTGATGTTGCAGCCGAAGGTGTTCCAACTGTTCCACCCCATCGGCGGAGTCGACGGCAAGCCCGGGATCGCGGGTCCGTCACCGCCGATTCTGGCCGACTTCTCCGGTGCGCAACCGATCACCAGGGCCAGGGCAGTAACCAGTACGACGATCAGCCGCACCTTCGTCACATGCCCTTGACGCGACGCCCGACCTCTCGCTCGACTTCGCGGCGTGCCGTGCGGAGGGCCAGGTCGTGTCGTTTGTCGTGGGCTTGTTTACCGCGAGCGAGAGCGAGCTCGACCTTGACGCGGCCGTCGTTGAAGTACATCGACAACGGCACCAGTGTGAGGTTGCCGTCGCGGATCTTGCCGATCAGGTTGTCGATCTCGCGTCGGTGCAGCAACAGTTTCCGGTTGCGTCGCGGCGCATGGTTGGTCCACGACCCGTTGCCGTACTCGGCGATGTGTACCGCCCGCAGCCAGATCTCGCCGTCGTCGACGGTGGCGAATGCGTCGACGAGCGACGCCTTGCCTTCGCGCAGGCTCTTCACCTCGGTACCGAGCAACGCGACACCTGCCTCGTAGGTGTCGAGAATGGTGTAGTTGTGCCGCGCTTTGCGGTTCGTCGCAATCACCGTGCGGCCCTTCTCTTTCGCCACCTCACACCTCCTTGATCAGATTGTCGGTCACTCGCGTACATACACCCGCAGCGTCACATACGCGGTGATTCCTGACAACAGGATTCCGGCGATGATCAGCCACGGCGATACGAACAACACATCGGAAACACCGATGCGCGCGAGAATATTCACACCGTACAGATCGCGCAGAGCGTTGTCGAAGAAGAAAACCTTCGCGAGGAACAGACCACCGATCGCGAGGAACGAGCCGACCAAGGCGGCAATCACCGCCTCGAGGAGGAACGGTAACTGGGTGTACCACCGGGTGGCGCCGACCAGTCTCATGATCGACACCTCTGTGCGTCTCGTATAGGCGGCGATCTGCACGGTGTTGACGATCAGCAGGATCGCCGCGATCGCCAACACCAACGAGATCACGAAGGCCGCGTTGCGCGCCCCGTCGAGCACGCTGAATATTCGCGAGACCAACTCCCGCTGATCGAGCGCGCCGTCGACGCCCATGTCCTTGCGGTCCTTGAATTCGTCGAGCACCGCGCCGAACTGATCGGGATCGGACATGCGCACCTTCAGCGACGCGGGAATGGTGTTCTCCCGGATGTTGTCAGCGATGTCGGGGTTGTCCTTGAAGATCTCCTTGGCCTGTTCGAACGCCTCTTGCCGGGTGATGAAGGTGACCGACCCGACGCCCGGCGCGTTCTCGAGTTCGGTGCGCAACGTCGAACACGGCGCCTGCTTGCAGTTCGGGTCCGCGTCGGCGACCGCGTCGTTCATATAGAACTGCATCTCGACTCGGTCGAGGAAGATCTTCTGACTCTTGTCGGCCATCTGGATCACCAACAGTCCGCCGCCGAACATGCCCAGCGTGATCGCGGTGGTGAGGATCATCGCGATGGTCATGGTCACGTTGCGACGGAAACCGTTGAGGACCTCACGGAGAATGAAGTTCGCTCGCATGGAGTGGGTGCAGTCCTAACCGAAATGGGGGAAATCGAGTCGTCGTCGGCGGCGGCTCAGCCGATGCCGTAGACGCCCTGCGGGTCGTTGCGGACGAGGCGGCCGTTGTCGAACTCGAGGACACGCCGGCGCATCGCGTCCACGATGTGACGGTCGTGGGTGGCCATCACCACGGTGGTACCGCGGCGGTTGACGCGGTCGAGGACGTCGACGATCTCCTCGCTGGTCTCCGGGTCCAGGTTGCCGGTCGGTTCGTCGGCGAGCAGCACCAGCGGCCGGTTGGCGATCGCCCGGGCGATCGCCACGCGCTGCATCTCACCGCCGGACAACTCGTAGGGCATGCGGTCGGACTTGCCGGACAGTCCGACGTAGTCGAGCACCTCGGGGACGACCTTGCGCGTCACCGAGGGCGGCTTGCCGATCACCTCGAGCGCGAACGCGACGTTGTCGGCCACCGACTTCTGCTGCAGCAGCCGGAAGTCCTGGAACACGCAGCCGATCGACTGGCGCAGCTTGGGCACCATCCGTCCCTTCAGCGTGTTGACGTGGTACTCACCGACATACACCTGGCCCGACGTCGGCTTGTCCTCCTTGAGCAGCAACCGGAAGAAGGTCGACTTGCCGGATCCGGAGGGGCCGATGAGGAACGCGAACTCGCCCTTGTCGATGTCCAGACTCAGGTCCGACAACGCGGGTCGGCTGGATGCCTTGTACTGCATCGTGACGTTCTCCAGCTTGATCACGAGATGCCAGTGTAGCGACGACGGCTGAGAGACCCGCTCAGCGTGTTGGCGTGGTCTCGGTCGGGGTGGGTGTCGCGGGTTGACCGAATCGCGGAATCGTGACCCCGGGCAGCCCGGGCACCGTGTAGCCCGGATTCGACGTCTCGGGCGCCGGAGCCGGATTCACTCCGGTCCCATCGGTACCGGACTCTCCAGGGCTGTTTGCCTCCGAGCTCCGCGGTCGACTCACCGAGGGCAGGCTCGACGTCGGCTCCGAGGAATAGGTGTACGGCGGGGTCGTCGTGGTTGTCGTCCGGGTCGGCGCGGGTTGCTGTACCGGTGCGACGACCCCGTAATGCTGAGAGGTCCAGCCGTAGAGCGTCAGCAGTCCGAAGAACACCACCACCATGACTGCGGTGCTGGTGCGGATCCGGGTTCGGGGGATGTGGTGCCACTGGCGTTTCCGGAAGATCCCGCGATCCCGGTCACCCTTCGCGTGTTTTCCGCCCGTCGGGGGTGGATCTGCGGGGCGATCGTCATCGCCGTCGGCCGGCCGGATGTTCGGGGCGTCGTCGTCAGTCATCGTGATGCCTCCGGTCGACGGCGCGGTCGGAGCCGGATTCCTCCAGGGTCGCGGGCGGGGCCGACGCTGTCTGCACCTCGCGCCCGGCCGGAACCGTGATGCCTTCGGCAGCGAGCCGGCCGACGATGCGGATGCGCAGCGCACGGCTGATCTCGAACTGCATGCCGGGCAGGGTTCGCGCGACCATCCGCACGGTGATCGCGTCGAGCTCGAGATCGATGACGCCCAGCGGGGCGGGCGGATCGAGCAGCCGGTCGTGGAACCGCTTGTCGGCGAAGAAGTCCTTGCCGACGTCCTCGAGAACGTCGTTGACGTGGGCGATGTCGGCCTCGGACGGAATCGGGATGTCGACGACGGCCCGGGCCCAGTCCTTGGAGAGGTTGGTCGCCTTGATGATCTGTCCGTTCGGAACCGATTCCACCTCGCCGTCGCTCGTGCGGACCTTGGTGATGCGCAACGTCACGTCCTCCACGGTGCCCTCGGCGACGACCGCGCTGGTCAAGGTCAGCCGCACCACGTCGCCGTAGCCGTACTGCTTCTCGGTGACGATGAAGAAGCCGGCGAGAATGTCCTGCACCACCCGTTGCGCGCCGAAACCGAGGGCGGCACCGAGCACCGCGCCGGGGCCGACGAGGCCGCTGATCGGCACCCCGAACGCTCCGAAGATCATCAGGACGACGACGAAGATGACTGCGCAGACCAGTGCCCACCGCAACACATCGACCACGGCCCGCTGATGTTTGGCGCGCTCGGTGCGCACCAGCATGTCGCTGTCGTCGAACTCGGCGTCGATCCGCCGCGCATACCGGTGGGCGGCCCAGCCGATGAACCGAATGGTGATGGCGCCACCGAGCACCCAGAGCACTGCCTCGAGGACGTCGGTCGCGAGCCACTGGATCAGTCGATCCAAGCCGATCGTTCCGACGGGGCCGGCGGCCAGCAAGAATGGATCAGGCATCGGCTCCGGCCATGCGCCAACGGATGCCGGCCTCGATGAACTTGTCGATGTCGCCGTCGAGTACCGCGGTCGGATTGTTGCTCTCGACCTCGGTCCGCAGGTCCTTCACCATCTGGTACGGGTGCAGGACATACGACCGCATCTGGTTGCCCCAGCTGGAACCGCCGTCGCCCTTGAGGGCGTCGAGCTCGGCGCGCTCCTCCTGCTGCTTGCGCGCGAGCAGCTTGGCCTGCAGCACCCGCATCGCCGATGCCTTGTTCTGCAGCTGACTCTTCTCGTTCTGGCAGGTCACGACGATGCCGGTGGGGATGTGGGTCAGTCGCACCGCGGAGTCGGTGGTGTTCACCGACTGCCCGCCGGGCCCCGACGACCGGTAGACGTCGACCTTCAGTTCGTTCTCGTCGACGTCGATGTGGTCGGTGGTTTCCACCACCGGCAGTACCTCGACCTCGGCGAACGACGTCTGTCGTCGACCCTGGTTGTCGAAGGGGCTGATCCGCACGAGCCGGTGGGTGCCCTGTTCGACCGAGAGGGTGCCGTACATATACGGCGACTTGACCGCGAAGGTTGCGCTCTTGAGGCCCGCCTCTTCGGCGTAGGAGGTGTCGTAGACCTCGACGCCGTAGCCGTGCTGTTCGGCCCAGCGGACGTACATGCGCATCAGCATCTGCGCCCAGTCGGCGGCATCCACGCCGCCGGCGCCGGACCGGATGTTGACCAGCGCGTCGCGCTGATCGTATTCGCCGGCGAGCATCGTCTTGACCTCCATGGCCTCGACGTCGGCGCGCAGGGTGGTGCGATCGTTGTCGGCGTCGGCGAGTGCGGCCGTCTGGTCGTCACCCTCTTCGGCTTCGGCGAGTTCGTAGAGGACCGGCAGATCGTCGAGCCGCTGACGCAACTCGGTCACGCGGCGGTACTCCGACTGCGCGTGGGAGAGTTCGCTGGTGACCCGTTGCGCGTGCTCCTGGTCGTTCCACAGGTCCGGGTCGGAGGCCTGCATCTCCAGTTCCTCGATCCGGCGACGCAACTCGTCGAGGTCGAGCACCTTCTCGACCGTGGTCAGGGTGGTGTCGATGGATTCGAGATCTGCGATTACGTCGGGATGCACGGTAGTCAAGACTACCGCTGCTCAGCCGGGTGGGACCGGACCGGGCGGAATCGTGGGATCGATGGGCGGCAACTCGCCGAACCGCCACGACGAGGTGGCCTTGCCCGGCTTGTAGACGACCGGCAGATCCGCACCGATCTGCGGCCACGGATCGTTGTCGCCGAGCACGAGGGTGCCGTAGACCTCCGACGGATTGGTCTGCGGACCGTTGATGGTGCCGGAGATGGTGCAGAACCGCTCCCCCTTGGCGTCGCCCTGGTCTTGCCGATCGCTGACGCCGGTCACGGTCAGCGTCCCCTGTACGAATTGACCCGCCGACGACGCACCGAGCGGAAGCGGGCTCCGAGCACGCTGCCGCGAGATGAGCATGGCCACCAGAATCGCCGCCAGGATCGCCGCGAACGCCACTGTCATCCACATGCCCGCTACCCTACCGGTCATGTCCGTTTCCCCCGGGATGATCGACGACGACCTCGAACTCGCCCTGTCCCTCGCGGACTCGGCGGATGCGCTGACGATGGATCGGTTCGGTGCCGTCGACCTCCGCGTCGACGCCAAACCCGACCTGACACCGGTCTCCGACGCCGATCTCGCGTGCGAAACCCTCATGCGGCAACGGCTTTCGGCCCGCCGCGCCGACGACGCGGTCCTCGGTGAGGAGTTCGGCGGCGACGCCGTGCTCACCGGTCGGCAGTGGGTGATCGACCCGATCGACGGCACCAAGAACTTCGTCCGCGGCGTGCCGGTCTGGGCGACCCTCATCGCCCTGCTCGTCGACGGCGTCCCGCAGGTCGGTGTGGTGTCGGCGCCTGCGCTGCGCCGACGCTGGTGGGCCGCCGCCGGCCGCGGCGCGCACACGGTGTTCGACGGGCAGGAGATGCCGCGACGGCTGTCGGTGTCCGGGGTGGACGAGTTGTCGTCGTCGAGCCTGGCCTTCTCCAGCCTCTCCGGCTGGGCCGACCGCGGCATCCGCGACGAGTTCATCGCGCTCACCGACGAGGTGTGGCGCGTCCGCGGCTACGGCGACTTCTACAACTACTGCCTGGTCGCCGAGGGTGCGGTGGACATCGCCGCCGAACCCGAGGTGTCGCTGTGGGACCTGGCCGCCCTCGACATCCTGGTCCGCGAGGCCGGCGGCCGCTTCACTTCCCTCGAGGGCACCCCCGGCCCCGCCGGCGGCAGTGCCATCGCCACCAACGGCCTCCTCCACGACCAGGTGCTGGCCCACCTGTCCATTCGGTGAGTTCACCTCATGCACCGAACTCAGTAGCGTCGACAACGGACACCGTCGTCGACCAAGGAGCACCCATGCCCTTCCCCGCACTGACCCACGTGGCCATCACCGTGACCGATCTCGAGGCGAGTACCCGTTGGTACACAAACCTTTTCGGTGAGGCGCCGGTGCTCGACGAGGACGAGGAGTCGGGCACCTTCCATCACGCGGTCTTCGCACTCGACGGCGGCACCCTGTTCGGCCTGCACACGCACACCGGCAGTACCGCGAGCGGCGGCTTCGACGAGCACGCGACCGGCCTCGACCACGTCGCCTTCTCGATCGGCCGCGACGAACTCGAGTCCTGGACCGCCAAGCTCGACGAACTCGGCATCGCGCACTCGGGTATCAAGCACGCGCACTACGGATCGGGCATCTCCTTCCGCGACCCGGACAACATCGCGCTGGAACTCTTCGCACCGCCGGCCTGACGCCGGGCCCACACCTCACACCTGCGTCGCCGACTCCTTGTCCAGCACGACGAACTCGGTCTGGGCGTCCTTCATGTCCGAGAGCCGCCCGTAGTGGATGCCGGTGCCGGCGTCGGCGAGGATCGCCTGATGGATCGGCACCGCGACCCGCGGCGCCATGGCCCGCAGATAGTCCACCGACTCCGACAACTTCATCCACGGCGCGGCCGACGGGAGGGCGAGGACGTCGATCTTCTCGAACGGGATGTAGAACGAGTCACCGGGATGCATGAACCGGCCGGTGGTGTCCTCGGCGTCGACGACGTAGGCGACGTTGTCGATGACCGGGATCTCCGGATGGATCACCGCGTGGCGGCCGCCGGTGACCCGCGCGGTCACCGAGCCGATGTCCACTCGGCTGCCGGCGTGTGCGGCCGTCCACGGACCGGCCACGTCGTCGGCGTTGAGCTGCGCGGTGGTCTGCGGATCGGCATAGCGGACGGCGTCGGGGTTGGCGGCGACGAGGTCCGGCAGCCGCGCGACATCGCAGTGATCGGGATGCTGGTGGGTGATCAGGATCGCGTCGAGTCCGGTGAGCCCCTCGAATCCGTGCGAGAAGTTGCCGGGATCGAAGAGGATCTTGGTGCCGTCGACCTCAACCAGGACGCAGGAGTGACCGAAGTGAGTGATCTGCATGAGGTCCACTCTGCTCCCCGGCCCGACCCGAGTCACGTAACCGACGGGAAGAGTCCCCAGTCGTTGGCCGCGAACAGCAGCCGCACCAGCCCGTAACCGAACCAGACGAGGAGAACTCCGGCGGCGATCCGCCCGGTCAGTCGCGCGCCCAGCCGGTCGAGTGCCGGTCGTCCGGTGACCAGCACCCAGACCGCCACCACGGTGGCCACGAGTGCGACGGCCATGAACACCGGGCCGAACAGGTTGTAGCCGAACGCTGCCGACACATCACCGTGGGCGAAGGACACCCAACTCCGGGTCAGCCCGCACGCCGGGCACGGCAACCCGGTCATCCGGCGGAACGGGCACAGGTCGGGGCCGCCGGACATCGCCGACGGCGACAGCACCGCAGCTGCCGCCAGCACGGCGACACCTCCGATGGCGACCGACGCGGCGGTCGCGACCTCTTGTCTGGCCACGCGACCAGCGTAATCGTCTAGCCGACCACACCGGATCGGGTGTTTGCGTGACAAGGTCCTTACCGAGTAGTAAGGTCTGTTCTTACTACCGAGTAAGTTAGGTCGCTGCCTCCTGGGCACGACCCTCGCCCGACAACGAGCCCGAGAAACAAGTGGTGATCATGACATCGCAGACCGAATCACGACGCACCGAACCGCGCGACACCTCCGCCGTCGGTAAGAACAAGCATCCACGCAGCTTCATCGGCACTGCCATGCGGGTGCTGACCACCGTGACCGGCTCCGAGTTCGCCGAAAAGTATCAGATCCGCGAACCGATCAACCGGATCGCGTACCAGGCCACCAAGACCGGTTTCCAGACCCTCGGCGCCGCGAATCGCGCGTTCAAGGCAGCGCAGGGTGGTACCGGTCAGGCCAAGCGCCTGACCACCACGCCCAAGGACTACTTCAACCTCACGCCCGACGACGAACAGCAGATGATCGCCGAGACGGTCAAGGAGTTCGCCGTCGAGATCCTGCGTCCGGCCGCCCACGACGCCGACGACGCCGCAACCGCGCCGGTGGAGATCCTCAAGCGCTCCGCCGAACTCGGCATCACGATGATCAACGTCCCCGAGGATTTCGAGGGCGCGGCCTCCGAGCGTGGCGTGGTCACCAACGCGCTCGTGGCCGAGGCCATGGCCTACGGCGACATGGGCCTGGCCCTGCCGCTGCTGGCGCCGAGTGGTGTGGCGACGACGATCACCAACTTCGGCAGCGAGCGACAGCAGCGGACGTATCTGCCCGACTTCGCCGGCGAGGATGTTCCGCAGTCCGCAGTCGTCATCGCCGAGCCCAAGCCGTTGTTCGACGCCTTCAACCTCTCCACCAAGGCCACCCGGGTGCCCAGCGGCTACCGCCTCAACGGCGTGAAGTCCTTTGTGCCCGCAGCGGGTTCGGCCGAGCTGTTCATCGTCGGCGCGCAGCTCGACGGCCGGCCGGCACTGTTCATCGTCGAGTCCGACTCCAAGGGCCTGATCGTCGAGGCGGACCCGGGCATGGGCGTACGCGCCGCCGGCATGGGTCGAATCCTGTTGCAGGACGTGGCCGTTCCGCCGTCCGCCCTGCTCGGCGAGGAAGAGGGCGACGCCGCGTTGAGCACCTACCGCGACGTGGTACGCCTTTCGCGGCTCGGCTGGTCCGCGCTCGCGGCCGGTACCGCCCGCGCCGTACTCGATTATGTGATCCCCTACGTCAACGAGCGCGAAGCGTTCGGCGAGCCGATCTCCAACCGGCAGGCCGTCGCGTTCATGGTCGCCACCATTGCGACCGAGGCGGATTCGATCCGCCTGGTCACCCTCCGCGGTGCCGCCCGCGCCGAACAGGGACTCTCCTTCGCCCGCGAGGCGGCTCTGGCCCGCAAGCTCACCATCGACAAGGGCCTTCAGATCGGTTTGGACGGTGTGCAATTGCTCGGTGGACACGGCTTCACCAAGGAGCACCCGGTGGAGCGTTGGTATCGCGACCTGCGCGGCGCCGGTATCGGCGAGGGCATCGTCGTTCTCTGAGTCACTGACGAGAATCGTTGAAGGACAACTGATATGAGCATCAACCTCGAGCTCCCCAAGAAGCTGCACGTCACGATCGACCAGGCGCACCAGGCGGCCGCCGAGATCTTCCGACCGATCTCCCGCAAGTACGATCTGCGCGAGCACGACTACCCGGTCGAACTCGACACCCTGGCGAGCCTGTACGACGGCCTCTCCGAAACCGGCCAGGCCGGCGCGGGCGCCGACGCCGGCCGCTCCCGCGAGAAGACCGCCAAGCCCAAGCCGGAGGGCGCACTCATCAACGGCGGCAACATGCAGTCCGTGGTCAACGTGATGGAAACCTCCTGGGGCGATGTCGGTCTCATGCTGAGCATCCCGTTCCAGGGGCTGGGCAACTCGGCCATCGCGGCGGTGGCCACCGACGAACAGCTGGAACGATTCGGCAAGGTGTGGGCCGCCATGGCGATCACCGAACCGAGCTTCGGCTCCGACTCGGCCGCGGTCACCACCACCGCCCGCCTCGACGGCGACGAGTACGTGATCAACGGCGAGAAGATCTTCGTCACCGCCGGGTCCCGCGCCAGCCACATCGTGGTGTGGGCCACCGTCGACAAGAGCCTGGGCCGCGCGGCGATCAAGAGTTTCGTTGTGCCACGCGAACATCCGGGTGTCGAGATCGCTCGCCTCGAGCACAAGCTCGGTATCCGCGTCTCCGACACCGCGGTGATCCGCTTCGAGAACTGCCGCATCCCCAAGGACAACCTCCTCGGCTCCCCCGAGGTCGATGTCTCCAAGGGTTTCGGCGGGGTCATGCAGACCTTCGACAACACCCGGCCGCTCGTCGCGGGTATGGCCGTGGGTGTCGCCCGCGCCGCGCTGGAGGAGCTGCGTCGCATCCTTTCCGACGCCGGCATCGAGATCGACTACGATCGGCCCGCCGCCGACCAGCACGCCGCGGCCGCCGAGTTCATCCGGATGGAAGCCGATTTCGAGGCGGCCTACCTGCTGACGATGCGCGCCTGCTGGATGGCCGACAACAAGAAGCCCAACTCGCTGGAAGCCTCCATGGCCAAGGCGAAGGCCGGCCGCACGGTCACCGACGTCACCAACAAGGTGGTCGAATTGACCGGCACGCTGGGTTATTCGGAGCGACTGCTGGTGGAGAAGTGGGCCCGCGACTCGAAGATCCTGGACATCTTCGAAGGGACGCAACAGATCCAGCAGCTCATCATCGCGCGCCGCGTTCTCGACAAGAGCAGCGCCGAACTCAAGTGACCTGCGTGTCGGCGGGCACCAGCAGCAGCGGCGTCTTGCGCTTGCCGATCATCTGCTGGGCCACCGACTGCCGCAGCATCGAGTCGAGGTAGGAGAGCAATCCTCCTCGGGGACTGCCGATCACCACCATCAGCGCGGAATACCGGTCGGCGACGGTGGCCAGCAATTGCGCCGGATCACCGTGGCCGCTGTGATAGGTCCACGATGCCGCCAGACCGTCGAGGAGTTCCTTCGCCTCGGCGGTCTCACCGGTGATCGTCGCCGTCATCGCGTCACCCCAGTCAGGGGCATCCGGGTCGATCGGTGTGTCGTCGAGATCGACGACGTGCACCACGTGTACGTGTGCGGTCAACCGGTGCGCCAGGTCGACGCAGAACCGCACGGCGACCGTACTTTCCGCCGTCCGATCCCACCCGACGACGAGACTGGTCGACGGTTCCCGGCGGGACTCGGGACCGCGGACCCGTCGTCGCAGCGGGGGCGCGTCACCGTCACTGTCAACGAAATTTCCGGACATGCCAACTCCTTTCGGCCGACATCAGAGCGCCCACGCCAGTACCAGGCCCAGCGCGCAGGCTGCGACGCTGCCGAGGACCGACGCCATCGCATAGGTCAGCGCCAACCACGATCGCCGTTGCTGAGCGAGGCGCACGGTCTCGAAACTCGCGGTGCTGAAAGTTGTGTAACCGCCACAGAATCCGGTGCCGACGACGGCTTTGACGTCGGCGGGCACCGCGTGGAACATCACCAGCCCGGCAATCACGCCGAGCAGCAGCGACCCACCGATGTTGATCACCAGCGTGGCGGCGGGGAAGGTCGAGGCGCGGCGACTCTTCACCAGGCCGTCGACGATGAAACGGCCAAGCGCTCCAAGCGCTCCCGCGACCATTACCGCGATGACGATCACGACACCTCCCCCCGCCGACGGCGCAGCATTGCGCCCGAGGCCGCGATCCCCAGCCACGCACACATCACGCCGATGACCACGCTCGCCACGCCGTAGCCGATGGCCAGCGGCACGGCACCGTCACGGCCGAGCAAAGATATCTCCAGGGCGAAGCTGCTGTAGGTGGTGAACGAACCGCAGAAGCCGGTGCCGAGCAGCAGACGTGCACGCCGGCGCCACCCGGCGTCGTCGCCGAGGAGGGCGAGTCCTTCCAGCAAGAAACCGAGGATGAACGCACCCAGCAGGTTCACCAGGAAAGTGCCCCACGGCCACTCGGCGCCGACGGCGGGCAACAACTCCTCGACCCAGTAGCGCAGACCGGTGCCTGCGGCGCCACCGACCAGTACGCACGCCATGGCGGACGGCTGCCAGTGCAGCGGGCGGACGATATCGGGATCGACGGGCAGTTCGGCGTGCGCGTCCAGCGGCGCACCCTCGCCCGGTGTCGGTTCCACTCCCATGCGTCAGCTCCGTCCGTCACATTCAGGACCAGGAACTATCAGCCTGTGTCGGCGGTTCGGGCGACCGCGTTGTCAGACGCGCACCCCGGCGAGATCCATCACCGTGTGTTCATGCTGTGGCCAAGCATAGCCGCTCAGTTGATACGCACACCTGTCACCGCGTCGAACAGGTGGACCCGCTCCGGATCGGGCACCAGCCGCAGACCGTCTCCCTTGAGAGTGGTGGTCCGCGCCGGCGCCCGCACCACCACCGTGCGCGTGGTGCCGTCGAGCTCGGACATGCCGTACAGGTAGCTGTCGGAGCCGAGTTTCTCCACGAGAGTGACAGCGAGGTCGAGACCGTCGGCGTCGGTGGTGATCTGCCAGTCCTCGGGACGCACGCCGACGGTCACCGGGCCGCGCGCGGTGGTGCGCAGCGGGATCAGCGCACCTCCGACGCGGATGCCGTTCTCGCCTGCGACCCCGGAGAGCAGGTTCATCTGCGGCGACCCGATGAATCCGGCGACGAACTCGTTGGCGGGACGGTCATAGAGCGCCAACGGCGTGTCGACCTGCTGCAGCTCTCCGTCGCGCATCACCGCGACCCGCGCGCCGAGGGTCATCGCCTCCACCTGGTCGTGGGTCACGTACACCGTGGTCACCCCCAGTTCGGCTTGCAGAGCGGCGATGTCGGTGCGCGTGCGGACCCGCATCTTCGCGTCGAGGTTGGACAGCGGTTCGTCCATGCAGAACACCTGTGGCGAGCGCACGATGGCACGGCCCATCGCGACACGCTGCCGCTGACCGCCGGAGAGCGCCTTGGGTTTCCGATTGAGGTATGGCGTCAGGTCGAGCATGTCCGCGACCTTGGCCACCCGGCTGTCCCGCTCGGCCTTGCTGACCTTGGCCAGCCGCAGCGCGAACGCCATGTTGTCGGCGACGCTCATGTGCGGATACAACGCATAGTTCTGGAAGACCATGGCGATGTCGCGGTCCTTCGGCGGGATGTTGGTGACGTCGCGATCCCCGATCAGGATGCGTCCGTCGTCGTTCTGGTCGAGGCCGGCGAGCATCCGCAGGGTGGTGGATTTGCCACAGCCGGACGGCCCGACGAGGACGAGGAGTTCCCCGTCGGCGATGTGCAGGTCGAGACCGGCCACGGCGGGCCGATCGGCGCCGGGGTAGGTGCGACGGACGCTGTCGAAGGTGACGGTGGTCATGGTCAGTACTCCAAATCGGTTGGTCAGGCGGATTCGCGACGAACGAGGGTGGGGGCGAAGACAACTCGACGCGGCGCTACCGAACCGCCGTCGAGCTGCCCGAGAAGCAGCGTGACGGCCTCGGCGGCCATCTCGGACAACGGGTTCCGCAGTGTGGTCAACGGTGGTTCGGTGCGTTCGGCGACACCGAGGTCGTCGGCCCCGGTGACCGCTACGTCGTCGGGCACCCGACGGCCGCCAGCGGTCAGCACGCGGAGGGCACCGACCGCCATCAGATCCGATGCGACGACGAGGCCGTCGAGATCCGGGTGTGTGCCGAGCAATTCGCGGCACGCGCGGGCACCGCCCTCCTCGGTGAACTCGCCGTAGGCAACCGCATCGGTGTCCCGGCCCTGCGCCTGCATCGCCTCCGTCCACCCCAACAACCGGTCGACGCCGGCGGTCATGTCGGTGCGACCGGCGATGGTGGCGATCCGTTGACACCCGCGGTCGAGCAGCAACCGGGTGGCCTCCAGACCGCCGGCCACGTTGTCGGTGTCCACCCACGACAGCCGGTCGGTGTCGCTCCACGGACGGCCGATGAACGCACTCGGCAGGCCGAGGGTGGCGAGATGATCGGGCAGGCTGTCGCCGCGGTGATGGGACACGACGATGGCGCCGTCGACCTGCCGGTTGCGCAGGAACCGCAGCATCCGCGATTCCTGGTCCCCGCTCCCGGCCAGCAGCAGGACGACCGTGAAGTCGTGCTCGGCGAGTTCACGGGTGACGATATGCACGGTGCGCGCGAAGAACGGGTCGGAGAAGACCAGCTCATCGGGTTCGGGCACCACCAGCGCGATCGACTGGGTGCGGCGCGTCACCAGGGACCGCGCCGCCTGATTGGGTGTGTAACCCAGTCGGTGGACCGCCTCGTCGACCGCCTTCTGCGCACGGGGACTGACCCGGCTGCCGCCGTTGACCGCCCGCGACGCCGTCGCCCGGCTGACCCCCGCCAGTTTGGCGACCGCGTCGAGGGTCGGCGAGCCGTCGTGGGTGTCGGCGCCCGTCACGTGGACTCACCCACCCTGTCCGGCAGAGCATTTGCCGCGGCCACCTGCGCGAACCACCGGGCACTGTCCTTCGGGGTACGGGCCTGCGTCTCGAAGTCGACGTGCACGATGCCGAACCGCTGGGTGTACCCCCACGCCCATTCGAAGTTGTCCAGCAGCGTCCACACGAAATAGCCGCGCACGTCGACACCCTGGGCGATCGCCGTCTGCAGCGCCCGCACGTGCAGTTCGATGAACTCCCGACGCCCCTCGTCGTGTACCACACCGTCCGCACCGACCGAATCGTCGTAGGCCGCACCATTTTCGGTGATGTAGATCGGTGGCACCCCGTACTCGTCACGCAGCCGGACGAGGAGTGTGGTCAACGCATCGGGCTGGATCTCCCAGCCCATGTCGGTGACGGGGAATCCACGCGGCGGGAAGGTGATCCGCCGGCCGTCGGGATGCGGCGGGACCGCCACCCGATCCGGTGTCAGCACGCCCTCCCCCAGCACCTCGGCATCCTGGTCGGCCGAGGCACCGTCACCGTGATAGAAGTTCACGCCGAGCGCGTCGATCGGCGCCGAGATGAGATCGAGGTCGCCGTCGCGCACCCAGTCCGGCCAGCCGACACCGTCAAAGGTGAGCCCGGCGACGTCGGCGACCACGTCGTCGGGATAGCGACCGCGGAACAACGGATCGAGGAAGAGTCGGTCGTTGTAGGCGTCGAGGCGGCGCGCCGCGTCCACGTCGTCGGCATTGTCGGGGTCGAAGGGGTCGGCCACCGTGAGGTTCAGCGTGATGCCGACCTGTTTGCCGTTTTCCGGTGTCGCACCGCGCTTTCGGAGTTCGTCGACGACGAGACCGTGGCCGAGGAGCAGATGGTGGGTGGCGGCCAGTCCGGCGATCCCGTCTTGGCGGCCCGGCGCGTGCTGCCCGCTGGTGTAGCCGAGGAATGCCGAGCACCACGGCTCGTTGAGTGTCGTCCACTGGTTCACCCGGTCGGACAGCGAATCATAAACGGTGACAGCGTAATCGACGAAACGATAGGCAGTGTCCCGGTTGGTCCACCCACCGGTGTCCTCGAGTGCCTGCGGCAGATCCCAGTGATACAGGGTCAGCCAGGGCGTGATGCCGGCGTCGAGCAACTCGTCGGTGAGCCGGGCGTAGAAGTCGATGCCCTTCTGGTTGGCGGGACCGCCGTCGGGGCACACCCGCGGCCACGCCACCGAGAAGCGGTAGGCATTGAGGTTCAGTTCCTTGCACAGGGCGACGTCCGCGGGCATCCGATGATAGTGATCGCAGGCCACATCGCCATTGTCGCCGTTGAGGATTGCGCCGGGTAGCCGGGTGTAGGTGTCCCAGATCGACGGCGACCGGCCGTCGAGATCGTGTGCGCCCTCGATCTGATACGACGCAGTGGCCGCGCCCCAGAGGAACCCGTCGGGGAAATGTGCTGTCGGAGTCATCCTTTTACAGCTCCTTGCATGATGCCGGTCACCAGGTGGCGTCCGGTCGCGATGAACAGGAGCAGGAGCGGCACGGTCGCGAGGATGGTGCCGGCCTGCAGCAGCGCCATGTCGGACAGGCCATGTCCGGGCGCGATCTTGAGTTGGTCGAGCGCGGTCTGCAACGTCTGCACATCGGAGCCCTGGAGGATGAGTAGTGGCCACATGAAGTCGGTCCACGCCTGCATGAAGGTGAACAGTCCGAGGATCGCCATCGCGGGTCGAGCCGCGGGGAGCGCCACCGTCCAGAAGGTCCGGATCATCGAGCAGCCGTCGACGCGGGCGGCGTCGATGAGCTCGTCGGGGATTGCGGTGGACAGGTATTGGCGCATGAAGAATACACCGAACGCGGTGACCAGCCACGGCAGGACGACGGCGAACCGGGTCCCGGTCAGGCCGAGGTTGCTGAACTCCTTGAGCAGCGGGATCAGCGCGAGCTGCGGCGGGATGGCCATGGTCAGCACCACGAACACCATCAAGGCGTTGCTACCGCGAAAGCTCAACTTGGCGAACGCATATCCGGCGAGGGTGGCGAACAGCACCACCGAGATCGCCGCGACCGACGAGACGATGATCGAGTTGCCCAGCGCCGACCAGAAGTCGATGCGATTGAAGACGCGCTGCGCGTTTTCGAGGAAGTGTCCACCGGGCAGCAGCGGCGGCGGGGTTTCGATGGCGCGCCGTGAGGTCACCGAGCCGATGACGAACGACCAGTAGAGCGGGAACACCGAGCCGAGCACGAATGCACCGAGCAGTCCGTAGACGAGGAATCCGGGACGACGTGTCATGAGGCCGACCTCCTTTGCACGGCACGGGTGACGAAGAAGTTCACCAGCGCGAACGCGACGATGAGCAAGAACAGCAGCCAGGCCGCCGATGCCGCCCGCGGATACGGGTTGGTGGCGCTGTTGGCGGTGTTGAACACATACATCGCCAGCGTCAGGTACTCGTGGTTGGCGCCGCCCTGATGCTGCAGGTTGGTGTCGAAAAGCCTTGGTTCGGTGAAGATCTGCAACCCACCGATGGTCGAGGTGACGACGACGAAGATCAGTGTCGCGCGGATCGACGGAAGGGTGATGTGGACGAACTTCCGCAGCGCGCCGGCCCCGTCGATCGCGGCGGCCTCGTACAGATCGCGTGGGATCGCTTGCATGGCGGCCAACAGGATCAGCGTGTTGTAACCGGTCCAGCGCCAGTTGACCATCGTGGCGATCGCGGTCCAGCTGGCGAACCGATCGCCGTGCCACGACACCGCAGGCAACCCCACCCCGGTGAGGATGTCGTTGACCAGGCCGGTCTTGTCGGCGAACAGCGATCCGAAGATCAGCGCGACGGCGGCCGGCGCGACGACGAACGGGATGAGCACACTCATCCGCCACCAGGAGCGCCCGCGCAGACCGGTGTCCAGCAGCGCCGCAACGACTGTCGCGATGATGATCTGCGGGATCGAGGACAGCAGGAAGATGCCGATCGTGTTGACCAGCGCCTTGTGGAACACCGGGTCGGTCAACACATATTCGTAGTTCGCCCAGCCCACCGCGCGTCCGTGCTCGGCGGCGAACCGCGGCCAGGCGAAGAACGAGAGGTAGCCGGTATAGAGCATCGGGTAGAGACCGATCACGGCGAACACCAGGAAGAACGGGAGCACGTAGAGGTACGGCGACACCGTGCGATCGAGGAGCGATAGTCGTTGTCGCCGGGTGGGTTTCGGCGACGAACCGGGTTCGCCGGCGGCGGCCGGAACCACGGGTTCCGGCCGCTCCGGGTCCCCGGGCCGACGTCGAATCTCGTTGGGGATCAAGGTCATGTCATCAATCCAGGTTGCCGACAGCCTGGGTGAAGGTGTCCCAGGATGCCGCGGGGGCCTGTCCCTCGTCGACGCGCTGGATCGCGGTCTGGAAGAGCCCGAGGATGTCGGAGTACTTGTCACCCTTGTACGGCACACCGACGGGCACGGCCTTGGCCCGGTCGGCGAGGATCTGCGCGGTCGGCGCATCGGCGAAGTACGGGTCAGGCGTGTTGGTCTTGCTCAGTTCTTCCTCCGCGGCGATGTTGGCCGGGTAGGCGCCGGCGTTCTCGAATGCACCGATTTCCTGCTTGGCGTCGGTCAACCAGTTCGCGAACTGCTTGGCCTGCTCCTGGTGCTGCGACTGGGTGGGCACCGCGAGGAACGAGCCACCCCAGTTGCCACCGCCGCCGGGGAAGGCGTTGGCGATGTCCCAGCCCTTCACCTCGGGCGCAGATTCCTTGATGTTGGCGAACATCCAGCCCGGGCACGGCATCGTCGCGAAGCCGTTATTGGTGAAGTTGGCCTTCCAGTCATCGCTCCACTGCACCGCGCGGGTCGAGAGCGTCGGCGAGAACTTGGCGACGGTCGCGTAGACGTCCTTGAGTCCCTGGTTGTCGACGTTGACCGTGTTGTCCTTGGTCTGGAACGGGTACTCGACCTGGTTGAGCATCGCCTGGGCGATCGAGCCGCTGGAGTCGTACCACTTGGTGGCGGGGACCTTCGCGACGAACTTCTGGCCGGCGTCGAAGTAGCCGTCCCACGTGCCGAACATCTTGGCGACCTCGGCGCGGTCGGTCGGGAAACCGGCCTTGCCGAACAGGTCCGCGCGATAGCAGATCGCCTCCGGTCCGGCGTCGGTCGGATAGCCGATCTGCTTACCGTCGGCGGTTTGCCCGTCCTTGTATTTGTAGGAGACCCAACGGTTGTCGAGAGCCGGATCGGTCAGATCGGCGAACTGTTCGGAGGCACCCTCGGTGAGGAACTGCGGCATCGCATCGCCCTCGATCGCGACGACGTCGGTCAGCCCGGTGCCGGCCTGCAGATTCGAGGTGAGCGTCTGCTTCCAGGTGTCCCACTGGGCGATCTTGGTCTCTTTGACCTTGAAGGGGCTCTCCGGGTTGGCATTCCAGTCGGCGATCAGATCGGTGTAGCCGAAGTCGCCGAAGGTGGTGATGCTCAGGGTGTCATTCTTGCCGAGTGTCGTCTGCTCGTCCGAACTGCCGCCGCCACATCCGACGACCAGGGCGCCGACGACACCGGCGGCGATGGTGGCCGCCGCGACCTTGCGCCACGGGTTGGTTTTCCTCTGCACGTCTCTGCCTCTCTCCGGGCGGACTTGTGTGTGACCGAACCCCTCGATTCCGCTACTCTCGCGGGGTGTGAGAGCGCTTCCACTCTCGTTCCACAAGAACTATGAATCAGGTCACAGACAAAAGTCAACCCCCCAGCTCACCTGCGCGTACTCATCTTGAGAGCGCTTCCATTTCTGGGGAGCCGAGGGGTCGGGAGGAGACGACGTCAGCCGCGCAACTGCTTGGCCAGCGCGCTCAGCACGTCGGGGTCCTCGATGGTCGACGGCACTGTGTAGTCCTCGTCGTCGGCGATCTGGCGCATGGTCTTGCGCAGAATCTTGCCGGACCGGGTCTTGGGTAACGCGGGCACCACGGTCACGTCGCGGAAGGTCGCCACCGCGCCGATCTCATTGCGCACCATGGCCACCAGCTCGTCACGCAAGGTGTCCGGCTCGATCTCGACCCCCGATTTGAGCACGACATAGCCGCTGGGACGCTGACCCTTGAGGTCGTCGTGGATGCCGATCACCGCGCATTCGGCGACCGCCGGGTGCGCGGCGACGACGGCCTCGATACTGCCGGTCGAAAGTCGGTGTCCGGCAACGTTGATGACGTCATCGGAACGGCCGAGGACGAAGACGTAGCCGTCGGCGTCGAGGTAGCCCGAATCACCGGTGAGGTAATAGCCGTCGAACGCGGACAGATACGACTTGCGGTAGCGGTCCTCGTCGCGCCAGAGACCCGCGAGCGTACCGGGCGGCATCGGGAGTTTGATGACGATGTTGCCCTCCTCCCCCGGCCCGAGGACCTTGCCCTCGGCGTCGAGCACGCCGACGTCGTACCCGGGAACGGGCACCGTCGGTGAGCCGGCCTTGAGTGGCATCGGTTCCAGCCCACGCAGATTCGCTGCGATGGCCCACCCGGTTTCGGTCTGCCACCAATGGTCGATCACCGGTACGCCGAGCACGCTGCCCGCCCACTCGAAGGTGTCCGGATCCAGCCGCTCGCCGGCCGCGAACAGTGCCCGCAGCGACGAGATATCGTATTTGGCAAGCTCTTTCGCGTCCGGATCGGACTTGCGGATGGCCCGGATCGCGGTCGGCGCGGTAAACAGGGCGTTGGCCTTATGGTCGGCGATCACCCGCCAGAACGCACCCGCGTCGGGCGTACCGACCGGCTTGCCCTCGTACATCACCGACGTGGCGCCGACCAGGAGCGGACCGTAGACGATGTAGGAGTGGCCGACGACCCACCCGACGTCCGACGCCGTCCACCAGACGTCGCCCGCCTCGATGCCGTAGATGTTGCTCATCGACCACGTCAGGGCCACCGCGTGTCCGCCGTTGTCCCGCACGACGCCCTTGGGTTTCCCGGTGGTGCCCGAGGTGTAGAGAATGTAGAGCGGGTCGGTCGCGGCCACCGGCACCGGATCGGCGGGCGACGCCGTCGACATCTGCTCATCCCAGTCCAGCCAGCCGTCGTAATCGGCTGCCGCACCTTTGATCTCGGGCCGGTTCGAGACGATCACGGTCGACGGCTTCGAAGTCGCGAGTTCGACGGCCTTGGCCACCATCGGGAGATACTCGACGGTGCGGCCCGGCTCCAGCCCGCCCGAGGCGGTCACAATCGCGACCGGCTCGGCGTCGTCGATGCGGGTCGCGAGTTCGGGGGCGGCGAATCCGCCGAAGACGACCGAGTGCACCGCCCCGATCCGCGCGCAGGCCAGCATCGCGATGGCGGCTTCCGGGATCATCGGCATGTAGATGACGACCCGGTCCCCGGCGGACACCCCATGCCCGGCGAGCACGCCGGCGAAGCGCGAGACCTGGTCGAGCAGCTCCGCGTAGCTGTAGGTCCGTGTGGTCCCGACCATCGCCGAATCCCAGATCAGCGCCGCACGGTCACCGTTGCCGGCGGCGACGTGCCGGTCCAGTGCGTTATAGGCCGTGTTCAGGGACGCATCGGGAAACCAGCGGTAGATCGGGGCGGCCGAGTCGTCGAGGGCGCGGGTCGGTGGCGTAACCCAATCGACTCCGTCGGCGGCGTGCAGCCAGAACGTCTCCCGATCGTCGGCTGCCTGCGTGAACGCCTCGCTGTACCGGCCCATTGCTCGTCCCTCTCGCCCACCCGTCACCCGTTGACGGCGTCACGTCGAGGGTATCGGCGTGACCGTTGCCACGGCGTTGGTTCGGGCCCACCTGCGACCAGAGGTCGGTGGGATGCGCCGAACGTGACGCGCCGCGTCACATCCGTGATCGCGGAAGTCACGCCTTCCCGGGTGCAGGCACCAGATCGGTGCCTGCCAGAAATGAACCGAAGGAGACGATCATGCCCAGCGCCAACAAGGTCACCACACCCGTGGCCATCAGTGAACCCATCATCGAAGGCCGCTACGCCGAACTCGACGCGTACACCGTCGCGTTCGAGACATTCCCCGCCGACGTCGATCCGGCGTCGTATTTCGTCGGCCTGCCCGACGACCGCTGTTCCTGTCCGCACTGGGGTGTGGTGGTCAGCGGTCAGATCACCTTCCGGTGGCCCGACCACGAGGAGACCTACGTCGCCGGCGACGCATACGTGGCGGGACCCGGCCATCTGCCGTTGATCAGCGGCGGCACCGAGATCGTCGAGTTCAGTCCGACCGCCGACCTCGCCGCGGTGCAACAGGTCATCGGCGCCAACCTGGAACGGATGGCGGCGCAATGACGACGACACCCATCGAGGCGGACCGCCGCGCCGTCGATCGTTGCGCCGAGGGATTTCTGGAGTTCCTCCGGACCAACCACGCGCCCGACGGATTGTTCGCGCCGGACATGTTCAGCGACTTGACCTTTCCCTGTTGGCGACTTCAGACGGCCACCGCCGCCGACGCCGTCGCGGTGCGTCGCTCCGGGCATCCGGTGACCGGAACGGTCCGGCTCGAACGCCTCGACCCGACGCCGACCGGCGCGGTGATGGCGGTCGAAGAACGCTGGACCGCCGACTGCCAGGACTGGTACTGCCGGGAATTGTTTCGGCTGACCGTCGAACACGGGCATATCGTGGAACTGGTCCTGTACTGCACCGGGGACTGGGACGAGGTGACACAATGTCGGCACGCCGAGGAGGTGACACTGATCCGGACGTAAGCGACGTCGCGGACCTGCTGGCCCGTGCCACGGCGCTGACCGCCGAGGGACGTGGTGAGGAGGCCATCGAGGTCTATGACCTCGCCGCCGCGCGAGCCCGGGAGTCCGACGATGTCGACTCCTGGTCCACGGCGCTGCTCGGTCTCGCATCCGGTCAACGCTTCGAGACCGAGGTCAGCACCCTGCCGGCGCGCTTGTACGAGCTCTACACCCGCGTCCACGATCAGCCGCGGCGTCGTGCGGCGGTCGCCGCCGCGCTCGCCCGATGCTGGGCCTACGCCAACGTCGCCGAGCGCGGCCTCCCCTATGCCACCCTGGCCGTCGACCTGGCCCGGGAACTCGGCGACGCCGCGTTGCTGGTCGACGCGCTCGATGCCGCACTGGCCGTGCACTGGGGTCCAGATGACCTCACGCGCAGGACCGAACTCGCCCGGGACATCGATGCGCAGGTCGCGTACCTCACCGACACGGACGCGCACCTCACCGCCCACCTGTGGGCGCTGACCGTGGCCTGCGAACGCCTGGATATCCCGCAGATGCATCGACAGATCCGGGCACTCGAGATGCTCGCCGAGACCTCGGACCGGGCGCGGTTCTTCGCTGCGTCGCGGCGGTTGATGCTCGATCTGCTCCGCGGTCGGACAGATACCGCGGCAACCCTCCGCAGCCAGTTCGTGGCCGCGGCGCAGCGAACGTTCATCCCGGATGCGTTTGCGGTGACCCACGCTCTGACTGCGTATCCGGCGATGATCTCCGGTGATCGCGCGACGTGCCGTACCGAGCTCGACGCCTACGAGGAGTTCGGCCTGTCCGAGGGAGTGATCACCGTGCTGGCCGAGGGCGCCTTCCTCGCCGCCGCGTCCGGCGACCGTGAACGCACGCGCAGAATGCTCGGCCACGTTTCCGGCGACCTCAGCACGCTGCCCCGCGACCACGACTGGCTGCTCACCCTGCAGTGCGTCCTCGAGGCCGCCCTGACCATCGACGATCGCGACACCATCGAGGCGGTGACCGAACTGCTGTCCCCGTACGAGGGTCGGGCGGTCATCAACGCCGGAGCCGTGATGTTCCACGGGGTCACCGACGATCCCCTGTCCCGCGCCCATCGGCGACTCGGCAACGCCGAAGCGGCCCACGCGCTACGGGAGTCCGCTATCGCCACCTACCGCCGGATCGGTGCCCAGTGGTGGTCGAGGCGACTTGCCAATACCGATGAAACTCCTTCGGCAACAACCGAATTTGTTCTTCGCCCAGATGGGTCCCAGGTCTGGGAAGTCGGCCCGGCCGATGCACCGAGCCCCATCCGGGCCATGCGCGGACTCGAGCACCTGCGGCGCCTGGTCGCGCAACCAGGCGTCGAGTTCACGGCGACGGATCTGATCGGCGCAGCTGTCGGTGGTGCCGTGACGCAGTCCGGACTCGACATGCTCGACGACGAGGCACGCACCGCCTATCGTCGCCGGCTCACCGAGATCGATGAACTCCTCGACGACGCCGCACCCGGCGACGCATCCCGCCTGAACCTGGAACGGGATGCTTTGATCCGTGAGTTACGTTCGGCTACGGGACTTTCCGGGCGAGAACGGACCACTGGCGCGACCGCCGAGCGGGCGCGGGTCACCGTCCGTAAATCGATTGTCGGCGCGCTGAGTCGCATCGCAGAGGTCCATCCCGACCTGGCGCGGCATCTGCTGGAGTGTGTGCACACGGGCTCGACCTGCGTGTACACCCCGGACATCGCGGTGCGGTGGCTGACGTAGCGCGAGTGTCGGCAGATGCCGACCGTCAGTTCTTGTAGTCCTCCACCACGTCCGCGGGGCGTACCTGCGCGTCGTCGGGGTTGAATCCGGCATCGCGCCGGGCCTGCCGTTGGCGTAGCAGGTCCCAACACTGGTCGAGCGAGACCTCCACCTCCTTGAGCCGGGAATTCTCCTCGTCGCGCGAGATCTCGCCGCTGCTCAGCTGCTGGCGGAGTTCGTGCTCCTCGGCGACGAGATCGGTGATGTGCTGATGGATCGACTTGTCGGTGGCCATGGCTTCACCGTAGTCGCGGTCGCGCCCCGAGGGTGCGGCTCAGTAGAGCCACTCGCGCACATTCTCCTCCTTGAACTCCTCCTCGAGCGCCGCCTCGTCAAGGGAGGGCATCACCGTCTTGAAGATCTTCGCCGGGGTCGGCAGTGCGTCCGGCTGCCACTTCTCCGGCCGCCACATGTCCGAGCGCAGGAACGCTTTGGAGCAGTGGAAGAAGACCTCCTCGACGTCGATTTCCACCGCGAGAATGGGCCGCCGCCCGCGGACGGCGAGGTCGTCGAAGTAATCACCGTCGTCGACGATGCGCGCCGACCCGTTGACCCGGAGGGTGTCGGCGCGGCCGGGGATGACCATGATGGTGCCGACGTGGGGGTTGGCCAGGATGTTGACGTAGCCGTCGACCCGCCGGTTGCCCGGCCGCTCCGGGATGGCGATCGTCGTCTCGTCGATCACGTGGACGACCTTGCCCGCCGGATCACCCTTCGGCGACACGTCCACGCGTCCGTCGGCGTCGGAGGTGGCCAGGAACAGCATGGGTGTCGCGGTCAGCCAGTCGATGTGTACCTGAGCCAGCGAGGACGCGACCTTCTTGGCAACCATCTCGCTCGGATGCCCGACGATCTGGCGCAACTGCTCTTCGCTGGTGATCTCCACCCCTCCATGGTGACACCGCGCGCAAATTCAGTAGCTCGCGCCCACTGTCGGCAGCCCCGACGCTCCCGAGGCCTGCCTTGTCCACAGTTGTGCTCGCCGTGTGTCGGTGACAGTGCACTGCCGCCTGGCCCGGCAAGCCATCGCCGCGTACTTCGACGGCTGCTCACTCATCCACTGCGATCTCCTTCCCTGCTCGATTCCCGACTGCCGCCGACCGAGTAGGAGATCTCACCCGCGAAGAGTCTCACCTTTATCGCTGGTCAAATCTGACCCTTTCCGCTGGCCGGATTTCGCCCTTCCGCTGGTCGAGTAAGCCCGCGAGCTCCAGCGAGCGAGCGCATCGAGGCCAATGATCCTGCGCGGGAGGTGGTCTCGATGCGGTCGTCGCAAGCTCCTCCCTTACTCGACCAGCTAAGAAGGATCTCGATCAGCGGGTGGGGAGATCCGAAGGGCCAACGCAAACCACCACCTCAGAACGGCGCTTCGGGTCCTTCGTTGTGCCGCTTCCTGTTCCGATTCCTCTCCGCCCGGCGTCGGGCATGTTTGTTCGCCGTCCGACTGCGAGTGCGTGTCGGGCGTTCCTGATCCGGGGCGTCGGAGGCCGGTGGGGCCTGGGCTGGGGCGGTGTAGCGGATGCGGCGCAGGCCGGGGAAGAGTTCCTCCATGGTCTCGGCCTCACCCGGGATGATCAGGCCCTCGGGAGTGACTGTCTCCGTGCGTAATTGGCCATCGTCATCACGCCACTGATCGTCCAACCAGCCCGAGAACGTCTTCAACAAATGCCACGGCCGACACTTCGGATTCATGTTCTCCGACGTCGTTTGTCCGCCGGCGCTGGGGTTGTCGTGGTCGAACTCCGTGACGTGGTCGCAGTCAGAATCCCAGGCGCTCGTGGTGCACCCGGGTTCACTGCATACGCCGTGGCGGATGCGGATGAACGCATCCAGTGAGGTGGTCGGCCGGTACGGATCCGACGCCAGTGACCCGGGCAGCGTGACAGTGCCGTCCGGGTTCATCGGGGTGCCAGCCGGGATCAATGGTGCGATCCGCGCGTCCGGGCGGGTGGCGAGCTCGCGGACGTGTTCGTCGTCGATCACTCCATGCCCATCCATGTAGCCGGGATTGTTGGCCCGGCCCTCAAGGGTGGCCTCATCGCAGACCACATGGATCACGAACGTCGGCGCCACCGGCACCAGAGCCTTTGACGGCCCAGCCTCACCCTCCGCGTCGGCGCCCTCAGCGTCGTCGAGAGTCAAGGCAGTGATCGGGCAGTCGGCGTGCCCGCATTCACAGGCGAAGTCGCTGCCGGTCAGTAGCGCGAACTCGGCGTCCGAGCGGCGCTGGTTCTTGGTGCGACCATCATGGGCACACACCCGATCGGCGAGGCCATCGATATGGGCGTAGGCGATGCGCGCGTTCTCCGCCGACATCACCGCCGTCAGCTCGGCGGTCCCGTCGGCGCGCTTGTCCACCCACACGCCGCGCTTGTCGATCGCATCCTTGCGACGTTCCCGCACCGCATCCGGGTCATGTCGGAAGATGAGGCGATCGACCATGTCGCGCAACCGCTTCAACGAATACGTACCGGCCCGCAACCGCTGCGCGATCTCGGCATCGACGTAGCAGGCATAGGATTCGCCGTCGATCAGACCGGTGTCAACAATGATCTGCTGGGCCTGACGCTGGCTGATGACCCCGTCGCCGAGGCACTCGAACACCTCGGGCAGCCGGTCCCGCAGCACCACAGCTTCGTTGAGCAGCACTTCGGCCTGGTGGCGAGTCATCGCCCGCGTCTGCGCGATCCGCGTCGCCGCGTCGGCGAACCCGTCGACCACGAATCCGTCGGAGTCCTCACGCGGCGCGACGTAACGGTCACAGACCACCTGCGCCGTCCGGTAGTCGCAGTAAGCCAGGTAGGAGTGGCCGCGATCCAGGTCGGTCATCCCGAGCAGCAGGTCGTTGATCGGGGCCTCATCGGCATCGGCCGGGTCGATCCCGCCGAGGAAGGCAGCCGGCAACCCACGCCACAGCGGCGCCTGGGGTGTTGAACCGGCTGTCGAGGACACGCGAGCGACCTTTCACCAGATACGGACATGGCTGCAGGACACCCACATTCATCTCTGATGCGACCACTCAAGACTGGGGTCGCGGCGCTTCGTTCGTTGTCTTCTTCCTGCTACCGAGAACATACCTCGGGGGTACGACAAGTTTGTTTTCTCGCGATGACCCTTCGATACGCTCGCGGGTCCTGAGCAAGCGAGCTTGCGAGCGCGACGAAGGGCGGCTGGCGCCTCGCGGGCTGCTCAGGGAGCGGAAGGAGACATAACGAAAGAGGCTCCGGAAGCAGTGCTTCCGGAGCCTCTTTCTCTCGTAGCGGGGACAGGATTTGAACCTGCGACCTCTGGGTTATGAGCCCAGCGAGCTACCGAGCTGCTCCACCCCGCGTTGGTGAACACCACGTTACACACACGGTCGCCGGTTCTCCAAATCGGCCGGACCCGAGCGCGGAAATCGACCGAGGACCCCACCCCAGCAGGCCGAAAGTCCCTGGTAGCAGCGAGATCTCCGGAGGATGTTGAAGATGTCACACCACCGAGATGACAACCAAGGAGAAGACGATGGCCACCATCGCAGCCCATGCCACCCCACGCCACGACAACCGGCACCCGATGAGCTTTGTCGCGTACGTCCTCGTCGTTCTCGTCATTCCAGCGCTGGGCCTGCTCGTCAACGGGCTCGCCACCGGTGACACCACCTGGGCGGTTGTCGGCGGCATCAGTCTGATCGCCTGCCTGGTCGGGGCGGGGGTCATCTACAGCGCGATGGCGCGGCGCCTCCAGCACAGCCCACTCATCCCGGACGCCAGCAGCGAGGAGAAGGCGCGATACCTCGCGAACCATCCGCACTGAGGTTTTCGTAACCCATTCGTGATTTTGTGATGCAATTCACATAACGAGGCGTATCCTGGGGCCACGTCAACCCAAGGAGGAACGATGGCGTCTCATCATCTGCCCCATCACGAAAGCCACGGCACGCACCCGATGAGCGTCATCGGGTTCCTGCTGGGACTGGTCGGATTCGCGTTGGCTGCGCTCTGGCTGGTGAACATGGCCGGTGGTCACGTGGTGCCCGCAATCTTGTTCGGCCTGCTGATGGTGGCCGCGTTTGCCGGCGCCGTGGCGATCTTCATGAACCTGATCCACCACAACCATCACAGCCCGCTGACCCCGGACAACACCGACAACGAGTTGCGTCGCTACATGAAGCGCTACCGGAGCTGATCTCACCGCACCGACAAACGCCGCCGTCCCACCTCAGTCGAGGTGGGGCGGCGGCGTTGTGCGTCTCCGATCAGTACTGTGCCGATCAGTTCTGCGCCGATCAGTTCTGGGCGGGCAGCGTCTCGTACTGCGCGACAGCCTTGTTCAGCTGATCGAGGGCCTGGCCGTAGGCGGTGAAGTCACCCTTGGTCTGGGCGTCCTTCAGTGCGGTCAGCGCGTCGCCGATGGCCTGCACGGCGGCATCCCGATCGGCCGACTGACCCTGCTGCGCCGGCGGGGTGATCGCACCTGCCTGCTGCGGCGTGCCCGCGGTGTCACCTTCCACCGGTTGACCCGCCTCCGGCGCGGTCACCTCCGATGGGTTGATCCCCACCTGCCGTAGCGCCTCGGCGACCGTCGCCGCATACCCGACCCGAGCTCCATCGGTGGCCGCGTTGTAGTAGACCAGCACGCGGTAGAGCTTCGGGATGGCCGAGTCATCGGTCTTGGACTGCGTGTACATCGGTTCGACGTACAGAATCCCGTTGCGGCCCACCGGAAGTGTCAACAGGTTGCCGTAAGTGACCCGAGTGGTGTCCTCCACCTGTTTTCGGTCCGACGCCACCGGCCCGGCGCTCTTCATGTTCTCCTGCGCCTGCTGCGGACCCACGGTCTGTTTGGCCGTCGGCAACATCTTCACCGTGATCCGGCCGTAGTTCTCCGGGTCCGACGACGCGGTCATATAGGCCGTCAGGTTTCGGGTGTTCAGACCGGTCATCACCGTCGTCAGCTGGAACTGCGGGTTCGACGCGTCCGGGGCGGCCGCGGTGAAGTAGTACGGCGGCTGACTCAACCCCTGCTGCACCGCCTGATCCTTACTGGGATCGGCCGGGATCGACCAGAAGTTATTGCTGCGGAAGAACGTCTCCGGGTCGGACACGTGGTACCTCGAGAGCAGCGCGCGCTGCATCTTGAAAAGGTCCTCCGGGTAACGGAAGTGCGAGAGCAGATCCTGGTCCTTGTCGAGTTCGGCGCGGGACTTCACGGTCCCCGGGAACACCTTCATCCAGGTCTTGAGCACCGGGTCCTCGGTGTCGAACTGGTACAGCGTGACCTTGCCGGTGTACGCGTCGACGGTCGCCTTCACCGCGTTGCGCACGTACGACACCTGCTGATTGACCTGACGACGCGCGGTCTGGCCCGGATTGAGTTCCTGGGCGTCGGCCGTCGCCTCCTGCAGCGACATCCGCTGCGCATACGGATAGGTGTTCAACGTGGTGTAGCCGTCGACGATCCACTTGATCGACCCGTCGGCCATGACCGCCGGGTAGGTCTTGGAATCGACGGTCAACCAGGGTGCGGCCTTCTTGACGCGGTCCCGGGGATCACGGTTGTAGATGATCTTCGAGTTCTCGTTGATCGCGTCGGACAGCAGGATGTTGCGTTCGGTGTACTTGATCGAATACAGCACCCGGTTGAACCAGTTACCCAGGGACACACCCGAATCCGCGGTGTAGGTGTAGTTCTTGCCGTCCTCGTCGTACTCCCGGTCGCCACCGACCGAGCCGACGATGGCGTAGTCGGGGTTGACCTTGGCGATCAGCTCACCGAAGTAGATACGCGGCTGCTTCACCTTGATCGGTGCCGTCGCCTGATACTCCGGCGTCCGGATGCTCTCCAGGTCGGAGACCTTGAACACGGGCAGGCCGCCACGGTCGCTGTCACTGTCCGACGACGCCTCGTCGACGGTGTTCGCGGGCGCCGCGATGAATCCATTGCCGTGAGTGAACACGGTGTGCTTGTTGATCCAGTTCTGCTGGTTCGCGCCGTACTTCGCCGGATCGAGCTCACGCACCGAGACGATGAAGTCGCGCTGCTGCCCGTCGACGGTGTACCGGTCGACGGCGAGCTGGGCCGGGAAGCCGTAGAAGTTCTTCAGGAACTGCCGCTGATTGAACGCCGGCGCGATCACGTTCGGGTCCAGGATGCGGATGTTGGACAGGGTCGCGGAGTCACTGTTGACCGCCACCGGGTCGGCGGGCGTCGCCGTCCAGTTCGGGTCGTAGGTGACGTCGTCCTTGTCCCTGATCTTGTACGCCGTCGTCGTCGCATCCAGGTTCCGGGATATGTACTCGGCTTCCTTCTGGGCGGCGTTCGGCTTGACCGAGAACTGCTCCATCACCATCGGCCACCCGACGCCGATGACCAACGCCGACAACACCATCAGCGCAGTGGCCAGGGCCGGCACCCGCAGGTCGCGCAGCACGACACCGGCGAAGAAGGCCACCGCACAGATCACCGCGATCGCCATCAGGATCAGTTTCGACGGCAACACCGCGTTGATGTCGGTATAGCTCGCGCCGGTGAATATCTCCTGTTTGCGTTGACTCGACAGCAGCGAATACCGGTCGAACCAGTACGCGACCGCCTTGAGCAGCAGGAAGGTACCCGCCAGGGCGGCCAACTGAATACGGGCCGCCGTGGTCATCGACGGGCCACCATTGGCATTGCCGAGTCGGATACCGCCGAACACGTAGTGCGTGAGCAGGTTCGCGAAGAACGCGACCACCACGACGACGAACAGCAGATTGAGGATCAACCGATAGAACGGCAGATCGAACGCGTAGAAGCTGACGTCGAGACCGAACTGTGGGTCGCGCTGGCCGAAGGTCTCGCCGTGGAGGAAGGTCTGCACGGTCGCCCAGGACCCCTGTGCGACCAGTCCGGACAACAGACCGATGATCACCGCAGGCAGGACCGCGAACCACCGGGTGCGTGTCATCACGGTCGTGCGATACCGCGCCAGCGGATCGTTGGGTCCCGATGCCGGCACGAACACCGGACGCGATCGGTACGCCATCGCGATGGCGCCGAAGACGATCAGTCCCACCGCAATCGACACGACCAGGAACAACACGAGTCGCGTCCACACGATCGTGGAGAACACTCGTGTGTATCCGAGGTCGGAGAACCACAACCAGTCGGTACCGAGCCCGACCAGTCGAGGACCGACCAGTAGTAACACGAGGACGGCGACGCCGACCCCGATGGCGATCTTGCTCTTGCGCGACAGTGTCGGCATGCCCGCCGGCCCGCGTACGCCCACCTAGCCCACTCTCCAAAGTTCCCAAACCGGACATCGGTCCGGCACGAACGGCGACCCCCGCTGGGGTGCGATGTGCACCCAACTGTACTGGTCGAGTTATGTGTGCCACGTCGGCGCGTGACTGACCGGCCAACGATCCACCTTCTCGCTTGGTTCCCGGCCCCCGACGAGGGTTGGCAAGATGGGTGTGTGACCGAGCCGCACCGACCCGACGCCCAGGCCGCCGACGCCGTCGTTCTCTCCCCGGACGCGCTGGGCAGCGCGTTGCGCGACATCGTGGAGTTCGTCGACGACACGGGCTGGGAGCAGCCGCCGATCCTGTTCGCGTTGGTGCCGACGTCGGTGCTGGCCGAGCGACAGCCGGAACTCGTCTCCCCCGACGACGACTCCGAACTGAGCCCGATCGCCCAGGAACCGCTGCACCACGCGACGACCGACGCCGACCTCGAACGCGTCCTCGCAACCACGAGCTGGCCGGACGGCGTCGCGGGTGCCGCGTTGATCCAGGAGATCGTGATCGTGCCACCCGGCAGTGACACCGAAGACAGCGACACTGCGGTCAACCGTCGGAACGGCCGCACCGCGCGGCTGGCCGTGGGCGCCCTGCGCGACGGGCGCACGCTGGCATTGCTGCACCTGCGACCCGAGCCGGGCGAGACGGTCGACAAGCTCGAGCTGCGCACCGCCTCCGACCTCGCACCGGAGCTGCGCGCCGCGTTACGTCAGACCCTCGCCGACTAGGCGTCCGATCAGCAGTGCGGGGCGGCGCGGCCGGCGCCGACGTCGCCGAGCGCGTCGACCGCCGACTGCAGAGTCGTCACCTTCACCAGCTCCAGTCCGTCGGGCGCATCCGAAGCGGCCTCGGCACAGTTCTTGTCCGGCACCAGGAACACCGTGGCCCCCGCATCACGCGCGGCACGGGTCTTGTGGGTGATACCGCCGATCGGGCCGACGTCACCCTCGTCGTCGATCGTGCCGGTGCCGGCGATGAACTTGCCGTGGGTGAGTTCGCCGGGGCTGAGGCGGTCGATCACCGCCAAGGTCAGCATCATGCCGGCCGACGGACCGCCGATGTCGCCGACGTTGTAGTCGATCTTCAGCGCCGGATCGGCGTTGACGACGTCCGGGGTCACCCCCAGGTAGCCGACCTTCGGGTCGTCGGGCCGCGCCGCGAGCGTGACGGTGACCGTCTGCCGCACGCCGTTGCGTTCGATCTCGATCGGCACCGCCGTGCCGGGCGCGTTGCTCTTGACCGCCGCCTGCATCTCCTCGGTGGTCGCGACCGGCTTGCCCGCCACACTGATCACCCGGTCGCCCTTCTGCAGCACCTTTGCCGCCGGACCGTCGGGCGCGACGACGACCACCTCGAGGGCCGTCGGGCGGTTCAGGTAGCGCAGCGCCGCGGCGGTCGCGTTGTTCTCCGAGCCGCTCATGTCCTGCTGGTTCTGCTCACGCACCTGGTCGGGAGTCTGATCCGGCGGGAACACCCGGTCCCGTGGCTCGAGGGTGTAGCGGCCCGAGGCCCACATGCCCAGCGCCTGGAACAGTGACATCCCGTCGGTCACCGAGACCGTGGTCAGGTTCAGGTTGCCGGTCGTCGGGTCGGTGGGGACCCCGGTGATGTCCACAACCGGCTTGGTCGTCGTGTCCTTACCGTCCTGCAGGTCGATGGTGCCCAGTGTGTTGACCGTTGGGCCGGGTCCGAGCGCGACGTAGGGAACCTGCACGGTCGTACCGACGAACAGCAGGGCCAGGAATACCAGCACGGTCACGGCGACGGTCGCGATACGACGATGGCCGGGCTGCAATCTCATTCCGCACAGAGTAGTGGAGCCCGCTGACAGCGAACCGTCGGCGGCGCGGGCACCAGGCTTCGGCGAGGACCGACCCGCGCAGGCCCGTTGAGCCGAGTACGCGCAAGGCGAACACCGGACCGTCACCGACGGCGCACTGCTGGCGGTACCGTGGACCCATGACTGATCTGCCCTTCGGCTTCTCCTCGTCCAACGATGATGACGATGACAAACGTGGTGCGGGCAACAGCGGCAAGGACACTCCGGGCGCCGGCGGCCAGGGCGCGGCAGGCAACCCGTTCGGCTTCGGGCCGGGCGGCGAGGGCATCGACCCGGCGAACTTCGACCCGAACATGCTCGGCCAGATGTTCTCCCAGCTGGGCAGCATGTTCAGCGGCATGGGCTCGGGAATGTCCGCCGGCTCGGGTGCCGGCCCGGTGAACTATCAGGTGGCCGCCAACCTCGCCCGCCAACAAATCGGCAAGTTCACCCCGGTGCTCGACAAAGAGAACCAGGCCGTCGCCGACGCCGTCCGCCTCGCCGAGGTGTGGCTCGACGACGTCACGACCTTCCCGAGCGGTGTGCAGAAATCGCTGGCCTGGACTCCGGTGCAGTGGCTCGAAGAGTCCATGCCCACCTGGAAACGGCTGTGCGATCCGGTCGCGACCCAACTGTCGACCACGTGGGAGCAGAATCTGCCGCCCGAGGCCGCACAGTTCGCCGGCCCGATGATGGGCATGCTCACCCAGATGAGCGGCATGGCGTTTGGCACCCAACTCGGCCAGGGCCTCGGTCAGCTCGCCAAGGAGGTGCTGACCTCCACCGACATCGGGCTGCCGCTGGCACCGGAGGGCACCGCGGTGCTGCTCCCGGAGGCGATCGCCACCTTCGCCGACGGCCTCAACCTGCCGGCACAAGAGATCATCGTGTTCCTCGCCGCCCGCGAGGCCGCTCACGTCCGGCTGTTCACGCACGTCAGCTGGCTGCGGCAGCGGCTGCTGTCCACGGTCGAGGAGTACGCCCGCGGCATCAGCATCGACTTCTCCGGCATCGCCGACCTCACCAACAACATCGATCCGCAGGAACTGCTGTCGAATCCGGGCAAACTCGAGGAACTCATGGGTTCGACGGCGTCGTTCGAACCCACCACCACCCCGGAGCAGAAGGCCGCACTGAGCCGTCTGGAGACCCTGCTCGCGCTGGTCGAGGGCTGGGTCGAGCAGGTGGTGTCGCAGGCGCTGTCCGACCGGATTCCGAGCGCGGTCGCCCTCACCGAGACGATGCGCCGACGACGCGCTTCCGGCGGACCCGCCGAGCAGACGTTCGCGACGCTCGTCGGCATGGAACTGCGGCCCCGCAAGGTGCGCGAGGCGTCGGCGCTGTGGCAGCAGCTGCTCGACGCCAGCGACCTCACCCGCCGCGACGGCGTGTGGGCGCATCCCGATCTGATGCCCGACGCCGAGGATCTCGACAACCCGGCCGGCTTCATCGACGGCGTGATCGGTGGCGGCACCAGCACCTTCGACGACCCGATCGCCCAGCTCGAGCAGACGCTCGCCAACGAGCGGGCCGCCGAGCAGCAGTCGCGGGAGTCCGGTGACGGCCCGGCGTCGGACCCCGATTCCGGGACCGGACCCGACGGCCCGACCCAGCAGCCGTAACCCCGAATCCCCGTCGGAGGCAAGTCCTCTGATCACAGGCCGCGCAGCCTGTGGACAACCCGCCGACACCCCGGGATCCGGGCTCCGGCAGTGGCAGAGTGACGTCATGTCCGATGATCGCCTGACGCTCGCCGATCTGCCCCTCACCCTGCCGCTGCTGCGGCCCGGGACACCGGTGTTGGTGCGGCCCGGCAATCGGGTGCACATCGGCAGCGACCCGCGCCGCAGCCTGCTGATCGACCTGCCGCAGGCGGTGCGGGCCTCCGATGTCGCCGAACTCATCCGCGCGCTGATCGAACCCCACTCCCGCGGCCAGATGGTGCGCCGGGCGCGGGCGATCGGATTGTCCGGCAGCGAGTTCGCCGGCATCGTCGGACAACTCCTGGCGGCCGGGCGCGCGGCATCGACGACGGGCCTGGCCCGAGCGGCCCGGCTGCGCATCCGGATCCACGGCCGCGGACCGCTGTCCGATCTGCTCGCCGCGTCCCTCACCGAGGTTGGCCTGACGCCGCAGCGGTCGTCGCGGCGGCCGGCGGATCTGGATGCGGTGGGTCGCTGGGACGCCAATCTCGTGGTGCTGTCGGACTTCCTGGTGCATGAGCCGGCCATCGTCACCGCGCTCAACGCCGCACGCATCCCGCATCTGCCGGTGCTGGTGCGAGATGGCGTCGGCATCGTCGGACCCCTGGTGTTGCCGGGCATGTCGAGTTGCATGCGCTGCGCCGACCACCATCGGACGATGCTGGATCCCGACTGGCCGCTGCTGGCCGCACAGCTGCTCCGTCAACCCGGCTACGCCACCACCGGCATCATCCGCAGCACCGCGGCCTTGGCCCACGAACAGATCGAGCAGATCGCGAGTGCCCTGATCACCGGGACGACGTCGTCGGCTTTGCCCCAATTGTTCAATCGCGCACTGGAATTCCGGGGTGATCCGGCGCGGCTCGAGATCACCGAATGGCCACCGCACCCCTGCTGCGACTGTCGTCCGCCAATTGCCGCGGCGGGCTGACCCCGGCCGGTCGCACGACGGTGCGCGGTAGCCGGTCCTCTATCCTGTAATGGGGAAAGGACACTATGGCTGACATCACTCGGGGGCAGGGCCGACGCAACGCAAAACTCGCGTCGTTGCCCATCGGTATGGCCGGACGTGCCGCGGCAGGTCTCGGCAAACGCATGGTCGGCAAGGACAAGGACGAAGTCCAGCAGGAGATGCTGGAGAAGGCCGCCGAACAACTGTTCTCCGTTCTCGGGGAACTCAAGGGCGGCGCCATGAAGGTCGGGCAGGCGCTGTCGATCATGGAGGCGGCGATTCCCGACGAGTTCGGCGAGCCGTTCCGCGAAGCACTCACCAAACTTCAGGCCGAGGCACCGCCGCTGCCCGCATCCAAGGTGCACAAGGTGCTCGACCAGCAACTCGGCACCAAATGGCGCGAGCGTTTCCGCGAGTTCTCCGACGAACCGGCCGCATCCGCCAGCATCGGTCAAGTCCACAAGGCAATCTGGTCGGACGGGCGCGAGGTCGCGGTCAAGGTGCAGTATCCCGGCGCCGACCATGCACTGAAGGCCGACCTCAAGACACTGTCCCGGATGTCGGGCCTGCTGCAGAAGATGTCGCCGGGCACCGACGTCAAGGCGATGATGGACGAACTCATCGACCGCACCGAGGCCGAACTCGACTATCTCGGTGAAGCCGACAATCAACGCGCATTCGCCAAGGCCTTCCACGACGACCCCGACTTCGTCATCCCGAAGGTGGTCGCCAGCGCACCCAAAGTGGTTGTCTCCGAATGGCTCTACGGCACCCCGCTGTCGCGGATCATCACCGGCGGCGACCAGGCGACCCGCGACAACGCCGCCGCGAAGATGGCGACGTTCGAGGTGAGTTCGCCGTTCCGGGTCGGGCTGCTGCACGGCGACCCGCATCCGGGCAACTTCTTCCTCACCGACGACGGCCGCTTCGGCGTGCTGGATTTCGGTGCGGTCGGCCACTATCCGAACGGTCTGCCGCCGGAGACGGGTCCGATCCTGCGGCTCGCGCGCGACAAGAAGTACGACGAGCTCAAGGAGCTCATGGTGCAGACGGACTTCATCCGACGCTCGCACGCCGATCGGGTCAATGCCGCTGACATCGAGGCGTACCTGAAGCCGTATGTCGATCCGCTGTACACCGAGTCGTTCCACTTCACCCGCAAGTGGATGCAGCGTGCTGCGGGCAAGGCGACCGATGTCCGTGGCGACGTCTACAAGACCTCACGAAATCTCAACCTGCCCAAGAACTATGTGATGGTGTTCCGAGTGCTGGCGGGGTGTGTCGGCATCGCGTCACAGCTCGAGGCCAACGCCCCCTATCGGGCGATCATGGAGGAATGGGTGCCCGGTCTGGCCTGACAGACCGGACCGGACACCCATCTCACGCGACGTTCTTGCGCGGGCGACCGCGCGGACGCTTACGCGCCACGACGGCACCGCGGTCGAAGATCTCGCCGCCCCAGACGCCCCACGGCTCGGCGCGCTCGAGCGCCGCCTGCAGGCACGCCTGCTGCAAGGGGCAGTCGGCGCACATCGCCTTGGCCTGCTCGAGATCTCGGGGGTCCTCGGCGAACCACAGATCGGCGTCGGCCACCTGGCAGGGCAGGTCCAACCGACCGACCGGCATGAGGTCCGTCGAAAGAGGGGAATCGAGAACGCATTCGACAGTCATTGCTCTCTCCACATCTGCTCGTGTTGGGTGTTGAATGACCCGGAACCTCGAGATGTGGAGCCGATCGGGTTCTCATCGTGATGATGAGAACCCTTGCGGGAGTTCACAAAACAAAGGCCACGGGTTTCGCCTTCTGCGATCCGCCCGTGGCCCTGATGTCGGGGGTCTTATCGACCCCTGCGATGAGGGTCTGGCACGGGGAACCGCTGCGGCGCTCGCGCTGCTGCGGCGACGGCGGCGGGGGCGAATCCGGCGGGTGCTACGTGCACCGCATCCAGATGGGTTGCCATCGAACGCCGGCGCGCTTCGGCGAGCATGGAGCGGTCGCTGTCGAAACGCCAGCCGATGGCCGGTGCCGCGCACGGCTTGGCCGCAGGCAACGCGATGCCTGCTTGATAAATGTTGATGCCGTTCACTTGTCCGCTCCTTTCCTCCATCGATAGCTCCCACATGTGAGGCAGACCCCTACGGACAAAGGCGTCTCACCCCGTGCTGACGGATTCCAGGGTAGAGGGTCCGCCAAAGATCGCACAACCTATTTTTGACCTGCGGTTTTGACGAGATCGACGAGTCCCGGTCCGTACCGGTCGAGCTTGGTGGCTCCCATCCCGCGAATCGCCTGCAGCGAGCCGACATCGGTGGGCCGCTGCTCGGCGATCGCCTCGAGCATCGCGTCGGTGAGGATGGCGTGCTCGGCAACCTGCGCCTGCTCGGCCTGCGCGGTACGCCAGGATCGGAGGGCGTCGGCGAGCGCCTCGTCGCGAGCCTCCATCCGGCAACTGCCGCAGCGTCGTCGCACCCGTGACTCCGGTGTGGTCAGCTGCGTGCCGCACGCACTGCAGCGTCCCTGCCGTCGCGGATCGAGATCGATGCCGTCGAGGAAGCGGGTCCGGCGGCGGGTGGCACGACCACCGTTGCGCGACAGACTCCAGGAGAGGTAGAGATGCTCCCGGGCCCGGGTGATCCCGACGTAAAAGAGCCGACGTTCCTCCTCCACCGCGTCGTCGCCGTGCTCGACGGCCTGGGTGATCGGCACCGATCCCTCGGTCAGTCCGACGATGAACAACGCATCCCATTCGAGGCCCTTCGCCGCGTGCAGTGACGCCAGCGTGACGCCCTGCGTGCTCGGCGTGTGTCGTTCCTGGGCGCGTAGCGCCAACTCGGCAACCACCCGGTCGAGTGTGGGTCGCGGCAGTTCGTCGACGATCTGGTCGATGAGAGAGGTCAACGCGCGCAACGATTCCCATCGGGCGCGCGCCTGGGTGCCGGCGGGCTCCCGCTCGGTCAGCCCGAGGGGTGCGAGGACTGCGGCGACAACTTTTCGCACATCGACACCTGCCGGCAGGTCGGGGCGGTCCGCGGCGGCGCGCAGGCCACGCAGCGCCTGCACGATCTCGGTGCGGGTGAAGAATGCCTCGGCCCCACGCACCTGATACGGGATGCCGGCCTCGGTGAGCGCCTCTTCGAAGCGGTCGGACTGCGCGTTGACGCGGTAGAGCACCGCGATCTCCGCGGTCGGGGTGCCCGCGTTGATCAGGTGTTTGATCTGCGCGGCCACGCCAACGGCCTCGCGCCGGTCGTCGGCGAACTCGGCCGGCCGTGGTTCCGGTCCGGGTGGTCGTTGACCGATCAGGTCGAGGCGGGTGCCGGGCGCGCGTTCGGTGGTCGCACCGATCACCTGATTGGCCAGTTCGACAACCTGCGGCGTCGACCGGTAGTCGCGGACCAGCCGATGCAGTTCGGCGTGGGGGTAGCGGCGGGTGAACTCGAGCAGGTGATGCGCCGAGGCGCCGGTGAACGAGTAGATCGTCTGATTGGCGTCGCCGACCACGGTCAGGTTGTCGCGGTCGCCGAGCCACACGTCGAGCAGTCGCTGCTGCAGCGGAGTGATGTCCTGATATTCGTCGACGACGAAAAACCGGTAGGCGGAACGGAATTCGTCGGTGGTCACCCGATCGGCCGACAGGATGCGGACGGTTTCGCCGAGGAGGTCGTCGAAGTCCAGCAGTCGGTCGCCCTCGGGTGAGATCTTCGCCGCCTCGTACCAGGCGTAGACCTCGGCCACCTTCTCCGGCGGTTGCGGGGTCTCCCGACTCAGTGCGGCGACGCGCGCCGCGTACTGTTCCGGTCCGATGACCGATGCCTTGGCCCACTCGATCTCGGCGGCGAGGTCGCGCACCGTCTCCACCGACTCGTCGAGACCGGCGCGCCGCGCGGCACGACCGACGACCGGCAGTTTGTGGTCGAGCAGCTGCCACTGCCCGCCCTGGGGGGCACGGCGCCAAAAGTACTTCAGCTGACGGAAGGCGGCGGCGTGAAACGTTTGCGCCGCAACGGTTCCGGGGATATCGAGGGCACGTAACCGGTCTCGCATCTCCCCCGCAGCCCGCGAGGTGAAGGTGACCGCGAGAACCTGGTCGGCGCGCACCTCACCACGATCGATGAGATGCGCGATCCGACGAGTGATCGTGCGCGTCTTCCCGGTTCCGGCGCCCGCGAGTACACAGACCGGCCCGCGGGGCGCCGCGACGGCCGCGCGCTGCTCGGGGTCGAGACCGACCAGTATGGGGTTGCGTTCGGGCACCGGTTCATCTTGCCACCGGGCACCGACAGACTGACTCAACCGCGACGCTTACCCGCTGGCTGAGGAGCAACAAGCGAGCGTAGCGAGGACTCAGAGACCCAGCTTCGCCTTGACCTCGGCAACCGAGGGGTTGGTGGCAGTACTGCCATCGGCGTAGAGAACGGTGGGCACAGTCTTGTTGCCACCGTTGACGCTGCTGACGAATTCCGCGGCATCCGGATTCAGCTCGATGTCGACCTCTTGCCAGGTCAGTCCGAGGCTCTTGAGGCCGGTCTTCAGCCGTGCGCAGTAACCGCACCAGCTGGTGGTGTACATCGTCAGCTCGCCGGTATCGGAGACCCGGGCGGCCATGGCTTCGTCGTCGATCACATTGCTCATACTTCCCATAACAGCACGAAACCCCGCCCGGATTCCAATGCCTCGACGATTTGTCATCAAAATGCCGAATTTGGCCCCTGAACTGCGACGGAGCCTCATATTTCAGGACGCTGAAGTGCTAAACACCCTCACGTTTTCGGTGCATATGCCCAGGCGCTGATGATCGCCCGGGCGATCGAAATCGATCCCGGCAGCCGCAGTCGGCGGCCGTCCATGGCGGTACCTACCGACCCGTCCCCGCGCACCCATTCGCCGCCCTCCTCGAGCGCCTCGATGACCTCATCACGGCCGAACCAGACGGCGTCGCCGATCTCGCCGTCGAGGAACTGCAGTGGTTCGGCGGGGTCGGCGATCGCCTCGAAGCCGAGCATCAGCGACCGCGGGAACGGCCACGGCTGACTGCCGAGGTAGTGCGGATCGCGAGCGGTGACCCCGACTTCCTCGTGCACCTCGCGGATCACGCACTGCTCGAGGGATTCGCCGGGCTCGACAAAACCGGCGAGCGTCGAATACCAACCGTCGGGCCACACCGCCTGCCTGCCGAGCAGGATCGCATCGGCGCCGTCGTGCACGACGGTGATGATGGCCGGGTCGGTGCGCGGGAACTCGTCGGCGCCGGTCTCGGCGTGGCGCCGCACCCAACCGCCGCGGGCGGGCACCAGCGCCGAGCCGTCCACTGGCGAAAAGCGGGCGCTCGCATGCCAATTCAGGATGCCGAGCGCGGTGGCAAGCTGCCCGGCGGAGTCCGCGTCGAGCCCGTGTGCGCCGCGTCGCGGATCGTCGGTGGGGCCGTCGATGTGGTCCACCCGCCGCGTCCACAGGTCGTGGCCCGCCGCCGAGATCCCCAGGAACACCGCGTCGGGCAGGGGTTCGTCGGCGAGGTCGGCCGCCGCCAACCAGCCCAGGTCGCCGTCGTCGGTCACCGAATAGCGACCGGTGGAGTCGATGAGCAGAATCCGCGCGTCGGCCCACCCGGAGCTCATCCGGTCGGGGTCGTCGCGGATCTCGTCGGCCCGGTCGAAGGTGCCGCGCGACAGCAGCGGCGGCTGGTTCAGCGAGAACGTGGCGCTCATTCGGCCTGTCCTTTCCGCACGTAGAGCAGTCGGTCGCCGGCTTCGATCTGTTCGACCTCGCTGTCGTCGACGCGATGCAGCACACCGTTGCGCACGACACCGAGCACGATGTCGCGGGTGTGTTCGGGTGACCCGCCGGTCTCGGTGGGATCGACCTCGCGTTCGGCGATCGCGTACCCGGCATCCGGGGTCAGCAGGTCCTCGATGACCTCCACCACCGACGGGGTCATGGTGGCGATGCCGAGCAACCTGCCTGCGGTCTCCGACGACACGACCACGGAGTTCGCCCCCGACTGCCGCATCAGGTGGGTGTTCTCCGACTCGCGGATGGACGCGACGATCTTGGCGCGCGGATTGATCTCACGGGCGGTCAGGGTGGCCAGGACCGCGGTGTCGTCGCGGTTCGTGGCGACGACGATGCTCGCGGCATGTGCGACGCCGGCGAGCCGCAGCACATCGGACTTGGTCGCGCCGCCGCGGACGGTGACGAGTCCGTGGGCGGCCGCCGCTTCGAGCACGCTCGACTCGGCGTCGACCACGACGATCTCGCTCGGCCGGATGCCGTCGCCGATCATCGCGTCCACCGCGGTCCGGCCCTTCGTGCCGTACCCGATGACGACGGTGTGATTGCGCACGCTGTTCCTCCAACGCTGGATCTTGAGTGCTTGGCGGGACCGTTCGGTGAGCACCTCGAGCGTCGTACCGATCAAGACGATCAGGAACAGCACCCGCAGGGGTGTGATGATCAGCAGGTTGATCAGCCGGGCCGACGGTGAGTACGGCGTGATGTCGCCGTAGCCGGTGGTCGACAGGGTGACGGCCGAGTAGTACATCGCGTCCAGGAACGACAGCGGGTTCGGCTGCACGTCGCGGTAGCCGTCGCGGTCGAGGTAGACGATGATCGCGGTCGCGAACAACGCGACGGTCGCGAAGACGACACGCTTGCCGATCGCGCGACCCGGACTCTGTTGCAGTTCCGGAATCCGCACCACACCGACGAGCGCGTAATCGGGACGGCCCTCGAGTTCGCTGGACGGCCGCAGTCGACGTGTCAGCCGAGATGGCATCGGCCCCCGATTCCGCGCGCGTCACAAACCCATGTGCTCACAATTTCTTGACAGTAGACCATCGGCCGCGCAGTCATTTGGCCAACAACGCGGCCAGCGCGGCCCGGTCCGGCAGATCGTCGGGCTCGAGGGTGTAACCCGACCGCACGTAGTGAAAGGCCGCACGGACCTTCTCCACCGGAACCCCGGCCAACTGTGCCCACGCGATGCGGTACGCCGCGAGCTGAACGAACAGCGATTCACGCTTGGCCGGCTCGGGCACCGACCCGGTCTTCCAGTCCACGACCAGCCACCCGCCGTCGGATTCGGCGAAGACCGCGTCGATACGGCCGCGCACCACGGTGGGTCCGATCACCGTCTCGAACGGCACCTCCACCTCACTGGGGCTGCGATTGGCCCACCCCGACGCCAGGAACGCGTCGCGCAACGCATCGAGGTCGGCATCGGGTGTGGCGGTGGCGTCGGCGGCGCCGGGCAGTTCGTCGATGTCGAGCAGCCGGGTGGCGCCGAACCACCGCTCCACCCAGGCGTGGAAGGCGGTGCCGCGCCGCGCGATCGGGTTGGGACGGAAGGGTGTCGGGCGGCGCAGGCGCTGCGCAAAGGTCGACTCGTCGGCGTCGAGTTCGACGAGTTGGCTGACCGACAGGTGGGTGGGCAGTTCGACGTCGACATAGGCGCGATTGGACCGCAGATGTTCGTCGAGCAGCGCGTCCACTTCGGCACGCCACGCCGCGATCTCCGGGTCGTCCTCGGCACTCGCCTCGGTGCCGGTGTCGGCCGGCCCGAACACGGCGGGATCGAACAGGCTGGGGGCGTCCCGGTCGGCGAGCGCGTCGAGCACCAGGTGCGCGGCGCTCGCGGTCGCGGGTCGCCGGTCGGCGAGCAGGTCCCGCGGCCACGCCTGGCTGATCACGAGTTCGGCGAGCGGGTTGGCGAGATCGTCGTCGGGGGCCGGGGTGTCGACGTCGATCGACAGTCCGGTGGCATCCACGGCCGGATCGGCGATGGCTGCGGCGGTGATGGTGCGTACCTCGTCGAAGAACTCCGAGCCGCCGCGCGGCGAGTCACCCGTCTCCGACCAGTGGTGCGCCGACACCAGGAGCGACTGTTTGGCCCGCGTCAGTGCGACATAGAGCAGGCGCCGATCCTCCTCCAGGCGGCGCGCGGCGATGGCCTCCTTGTGGTGGGTCAGCGCCGCCTCGAGTTCCTTGCGGTCTCCGACGGCGCCGAGGTTCAGCGGCGGAAAGCCTTCGGCGTTCTCATGATCGGCGAGATCGCCGCGCAGCGCGGCGGGCAATTCCTTGGCGCTGCCCAGCCAGGTGGTGTCGGCTCGACCGCCCGGAAAGATGCCCTTGCACATGTGCGGAACGGCCACCACATCCCATTCGAGTCCCTTCGCGGCGTGCACGGTGAGGATCTGCACGCGCTGTTCGGCGACCTCGATCCGCCCGGGTTCCAGACCCTTCTCGATGGATTCCGCCGCCTCGAGAAAGGCAAGCAGCCCGGGCAGATTCGCGCCCGGTCGGTCGGCGTAGGCGGTGACGTAGTCGGCGAACGCGTCCAGATGCTCACGACCGGTGATCGCACCACGCATCCGGTGGGCGCGGATCTGCGCCTCGACCGCAACCCCGATGGTGTGTTCGACGTCGGCGACCAACTCGGGCAGGGGTGCGCCGATGCGTCGTCGCAAGGACTCCAGTTGCGCACCGAATGCGCGAATCCGCGCGTACCCGGTCACGCTGTACCGTTGCGGCTCACCGGGATCCACGATGGCGTCGGCGATTCCGGCCTGGTCCACGAGTTCGGTTGGCAGCACCGCGTCGAGGGCGGCGTCGAGTTCTTCGCGGGTGGCCACGATGCCGTTGGCGATGTTCATCTCGACGACGGCGAGTTCTCGGGCGCGACGCCACAGGGCGGCGAGATCACCGGCCCCCAATTGCCAACGGGCGCCGGTCAACAGCCGCATCGCGGCGGTGCCTGCCATCGGATCGCCGATCAATCGCAGCATGGCGACGATGTCCTCGATCTCGGGGACGTGTAGCAGCCCGCCGATGCCGACGACCTCCGCCGGGATACCCCGACTCTCCAACTCGGCGGCCAGCGGCGCGGAATCCTCGTTGCGGCGCACCAGGATCGCCGTCGTCGGTGGAGCCTCGCCGACTTCCTCGGCGGCCCGATACCGCGCTTCGATGTGATCGGCGATCCACGTCCGTTCGTCGACGACGGTCTCGGTCAGCGCGATGTTGACCGTGCCCAACGGCGCATCCGGTCGGGCACGCAGCACACTCACCGGGATACCGCGCCGCCGCAGTTCCTCCGAGGTCTCATTCGCCAGACGCAACGCGTGTTCGGCATTGCGCCAACTGGTCAGGAGCTCGAGCCGGTCGGCGGGTGAACCGTCCGCACGCCGGAAATCACTGGTGAAGCGCGGCAGGTTGGCCGCCGACGCCCCCCGCCACCCATAGATCGACTGGATCGGGTCGCCGACCGCGGTGACCGCCACCGATCCGTTCTGCCGTCCCGAACCGCGGGCACCGAACAGGGTGGACAGCAGGATGCGCTGCGAGTGCCCGGTGTCTTGGTATTCATCGAGGAGCACGGCACGGAACGAGGTGCGTTCGGCGGACACGACTTCGGGATGGTGCATGACGAGTTGCGCGGCCAGCGACATCTGACTGCCAAAATCGAGTGCCACGGCGGCACGCATCGCCTCGGTCAGCGCCTCGACCATCGGGATCAGTTCCCGGCGTTCGGCAATCACATCGCGCACCTTGAGCAGCGCCTGCGTGGGGGTGTCCCGCTGCTTGGGTCCCTTCGGCAGGGTCTCGATCATCGTGACGAGATCCTCGCCGGACCGCCGCAGATCGTCGACGTCGACCAGGTGCTCGGCCATCTCCCCGTACAGCTTCAGCACGGCCTCGGTCACCGACGCCGGCACCTTGGTGGTGTGCAACTCCCCCGTCCAGTTGGCCACCACCGAGAACGCCATCTGCCACAATTCGGTCTCCGACAACAGGGTTGAGCTCGGCTCCACCGGCAGCAGCAGGCCGTAGTCGGAGATCAATCGACCGGCGTAGGCGTGGTAGGTACTGACCTCGGGGTCGCCGCCGGACAGTCGCGCGACGATGGTGCCGTCCGGGTCCCAGCGCCGCAGCGCGGGCGACCCGGACAGGGTGGACAGACGACGACGGATGCGCGCGCCGAGCTCGCTGGCGGCCTTGCGGGTGAAGGTGAGCCCGAGGATCTCGTCGGGTGCGACGAATCCGTTCGCGACGAGCCACACGACGCGTGCCGCCATCGTCTCGGTCTTGCCTGCACCGGCGCCGGCGACCACGAGGATCGGCTCCATCGGCGCCTCGATCACCGCGACTTGTTCGGGGGTGGGCGTGGGTTGGCCGAGGGCCGCCGACAGCGCGACGGCCGAGACGACAGGCCGCAGGGTCTCAGTCATCGATCACCGACTTGCCGCGCAGCTGCACCGGGCAGCTGGTGGTGAGTGGGCAGTGGCCACATCCGGGGTTGCGGGTGGCATCGAACACCGGGCCGATGCTGGCCCGAGCCGCTTTGCGTACCACCGCGATCCATTCGCCGACGAGCTCCGGCGTCAACGCGTCCTGCGCGCGTTCGGCGGCGCCGGTAGTGCGGTTGGCCGAGGAGACATACACCAGGCGCCCGCCGCCGGGCTCGACCTTTCCGAGCCCTTCCGCCCCACCGAGGGACAACGCGAGTTGATACGTGGCCAGCTGTGCGTGCTCCTGCGCGTCGGCCTTGCTGATGGCGGTCTTCGCGGTCTTGACGTCGACCACCACCGGGCGACCTGCGGCGTCGGCTTCGAGCCGGTCGATGCGGCCGCGCAGCCGGACCGGGATGTCGGCGGGGGCGCCGTCAACGAGATCCGGGGCGCTGTCGACGGGATCTGGGGCGCTGTCGGCGGGGAGGAGGGCGTCGATGGCGGTCTCCACCCCGACCTCGGAGAGGTCGTCACGCGAGATCCGCAGCCAGTCCCGGAAATTGGTGAGCATCCCTTCGGCGCGTTCGAGTTCGCGCACCGAGAACCACGCCGCGCCGGTGTCCACCCGATCCCAGATCCCGCGCAGCGCAGCGGTCACCTCGGCCGGATCGATCTGGCCGGCGACCGCCTGCACCAGCGTGTGTACCAGGGTGCCGGTGATCGCCGGGGTGCCGTCGCCATCGCGTCCGCCGTGCCGTTCGAGGACCCAGCGCAGGGAACACCGGGTCAGCGACTCGACATTCGACGGGGACAAGACCACCGGGCCGCGTTCGGGCGTCCAGAGCGGGTCGGCGACGCTGGGACCGGCGAGCCCGTACCAGTCCTTCGGCGCGGCGCCGGGGATATCCGAGTCGGCCAGCCGGGCCAGCAGTTCGGCGGCCACCCGGGTGCGTGCATCCGGCTGCTGGCCGGGTTCGATTGCCGCGCAACCGGATACCACCGCAGCCCGCAGGGTGGCGACGAGCGACGGCAGAGACAGCACCCGGTCCACGCCGGGATCGAGCGGTAATTCCTGCTCCGGATCGGGGTCGTCGATGTCGCGCACCGGACCGCCCCGCCACGTGTTGAGGGCCTCCGCGATCTCGGCGACGAACCGCGATGGCGAGGCGTCGCCACCACCGTCGTCGACGGCGGTGACCAGCAGCCGGCGCCGGGCCCGGGTACAGGCGACGAGCAGAAGTCGACGTTCGTCGGCCAGCGCGGAGGTGCTCCGCGCGACCGTGTCCAGGGCGTCGGGGTCGACGCCGTCGAGCAGGTCGACGAGTTGCCCGGTGGACAGCACACTCCCCCGACTCCGCAGCGACGGCCACAGGCCGTCGAGCACCCCGGCGACCGCCACGACGTCCCATTCGCGACCCGCGGCGGCGTGCGCGGACAGCACGGTTACCGCGTCGTTCGACGCGCCGGACAAGCGACTGTCGCGCGGGATCTGCAGCGCCGACAGATAGCGGAGGAAACCGGCAGGCCCGGCGGCGGGCAGGGTGTCGGCGAAGTTGGCGGCCGCTTCGAACATGGCCATCACCGCGTCCAGATCCCGGTCGGCCTGCTCGCCCGACGGACCGCCGCGGATCGCGCTCGATACCCACCGCCGTTCCAGCCCGGTCACCTGCCATGCCGCCCACAGGGTTTCCTCGATGCCCCGGCCGGCCTGCTCGGCGCGGTGTGCGGCTCCGACGACGTCGAGCACCCGCGTCAACGGCCGCGCCTCGGTGTCACTCAGGCCGTCCAGGTAGCGTCGAGCCGCCTCGGCGTCGAGCAGGCACCGCCGAATCGAGATCAGCGAATCAGACTGTGTTGCATCATCACCCGAGCGTTCGTCGAGCCGACGCACCCCGCGCCGCAGTCGTCGCATCGCACCCGGGTCGGCACCACCGACCGGACCGGAGAGCAGGGCGACCGCATCCTCGACGCCGAACACCTCGAGCGCATCGTCGGCCGGCAGACCTCGAGCCACCACCACACGCAGCACCTGCATCAGCGCGATCACCGCGCGTTGCCGGTGCAGCGGCAGGTCGCTGGTCGGCGTGGTGACCGGTACGCCGGCAGACCGGAACGCCCGCCGCAATGCGGGCAACGCCAGCGGGACCGACCGCACGATCACCGCCATCTGCGACCACGGCACCCCATGGAACAGGTGCGCACGGCGTAGCAGATCGGCAACGGCGGTGGCCTCTTTGGCACCGGAACTGAAGACGCGCACCGCGGCGCCGGTCAGCGGGTCGTCGACGTCCGGATCAGCTTCCACGGGCACCGGATACGGATGCGGCCGGGCACCCGGCAACCGCGCTGCGACCGCCGCACCCACCGCGGCGATCGCCGGATCATGCCGGAAAGTGGTGTCCAGCAGGACATCCCGGGCCGAACCCGACTCCGCCAGACCGTCGGCAAACCGCGGACTGGCGCCGCGGAACCCGAAAACGGACTGGTCCGTGTCGGCGGCGATGATCGTCGAGTCGGTGCCGGTACCGATCAGCCGGACCAGTTCGGCGGCCTGCGGATCGAGGTGCTGCGCGTCGTCGACCAGCAGGTGCCGGATGCGTTTGCGTTGTCCGGCAAGCAGTTCCGGGTCGGTGGCGAACGCCGACAAGGCGGAGCCGACGAGTTCGGCCGCATCGACCGCAGGGGCCGACGCCCCGGGTGCATCCGCGCCGACGGAGCCGCGCAGCAGCATGTTCTGCTCGTACTGGGCGTAGGCCGTGCCCGCGGCCACCCACTCCGGACGACGGTGCCGACGGCCCAACGCGGCAAGCTCCTCGGGGCCCACCCCGCGTTCGGCCGCCCGCATCATCAGATCCCGCAGCGCCTGCGCGAATCCATCGGTACCCAGCGCCGGACGCAGATGCGGCGGCCAGTACTGCGCACCGTCTTCGATGTCGCCGGCCAGCAGCTCCCGCAGCACCACGTCCTGCTCGGAGCCGGTGATCAGGCGCGGCGGCGGGTTGCCGTGGGCCGAGGCCTGCAGCCGCAGGATGGCGAAGGCGTACGAGTGCACGGTGCGCACCAGCGGCTCCCGCAGCGCGCGACCACCCACATCCCCGGCACCTTCCACCGACAACACCCGGCGACTGATCTCCTCCCGCAACGACGCCGCAGCCCGCCGCGAGGCCGCGAGCACCAGCAGCGACTCGGGGTCGACGTCGCCGCGCACCAGGCGGGCGACCGCCGCGTCGACGACCACCGACGTCTTCCCGCTGCCCGGGCCGCCGTGCACCCGGATGGGCGCCCACGGTGTCTCCGGGTCGGCGGTCATCGCGCCGTCGATCACCGACTGCACGGCCGTCGGCCAGGACCGCTGTCCGGCCCCACCGACCGAGGCGGTGGGAACCAGGCGCGCATGCAGCGCCATCCCGCCCCCGGCAGTCGCCGTTGACCCCTTCTGCGTTGACCCCTTCTGCGTCGAGGTGGTGCGTGCGGCCATGCAGACATGCAATCACGCGCCACCGACATCGCTGACGTGCACCGCCCGGGCTATAGATCGGATCAATATTGCCCATCGGCAGATCGGTCTTCCGGAAGGCTGCTTCGGCTACTGAGAATGCTTCAGATCACATTTTCGACCAGTCAGCCCCGGAGGTCACACATGTCGGTATCCGACAATCTGCCGCCCCTCACCACTCGAGCGCCCGACGCGATCGGTCCGCCAACGGGTCCGGCGGTCCCGCACTCGCTGAGCAAGAAGCTGCTCGCCGCGTTCCTGTTGACCTACGTGGGGTTCTGGATCGCCTATCTGACCCCGCCCATCGTGTCCATGTCGCTACGCCTGGCCGACATCCTGCCCCAGGGCCAACGGGCGACTGCCCTGTCCCTGGTGCTCGGTGCCGGCGGCATCGTGGCATTGCTGACCAACCCGATCGTCGGCGCGCTGTCCGACCGGACCCGCTCCCGATTCGGTATGCGCACCCCGTGGATCGTGGGCGGCACAATCGTGTCGGTGCTCGGCTTTACGCTGTTGGCGCTGTCGAGTTCGGTGCCCGGCATCCTGGTCGGCTATCTGATCGGTATCGCGGGCGCGTTCTCCGTGCTCGCGGCGCTGATCGCGCTCATCCCCGATCAGGTTCCGCCCGCCCAGCGGGGCTGGGTGTCCGGCCTGGCCGGGATGTGCGTGCCGGTGGGTGCGGTGGCCGGCGCGGCGCTGACCCCGATGCTGGCCACGCACGGACCGGTGGCCATGTTCGTCGGGCCGTGCGTGCTCATGGTGATCGGTACCGGATGGTTGCTGACCGTGCTCGACGACCGCCGCCTCGACCCCCAGGTCGCCGCCGCCCAGCCCGCCTTCAGTCTGTCCTGGCTGCTGCGCAGCTATTGGATCAGTCCACGTAAGCACCCCGACTTCGGCTGGACCTGGCTCAGCCGGTTCCTGCTGTTCATGGGCACCGCGATCCTGGTCGGTTATCAGCTGCTCTACCTGGTGAATCAGCTGCATTACACGATGGAGACGGTCGCCGGGATCGTCGCGATCTCCTCGGCCGTGCACTACGCGTTCACGTTCGCGTTCAGCCCGATCGCCGGCAAGTTGTCCGACCGCATCGGCCGCCGCAAGGTGTTCGTCGCCGCCGGTGCGGCCATCTACGCGGGCGGCATGATCGCCATTGCACTCGCCCACTCCCTGCCGCTGTTCCTCATCGGCATGGCGATCACCGGCATCGGTGAGGGCATCTACCTGGCCGTCGATCTCGCCCTGGTCACCGAGGTCATCCCGGATCAGAACGACACGGCCCGCGCGATGGGACTGTTCAACGTCGCCAACACGGTGCCGCCCGCACTGGCCCCGGCCATCGCACCGGCGTTCCTGGCGATCCCGGCGTTCGGCATCCTCAGCACCAGCGCCGACGGCAACTTCGTCGCCCTGTACCTGGCGTCGGCGGTCTTCGCCTTGCTCGGCGCGATCGTCATCCGCAAGGTGCGCGGGGTCCGTTAGGTTCCGCTACGGCAAGATGGCGGCATGTCGTTGCACACCGAGTTCTTCGGCCCCGACTCCCCCGGCGCCCCGACCGTCCTGGCCGTCCACGGGCTGACCGGCCACGGCCGCCGGTGGGAGGCGCTGGCCGCCGAGTTCCTGCCCGACATGCGCGTCATCGCCCCCGATCTGCTGGGGCACGGCCATTCGCCGTGGGTGCCGCCGTGGTCGTTCACCGCCCACGTCGACGCGCTGGCCGAGGTCGTCGATGAACACCTCGCAGCGCAGCCGTTGGTCCTCGTCGGACATTCGTTCGGCGGGGCGCTGGCCATCCGACTCGCGAATCGGCTTGGCTCCGAGCGGGTATCGGGACTGGTACTGCTCGATCCGGCGCAGGGTCTCGACCCGGCCTGGGCATTGGAAGTGGCAACCGACTCGCTGGCGAATTGGGATTACGCCGATGCCGCCGCCGCCCGCGCCGCCAAGCGCTCCGAAGGATGGGCGCAGGTTCCGGATCGATTGCTGGACAAGGAGATCGGCGACCACCTGATTGAGCTGCCGAACGGGCGGGTCGGGTGGCGAGTGTGCGCGCCGGCGGCTGCGGCGGCGTGGAGCGAGATTGCCGGCGCCCTCGTCCTGCCACCAGCGGGATTGCCAACAGTAGTGGTCGTCGCCGATCAGGTGGATCCACCGTTCGTCCGCGCCGAGTTCCTGGAAGCCGTTGCCGCACAACGCGAGGTGACGGTGATCCACGCCGACTGTGGCCACATGGTGCCGTTCCTCGCGCCGGAGTTGACGGCGCAACTCGTCCGATCGATGTTCGACCAGGCCTGAGATGGCCGCGATCTCCGACGACGACGTCGAGCAGGTGCGGGCGCTGGTGGCGGCGATCCCGGAGGGGATGGTCACGACCTATGGCGATCTCGCTGCGGCCGTGGGGTTGTCGAGTCCGAGGATCGTCGGGTGGATCATGCGGACCGATTCGGCCGACCTCCCGTGGCACCGGGTGATCTCGGCGAGCGGCAAACCGTCACCGCATCTGGCCACCCGCCAACTCGATCGCCTACGCGCGGAAGGCGTGCCGATGCGCGACGGCAAGGTCACGTTGCGCGAGTGCCGATGGCAGCCCTGAGCTACAGCATCAACCGAACGAGGTCGACCACCCGCTCGAGTCCAGGCAACGCCCCAGAGGTGGCACGCGGGTGCAGTGCATGCACGGCGAGCCGGAACATGGTGGCGCGCAACATCATCTGCGGCCATTCGGGTTGATCCGACCAGCGGTCGATGAGTTCGTCGTCGGCACCGCCCCAGGCCAGGGAATCCACGACGACGACCGCCGCGGCCCAGGGCGCCGGCCGCCAGTAGGGCACGATATCGGTGATGCCGGGCGCGGCGGCACCGGCGAACAGCACCGTGCCGAACAGGTCCCCGTGCACCACCTGCGACGGCAGGTCCACGTTCTTACGAAGCGTGGCAAGCGTTTTCAGCATCTTCACGCTCTCCACCCCGTCCGGCGAGGTGGGTTCACCCATCCCGGCGGCACGCGCGGAGCGGAGCGGAACGTCTTCCCACGCGGCGCGGTCGGCGGCGGTGAAGACATCGACGTCGGTGTGCGGCGGGGCGGGTGACTGCAGCAGGAAGCGCGGACGCTCCAATGACGCGGTGGCCTCATGCAGTCGGTCGGCGACCAACACCACCTCGTCGTGCCGCGGTTCCGGGGTGCCGGCGATATAAGTGTCCGCCCGCCACCCGGACACCACGTAGCGTCCATCGGTGGCACGGAACGGGCGGGCGATCCGCAAGCCTTCGACGTAGAGCGACTCGCGGACCGTCGCCGACCACGCCGCGCGGGCGTGATCGGGTACCAGGGACAGCACCACTTCGCCGACCCGCCAGCCACCGATCCACGAATCGCCCATCTGGATCGGTGGGTGGGCGGTCAACCCGAACGTGTTCAGCACATGCTCGGGCGGCTCGACGGTGTTCACGCCTGCAGAGATTACCCAGCGAACCTGCAGGAAGCCGGTAACGACGCGGACCAGGTCACGCCGAGTTCTGCGAGGTCAGTAGACGGGCAGGCTCTTGTCGACCTGGTTCGCCCACGCCGTGACCCCGCCCTGCAGGTGCGTGGCATCGGCGAACCCGGCCCGCTTGAGCGCGGCGAGTACCTCGGCGGACCGCACACCGGTCTTGCAGTAGAGCACCGTCGGCCGGTCCTGCGGCACCTTCGCGAGTCCGGCACCGGAGAGGATCTCGTCCTTGGGGATCAGCGTCGCTCCGTCGATGCGCACGATCTCCCATTCGACGGGTTCCCGCACGTCGATCAGCGCGAGCTTCTCGCCGGCGTCGATCTTCTCCTTGAGTTCGGCGGCGGTGACGGTCGAGCCGGCCGCGGCGTCGGCGGCTTCGGTGGACACCACACCGCAGAAGTCGTCGTAGTCGATGAGCCCGGCGATCCGCTCGCCCTCCGGGTCCTTGCGGATCTTGATCGTGCGGTAGGTCATGTCCAGGGCGTCGTACACCATCAGTCGACCGAGCAACGGTTCCCCGATGCCGCAGATCAGCTTGATGGCCTCGGTACCCATGATCGAGCCGATCGACGCGCACAGGATGCCGAGCACACCGCCCTCGGCGCACGAGGGCACCATGCCGGGCGGCGGGGCCTGCGGATACAGGTCGCGATAGTTGAGGCCGCGGCCGTCGGGGGCATCTTCCCAGAACACCGACGCCTGACCCTCGAACCGGTAGATCGAGCCCCAGACGTACGGCTTGTGCGCGAGCACCGCCGCGTCGTTGACCAGGTAGCGGGTGGCGAAGTTGTCGGTGCCGTCGAGTATGAGGTCGTACTGGCTGAACAGCTCGATCGCGCCCTCGGGTTCCAGACGCTGATCGTGGAGGTTGACCGTGACGTAGGGGTTGATCTCGGTGATCGAGTCCCGGGCGCTCTCGGCCTTCGGGCGGCCGATGTCGGACTGCCCGTGGATGACCTGACGCTGCAGGTTGGATTCGTCGACGACGTCGAACTCGACGATGCCGATGGTGCCCACGCCGGCCGCAGCCAGGTAGAGCAGGGTGGGCGACCCGAGGCCACCGGCACCGATCACGAGCACCTTGGCATTCTTCAGGCGCTTCTGACCGTCCATTCCGACGTCCGGAATGATCAGGTGGCGGCTATAGCGGGCCACCTCTTCGTTGGACAGTTCCGCTGCAGGTTCCACCAGCGGGGGTAACGACGACACGGGCGCCTCCAATAGACATGACTGTTGTGCGACTGTCGTTAGTCAACCCTCGCACGGGCCAGGTCATTCCGTGACGCGGTCGGCGAAGCCTCTCACTTGGTCGGAAACGGCCAGGGATTCGGTGTGCAGACGTAGGCCGGGTTGGCTTTCATGTCGGGGTCGAGTGCCATGATCTGGCTGTTGGCGACGCCGAACGACTGCTGCATCATGATCGGCGCGAGCGCGCCGTTCTCCTTGCACGGTTCGTGACTCTCGTAACCGATGCCATGGCCGGTCTCGTGATTGATGAGGTACTGCCGGTAGAGCAGGTCGTCGCCCTGGTAGGACTGGGCGCCCCGCACCCACCGCGCCTCGTTCAGGGTGACCCGCTTCTCCGGCGGATAGAAGCAGGACGTCTCGAGCTGGATCTGGTAGCCGCAGAGTTCCCGCGCGGTGTGCGACGACGCCAGGGTGATCCGCAGGTCGGGCTCACCACGGTCGATGCGCCGGAACGAGACCTGGCCGCCACCGATCCAGCTGCGCGGATTGGCCAGCGTCGAGTCGACCATCTTCCCGAATGCCCGGTCGCTGCCGAAGTCGGTCGGTGACAGGCCGTCTTCGACCTCCACGGTGTAGGTGTAGACCTGTCCGCCGGTGCCGACCTGCTTGGTGGTGCCCGGGACCACGTGGTAGACCTCTTTGCCCTCTTTGGTGTAGGTCCCACCGGCGGGCAGGGTGGCCGCCGGTAGTGACGCCACCTTGACCGTTCCCGACGGCGCACCGACCGGCTTGGTCTCCTTGCTCACGTCGGTGTTGCGGGCCGCGGCGTCGGGTTTGACGTCGGCCGCCGGGACGACGGCGGAGCTCGAACCGTTGCGGATGGTCACCACGATGAGCACGATGGTCAACACCAGGAGCACCGGGATCGCGTATGCCCGCCAGCCGTAGGTGGCAACGAACCGTCCGAGTGCACTCTGCTTCTTGCGCTCGGGCTGCGCCGACCTGTCCACACGCGGACGTCCGTGATCATCGGTCGGATCCCAGCGGGCGCGCAACGGCTGGTCAGGACGTGGGCGTGACTGGACCCGATCCGCAGCCAAAGTGTCCGATGCCGCGTCCTGGGTGCGCGCACGCGCACCGCCGACCCCATTGTCACCGGGGGTCGACCCGTGTCCTGGGTGACTCACAGGGTCCACCTTCTCACAGGTCAGATCGATCATCGGGTAACCCATTCGCCAGATCGCGGCATGTGTAACCGACGACGCTCACGCCGCGAGTACGCTCGACGCATGTCGACCGCCACGAACCCCTCGCCGGGCGCGGGCCGCAGCACTCGTCTGCCCCGCAGCGCCCGCCGGATGCAGTTACTCGAGGCGGCCAGCGAGATCTTTGTGGAGCGCGGCTATCACTCCGCCGGCATGGACGAGATCGCGGTGCACGCCGGAGTCAGCAAACCTGTCCTCTACCAACACTTTCCATCAAAACTAGACCTGTACATCGCGGTCGTCGACTCCCATGCGGAAAAGCTGGTGAGCGATGTCAACGCGGCGTTGCTGACGACCACCGACAACCGGCAGCGGGTCCGCGCGGCGGTCCAGGCGTTCTTCGATTTCATCGATCAGGACAACTCCGGGTACCGACTGATCTTCTCCTCGGACGCGATGGACCCGGCGGTGATCCGCCGCGTCGACGGCGCCACCGAAGCGTGTGTCGACGCCGTCTACGGCCTCGTCATGCACGACTCCGGACTCGATCCCTACCGATCGCGGATGCTGGCGGCCGGCCTGGTCGGCGCGAGTCAGGTCAACGCCCGTTACTGGCTGGAGGCGAAACGCCCGGTCGACAAGCAGACCGCGGTGGACACCACCGTCGCGCTGCTGTGGGGCGGACTCTCGCACGTGCCGATCCTCGAGAACGAAGCGTCGGCGGCGCCGGCGGGCGAGTAATAGCGACGCACAGACGGTTCTTCCCCCTGCTTTCCGTTCTTCCGCCCATACGGGGGAAGAACGCAAAGCAGGGGGAAGAACTTCTTGGTCAGCGAGCTGACTGCGCTGAGTCAGCCTCAGACGGCTCCGAAACCGACGCGACGGTTCTCAGTGCTGCCGACCTCGACATAGGCGATCTTGGTGACCGGGATCAGGTACCGCGCACCCTTGTCGTCGGTCAGCGAGAGCAGCGACTGCTTGCCGTTCAGTGCGGCCTCGACCGCGGCGTAGGCCTCGTCGCTGGTGAGTGCCGACTGGATGGACAGCTCTCGCGGGCTGTCGGTGATGCCGATCTTCACTTCAACGGTCATGGCCGCCCTTCTCCCATTCGACGATCTTCTCCGTGCGGACCCAGGCTAGTTGAGCCGCCCGCGCCGGCGACACCGGCTCCGCTCACAGCGGAACCGCGGACTTCGCGCCGCCCGATTGATGCGCGTGCCCGCGCTCAGCCCAGGCCGAGGTCGCTCATGCGTTTGGCGTGTTCGGCGGCGATGGCGTCGAAGAAGCTCGCCACCCCCTGCAACGACGCGGCCTCGGCGAAGAGCAGGTCGGTGACCTCCTCCTCGGCAGCGAGCACCCACTGCGCGTGGGTGATGGCCTCGCCGAGCAGTCGACGACCCCACAGGGTGAGCGGCGATTTCAGCGACGGGTCGCGCGTGACCGCGGCGGTTACCTGCTCGCGCGCGAAGTGCGAACTGCTGGTCTGCGACATCACCTGCGCGATGACGGTCTGCGCGTCTCCGGGCAGCACCCCGGCCAGCTCGGTGTAGAAGTCGGCGGCCAGGCCGTCGCCGACATAGGCCTTGACAAGCGACTCGTACCAGGTCTTGGGGGTCGTCGCCGAGTGGTACTGATCGAACACCGACCGATAGCGTTCCACCGATGCCGTCGGGTCCAGTCCACGTGCGCTGACCTGGGCGGCGAGCACATCGAAGTGGTGGATCTCGGACGCCGCCATCCGCGCGATGGCGATCTGACTCGCCACATCCGGTGCCATCTTCGACTCCTCGATGAGCCGATAGAACGCCGAGTATTCGCCCGCCAACAAGACTGCGAAGAGCTTGGTCACCGCGCCGTTGGTGGCGTCGGACGAGGAATCGGGCTGCAGTGACGCTGATGACATGCAGGAGATGGTAGGCGGGCAGGGTGCGTACACCAAGTACACTGATCAACGGTGTACTGACGCGAACGTGTCGAAACCATGTCGGCGGTAGCGCTGACCGACCTCGACCACGCACGCGGACACCAGACAATGTGCGCGCACTCGGCGCGGATTGCCCGCCACATCTCGACGCGGGCGGTCCGCCTGGCCACCACAGCGGCGGAACGGTTCATTTCTCTCGACCGACTTCCCCTTTCACGCGAGCCGACTCGCGAGATTCCCGTGGTGCCTTTCGTGCGTGCGGGACATGCGAGAAAGGCATAACCGAACATCATGAGCGATTCCATCGCAACGACCGGAACAACATCCGACGACGACGTGCAGACAACGATCGTCGACGAGGAGCACACCTCCCCCACCTTCGCCGAACTCGGCGTCGACGACCGCATCGTGTCGGCACTGACCGCCGACGGCAAGACCCACACCTTCGCCATCCAGGAACTCACCCTGCCGCTGGCCCTGGCCGGCGACGATCTCATCGGGCAGGCCCGCACCGGCATGGGCAAGACCTTCGGGTTCGGCGTGCCGTTGCTGCACCGCCTGGCCAACGCCGAGGCCAGCGGCCTGCGCGCGCTGGACAACACCCCCCGCGCACTGATCATCGTGCCGACCCGCGAGCTCTGCCTGCAGGTCACCGGCGACCTCGAGGTGGCCGCCAAGAACCTGACGGACGTGACCCTGGCCGACGGCACCGTGCGCCCGCTGAAGATCACCTCCATCTACGGCGGCCGCCCCTACGATTCGCAGATCGCCGACCTCCGGGGCGGCATCGACGTCGTCGTCGGCACCCCGGGCCGACTGCTCGATCTGGCGCAGCAGGGTCATCTGATCCTGGGCAAGGTCGCGGTCCTGGTCCTCGACGAGGCCGATGAGATGCTCGACCTGGGCTTCCTGCCCGACATCGAACGCATCATGTCGGCGCTGCCCACCCCGCGCCAGACCATGCTGTTCTCGGCGACGATGCCCGGACCGATCGTCACCTTGGCCCGGACCTTCCTGAACCGCCCGACGCACATCCGCGCCGAGCACGCCAACGACTCGGCGATCCACGAACGCACCACCCAGTACATCTACCGGGCGCATGCCCTGGACAAGGCCGAACTCGTCGCCCGCATCCTGCAGGCCGAGGGCCGCGGCGCGACGATGATCTTCACCCGCACCAAGCGGACCGCGCAGAAGGTCGCCGACGATCTCGCCGAACGCGGATTCTCCGTCGGTGCCGTGCACGGTGACCTCGGGCAGATCGCCCGGGAGAAGGCGCTGAAGAAGTTCCGTACGGGCGCCATCGACGTCCTCGTCGCCACCGACGTCGCCGCCCGCGGTATCGACATCGACGATGTCACCCACGTCATCAACTACCAGTGCCCCGAGGACGACAAGACCTACGTGCACCGCATCGGCCGCACCGGCCGCGCGGGCCGCACCGGCATCGCGATCACCCTCGTCGACTGGGACGAGCTGCACCGCTGGGAGCTGATCAACTCGGCCCTCAAGCTCGGCGTGCCCGAGCCCGAGGAAACGTATTCGACGTCGGAAACCCTGCAGACCGAACTGAACGTGCCTGCCTCGGCCACCGGCCGCATCGCCGCACCGCGCCGCGAGTCCGACCCCGACGAGAAGCGCGTCGAACGTCGGCCGCGCAGCGAACGACCCAAGTCGACGCGCCAGCGTCGCCGCACCCGCGGCGGACAGGCGTCCGAGGGCACCGGTGAGACCACCGGTACCGATACCGCCTCGACCGAATCGGCCTCGGAGCAGTCCGGCGAGACGTCGGACAAGCCGCGGCGCCGTCGCCGTCGTCGGGGTGGCGCCAAGCACAACACCGACGCGGCCGCACCGGCCACCGCCACCACCTCGGCCGCCGAGTAGCTCCACCGCACTCGCGTGGCACGTCTCACACCCGAACGGCGCACGCCGATCGACCTGGCCGTCAGTGCTGCCATCGTGGCGGTCGTGCTCATCGTGGGTGTCGTCGTCTGGCTCAACAGCCCGGTACGGCACACCGACAGCGTGCAGGCCGCCGGCGCGGTACCGAGTGTGTCGGCCGCGACCACCGTGCCCGATCGGGTGACCCCGCTCTGGCATGCGCGGTCGTCGGCCACCCGCATGCCGGCGCTGAGCCGGTCGCTGGTGGTCACCGCCGACGCCGGCACCGTGGAAGGGCGCGACCCGACGACCGGGCGCCAGGTGTGGCGCTATCAGCGGGATCTGCCGGTCTGCGCGATCATCGCCGCCTGGCCGTCGAGCACCAACGAGGTGCTCGCGGCCTACCGCAACTCCCGCGGCTGCGGCGAGATCACTGCACTCGACGGGTCCAGCGGTCACCGAGAGGGCAGCCGCAGCAGCGAGGCAGACGGCCGGGTCACTCTGACCTCGGACTCGGGTTACGTTGTCTCCCAAGGGAGTACCCGCCTCGAGACGTGGGGTTCGAATCTGGTGCGGGGCATTGAATACGGTCGCATCGAGGCGCCGGTGAAGCCCGATGTGCAACCGGATCGGCACGGCTGCCGTCTGTTTTCGTCGATCGTCGGCGGTGATCGGATCGCGGTCATCGAACGCTGCGACGGCGACCGCGGCTATCGGCTGACGGTGCTCGGCGCGGTCCTGAACAAGGACGAGCAGGTCCAGCAGTACGGGTCGTCGGTGATCACCGATGGGACCGACGGCCCGCCACCGGTGGTGGTCTCGATGAGCACCTCGGCGATCGCCGTCTACGACGGCGGCGCCAACCCACCCGCCCCATCGACGACGCCGGGCCCGGTGCCGGCCGCGATCCGGCAGTTCACCACCGACGGAGCACCCTCGGCCAACAACAGCGTCGACGGCGACACCGCCCCGCCCGCGAACTCGGTACCCATCGCCACCACCGGATTGACCACCTACTTCACCGGCAAGGCGACGGTGGTGGTGAACACCTCGACGGGGCGCCCGATCTATCAGGTGCCCGGCGCGATCGGGGCCGGCGACCTGATGGGTGGTTTCCTGCTCCTGCCGACCGCGACCGGTATCAGCGTGCGGGACGCGGCCAACGGACGCGAGGTCCGCGCGATACCCGTGACCCGCGAGGGGCGCGACGATCAACCGGTGAACCTGCGGGTTCTCGGCGACACCATCGTCGAGCAGCGAGGCGATCAGGTCACCGCTTACGGTCGCGCGTAAGAACTCAGCTCTCGTCGAAGGTCCGCACCGGACTGCCGGCCTCCCAATGCTTCCAGAGGTTCTCGGCCAGATCGCGATATGCGGTGGCGCCCTTGTTCTTTCGGCCACGCATCACCGAGGTACCCGATGCCGACGCCTCCGCGAACCGAACGGTACGCGGGATCGGCGGGTCGAGCACGGGAAGTTCGTAGCGGTCGGCGACGTCGGAGAGCACGTCGCGACTGTGGGTGGTCCGCGCGTCGAACAGGGTGGCCACCGCGCCGAGCATGGTCAGGTCCGAGTTGGTGATCTGCTGTACCTCTTTGACCGTGCGCAGCAGTTGCCCGACACCGCGATGGGCCAGGGTCTCACACTGCAGTGGCACCATCACCTCGTCGGCGGCCGTCAAGCCGTTGAGGGTGAGCACACCGAGCGACGGCGGGCAGTCGATGAGGATGACGTCGTAATCCTCGGCGATTTCGGCCAGCGCCCGCTTGAGCGCGTACTCCCGTCCCGGCCGCATCAGCAGCAACGCTTCGGCGCCGGCGAGGTCGATGGTGGCCGGCAACAGGGTGACGTTGTCCTCGGTGTCGAGCAGGACGTCGGCGATCTCCTCCTCCCCGAGGAGCACGTCGTGCACCGACGCCTCGAGTTGGTCCGGATCATGTCCGAGCGAAAAGGTAAGGCAGCCTTGCGGATCCAGATCGACGACGAGCACCGAGACGTCGAGATCGGCCAGTGCGGCACCCAACGACGCGACGGTCGTGGTCTTGGCCACGCCGCCCTTTTGATTGGCAACGGCCAGCATGCGGGTCATGGCCAATACTGTACGACCCATCACCGGATTATTCGGTGTTGAAATGCGTCACAAGAACGACGGAGAGTTTTATTCCGGCCCGTATTCGCCTGCCAGCCACCGCACCGAGGCGGGACTGAAGATCAACACGAGAACCGCGAGCGCGACGATGCCCAACGGCACCCCGATGAACGGCTGGTGACTGTCGGTCAGCAGGGCGTAGGCGACCGGCAGTAGCAGGATCTGCGCCACCACCGCGATCGCCCGCCCCCACCGACGTCCGGTCAGCAACGCCAGCCCGCCCACCAGGACGCCGGCGCCGATGATGCCGAACCAGGCGGCGGTGCCGTACCCGCTGATCGCCGCCTCTTTGTGTCCGGCGGCCTCCCGGATCGCCAGGATCACCGCGACGACGATCGCAATGACACCCTCGAGCGCGGTCACCGCACCCGCGATCCGCACCGGCGACGGCGGTCGTCCGGTCACGTCGTCGCCACCTCGGTTCTGCGTACCGGCGGTCTCCGCGTCGCGGCCCCTCTGATCACTCACGGGTCCAGCCTAGGGCGTGTCTCGCCACGCCACTGCGAGGGATTGGCGGGCGTCCGGTGCGCAGGCGGGTGCACGTCACAACGCCGGACCCAATACTCTGGGTTGTCGTGCGCGTCATGCTCATCGTCAATCCATTCGCCACGGCGACCACACCGGCCGGCCGGGACGCACTGGTCCATACGCTGAGCTCGCATTTCTCGCTCGACGTCGAGCACACCACCCACCGCGGTCACGCCGGCGAGCTCGCCGAACGCGCGGTGGCCGACGGTGTCGACGCGGTCATCGTGCACGGCGGCGACGGCTCGGTGAACGAGGTGGTCAACGGTTTGCTGGGTGCCCCGGATCCCACCGTGGACGTGTTCGGCGACGATCGCCGACTGCCGACCCTCGGGGTGATCCCGGGCGGTAGCGCCAACGTGTTCGCCCGCACCCTGGGCATCGCCGCCGATCCGCTGGCCGCGACCAGCCAGATCATCGAACTGCTCGACTCCGGGCAGCAACGTCGGATCGGGCTGGGCCACACCCAGCACCGCTGGTTCCTGTTCAACACCGGGATGGGCATGGATGCCGTCGTCGTGCACGCGATGGAGACCAAGCGCCATGCGGGCAAGGCCGCCACCCCCGGCCGCTATCTGTGGACGACGATCAGCTCGTTTTTCTCCCACGCCGGCAGCCAGGACACATTCACCGTCGAGGTGCCCGACCACGAGCCGGTCCCAGGGGTCCGCTTCGGGTTCGTCTCCAATACCAGCCCGTGGACCTACCTGGGCAAATACGAGATCCGCACCAACCCGAAGACCGGGTTCGACACCCGGCTGGGATTATTCGCCGCGACATCGACCGGCGTGTGGGCCAACCTGCCGCTCGCCGCGCGACTGCTCACGCATCGTCCACCCAAGGCGCGCCACCTCTACCGCGACGATGACGTGGCCTGGGTCCGCTTCCGCGCGGCCGAGCCGATCGACGTGCAGATGGACGGTGACTACGTCGGCGCGCACACCCTGCTGGAGTTCGGTTATCGCACGTCGGCCCTGTCGGTGGTGGCGCCCAACCAGATCACCAGGGCCAGCAGCAGGTAGGGCACCGCGGCGATCACGAACAGCCCGGTCGGCGGCAGCCACTGTGCGCCGAGGGCCCATCCCGCGAACGCGGCGATCGCCACCGTCTCCTCCCCCACGCCGGCGATCGAGGTGATCGTCGCCCGCGACGCCGAGGACACCCGGTGCGCCAGCATCGCGTCGGCCTGCACCAGCGACCAGCCGAACACCCCGAAAGCAAAGGCCACCAACACCATTCCCGCCGGGTGCGCCCACCCGGCGCCGACCACCAGTGCCAACGCCGCCACACCCAGCCAGATCGCGAATCTTTTTGGTCGCCAATCAATTCCGGAGGTGCGCGCGGCCGCGAGACCACCGGCGACATCACCGATCGCGATCAACACCATCAACAGCGCGACACCCGGTGCCGACCCGGGCCAGATCTCGTCGGCCAACAACGGCAGGTACTCGTCGAGCGCCGCCACCCAGGTGAGCACGATCAGCAGAAACAGACACCGGCGTACCGCAGGCTGCATGGACAATTGCCGCAGCGCGTCACGCAGGATCGCCGACGCCGAGAGTCGCTCCGCGATCGGTTGCCCGTCCTCATCGTCGACACCGGCGGACGGTGCGGGTCGGCGCTCGGGCAGCATCGCCGAGGTGGCCGCGCACAGCACGCACGCGAGAACGCTCGCCGCGCCGACCGCGTGGTAGCCGCCCCAGGCGGCCAGCGGCACCGCCAGTGCGGTGCCGGTGACGACGCCGATCGCCTGCATCGCCCGCATCCGACCGGTCAGCGTCGCATACCGTTCGGCCCGCCCGACCGCCGCCAGGGTGTCGAATACCAGCGCCTGCAACGTCCCGGAACGCAGCGAGCCACCCGCCGCCCACAAGACGAACCCGAGGGCGAACATCGAAAACGACGGCCACCACGTCCACAGCGCGAACCCGACCCCGGTGAGGAGCGGACCGAGCACCAGCAGCGGTCGGCGTGGCACGCGATCGGCGAGTATCCCGGTGGGGATCTCGAAGACGAACGACGACACCGACCACAGAATGAAAAGGACAGAAATCGACGCCGGTGAGAGGCCGGCCACAGCGGGGTCGGCGAACATCACCGCGTAGAGCGGATAGAGCGGGATGGCGTCCTCGACAATGGCTGTTGTCGCAGACCACAGCGTTAGTCGAGTGTGATCGGATCAACATCGTCGTCGTGTCATGACTCACAGATTACGACGAGTGACTCCAAGACCACCAGAGATTTGTTGCGACTACCTGCGGAAATTCATTAACAACAGGAAACAAAGCGGGTAGAGTAATACATCGGTGCGCAACCGTGTGCAACCACCCCCTCTCACCAGGGGTGCTCCCGAAGTGGTAGGGCGCGACAGTGATATTGCACACGTGTTAAACACAACCCATTGACTTCGCCTGGATTCGTGAAAGTATTCACAAGCAACAGCGCGGAAACATTCGGTGGGTCCGCGTGAACCAGCGGTTACAGCCACAACACACAAGACATAAATAGTAGTTGTCGAGGGGTGCTCAAACGAGCACGTGAAGGAGTTAGGAATGGACTGGCGTCACAAGGCAATTTGTCGCGACGAGGATCCGGAACTGTTCTTCCCGGTGGGGACGAGCGGTCCGGCGATTGCGCAGATCGCTGATGCGAAGCTCGTCTGCGCGCGCTGCCCGGTCACGGCCGAATGCCTGTCGTGGGCACTCGAGTCCGGTCAGGATGCCGGCGTCTGGGGCGGCATGAGCGAAGACGAACGACGGGCCCTCAAGCGGCGTACGGCACGTACGCGCTCGCGGAGCAGCGTCTAAACGGGGAAGACACCGCCGCAACGGCGACCACGAAAGAGACCCGGCCTGGCCGGGTCTCTTCGTCTGTGCGGGGAAACATCTTCATCGCAGGGGGATGGTCATGTTCACCACGGTTCCCGGCCCGTCGGGATTGGGACCCATGGTGAGTTCACCGCCGAGTTCGATCGACACGAGGGTTTGCACGATCTGCAGTCCGAGTCGATCCGAGTTGGCGATGTCGAAGTCGTCGGGTAGTCCGGAACCGTTGTCGCGCACCGTTATGCGGAGTGCGCGGACGTCGCGGTCGGCCTCGATCACGATGGCCGCGTCGGTTCCGCCTTCGGCGAACCCGTGCTCGATCGCGTTCTGGATGATCTCGGTGAGCACCATCACCAACGGCATCGCGAATTCGGCCGGCAGCACGCCGAGCCGATCGACGTGCCGGACGGTGACCGGCGTATCCCCGGAAGCGACATCGACGAGGATCGGGACCAGTCGGTCGACGACCTCGTCGAGATCGACCTCTTCGTCGACACTGCCCGAAAGCAGTTCGTGGACAAGGGCAATCGACGCGACCCGGCGCACGGCCTCGGTGAGCGCGCCCCGCGCCTCGGGGTTGGAGGTACGTCGGGCCTGCAACCGCAGCAGCGCCGACACCGACTGCAGGTTGTTCTTCACCCGATGGTGGATTTCCCGGATCGTCGCATCTTTGCTGATCAGCGCCCGATCCCGGCGCTTGACCTCGGTGACGTCGCGAATCAGGACGACGGCGCCGCGGCTCACCCCGCGCGGACGCAACGGCACCGACCGGATCAATGTGGTGGCCCGACGCGCATCGGCCTCCATCCGCATCCCCACATCCCGGTACGGTCCCGCCGGTACCGCCTGTACCCCGGCCGCGGCATCGATCATCACCGCCACGTCACCGGATTCGAAGGGATCGGTGAGCAGCGAGGCGGTCACCTCCGACAGCCTGGTGTGCGTCAGTTCCGCCGTCCACCCCATACGGTGAAACGCCGAGAGCGCGTTGGGACTCGCGTAGACCACCATGCCGTGATCGTCGACACGCACGAATCCGTCTCCCGCACGCGGTGTCGACAGGCCGTGAGTGTTGCTCTCCTGCAACGGGAAGGTGCCGTCGGCGACCATCTGACACAGGTCGTTCGCCGAGTCCTGGTAGGCCAGTTCCAGCGGTGATGGCAGTCGTGGATGGGTCAGATCCACGGCTCGGGTGAGGACTGCGATGACCGCGCCGTGGAAGCCGACGGGCACCGCCTCCCGGCGAATGGCGACCGCACCCAACCATTCCGGGTCCTCGTCACGCAGGACCCGATCGGCGACGAACGCCCGCCCGAGGTGGTCGCGCACCGAACCGGTGACGATGGCGCCGACCTCGTCGCGCGGAAACACCGTCGACGCCGTGTTGGGGCGGCACTGTGCGACGGTCACGACATCGTCGTCGTCGGTGCGCACCGCGAGTAGGAAGTCGGCGAAGGACAGGTCGGCGAGCAGCTGCCATTCGGCGACCAGCCGCTGCAGATGACCGGCGGCCGCGTCGGAGAGTCGGGTGTGCTCGGCGAGGAGATCGGCCAGGGTGGACAGCTCACGCCTCCCACGGATATGCGGCCGGACAAACCACGGCGAGTCGTCCTACTGGTAGACCGCGATGATGTCGCCGGCCTGGATGACGTCGCCGACCTTCACCTTGATGTCGCCGATGGTGCCGGGTTCCTCTGCGAGAACCGGGATTTCCATTTTCATCGACTCGAGCAGGAACAGGGTGTCGCCGACGTCGACCTGCTGGCCGGGGGTCGCGCGAACCTCGAGAACACTAGCAACGATTTCTGCCACGACGTCTTCAGCCATGCATCAAAAATAACCCACCAGGTGCCGAAAACGCGTGAGCGCCCGCCGTCGTTCCTCATGCTGGATGAGTGCACGACAGCGGGCGCTGACGATGTTTCGCTCGTACTCGGCTGAACCTGGGTTCAGGAGTTCGGACGCCGACCGTGGTTGGCGGCATTCTTCTTGCGAGCGCGCTTCTTACGTCCGCGCTTACCCATGACGGATCTCCTTTTGTGCTGGTTGCGGGAGCCATTCTCCCACGTCGGGAAACTCGGGTCGACGGTGCCCGGTGCTCAGTCGGCGGTTCCGCGCGTCGTTTCGCGCACGACGACGGTCTTGCGGATCTCGATGCGTAGCCGTTCGCGCAGCCCGTCGGGTGCCTGATCACCACCGCATTTGCGGTTGATCAGGGCCTTGAGCTGCTGCTCGATGCCGTAATGGGCGAAGCAGGACGGGCAGCTGTCGAGATGACCCTGCAGTCGGGTCCGGGCTCCCGGATCGCATTCGTTGTCCAGGAGCAGCCAGACGTCGGCGATGACCGCCGAGCAGTCGAGGTTGCTGAATTCCGGATCGGCGTCGTCGGTGCTCATCGGGCCACCTCGCTCTCCGACGCAGCACGTGCGGCGCGGTTGAAGCCACGCTCGCGGGCGACGTCACCGAGCAGTTCACGCAGTTGGCGACGGCCACGATGCAGTCGCGACATGACGGTGCCGATGGGGGTGTCCATGATCTCGGCGATCTCCTTGTAGGGCAGCCCTTCCACGTCGGCGTAGTAGACGGCCATCCGGAAATCCTCGGGGAGTTCCTGCAGGGCCGCCTTGATGTCATCGTCGGGCAGCGCGTCGAGGGCCTCGATCTCCGCCGACCGAAGACCGGTCGACGTGTGCTCGGCCGTCGCCGCGAGCTGCCAGTCGGTGATCTCGTCGGTCGGGTACTGGGCGGGCTGCCGCTGCTTCTTGCGGTAACCGTTGATGTAGGTGTTGGTCAGAATCCGATACAGCCAGGCCTTGAGGTTGGTGCCCTCGCGGAACGACGAGAACGCGGAGAACGCCTTGATGTAGGTGTCCTGCACGAGATCTTCGGCATCGGCGGGGTTGCGCGTCATACGCAGTGCAGCGCCATACATCTGATCCAGCAGCGGGAGCGCGTCGCGCTCGAACCGCTCGGTCAGCTGTGCGGGGGTCTCACTCGGGTCGGTGCGATCGGGCGCCTGCGAACCGGCCCCACCGCGCGCGGGCGTCGCGTCGGTCGGCTGATCCCCAGGTGATTCGGGTTCGGCGGGTGATTCGGGTTCGGCCACTACGATCCCTTCGGTGACGGCATCCGCGGACAGCCCGTTCGGGGCCGCGATGACCCAGCGTGGATCAGGTGTCGCGTGTCCGCTGTCGGTCCAGCTTACCGATGCGCCATCGGCCCCGGAGTGGGGTCGGGTCACGTCGGGTCGGGCCGGCGCATCATGTACCGATGGTGTGGGTACGAGCAGTCCGGTGGTGCTCATCTGGCTGATCGACCGTCCTTCCGCGTCGGGAGAAGTGGGCTGGTTGGCGCTGTGGCCACCCGACACAACAGCCCGACCGCGGCAAATGTTCCACCGACTGACGGAAAGGGGTGTGAGCCTCATGGCTGCGACACCGGCGATCGCCGCGCTCGAGCGGGCGGGCATCACGCACACGGTCCACCGATATGCGCACGATCCGCGCAGCCGCGACTACGGCGACGAGGCCGTTGCGGCGATGACGGCCGAACTCGGGGTCGAGGCTGCCCAGGTCTTCAAGACGCTGGTGATCGACGTGTCGGGCAGCCTGGCCGTCGCGGTGCTGCCGGTTCCGCGCAAGCTGTCGCTGAAGGCTGCGGCCGCTGCGCTGGCCGAGGTTTTCGGCGGCGTGGGCAAGGCGACGATGGCACAGGAGAAGGCGGTCACCCGCTCGACCGGCTATGTGTTCGGCGGTGTGTCGCCGCTGGGTCAGCGCACGGCGCTGCCGACGGTGATCGACGCGTCGGCGATGAGTTGGGCGCAGGTGCATTGCAGTGCCGGGCGGCGTGGCCTGGAGGTGGCGCTCGCCCCGGCCGATCTGGTGGCCGCGACGGGTGCGGTGGTCGCCGAGATCGCCGTCTGATCAGATGACAGTCTGAGCAGCTCAACGCCCTGGTCGCGGGCCGCTGTCGGCATGCCGTGGAACGATGGTCGGTATGTGTGGACGATTTGCGGTGACGACGGACCCGGCCAAACTGGCCGCGGAGATCGATGCGGTCAATGAGGTGCCGGTGCCGCTCGATCCGGCGGCGAACTCTCCCGACAAGGAGAGCGGCGACGCCGGCGCCGCCGACAAGGAGCAGGCGAAGAGCACACGAAGCGTCGGCGAGAACTACAACGTGGCGCCGACGACGACCATCATGACCGTCGTCAATCGGCACTCCCCCGAGGAACCCGACGACGATCCGGCGCTGCGGGTCCGCGCGATGCGCTGGGGTCTGGTGCCGCCGTGGGCCAAGGAGATCGGCAAGGGACCGCTGCTGTTCAACGCACGCGCGGAGACCGCCGGGGAGAAGAGTTCGTTTCGGGCCGCGGTGAAATCCAAACGCTGCCTGATCCCGATGGACGGCTGGTACGAGTGGCGCAAGGGACCCGAGGACGCCAAGGGCAAGCCGACGAAGATCCCGTTCTTCATGTCCCCGCACGACGGCACCCGGCTGTTCATGGCCGGGCTGTGGTCGGTGTGGCGGCCCAAGGACGCGGACAAGGACGAGGCACCGCTGTTGAGCTGCTCGATTCTCACCACCGACGCCGTCGGCCATCTGCGCGAGGTGCATGACCGGATGCCGTTGATCATGCCGTTCGACAACTGGGACGCCTGGCTCGATCCCGACCAGGTGGCGCCCGAGTCGCTGTACGCGCCGCCGAGCGACACCATCGCCGAACAGATCGACATCCGCGAGGTGGCACCGCTGGTCAATCGGGTCGCCAACAACGGGCCGGAGTTGCTCGAGCCGGTGTGATCACCCCGGCACCAGCACTGCGGCACCGTCGAACCGCCCCGCCTTCAAGTGGATGAGCGCGTCCTGGGCCGCCGACAGCGGATAGGTGTGGGTGGTGGGCTGCACCCCGTGCTGGGCGGCAAGCGCCAGGAACTCGCGGCCGTCGGCCCGGGTGTTGGCGGTCACCGACCGAATCTCCTTCTCGTAGAACAGTTCCCGCTCGTAGTTCAGCGCCGGGATGTCCGAGAGGTGGATGCCCGCGATGGACAGCACCCCACCGCGGTCCAGTGCGCGCAGGGCGACCGGCACCAACTCCCCCACCGGCGCGAAGGTGATGGCCGCGTCGAGCGGTTCAGGCGGCTCGTCGTAGGCGTCGCCCGCCGACGCCGCTCCCAGGGAGAGGGCGAGTTCACGCGCCTGCTCACCGCGGGTCAGGACGTGTACGCGGGCGCCGAGGGCGATGGCCACCTGCGCGCACAGGTGGGCACTGCCACCGAATCCGTAGAGCCCCAACCGTTCCGGGATTACGAAGCCGAGTGCTGAATCGTCGGGTCGGCTCGCGCGTTTGAGTGCTCGGTAGCCGATGATGCCGGCGCACAGCAGTGGCGCGGCGGCGACGGTGTCGAGGTCGTCGGGCAGCGGATAGGCGAAGGCGGCCGGCACGGTGGTGTATTCGGCGTACCCGCCGTCGGCGTCCCAGCCGGTGTAGTGCGATGCGGGACAGAGGTTTTCGTCGCCGCGCCGACAGTAGACGCAGGTCCCGTCGGTGCGTCGCAGCCACGCCACGCCGACTCGGGCGCCGATCTCGATGTCACGCACGTCGGCGCCGCGATCGACGACCTCACCGACCACCTCGTGACCCGGCGTGACGTGCTCACGATGCACCGGGAGGTCGCCCTCGCTGACGTGCAGGTCCGTGCGGCACACGCCGCACGCGAGGACGCGCACGAGGAGTTCGTCGGCGGCCGGTGTCGGGGTGGGTTTGTCGATGAACTCGAGTGGTCGCTCGTCGATCGGACCGGGACTGGTTACCGCCCATGCGCGCATGACCGAACTTTACGGTCGAGCGGCGGCCATGCGCCGGTCCTCAGCGATACGTGTAGGCGTCGAGCGGGAATCGGTCCATCTCCCGTAGCGTCGTCAGGGTGGAGTTCGGGCGCAGCAGCGCCGCCTCCCCGTGCTGGTTGAAGTAGTAGCTGCGCGCCGACGCACAGTTGCCGGTGTAGAAGACCGACGACTGCAGGTCGTCGGTGACCTGCGCGAGGAAGGCGTCGTTGGCGGCGTCGGTGACCTCGAAGGTCGACGTGTCGCGGCGGCGGAGTTCACCGAAGAGTCGGCGGATGTGTTTCATCTGGGACTCGATGGTGGTGAAGTACGAGAGTCCGCTGTAGGAGTACGGACTGTTGAGCGACAACAGGTTCGGGAAGCGCGGCACGGTGATGCCCTCGTAGGCCTGGAATCGGTTGTCCCGCCACCAGCGGCCCAGATCACGGCCCTGGAGACCGATGATGCGGATGGCCGGGAAATTGGTGTCCCACAGATCGAATCCGGTGGCGAGGACCAGCGTGTCCACCACGGTCTCGGTGCCGTCGGCAGTGACGATCCGGTCGGCCTCGACACGGGCGATCGGACTGGTCTGCAGGGTCACGTGCGGTTGGTTGAACGCGGCGAAGTAGGTGTTGGAGAACGTGGGACGCTTGCACCCGAAGTCATAGGACGGCGTGAGTTTGCGGCGGGTGTCGGGGTCGCGGACCTGTCGGCGCAGATGCGCCTTGGCCAGCAACGCGGCGGCCTTGTTGCCGGGTTTGGCCTGCTTGTAGTGCAGCACCCCGACCACCATCAGCAGTTCCAGCAGCGAGGTGCTGACCAGGCGCGCAGCGCGTTGGGTGAGCGGCACGGTGGCGAACAGCCGCTGCACCGTGGCGGGAATCGGGAAGTCGAGCTTGGGCACCACCCAGATCGGGGTGCGCTGGAAGACGGTCAATTCGTCTGCCCGCTCGGCGATCTCCGGGATCAGCTGCACCGCGGTGGCGCCGGTGCCGATGATCGCCACCCGCTCGCCGGTGAGGTCGTGGCCGTCGTCCCACGCCGCGGTGTGCAGCACGCTGCCGGCGAACGAGTCCATGCCGGGCAGATCCGGGGTGTGCGGCTGGGAGAGGAATCCGGTCGCGGTCACCAGATATCGGGTGGTGCGTACCGCGCCGTCGCTGGTGATGACCTGCCAGAGTTGTTCGGCGTCATCCCATTCCGCGCTCTCGACGATGGTGCCGAACTCCATGTGCCGCTTGAGATCGTAGGTATCGGCGATGTGCTCGGCGTACCGTTTGAGTTCGGTGCCGGGCGCGAACATCCGCGACCAGTACGGGTTGGGCGCGAAGGAGTACGAGTAGGTGACCGACGCGATGTCCACGGCCAACCCCGGATAGTGGTTGACGTGCCAGGTACCGCCGAGGTCGTCTTCGCGTTCGAGGATCGCGATGTTGTCGATGCCCAGACGCCGGAACTCGATGGCCGCACCCATCCCGCCGAAGCCGGCACCCACGATCACCACGTCATGATCAGGCTGCATTGCGACACTCCCCTTCGCTGTGCTGACCACACAGTAACCTGTTGTGACGGAAGAGGAAACCATCGTCGACACCGGGAGCGCCATGATCACTGAACCTGTTGCCGCCGAAGATCTCTCGACGCTCGCCATCGGGACGGACACAGTGGTCGTGGTGCTGATCGCCGGGCTGCTTCTGTTGTGGGGGCTGCTGTTGGGCATCTGGAAGTACCACGGGATCGCGACCTCACCCGATCATCGGGCGCATGTCTACGTCGACATCGCCCATCGCGCGGCGCTCATGTATGCGTTCGCGACCCTCGTGCTGGCCGCCCTGGTCGCGGTGAGCGCGTGGCCATCATGGGTGAATCTCACTGCGGCGATCGTGCCCGTGGTCTTCTTCGTCGGTGCGATCGCCAGTTACGTCATGCACGGCGCGATGCGCGATACCGACAACCAATTCGCGCGCCCGGCACCGGGTTTGGGTGCGTCGATGATCGCGTTGATCATCGGCGAGGTAGGTGGATGTGTCGTGCTGCTGGCCGGAGTCGTCGCCACACTGGTCCGATGAGCGCAACGACTCCGATGCCACCACGCGCCGCGAGCGGCCGCGCATTGTTCGCCGCGGTCTTCGCGTTCGCGGTGGTCATGCTCGGCACCACCCTGCCGACCCCGCTCTACGCGATCTACTCGGGCGAACTCGGCTTCGGGGTGACCACGACGACGGTCATCTTCGCGGTGTATGCGGCCGGGGTGATCGCTGCGCTGATCCTGTTCGGCCGCTGGTCGGACATCATCGGTCGCCGTCCCCTGCTGTTCGCCGGCGCTCTGCTCTCGGTGGCGAGCGCGGTGGTCTTTCTGACCGCGGGCCCGGTGTGGCAGCTCATGATCGGCCGGGTGCTGTCCGGGTTGTCGGCGGGTATCTATGCCGGCGCGGCGACCCCTGCGGTGATCGAGCTGGCTCCGCGCGGATGGCGCCATCGGGCGCCGTCCCTGGCGACCGCGGCCAACATCGGCGGCCTCGGGTTGGGGCCGTTGATCGCGGGGCTGCTCGCCCAGTTCGCGCCCGCACCGCTGCGGATGCCGTTCGCGCTCGACCTCGTGCTGCTGCTGGTCGCGATGATCGGCATCTGGTTCATCACCGAACCGGTGGCAGTGCGCCGCGGTGCCCGCGTGTCTGTGCAGCGCCTGTCGGTGCCACCCGAGGTGCGGTCGGTGTTCGTGCGGGCGTCGATCGCGGCGTTCGCCGGGTTCGCGGTGATGGGGACCTTCACCGCGGTGACGCCGTCGTTCCTGACGCACATCCTGGGCATCGACAATCATGCGGTGACCGGCATCCTGGTGTCGCTGCTGTTCGGAGCGTCGGTGGTGGCGCAGATCGCCGGTCGATCGCAGCCGACCGAGCGGGCGCTCATCGCAGGCTGCGCGATCCTTGCCGTCGGCATGGCGATCCTCACCGCCGGGTTGATCGCGGCGTCGTTCACCCTGCTGGCACTCGGTGCGCTGGTGTGCGGTGCGGGCCAGGGGCTCTCGTTCTCAAAGGGACTCGCGGCCGTGGTCTCGGCGAGCCCGGCCGATCGGCGCGCGGAGATCACCTCGACCTACTTCGTCGTCGCCTACGTCGCGATCTCCCTCCCGATCGTCGGCGAAGGTATCGCCGCGGCCCAGTGGGGGCTGCGCACCTCGGGGATCGTGTTCAACGTGGCGGTCGGAGTGCTCGCCCTCATCGCACTCGGGTTGACGGTGCTCGAGGTGCGGCGGCACCGCTGACGCCGCTGCACGGTGCCGGGTCAGCGCCGCCCGACGCCCGACGCGGCGAGGGCCGCCACCAGTTCGGCGAATCGGGCGTTGCTCGCGAGATCCTCCACCAGGACCGGTGTACCGTCCGAATCCGCCAGCGGGATACACCAATTCGGGTACTGGGCGGCGTCGGTGCCGGGCTGGTTCTGAATTCGTCGCTCTCCCACCGCATCCACCAGGGCGACGCCGAGAAGCACCGAAGGACTGGCGGCGATGAGTTGGTACAGCGCATCCACCGTGCGCGGATCGGTCAGCGGTATGTCGTCGGCCAGAAGGCCACGGTCTTTCACCAGAGCCAGCACCGCATCCCGATCGCGGGCGTCGCGGGCCCGTTCGGCGTCCTCGCCGGTTTCCAACAGACCCAGCCGTGAACGCAGATCGATGTGGTCGCCGTGCAGGTATCCGAGGGTCGGCGGGAGGTCGTGGGTGGTGACCGAGGTCAGGCACAGCGCGCGGTACTCCTCCGGCGGGATCGGCGCGTGCGGACCGTGCTCGAACCACAGGATCGAGGTGCCCAGAATTCCTCTGTGCAGCAACGCCTCTTGCACGTGACGCTCGAACACGCCGAGGTCCTCGCCGATCACCACGGCACCCGCCCGTTCGGCCTCGAGTGCGAGGATGCCGATGAGGGCGTCGTGATCGTAGTGGACGTAGGTGCCGGCGGCGGGCCCCTTGCCGTCGGGAATCCACCAGAGCCGGAACAGGCCGAGAATGTGATCCACGCGCAGTCCGCCGGCGTGCCGCAGCACGGTGCGCAGCATGTCGCGGTAGGGGACGTAGGCGGCGTCGGCGAGTTTGCGCGGATGCCATGGCGGCTGATCCCAGCCCTGGCCCTGCTGGTTGAATCCGTCCGGCGGCGCACCGACGGTCGCGCCGGAGGCCAGGACGTCGCCGAGGGTCCACACGTCGGCGCTGTGCCGTGCGACCCCGACGGCGAGGTCGGCGACGATGCCGATGTCCATGCCAGCGGCCAGGGCGGCCTCCTGGGCGACGGCGAGTTGCTGATCGCAGATCCACTGCAGCCAGGTGAAGAACTCGACGCGGTCGGCCAGCTCACGGCGCTTACGTTTGATGAACTTCTTGTCCTGCAACTGTTTCGACCACTTCGGTGACGTCTCGCCATACCGTTCGGCGAACGCGCACCAGGTGGCAAAACCACGCAGTCCCTTGCCTTCCCGCTTCCGGAACGCGCGGTACTCCGCGGCGCGGTCGTCGGTCAGCGGCACCCGGTGGATCTGCTCGAGGATCTCCATCTTGGCGCGGAACGACTTGTTGCGCTTGATGTTCGACGTCGACGCGTTCTCCCGGGCGAAGGACCGCTGCCGCTTGGTCATGGCCTTGTGGTCGCGGCGCCGCAAGGCCGCGGCCTCCGGGATGTCCTCGACCCGGATGTAGAGCGGGTTGGTGAACCGTCGCGTCACCGGTAGGTACGGCGACTCCTCGATCGGCGGTTGCGGCTGGGCGGCATGCAACGGGTTGACCTGGACGAAATCCGCGCCGTAGGTCCGTGCGGCCACCTCGCAGATCTGTTTGAGGTCGGCGAAATCCCCGACTCCCCACGATCCCGACGACCGCACCGAATAGAGCTGGACCGCCAGTCCCCACCGTTGCGAGTCGGTCAGTTTCTCCGCCGTCGACAATCGGCGCGGGGTGACGATCAGCGAACCCTCGACGCTGTGGTCGCGGCTCGGGTTGTGCGCGGTCACGATGTGGTAGCCGGGTTCCAGATCGGCGGGTACCGCAAACGTGGCGCGCCCGACCAGCACGCCGTCGATCTCGCGTGGCTCCACCCAGACGTCGAGCTGACTCGGCTCGATTACTCGTCCGGTCTCGGTGGTGATCCGCACGTAGACCGGGTCCCAGTGCGGCACGTGGACCGCGAAGTGGGCATCGGTCCCGGCGGTCGCCAGGGTGACCGCCGGAAGCATCGCCTGCCAGGGTTCGTCGTCGAGGGCGGCGTGCGCGGCGGCGATCTCGGTTGCCGTCGACGCCGCGATTCCGAGCGAACCCAATACGGCGACAATGGTTTCCGCACTGACCTCGTGGTCGAGTTGATCCCAGCCCACGTAGCTGGTGGCCACCCCGCACCGGTGTGCCAGTCCGGCCAGTTCGTCGCGCGGCACCGCATCGGTTGTCACGAGAGCATCGTCTCACCGATTCGTCGAGCGGGCCCGACGACCGCGAGAAAGTGATTGAATCGGCGGTGGCGTGGCTCACACACGCGATGCCCCGAACGTAAAGGAACCCCATGTCGCAGACCCTCACCCTCGACCCGGCCACCACCGCACTGGTACTCATCGAGTTCCAGAACGAGTTCACCAGCGACGGCGGCGTGCTGCACGACGCGGTGTCGGAGGTGATGGAGAAAAACGGCGTACTCGCCAACACGGTTGCGCTGGTGGACAAGGCACGGGCCGCGGGCGTCACCATCATGCACGCGCCGATCACCTTCGCACCCGGCTACGGTGAACTCACCCGCCACCCCTACGGCATCCTCAAGGGCGTCGTCGACGGCAATGCGTTCGTGAAGGGGTCGTGGGGCGCGGCGATCGTCGACGACCTCAGCCCCGCCGACGGCGACATCCTCATCGAGGGCAAACGCGGTCTGGACACCTTCGCCAGCACCAACCTCGATTTCATCCTGCGCAGCAAGGGCATCACCACGATCATCCTCGCCGGATTCCTCACCAACTGCTGTGTGGAGTCGACGATGCGGTCGGGCTACGAGAACGGTTACCGGGTGCTCACCCTGACCGACTGCACCGCGGCGACCTCGGTCGCCGAGCACGACAACGCGATCAGCTTCGACTACCCGATGTTCTCCGAGCCGGTCGAATCTTCGGCGGTGATCGGCGCACTCTGATCAGACCGGTCAGAACCGCTGGTTGAGCGCGACGAGCGAGCGCAGCGAGCCCGACGCTGGACTACCGCTGGTTGAGCGCGACGAGCGAGCGCAGCGAGCCCGACGCTGGTCGAAACCAGCCCGACCGATGATCGCTGTGATGTCAGTTGACCTACAACCGCGCGATCCGTTCGATGTCCTCGAGGAAATCCGCGACCACCTCGCCGGACACGGTCGCCCGGGTCTCGGCGAGGGCGTCGAGGTAGTCCTGGGTCGTCGGCCCGTCGATGACGCCCGGGCCGGCGGCCAGCGACCGTTCGAGTGCGCTCTGCGCGGCCCGTCGGGCGGCGTATTCGATGTCGGCGGGGGTGAATCCGTCGCTGCTGCGCACCAGGTCGTCGACGACGACACCGTCGGCGGCCGGGGGCAGGAAGCGTTCCCAGATGGCGGTGCGCGCCTCGTCGTCGGGCAGGCCGATCGGGATCACGTAGTCGAAGCGTCCGTGCCGCAGAAACGCCGAATCGAGGGCGCGGACGAAGTTGGTCGCGCAGATCAGCAGCCGTCCCGGCTCGGACCGGAACTCGGGGATCAACTTGAGCAGTTCGTTGGTCACTCCCTGGGTCGGCGACGGCGGCTCACCCTGCCGGTGTGCCGCGATCTCCTCGACCTCGTCGATGAACACCACGACGTGATCGAGTTCGGCTATCCGACTGAAGGTTTCGCGCAACCCGGCGGCAACGCTGGGCGCCCCGTCGGCCAGCCGCGACGGGAAGACCTCGATGAACGACCAGCCCAGCCGCGATGCGACGGCCTTGGCGAACGTCGTCTTGCCGGTGCCGGGCGGCCCGAACAGCATCACCGCGCGCGGTGGCACCACCCCGCAGCGCACGGCGAGTTCGGGTTCGGTCAGCGGGGTGATCAGCCGCAGTTCGAGCAGTTCCTTCTCCCGGCGCATCCCACCCATCGCGTCCCACAGGTCGTCGGGCAGCGAGCGGCCGCCCAGTTCGCGGAGCACCGACAGTTCCGAGGCGGTGACGGTGACGGGTCGTTCGAGGTAGCGCAGGTTCTGTTTGACGTGGTAGCCGTCGCGCAGATAGTCGTCGAAGCGGGCCTCTTCGTCGGCGACCAGCGCCGACAGCCGGGCCAGACCCAGGGGTGCCATACGGCGGGTCAGTCCGGCGAGCAGCGCCGATCCGGTCTGCGAATCGGATCTGCTCGGCAGGACCGCGAAGAACACGATCCAGCCCTGCGCGTGTGCGGCTCGTCCGACGATCGCACCGACGACGCGATCGTGGTCGTCCACCGCGACCAGTGCGTGGTCTTGGTGGCAGGAGGTCAGCACCTCCGAGAGGGCGTACACGGCGGTGCCGGTCGGACGGGACACACGTTCCCAGAGTTCGACGATGCCGTCGACGTCGCTGGGATGGAAGTCGCGCACGCGCGGCAGGCCGGTACGCACGGGTGTGGTGCTGATCGAGGTCATGACGGGCTCCGATCGGTTCGGGACAACTGGTCGGTTCAGGGAGTCGGGCCAGACTAGGGGCTACTCATGGGTTCGCCAAGCGATTTCCGAAACCGATCAAGTGCTCTATTCGGGTCGGCCGAAGAGCACTCCCGGGTTGAGCCGCGCGGCGGGATCGAGCGCGTCCTTGATCGCGCGCATCGTCTCGCGGTCGACGTCGCTGCGGCCGAGATGTGTCCACGCCGCCTTGGCGCGACCGATGCCTTGTTCTGCGCTGATGCTACCGCCGTGGGCGGTCACCGCGCTGAACACGCGGGCTGTGACGTCGGCGACCTCAGCCTCGGGGACGTCAAGGAGATTGACGTGGATGTTGCCGTCGCCGATGTGTCCGAACAGGATCGGCCGACAGCTCCGCGAACGCCGCCGGCAGCGCCCGAATCGGTACGGACACATCGAGTTTCACGACCGGCGCGGTAGTCGACCGGGCGATCGATTCGGTGTGTTGTTCGTCGAGACGGGGTCGCATGCGACGTCATCTCGGTGTCGCGTACTCAGCCGAGTACGCGGTTCCGAAATGAGGTCGCATGCGACGTGATCACGGCAATGCGTCCGCGATCGGCGTATCGCCGTCGTCGAATTCGATTGTCGTGCCATAGGTGCCGGCATCGTCGAGCACCGCAGCGATGACGGCGGCCACGTTGTCGCGGCTGGCCTCACTGGAGTCGCTACGCGATCCGCCGACCTTGATCTTGCCGCTGCCGGGCTCATCGGTGAGGCGACTCGGCCCGAGGATCGTCCAGTTGAGTGAGGTGGCGCGCAGGTATTCGTCGGCAGCAGCCTTGGCGTCGGCATATGCGAAGAACGAATTGTCCTCGGGTACACCGTGATCAGGGCCGGCCCCGAAGTAGGAGACCATCACGTACCGCGCGACACCTGCAGACTTCGCGGCGTCCATGGATCGGATCGCGGCGTCGCGGTCGACGGCGTAGGTGCGTTGCGGGTCGCCACCGCCCGCGCCGGCCGACCAGACGATCGCGTCCTGCCCGGCGAGGACCGAGGCGAGGCCTGCGGTGTCGAGTTGTTCGATGTCGGCGACGACGGGGTTTGCCCCCGCGTCGGTGACGTCGGCGACGTGCGCGTCGTTGCGGATGATCGAGGTGACGTCGTCACCCCGTTGGGACAGGATGCGCGCTGCCCGCAGCGCGATCTTGCCGTGTCCTCCGATGATCGCCACTCGTGTCATGTGTTCACTCCTTGTCGTCGGCGGTGTTCGTTTCCGTCTCTGCCCAACAACACCGACGCCGCCGGTTCATCCCGGATGGGAGAACCCGCGGCGTCGGCGGCGGTTCGGGTCAGACGTGGGAACGACTGCGTCCCCGGATCATGCTCACGATCCAGATCAGCAGGCAGGCACCGATGAGACAGGTAATGAAGCTGAGGATCAATCCAAAGCCCTTCACGTCGACGTCGAACAGACTCAGAATCCATCCACCGATGAAGCCGCCGATGATACCGAGCACGATGTTGAGCAGAAGTCCCTGCTGAGCATCGGTTTTCATGATCTTGCTGGCGATCCAGCCGGCGAGGCCGCCGATGATGATCCAGCCGATGATTCCCAGTGAGAGCATGACTCCTCCGTCTCCGCGCGCCGTCGCGCAGGTAGTTCACAACTGGTTCTTCGGACGCTACGCGCGACTAACGGTTTCGCCGTGAACTGCCGACGTGCTGGTGCGGTTTCGTGGCCGAGACGAGACCACCTCACGGTTCGGTAACGGCCTTCAGGATCTCTTTACGATTCGCTTACTTAGCATCAAGCAACCAATAATGGTTGCAGTACACAACCAACCTCACCGAAAGGCCGCGCCGATGACGTCCGTCTCCACCATCGACGATCTGGGTACGTCGGCCGATGTCGCGACCCTGTACCACCTCCTCACCCGGATCAATCGCACGCTCCGCATCCGCGGCGGCGATGGCGCCAATCTGAGTGCCGGTGTCGCGGCCGCGCTGTGGACGATCATCAACCACGCCCCCATCCGCCTCTCCGCGTTGGCCGAACGTGAGTCGGTGTCCGCCCCGACCATGTCGCGACTCGTCGCGGTGCTGGATGAGAAGGGCTACATCGAGCGCACCACCGACCCCGACGACGGCCGCGCCAAGTTGCTCAGCGCAACCCCGGAGGGCGTCGAGGTCATTGCCAGCGCCCGGAGTCAGAAGGCTCGCGTGCTCGCCGAGGCCATCGACGGCCTCGACAGCGAGGACCGCAGCACGGTGTGTCGAGGGTTGTCGATCCTCGCCGACGCACTCGGGACGACGTAGACACCCCGGACCGCTCCGTCCGGAGTCGGCCCACCCGACCAGCCACCACTCGCTCTCTCACAGGACTTCTCATGACAGACACCACAGCCGCACCCGACGCGGCGACCGTCGACCCGAACTACAAGTGGATTGCCTTGTCCAACACCACGTTGGGCATGCTGATCGCCACCATCAACTCCTCGATCGTGCTGATCGCCCTGCCCGACATCTTCAAGGGCATCAACCTCAATCCCCTCGAGCCGGAGAACACCAGCTACCTGCTCTGGATGATGATGGGCTTCCTCGTCGTCACCGCCGTCCTCGTCGTCTCCTTCGGCCGCCTCGGCGACATGTACGGCCGCGCCCGCATGTACAACATGGGCTTCGCCATCTTCACCGTGTCGTCGATCTTCTTGGCGATCACCTGGTTCGACGGCACCGAAGCCGCTATCTGGTTGATCGCCTGGCGCATTGTCCAGGGCGTCGGCGGCGCCTTCCTGATGGCCAACTCTTCGGCCATCCTCACCGACGCCTTCCCCGCCGACCAACGCGGCCTGGCCATGGGCATCAACGGCGTCGCCGCGATCGCCGGCTCCTTCCTCGGCCTGCTCATCGGCGGTGTGCTCGCCCCCATCCAGTGGCACTACATCTTCCTTGTGTCGGTGCCCTTCGGTGTGGTCGGCACGATCTGGGCATACCTGAAGCTTCGTGACACCGGTGTCCGCAAGAAGGCCAAAATGGACTGGTGGGGCAATGTGACCTTCGCCGTCGGACTGATCGCCATCCTCATCGCCATCACCTACGGCATCCAGCCCTACGGCGATTCCAATATGGGTTGGACCAACCCCTGGGTACTCACCGGCCTCATCGGCGGCGTCATCATGCTGGCCATCTTCGTGTTCATCGAGACCAAGGTCGAGAGCCCGCTCTTCGAACTGTCCCTGTTCCGTAACCGCAGCTTTGCCTTCGGCAACGCCGCCAACCTGATGGCCTCCATCGGCCGCGGCGGTCTGCAGTTCATCCTGATCATCTGGTTGCAGGGCATCTGGCTGCCCCAGCACGGCTACGACTACTCCCGCACCCCACTGTGGGCCGGCATCTACATGGTCCCCATGACCATCGGCTTCCTGCTGTCCGCACCGGTCTCCGGCGCGCTCTCGGACAAGCTCGGCACCAAATGGTTCACCACCACCGGCATGGTGATCACCGCCGGCACCTTTGCCGCCCTGATCGCCATGCCCGTCAACTTCGCCTATCCGGTGTTCGCGATCGTCATGTTGATCAACGGCATCGGCATGGGATTGTTCGCCTCGCCGAACCGCGCCGAGGTCATGAACAGCCTGCCCGTCACCTCCCGCGGGTCCGGTGCAGGCATGATGACGACATTCCAGAACGCCGCCATGGTGCTCTCCATCGGGCTGTTCTTCTCGCTGATGATCGCCGGTCTGTCCGCGCATCTCCCCGACGCCATGTACAGCGGCCTGACCACCAACGGCCTGCCCGCCGACCAATCCAACGCCTTGGCGCACCTGCCGACCGTGGGCATCCTGTTCGCCGCGTTCCTCGGCTACAACCCGATCCAGCAACTGCTGGCCGGACACGCCTCAGGATTGCCGCAAGCCAGCGTCGACCACTTGACCGGGTTGGACTTCTTCCCGCACCTGATCTCCGACCCGTTCTCCGACGGCCTCACCGCCGCGTTCACCTTCGCGCTGATCTGCTGCCTGCTCGGTGCGGTGTTCTCACTGTTCACCGGCGGCAAGAAGACGGCACCGGACGCTCAGGCCGATTCGACCGAGAGCCACGAGTCGTGGGGTGAGGAACTCGCCGCGGTCGCCTCGGAGGCCTCCGGGGAAGCTCCGGCGGAACTCGTTGGGGTACCCGACCGACGCTGATTCCCGAACACTCTGATCGATCAGGCCCGCCCGACGCCCCGCGCGACGGGCGGGCCGCATTTTCTCCGCCCTATCCAATTGGTAACCCATCAGTTACCATTAGTGGGTGTCCGTTTTCGAGGCCATCGCCGATCCGGTGCGTCGCGCGATTCTGAGCTCGCTGGTCGACGGCCCGTGCCGCGTCGTCGACCTCCGTGCGGCGCTGAACGACCGATCGACGATCTCGCGTCCCGCGGTCAGCCGCCATCTTCGTGTGCTCGGCGAGGCAGGTCTCGTCGACGCCGAGGACCGCGGCCGGGAGCGGCACTATCGCTTGGTCACTGCACCCCTCGACGAGGTTGATCGATTCCTCGCCGATCTACGGACCGGGCAGCCGCTCGCGTCACCGACACCACCGATCGGCGACCACCTACTCGACGCGCTCGACACTGAAGTTCATCGCGCAAAGAGACAGCGCCCCAGTGCAGTTCACACTCGCAAGGAGAACTCTGCATGAACCCAGAACCAACCGGACGCCACCGCGTCGGCCGCGACGGCGACGAAATCGTGCTGACGCGCACATTTCGGGCCGGGATCGACGACGTGTGGGCGGCAATCACCGAATCGGACCGGCTCGCTCGATGGATCGGCGTCTATAGCGGCGATCCGAGCACCGGGAGCGTCGACTTCACGATGACCTTCGAGGGCGACGAGAACCTCACCTCGACACGCTATGACATCGTGCGCTGCGATCCTCCACGACTGTTGCAAGTCCGCACCGTCGACGCTTATGGCCAGTGGGATCTGACTGCCGAACTCGTCGAGACCGATGGCGTCACCACGCTGACATTCAGCCAGGTCGTCCACGATCCGGCCATCGTCGAGAGCGTCGGGCCCGGCTGGGAGTACTACCTCGACCGTTTGGGCGCATCCCTGACCCGAGACGATCCGGCGGCAATCGACTTCGACGATTACTACCCCGCGCAGCGCGATCACTACCTCGCGATCGCAGCCGGCATCGGCACGCACCGCGCCGACTGACCGATCATCGCCGGAACCAGGCGGCTTCCTCGCCGAGCAGCGCCTTGTCGATGCGCAGGCGGGAGGTGTCGGACAGGTCGTCGGGGATCTCGTCGACCGCGAACCACGCGACGTCGGTGTTCTCGTCGTCGGAGGGATGCGGCTCCCCCGACACGTGGCGCGCGAGGAAGCAGACGTCGAGGTACTGCGTCTGGTCACCGTTCGGGTAGGTGATCAACGGCGTGACGTCGATGCTGGTCAGCCGGATGACGTCGGCCCGGATGCCGGTCTCCTCACTGATCTCGCGGATGATCGCCCGCGCCGGCTCCTCCCCCGGCTCGAGCACGCCGGAAACCACCGCCCACTGACCGGTGTCGACCCGTCGGGTCAGGAGGATACGTCCGGCGTCGTCGCGGACCACGGCGCTCACCCCCGACAGCCACAGCGGCGCATGACCGATGTGTTCGCGGAGGCGGCGGATGAAGTCGGGAATCGGCACGTCACCCATCCTGCCGTGGACGGTCGACCGAGATTGTCGGTACCCGATGATTCACTGCACGTGACCCGAGAACGCAGGAGGTAACCCAGTGGACAAGCCGCACGAGAGTTCGCCGGAGACGCCCATCGTGTCCGACTGGGCAGAGATGGAAGCGTGGCTGGTCGAGTCCCTGGGCTCGATGACCCCGGTCGGGGTGCTCGACCTCGGTCCGGCACACGTCCACGACGACGAGGTCGATGCCGACTGCGTGCAAATCCACGCGCTGACCGCCGGTACGTTCCTGATCCGGCTCTCGACGACGATGATGTCGACGCCGCTGATCGGCCGGCATCGGGTGCCGCGCGAAATCCTGGACACCTGGTTCTACGACGATCGGTTCACCGACTGCACCCACGGCTATCTGATCAGTCGATCGCCGCACCGGGTCGCCGAGATCACCGTCGCGTGGTTCCGTGATCGGTGTGGGTACGCCGGTCCCGAAGCGCTCGGCTGCTCCTACACCGAGCCCATCGATCTTCCCCGCATCGCCGCCGACCGAGTACCCCGCAAGTCTCAGGGATACCCCTGATCTTTCCCCGAAAGACACCGTGAACAGGTGATTTTCTTCGACACGACAGGCAAGGTGGAGTCATGAGCACACCAACACCCAATCCCACCACCAACTCCAACGGCTTCGGCTTCTGGAAGGTCCTCGGCGTCATCGCTGTCGTCCTGCTGGCCTTGGCCATGATCGGACCGCTGCTGAAGGGACTGTTCTGGGTCGCCCTGCTCGGCCTCGCCGCGTACGGCGGCTGGATGCTCTGGCGGCAACAGTCGAAGAAGAAGTCCTCCGGCAACGGTCCGACCTTCCCCTGACCTCGTGACCGGCATCGACGTCGTCCGGGGTGACATCACCGCTCAGCCGGTGGACGCGATCGTCAACGCCGCCAACTCGTCGCTGCTCGGCGGGGGTGGCGTCGACGGGGCCATCCACCGCGCGGGCGGTCCCGCGATCCTGCACGAATGCCGGATGCTGCGGGAGACCACTCTGCCGTCGGGGCTGGAAGCCGGTGCCGCCGTCGCCACCACCGCCGGCGATCTGCCCGCCCGCTGGGTCATCCACACGGTCGGCCCCGTGCACTCGGCTCGGGAGGATCGCACCGAGATCCTGCGCAACTGCTACACCCGCAGCCTGCGGCTCGCCGATTTCCTCGGTGCGCGTTCGATCGCCTTCCCACTCATCTCCAGCGGCGCGTACGGGTGGCCGCTCGATGACGCGGTCACCCAGCAGGTGTCCGCGATCCGCGGCACGGACACCGCCGTCGAGTCTGTGACCCTGGTCGCATTCTCCGCCGACATCCTGGACCTGACGCGCCGTGCGCTGGGCTGATCGGCGATCCACCGTTCGGCGCACGTCGATTGCCATGGAATAGCCACGGGGCTCGCACCCTTGCACCACCCATGGCCCACAAACTCGTCGTTACCGCGTACGGAGAACCCGCCGACGTGGTGCGCCTCATCGAGGCGCCGGACCCCACGCCGGGTCCCGGCCAGGTGGTCGTCGCCACCCGCGCCATCGGCATGAACCCGGCCGACGTCAAGACCATCCGCGGCCAGATGGGCGCCGACGAATCGCGTCTACCCCTGCCCCTCGGATTCGAGGCCGCCGGCGTGGTCACCGCGATCGGCGAGCACGCCCACAGCGCGTCGGGTCCGATCTCGGTCGGCGACGACGTCATCGTGTACCGCGCCGTCGGCGCCTACACCGACGTCCTGCTCGCCGACGCCACCGCCGTCCACCACCGGCCCTCCACCTTGGACGCCGAACACGCAGCCGGACTGTTGCTGGTCGGCGTCACCGCTGCCGATCTGGTCGCAACCGCAGCCGTCCAACCGTCGGATGTCGTTCTGGTACATGGCGGTTCGGGCGCGGTGGGATCGATCGCGGTACAACTGGCGGTCTCCGTCGGCGCCACCGTCGTCGCGACTGCCGGAGCCGCCAATCAGGATCACGTCGCAGCACTGGGTGCCACACCCGTCGTCTACGGCGAGGGACTCCTCGATCGGGTGCGGACAGCCGCAACCGGCCCGGTCACCGCCGTCCTCGATACCGTGGGTACCGACGAGGCGATCGATGTGTCACTCCAGCTCGTCGACAACCCGGGCAAGATCGTCAGCGTCGCCGCCTTCGGTCGGGCAGCAGACGGCATCGTCGTGCTCAACGGCAGTACTCCGCAGAGCAAGCAGAACCGCGCTGCCGCCATCGACGACCTCATCGCCGACGCGGCCGCCGGCCGACTCGCCACCGAGGTCGCCAAGACCTTTCCGCTGGCCGACGCCCCTACTGCCCTCACCGAACTCGCCACCACGCATCCGCGCGGCAAGTTCGTCCTCCTCCCCTGAACCGATAAAACCCCCGAAAACCCAACCACAAGAAGGAGATTCAGCGAATGTCAGTACCTGCGATCACTCTCAACAACGGTGTGGAGATCCCGCAACTCGGCTTCGGCGTCTTCCAGATCCCGCCGGAAGAGACCGCCGCCGCGACGCTGACCGCATTCGAGGTGGGCTACCGACACATCGACACCGCGGAGATGTACGGCAACGAGAAGGGTGTCGGTGAGGCAGTCGCGAAGTCCGGCCTCGACCGCTCCGACGTGTTCATCACCAGCAAACTGAACAACAAGTTCCTGACCTACGACGACGCACTGCGCGCCGCGGACCAGACCCTCGCCGACCTCGGCCTCGAGCAGATCGACCTCTTCCTGATCCACTGGCCGCTGCCCACGGTCAGCGATTTCGTCCCGCGATGGAAGGCCCTCGAACGTTTCCTCGCCGACGGCAAGGCCCGCGCGATCGGTGTCTCCAACTTCCAGCAGGCCCACCTCGAACGGCTCTTCGACGAAACCGACGTCGTACCCGCGGTGAACCAGATCGAGGTGCACCCGTATCTGACACAGAAACCGCTGCGGGACTTCAACGCGGCGCACGGGATCGCGACCGAAGCGTGGTCGCCCATCGCGCAGGGTGACGTGCTCGACGACCCGGTACTCGCCAAGATCGCCGCGGAAAAGGGCCGCAGCACCGCACAGGTGACGTTGCGCTGGCACATCCAGCGCGGCGACATCGTGTTCCCGAAGTCGGTGACCCGCTCGCGCGTCGAGGAGAACTTCGCACTGTTCGACTTCGACCTGTCGCCCGACGATCTCGCCGCGATCGACGGACTCAACAAGGACCGCCGACGGGGCCCCGACCCGGACACGTTCGACCGCGTCTGAGTCATCGTGACGGCCTCGGCGACAATGGGAGCCATGAAGATCTCCCCCACCAGGATTTCTCGCCGCGCCGAGGCCGTCACGCCGTTCTACGCGATGGAGTTCGGCAAACGCGCCGCGGAATTGGAGGCGGCCGGACACGACGTGGTGAAGCTCAGCATCGGTGAACCCGATTTCGGCGCCCCGCCCGCCTTTCTCGCGGCGATCGCCGAACTGACCGACGGCCGGCCGCTGACCTACACCGGCGCGCTCGGATTGCCCGAATTACGCTCCGCGATAGCCGGATTCACCCGCGACCACTTCGGTGCCGACATCGATCCGGGGCGGGTGGTCGTCACCTCCGGCGCGTCGGCCGCCCTACTGCTGTGCTGCGCGGCGCTCATCGATCCGGGTGACGAGGTCCTCGTCGCCGACCCGTCGTATCCGTGCAACCGCCGATTCGCCGAGAGCTTCGGCGCCCGCGTTCGGCTGGTCGGCACCACCCCGGAGACCCGATATCAACTCACGGCCGGGCTCGTCGACGAGGCCTGGTCACCCGACACCCGCGGGGTGATGGTCGCGACGCCGTCGAACCCGACCGGCACGTCGATCCCCTTCGACGAGCTGGTCCGTCTGTGCACCGGCGTCGACTCCCGAGGCGGCTGGCGCATCGTCGACGAGATCTATCTGGGCCTGTCGGATCCGACCGCCGACGGCGGTGGTCCGCGCAGCATTCTCACCGCCGATCCCGGAGCCATCGTCATCAACAGCTTTTCCAAGTACTTCGGCATGACCGGCTGGCGGCTGGGCTGGTGCATCGCCCCCGATGAACTGGTGCCGGTGTTGGAACGGCTCGCGCAGAACTACTACATCTGCGCGCCGACGCCGGCCCAGTTCGCGGCACTCGAGTGCTTCACCCCCGACTCGCTGGCTCTCGCCGAAGCCCGCCGCGCCGAGTACCGCATCCGGCGTGAGCTGGTGCTCGACGGCCTGCGCCGGATCGGGCTGCCGGTCCCGGTGATCCCCGACGGCGCGTTCTACGTCTACGTCGATGTGTCGGCCACCGGATTGACCGCCGGCGACTTCTGCGACCGGGCACTTCGCGAGGCACATGTATCCCTCACGCCCGGAATGGATTTCGGTGAACAGACCGCCGACACCCACATCCGGCTCTCCTATTCGGCGTCCGCGGACGAACCGTCGGAGGGATTGCGTCGGCTCGGCGAGTTCGTCGGCGGATTGCCCGCGGTCAGCTCGTAGACTCGACCGGCATGAGCACACCGACGATCGACCCGCGGAAACTGTCCACCGGCCTCGACGCGGTGGTCACCGCGGCGACGAGCGGCGAGCACCGCCTACCCGGTGTGGTTGCCGGCGTCACCACCGCCGCCGACGACATCTACCTGTCGTCGGCGGGACTGCGATCCCTCGACGACGACGCGACGCCGATGACCGCCGACTCGGTCTTCGCGATCTTCTCGGCCACCAAGGCGATCACCGCGACCGTGGCGCTGCAACTCGTCGAGCGTGGGCAACTCGACCTCGACGCCCCCGCCAAAGAGTACGTTCCGCTGCTCGGGCTGGTGCGGGTCATCGAAGGTTTCGAGGAGAACGGCGAGCCCCGCCTGCGGGCTCCGAAAACCGATCTCACCACACGCCAATTACTGACCCACACAGCGGGTTTCGGCTACGACTTCTTCAACGAGACCTACGCCCAGCTCTCCCGGGCCGGCTGGATGCCCAACATCGCCACCGCCACCTTGGACGCCCTGACCACCCCGCTGCTGTTCGATCCGGGCACGTCCTGGGAGTACGGCAGCAACCTCGACTGGGTGGGGCTGATAGTCGAGGCGGTCACCGGAGCGCGCCTCGGTGACGTGATGAGCGAACACCTCTTCAGTCCACTTGGCATGTCCGACACCGACTTCGAGCTGTCAGCCGACCAACGCGAGCGCCGCGCGGTGCTGCATCAGCGTAAGCCGGACGGTTCCCTCAAACCGAATCACCGCTTCGCTCAGCCGACCGATCCGGAGATCCAGATGGGCGGGCAAGGCCTCTACTCGACGGTGCGCGACTATCTGGCATTCTGCCGAATGTGGTTGCGCGGCGGCCTGTCCGATTCCGGCGAACAGATCCTGCGGCCGGGCACCGTTGCCGAGGCCACCCGCAACCAACTCGGCGACCTGAAGATCCACGAACTCCCCGGCGTCATCCCGTCGCTCGCCAATGACGCCGAGTTCTTCCCCGGCCTGCCGAAATCGTGGTCGCTGGCGTTCATGGTCAACGACGACGACGCCCCCACCGGCCGGCGCGCCGGTTCGTCGGCGTGGGCCGGCCTGGCCAATCTCTACTACTGGATCGACCCGATCAGCGGAATCGCCGGATTCTGGGCCACCCAGATCCTGCCGTTCGCCGACCCGGCCACGCTCGAGCACTACCTCGACTTCGAGGCTGCCACGTACCGCGCACTCGGGTGACAACTGACTGAACCGCGGGTTCAGGTCAACAAATTTCTCTGCAGTCTCACAGTGAGACGGGTGTGTCCGGCATCACACGGTTGTATCAAAGGCGCTCCAGCCCAGCAGGCCGGCATCTCGTCGGCCTTCTATCAGAGGAGGCGCACATTGAGCAGGCAGAGCTTGACCAAAGCCCATGCGAAGATCACCGAACTGTCCTGGGAGCCCACCTTCGCTACCCCGGCGACACGATTCGGCACCGATTACACGTTTGAGAAGGCCCCGAAGAAGGATCCGCTCAAGCAGATCATGCGGTCCTACTTCCCCATGGAGGAGGAGAAAGACAACCGCGTGTTCGGCGCCATGGACGGCGCCATCCGCGGCAACATGTTCCGCCAGGTGCAGGAGCGCTGGCTGGAATGGCAGAAACTCTTCCTGTCGATCATCCCGTTCCCGGAGATCTCGGCGGCCCGGGCGATGCCGATGGCCATCGACGCCGTCCCCAACCCGGAAATCCACAACGGTCTCGCGGTACAGATGATCGACGAGGTTCGTCACTCGACGATTCAGATGAACCTCAAGAAGCTGTACATGAACAACTACATCGACCCCGCCGGGTTCGACATCACCGAGAAGGCATTCGCCAACAACTACGCCGGCACCATCGGCCGGCAGTTCGGCGAGGGCTTCATCACCGGTGACGCAATCACCGCCGCCAACATCTATCTCACGGTGGTCGCGGAGACCGCGTTCACCAACACCCTGTTCGTCGCCATGCCCGACGAAGCGGCCGCCAACGGCGACTACCTGCTGCCCACGGTGTTCCACTCGGTCCAGTCCGACGAGTCGCGACACATCTCCAACGGCTACTCCATCCTGCTGATGGCGCTCGCCGACGAACGCAATCGTCCGCTGCTGGAACGCGATCTGCGGTACGCATGGTGGAACAACCACTGCGTCGTCGACGCCGCGATCGGTACCTTCATCGAGTACGGCACCAAGGATCGCCGCAAGGACCGGGAAAGCTACGCCGAGATGTGGCGTCGTTGGATCTACGACGACTACTACCGCAGTTACCTTCTGCCACTGGAGAAGTACGGCCTGGTGATCCCGCACGACCTCGTCGAGGAAGCGTGGAACCGCATCACCAACAAGTTCTATGTGCATGAGGTCGCGCGCTTCTTCGCCACCGGCTGGCCGGTCAACTACTGGCGCATCGACCCGATGACCGACAAGGACTTCGAATGGTTCGAGGAGAAGTACCCCGGCTGGTACAACAAGTTCGGTAAGTGGTGGGAGAACTACAACCGCCTCAAGTACCCGGGCAAGAACAAGCCGATCGCGTTCGAGGACGTCGACTACGAGTACCCGCACCGCTGCTGGACCTGCATGGTGCCCGCCCTCATCCGTGAGGACATGGTGGTCGACAAGGTCGACGGCCAGTGGCGCACCTACTGCTCGGAGACCTGCGCCTGGACCGACAAGGTGGCCTTCCGCCCCGAGTACGGGGGTCGCGAGACCCCGAACATGGGACGGCTCACCGGGTTCCGTGAATGGGAGACGTTGCACCACGGAGGCGATCTCGCCGACATCATCACCAACCTCGGCTATGTCCGCGATGACGGCAAGACCCTGATCCCGCAACCGCATCTGAATCTCGATCCAGACAAGATGTGGACCCTCGACGACGTCCGCGGCATCCAGTTCGGCAGTCCCAACATTGCGCTGAACGAGATGTCCGACGAGGAGCGCGAGGCGCACGTCGCGGCGTACAAGGCGAACAAGAACGGGGCCGTCACGGTCTGAGTTCTGCCCGCTCATCGCCTTCGGCGAACTCCTCACCGCCGGTCATTCGGCCGGCGGTGAGGAATCGCACAGCCCAAAGGAGATCACCTTGGCCGAGAGCCATCACATCAGCTTCGAACCCGTCGACATCGAGATCGAGGTGTCCGAGGACGAGACCATCCTCGACGCCGCGTTTCGGCAGGGCATCCACCTCATGCACGGATGCCGGGAAGGTCGGTGTTCGGCCTGCAAGTCGTACATGCTCGACGGCGACGTGCAGATGGACGACTATTCGACCTTCGCGTGCAACGACTCTGAGGAGGCAGAGGGATACGTCCTGCTGTGCCGCACGTACGCCTACAGCGACTGCGAGATCGAACTCCTCAACTTCGACGAGGACGAATTGCTCGGTGGCGCACCGATTCAGGACGTCCGAACCAAGGTGGCCTCCATCGAGTCGATGACCCGGGACATCGTGTCGCTCAAGCTCGACGTCGTCGAACCGGAGACGGTCGAGTTCAAATCGGGTCAGTACCTCGACATCTTTGCACCGGGGACCGAGGAGAAGCGGTCGTTCTCCATCGCCACCACGCAGTCCACCCCCGACAAGCTCGAGTTCCTCATCAAGAAGTACCCCGGCGGACTCTTCGCCGGGCTGCTGGACAACGAGCTCAAGCCCGGCGACGAGATCATGGTCAACGGACCGTACGGGTCGTGCACCCTGCGGAGCGGGCACGTGCTGCCGATCGTGTGCATCGGCGGTGGAGCCGGCATGGCCCCACTGCTCTCACTGTTGCGGCACATCAGCGAGACACCCGATCTCAACCGTGCGGTGCGCTTCTACTACGGTGCGCGCACCGCGTCGGATCTGTTCTACCTCAACGAGATCGCCTCGCTCGGCGAGAAGATCCCCGATTTCTCCTTCACCGCGTGTCTGTCCGAGTCGAGCGACGACGCACCTGACGGGGTCACCGTGGTGGAGGGGAACGTCACCGACATCGTCAACACCAACGAACCCGACCTGTCCCGAACGGAGGTGTATTTCTGCGGTCCGCCGCCGATGGTCGACGCGGCACTCGCGCTCGCCGAACAGCATTCGGTCCCCCGCGACCAGATCTTCTACGACAAGTTCACCAGCCCGGCTTTCGATAAGTGAGCGACCGCAACGTCGCGCACTGATCGGCCTGAACGACAGGAACGAAAGGTATGTCCGCACCTACCGAACACCGGGAGCGCAGTTTCCCGTCCATCGAATTCACTGACGCCGAGGCCGGCGCCAAGGTCTTCCCGAGCAGCCGCAGCCGCAAGTACAACTACTATCAGCCGGCCAAGAAGCGCGCGACGATGTACGAGGATGTCACCGTCGACGTGCAGCCCGACCCGGAGCGCCACCTCACCCAGGGCTGGATCTACGGTTTCGGCGACGGCCCCGGCGGCTACCCACAGGAATGGACCGCAGCGAAGTCGAGCAACTGGCACGCCTTCCTCGATCCGAACGAGGAGTGGGAGCAGACCATCTACCGCAACAACTCGGCGGTGGTGCATCAAGTCGATCTGTGTCTGCAGAACGCCAAGCGCGCACGGGCCTACGATTCGTGGAATGCCGCGTGGCTCAAGTTCATCGAGCGTAATCTCGGCGCCTGGATGCATGCCGAGACCGGCATGGCACTGCATGTGTTCACCTCGATTCAGCGGTCCGCACCGACGAACATGATCAACAATGCGGTCGCGGTCACGGCAGCCCACAAGATGCGGTTCGCCCAGGACCTCGCACTGTTCAACCTCGACCTGTCCGAGGCCGAAGAAGCCTTCGACGGTTCGGCACACAAGGAGGTCTGGCAGTCGGCACCGGAGTGGCAGCCGACCCGCGAGGTGCTGGAGAACATCACCGCGATCGGTGACTGGGCCAAGCTGCTGTTCGTCACGAACATCGTCTTCGAACAGCTCGTCGGTTCGCTGTTCCGCAGTGAGTTGATTATGCAGGTGGCCGCCCGCAACGGGGACTACATCACCCCGACGATCGTCGGCACCGGCGAGAACGACTACGACCGCGACCTCAAGTACACCGTGGCGCTGTTCCAGATGCTTTCGCGCGACGAGAAGTTCGGTGTCGACAACCGGAAGCTGTTCGCGGACTGGATGTCCGAGTGGGTGCCGAAGTGTCTGGACGCCGCGCGCGGACTGCAGCCGATCTGGTCGCAACCGACCGACAAGTCGGTCACCTTCGAAACCAGCCTATCGGCCGCAAAGACGAAGTTCAGTGACGTCCTGGCCGCCATCGAAGTCGATATCCCTGAGGAGTTGAACAAGTGAGCACCATGCAGTTCGGGGCCGAAACCGAGTTCTCCAACATGTGCGGGGTGACCCTGATGAACACCCCGATCGGCCGCGTCGTCGCCGATGTCATGGGCGCCAAAGACGGTGTGGAACTGACCGAATACCCGTCGATGATCCGTGTCGACGGAGTCAACCGACTCATCTTCGACTACGACGAACTGACCGACGCACTCGGGCAGGACTTCGACGGATCGATCTTCGAGGAGATCAGCTCCACCCACTACGGCCGGATGGTGCATCTCGACGATCAGACCATCCTGTTCGCCAGCCCCGAGGACGCCGCCGAGTTCATCGGCTTCGACCTCACTGCGTCGAGCTAGCCGGCGCCGGCCGCACCGACTCCGCGCCGCCGGGGGCTCCCCCGATCCTCCCCCGGCGGCGCGGGTACCACCGCTCCACAGCCCCCAAAGAGAGAGCGAGTCAACAATGTACGAGAAAGACGGCGAGAAGTACTTCATCGTCGACGCCCATGTGCACCTCTGGGATGCCCGGCAGGCCAATCTGCGCAACATCCACGGCAAGCAGTTCATCGACTGCTTCTACGACTATCACCGCAACCTGTCCCCCGAAGAAGAAGTGTGGGACTACGACACCTACACCTACTACGGCGGCGAACGGTTGATGCGTGACCTGTTCACCGACGGCCCGGCCGATCACGCCATCTTCCAGGCCACCATCCTGCGCGACTTCTACGTCAACGGCTTTGCCCAGGTGGATGATTCGCTGGAGCTGTGCCGGCAGAACCCGGACAAGCTGACCTACAACCACGCCTACGATCCGCGCGACGGCGAACCGGGACTGGCGCAGCTGCGCGAGGATGCAGAGAAGATGAACCTGCGCGGGGTGAAGCTCTACACCGCCGAATGGCACGGCGAGTCCCGCGGCTACAAACTCGATGACCCCTGGTCACGCCGCTACCTCGAGGAATGTATCAACCTGGGCATCAAGAACGTTCACGTGCACAAGGGCCCGACGATCCGCCCGCTCGACCGGGATGCCTTCGACGTCGCCGATGTGGACAAGGTGGCGACCGACTACACCGAGCTCAACTTCATCGTCGAGCACTGTGGTCTACCGCGCCTGGAGGACTTCTGCTGGATCGCCACCCAGGAGTCCAACGTCTATGGCGGTCTGGCCGTGGCCATTCCGTTCATCCACACGCGCCCACGGTACTTCGCGCAGATCATCGGTGAGCTGCTGTACTGGCTCGGCGAGGACAAGATCGTTTTCGCCAGCGATTACGCACTGTGGACCCCGCAGTGGTTGGTGGAACGCTTCGTCGACTTCCAGATCCCCGAGGACATGACGGAGTACGCACCGATCACCGTCGAGCAGAAGAAGAAGATCCTCGGTCTGAACGCGGCCGCCCTCTATCCGCACATCGAGGTCCCGGAGGAGTTGCGCATCCCGACCGACGCGGCAGATCCCGGCGCGGAAGTGGCTGCAGGCGCCCAAGAAGCAGTCAACGCATGACCGCCCTCGTCGATGTCAGCCACCGACCGTCGCTGCGCAGCGCCGTCGACGACGCCCTTTCGGGTGCGCTCGACCCCGTCCTAACCGAACCGACCACCGACACCGGGCTGCTGGCGTCGGTCTCGGTGGTAGGTGAATCGGTGAGTGTGGTTCTGCAACTGTCGGAATCGGTTGCCTCAGCGGCGATGGCATTCGTGCTCGCTGCGGACGTCGCCGATGCGCTCTACCAGGTGGCCGACATCGGCGAGGTCTGTGTGCAGGTGTCCGATCATCCGAATGCCGCGCGCATCAATGCCGGACTCTCGTCGACGGCGTTCTACCTTGAGGAGTCGGACGACGACACCGAACGGGTCGACGAGGTGCGAGCGGCGTTCGATCGTCGAGCTCATGACGCGGCCGTGCGCCGCTGCCTCGATGCGCTGATCCGCGATGGGCGCATCCCGATCGGTCAGAGCGACCACGTTCTGTTGCGGGACCTACCGCGAGACGCCCTGCGCAGCACGCTGATGCGACGCCGGGCGAACCTCGGCCTGAGCCTGTGCCCCAACAGCCGTGTGCTCGTCGACCACACCGGCGCCTACCTCCCCGATCCTGGACGGAGGGCGCCCCTCGCCTCTTGACCAGGCTCCTCGCCGAAACGACTGTCCCCCAACCCATCAATCCCACAACAAACTGAGAGAAGGTGCACGATCATGGCCAAAGAGTTGCGCTACAACGCCGAAGCGCGGCTGCGGCTGGAGCGAGGAGTCAACGCCCTCGCCGACGCCGTCAAGGTGACGCTCGGCCCGAAAGGTCGAAATGCGGTGCTGGAGAAGCTGACCGGTCCACCAACGATCACCAATGACGGTGTCACCATCGCGCGCGAGATCCAACTCAGGGATCCGTTCGCAAACATGGGCGCACAGTTGGTCAAGGAAGTCGCGATGAAAACCAACGGTGTCGTCGGTGACGGCACCACCACCGCGACGGTGCTGGCACAGGCGATGGTGCGCGAAGGGCTGCGCGCAGTCGATCAGGGTGCCAACCCGATGCGGGTCCGGCGCGGGATCGAACGCGCAGTGGGAGCCGTGTTGAGCGTGCTCGACGAGCAGGCGGTCCAGATCGGCGGACGGGATGACCTGGCACGGATCGCCAGCCTCGCGGCCAGTGACGACGAGGTCATCGGTGAGGTCATCGCGACGGCCGTCGAGCACGTCGGCCGCACCGGGGTGATCACCACCGAGGAGAGCGACACCATCGGCCTGACGGTCGACATCGTCGACGGCATCGAGTTCGACCACGGTTACACCTCGGGCTACATGGTGACCGATCCGGAGCGGATGGAGGCCGTCCTCGACAACCCGGTCGTGTTGCTGACCAACAAGAAGATCACCTCGGTCCAGGAGATCATGCCGGCCATCGAATCCGCCAAACGCGCCGATCGGCCGCTGCTGGTGCTCGCCGAGGAGGTCGACGGGCCCGCGCTGCAGCTGCTCGTGGGCGGCAACATGCACAAGACGATGCAGTCGGTCGTGGTCCGCGCCCCCGGCTTCGGTCATCGTCGCGTCGCCGAACTCGAGGACCTCGCAATCGCTCTCGGTGGCCGCGTCATCGCCAAGGACACCGGGGTCGAACTCTCCGAGGTGTCGATCGATTATCTCGGCACCTGCGACCGGGTGACGGTCACCGAGAATTCCACCACGATGGTCGGGGCGGCGGGTGAGCAGAAGCTGGTCGACGCCCGGGTCGCCCAATTGGAGGCGCAACTGCAGCGCGCCCGCATCGATGCCGACCGCGACACCCTCGAACTGCGGATCGCGCGACTGACTGGTCGTGTCGCGGTCATCCGGGTCGGTGGCGTGACCAGCGTCGAACTCAAGGAGCGCATGCTGCGCGTGGAGGATGCACTGTCTGCGACCCGGGCTGCGGTCGAGGCCGGCATCGTCTCCGGCGGCGGCACCGCACTCGCCCAGGCGCACCGCGTACTCGACGCGCTCGGTGATGTGGCCGGTGACGAGGGCGTCGGTATCGGGGTCGTACGCCGGTCGCTCGCCGAGCCGCTGCGCTGGATCGCGACGAACGCCGGATTCGACGGCGACGAGGTCGTCAATGTCGTCAGTGGGCTGCCGCTCGGGCACGGGTTCAACGCCCTGTCCGGCGAGTACGGCGACATGTTCGACGAGGGCGTGATCGATCCGTGCAAGGTGACGAAGGCCGCGCTGGAGAGCGCCGCTTCCATTGCGGCACTGCTCATCACGACCGAGACCGCGATCGTCGAGGAAGTGCTGACGAATCCCGGTGCGATCGTCGCTCCCGGCTTCGGCGACTTGGCGGAAGGAATGGTTCGCCCGTCTAACATTTACTGACGAACCCCTCTCAAGCTGGGCCGGCCGTGATCCGAACAGCAATGTTCGCGGCGTTGATCGCGGCCGGCCCTCCCCCTCGACACACATCGCCGAATCCGTCCGAACCGCCCCGCCGGATTCGGTTACACTGTTACTGATGTGAGATCCACATCACAGAGGAGTTCATCGTTCTGTGAGATCGCAGCCCAGCTCTCAGACCCCCTCGCCCACACCGATCGCCATCGCCCGAGAACGCTTCTTGACCGGCGACAGCATCGACTCCGGTGTGCGCGAGAACATTTCGACGTCCTGGAGACGCTCACGCGACTTCAATGTGCACGCCGACCGGCTCGAGTTGCCGTTCATACGTGAACCCAACCTCGAGAGTCCGCTCATCGCCGCGGCGCGACCGGTCATCCATCAACTCGCCGACGACCTGTCGGCCGAACCCGTCAGCATCATCCTCACCTCATCCGACGGCGTCGTGCTCTCCCGCGCGACCGCGAGCCACGCACTCGAGGATCGACTCGACGACGTCCGGCTCGCCCCCGGCTTCAGCTACAGCGAGGAGTACGCCGGCACCAACGGCATCGGCACCGCGCTCGAAACCCGGCAGCCGACACTGGTCCGTGGTTCCGAGCACTACGCAGGCTGCTTCGCGTCACTTTCCTGCGCCGGCGTGCCGATCGTGCATCCGGTGTCCGGCTCGATGGTCGGCGCCCTCGACCTCACCGGCTGGGTCGGTGACAGCGGCCCGCTGTTGTTGTCCCTGGCCAAGTCCGCCACCGCCCAGATCGAGCAACGCATGCTGTCGCAGGCGAGCGAGCGGGAGTCCCGACTCCTCAACGCCTACCTGTCGACCTGCCGACGGGCACCGCAGATGATGGTGCTCGCCCTCGCCGGGGACGTCGTGCTGATGAACCAGCGACTCCGACTGGCCGTCGATCCGCAGGATCAGGTGGCCCTGCTCGAACACGCCGTCGACCAGACGATGGATGGATCGTCGACGCGGCGGGTCAGCACATTGCCCAGCGGCCACGTGGTGCGCCTGTCCCCGGTGAGCGAGTATTGGGACGACAAGGCCGGGATGGCGGTCTTCTTCGTGCATCTGCTGCACGCCGAGAAGCCTGCGCCCACGCCCGCCGATTCGCGCCTCCAGAACGCCTCGCTGCCGGGCGTCGTCGGCCGCAGCTCGTCGTGGCGGCAATGCTGCGACCGCGTGGTGCGCTACACCGAGGCCGGTCAGTGGATCGCGTTGTCCGGGGAAAGCGGGTGCGGCCGGTCATCGCTGCTGCGGGCCGCCGCCCAGCATGCCCGCGGATCGACCCGGGTGTTCTCCGCGCGCGACTTCGAACGCCACGAGGAGACGATGGACGCGTTGGCCGGTGAGCTCGACCGCGAGGACTTCAGCATCATCCTCAAGGACGTCGACCAGTTCGACGAAGCGATCCAGACCGAGGTGGCCGGTCTGCTGCAGGGACTCGAGGACTCCGGCTGGGTGGGCATGACCATCTCCGACGGCAATCCCGACACCGCGTCGGGAGCCATCCTGCTGCCGTTCTTCACCCACACCGTGCCGATACCTCCGCTGCGGCATCGCATCGAAGACCTGCACGATCTGATCCCGACACTGCTGCGGCAGCTGACGCGCGGCCGCGAACTGGCGGTGAGCGCGGAGGCAATGCGTCATCTGAGCAAGTACAGCTGGCCGGGCAACGTCGCCGAACTGCGGCAGATCCTGCGGGAGGTGGTGATGCATCAACGGTCCGGCATCATCGACGTCCATCAGCTCCCGCCGGCGTGCCGATCACTGAGTCGCCACACGCTGACGCGGATCGAGGCACTTGAACGCGACGCCATCGTACGCAGCCTGGAGGAGAACGGGAACAGCAAGGCCGCCGCGGCACAAGCGCTCGGCATCTCGCGCGCCACGATCTACCGCAAGATCAAGGAGTTCGGGATTCACCTGTGAGGGGCCTACGTCAGCTGGCGATGCTCTGCGGCAACGTTTTTCGCCACGCGGTGATCCGTACCGCGATGCGGTCGCGCCGCGAACCGGACCAGGTGACGTCGAGCCCGTGGCGGCGCAGCACGTCCACGATCTGTGTCGCGACGAGAGTCTCGGTGCGTTCGTGCACCTCACGTTCGGCGGCGATGTCACCGTCGGACATGGCGTCGAGCAGCGTCACCGGCAGATTCGGGTGCGGCCGAAAAGCGCTGTAGCCGAGGTAGAGCATCGGCTCGTCGTCGGCGAGTCCCTCGGCGTCCTGTTCGTGGAAGTAGACATAGGCCCACTCGCGGTAGCCGTACCAGTCGTCGGTCGCCGGATTCGGGGTCCGCTCGTCGTCGATGTCGTGGGTGGCGCAGGTTGCGCAACAGGCGAAGTTCATGCGGGACAGCACCCCAGCCGCGTCGAGCTCATCGAACGCCGCCTGCAGGCGGCCGTAATCACCGCTGTCGGTCCAGAGCCGGGATTCGGCATCGCGCTCGGCCCACAGTCGTCGGGCCTCGGCGACGGCCTGGTCCGCCGGCGCGCCGGTGTCCTCGGCCCAGTCTCGGACATCGGATTCGACGTCGGGCAGCCCGACGAAACCAGGAATCACGCGCGCCCACACCAGCTGGCGCAGTTCAATCATTAGCTGTTCGGACATCGGTCCCCCTCTGTTCGGTCGACTCCGTCGTCGGCTGATTGCCTATTGGACGTGCGGGGTCGGCATCCGGTTCCGGAACAGACCGAAGTTCAGACGTTCGGACGACACGTCACGGACCCCGCCAACTGGCGGCCACCGGCCCGCTGTTTTGCATCACGTCGGCGGTTCCGATCTGGTCACCGGCATTCCTAGACTGTGGCCTGTGACACAGTCCGAGCAGTCGCCGAGCACCGGCCCGCGGTTCGATCCGGAACTCCGGGCCAGCCTCGCGGTCGTCGGTGGCACGTTTCCGCCCACGGTCACACCGGACCTGATCGGCTTCATGCGGAAGTCCTACGCCTCGCGCCCACTCGACGAGACGATGCGCGGCCGTGCGGTGTCGCATCGGGAAGTGACCATCGAAGGCCACCACCAGGATCCGATCGTCTTGTCTCTGTTCTCCCCTCTCCGCGCGACGTCACGACGACCCGCGATCGTCTACGCCCACTCCGGCGGCCTCATGTTCGGGGATCGGTTCAATGCGCTCGACGCGACACTGGACTGGGTCGAGCGCCTCGGCGCGATCCTGATCTGCACCGAGTACCGGCTCGCACCCGAATTCGCCGACCCGTATGCCCGGGAGGACATGTACGCCACCCTCGAGTGGGTCGCCCGCCACGCCGACGACCTCGGCATCGACCGGCGACGGCTACTCGTCGCGGGCGCGAGTTCGGGCGGCGGCCTCGCAGCCGGACTGGCCTTGGCCGCGCGCGATCGCGACGGTCCGGCGATCCGCGGGCAACTGTTGTCCTATCCGATGCTCGACGACCGCGGCATCGCACCATCCACCCGACAATTCGACGGGGTCGGGGTCTGGGACCGGGTCTCCAACGAAACCGGCTGGCGCGCATACCTTCGCGACGCATACCGCAGTGCTGAGGTGTCGCCCTACGCCGTCCCTGCCCGGGCCGAGGATCTGCACGGGCTGCCGCCGGCCTTCGTCGACGTCGGCGATTGCGAGATCTTCCGTGACGAGGCGGTGACCTACGCCAACCGATTGTGGTCGGCGGGAGTCAACGCGGAACTGCACGTCTGGCCGGGCGCCTTCCACGCCTGCGACATCTTCGCCCCACACACCGCCATGGCGAAAGCCATGCTGCGCGCCCGCTTTTCGTGGGTGCAGCGGATGCTTGCCGACTGACCCACAGAAGGAAAGGAAACACTATGAGTGCACCCATCATCGATCCGAAGAAGGTCGGCGCCGCCGCGGAGGCGGTGATCCGCGGGGCGTCGGAGAACTCGGTCCGTGTGCCGGGTGTCGTGGCCGGAGTGACCACCGACCGCGAGACCATCGTGCTCGAATCGTCGGGGGCGCGCGACCTCGATACCGACACGCCGATGACCACCGACACGGTGCTCGCGATCTTCTCCACCACCAAGGCGATCACCGGTACCACGGCACTGCAACTCGTCGAGCGCGGCGAACTCGACCTCGATACCCCGGCCCGCGAGTATGAACCCCGACTCGGGGAGGTCGCGGTGATCGACGGCTTCGATACCGACGGGCAGCCACGTCTACGAGCACCGAAGTCAGATATCACGACACGCCAACTCCTCACCCACACTGCAGGTTTCGGCTACGACTTCTTCAACGAGACCTATAACCAGTTGGCCACCGACCATGGCCAGCCGAGCATCGTCACCTCCTCGATGGCCTCGCTCAAGACGCCACTGCTGTTTGACCCGGGCACCGCGTGGGAGTACGGCACCAACCTCGACTGGGCCGGCCTGGTGGTCGAGGCGATCACCGGCCGCCGGCTCGGTGACGTGATGCAGGAGAACGTCCTCGGTCCGCTCGGTATGGCCGACACCGCGTTCAACCGCACCGACGACATGCGCGACCGCACCGCGACCATGCACCACCGCAACGCCGACGACTCGCTGACCGCCGACCACGAGTTCGCCCTGCCCGACGACCCCGAGGTGCACATGGGTGGCCACGGTTTGTACTCGACCGTCGGCGACTACCTGACGTTCATCCGCATGTGGCTCAACGACGGGCGGTCCGATGCCGGCGAGCAGATCCTGCGTCCCGAGACGGTCGCCGACGCCGAGCGTAACCATCTGGGCGACCTCAAGGTGAAGATGCTGCCCGGGGTCATCCCCACGCTGTCCAACGACGCCGAGTTCTTCCCCGGCATGCCCAAGTCGTGGGCGTTGAGCTTCATGATCAACGACGAGGACGCCCCCACGGGCCGACCGGCCGGCTCGCTGGCGTGGGCGGGGCTGGCGAACCTCTACTACTGGATCGACCGGCGAAACAAGATCGGCGGCTACTGGGCGACGCAGATCTTCCCGTTCGCCGATCCCACGTCGGTCGGCGGGTACCTCGACTTCGAGACCGCTGTGTACCGCGCACTCGGCGCCTGACGCTACAACCTTGTTCCAGTAACTATCGGGGGTTCCTCGTCGCCGGGCCCGTCTCACCCTCGGGACCCGGCGACGCGGCGTAGGGTCACCACATCACCATCGTCGGAGATTCATAGGAGACGTTGTGCAGGAACTCCTCGGTCGGATCGCCGCCCTCGATCCGACGGCGAGTCTGGGCCTCCGGGTGATCGCCTGCTTCGACGAACTCGTGGTCGGACAGGTGAACATCCACGGCCTCCTGGCCACCGCCGCCGCATTGGCCGGCGCTCCCGCCGGATGCTCCTTCGGACCTCGGGTATCGCCCCTCGGCGAAACCCTCACCGGCGCACCGCCGACCGACCGGCACACCCATGACGTCGACGCCGACTCCCAGGTGTGGATCGAACGAGACGGACCTGAAGAGGCCAACGACGCGATCATCCTGGAGCGGCTGGCCCTGGCGGTCGGCATCCGTCGGTCGGGTGCCTCTCCGGACAGCGCCCGACGCGATCTGCCTACTCTCCTCGACCGTGAGCGATCGGTCGACGAACGACGCGAGGCGGCGGCCCGACTCGGACTGCCGACCGGGCGCTATCGTGCGATCGCGATGCCCCTGTTCGCCGAATGGGACACGCATCCGGCGTGGACCAGCGATGTGTTGCCCACTTCTCTTGGCACCATCCACGCGATGATCGCCCCCGCCGCGGTGACCGCCGACGAGGTACCTGCGACGCCCTGCGGGCTCGGGGTCGGCGCGACGATCGACGACCTCGCCACCTCCTTCCGCACCGCGCTCATCGCATTGCAGCTGTGCGAACGTCCTTCGAGTTCCGTGGTCGACGCCGAACTCTACGGCGGCCTCGTCCACATGCTGGCGGACACTCCGTCGACATCGGCCAACCCCGACGTCGATCACCTCGATACGCTCCTCGAAGGACACTCCTGGGCCCGGGATACGATCGCGTCGCTGATCGACGCCCCCAGTGCCCGACAGGCCGCCCGAGCCCTCGACATCCACCACTCGACCATGCAGTCGCGCATAGAAACCCTTTCGGCCGGACTGGGATTCGATCCGTTCGATGGTCTCGGCAGGGCCCGACTGGGTGTCGCGTACCTCGCGTGGCGAATGCGCCATTCCCGTGCGCTGGAGTTGCCGCCGCCACAGTGATCCGAAAGACCGTCGACGTCGACTGGCGCGGGTAACGTCGCACCCATGCTCTATCCCGACTCGCGCGCCGCACTGGCCGACGCTGCGCATCGCCTCGACCGTGCGGGCATGACCCATGGCACCGGCGGCAACCTCTCGGCCCGCGTGGACGATCACGTGGTGCTGACCCCATCGGGATGTCTGCTCGGCGAGGTCACCGCCGATCAGATGGTCATCGTCGATCTCGACGGCACGATCGCCGAACAGACCGCCTACACCCCCACGTCAGAGCTGAAGATCCACCTCGACGTCTACCGCCACACGTCTGCCCGCGCGGTCGCGCACGCCCACCCCGTCGCGTCCATCGCGGTGGCCAACCTCGTCGACGAACTACCCGTCGTGCACTACACGGCCGCCGCGATCGGCGGGTCGGTCCGGGTGGCGCCGTTCGCGGTGTTCGGCAGTCAGGAGCTCACCGACCACGTCGCGGCGGCGCTGACCGACCGTTCTGCCGCGTTGATGCGCAACCACGGCTCCGTCGCCTACGGAGACTCCCTCGACGATGCCTGCGACCGCATCGAACTCGTCGACTGGTTCGCCGACATCTACCTGCGCTCGGCGGCGGTCGCGCCGCCGAGGACGCTGAGCCACGACGACGTGATCGCCACCGTCGTCGCCGCGGCGCAGCGGCACTACTCCCCATTCCCCCGCACCGATCGAGAGGATCGCGACTCATGAGCATGGCCACCTTCGGCGCCCACGTCCTCGATGTGCTCGCCCAACCCGTCGACGAGATACCGCCGGGTCAGAGCTCGGTGCTCGTGCCTGCGTTACGCATGTCGGCGGCCGGGCCGGCCGGCGGCACCGCGATCACGCTGGCCAAACTCGGGATTGAGGTCCATACCGTCGGCGCGATCGGCCGCGACGACGCCGGCGACCTCCTGTCGCGGATGCTCAACCGGTTCGGGGTGAACACCGATCACCTCATGGAGGTGGATCAGCCGACGTCGATGAGCATGCTGCCGATCCGCAGCAACGGCGACCGCCCTGCCGTGCACATGCCGGGCGCCAACCTCGCCTATCCCCTCGACTCCGCTCCGCTCGAGTTGTTCACCGGCGTCGACCACGTCCACCTCGGGGCTCCCGAACTCCTCAATCCGCCGGTGCTGGCCGATCTGCTCGGCGACATCCGCGACACCGGCACCACCATCTCCGCCGACCTGCTCGCCGACGGCAACGCCGGCATGCTCGACTGGATCGAACCGATCCTGCCGCACCTGGACTACCTGCTGCCCAACGCCGAACAAGTGCGCGGGCTGACCGGCGACGCCGACCTGGTCTCCGCCTGCCGTCGTCTCGTGGAACTCGGGGTGGAGTGCGTCGCGGTGACCGAAGGCGCCGGCGGAGCACGCGTGGTGACCGAACTCGACTCCGAGCACGTACCCGCCTCCGCGGTCGAGGTCATCGACACCAGTGGCTGTGGGGATGCCTTCTCGGCCGGCTTCCTGGCCGCCCGCGCACAGGACCTCGGTTTGCGTGAATCCGCCCAGATCGGTTGTGCGGTAGCCGGACTCGTGGCCACCGGCCTCGGCAGCGATGCCGGGGACTTCACCTGGTCGAGCGTGGCAGGTTGAGCTACTTCGACCGCACCAACCGCAACGCCATCGCCGCGTAGGCCTCACCCAGCGCGTCGGGATCCCGATGCTCGCGCGACGGGAACCAGCGGCACACGTCCACGCACAGTGACGACATCGCCAGCACCACATCGTCGACATCGGGCACGTCGAAATCGCCTGCGGCCACTCCCGCCCGAACGATGCGCGCGATCACCTCGGTGGTCTGTCGACGCAGCGCGGTGATCGTGCGGTAGTGCTCCGGGGACAGGCCGTGCAGTTCGTACTGCACCACTTTGGCGTGGTCGTGATTCTCCGCCTGCCAGATGGTGAACGCCCGCACCACCGTCGCCAGTCGGTCTGCCGGCGAACGGGTTTCGTCGTCGACCTCACGCAGCCCGGCGAGCACCCCACGGTGACCTTCGAGGGAGATCGCGTAGAGCAGCTCCTCCTTCGACTTGTAGTGCGGGTACATCGCGGCCGCGCTCATGTTGAGGCGCTTGGCGATCTGCCGCGTCGAGGTGCCGCCGTATCCGAGTTCGGCGAATGATGCGATCGCCGCCGTACGGATGCGTCCGGCCGCGGCCGAATCCCGTGCTCGCTCCGCCATCACTTCCTCTCGACGTTGACCATGAACCCTTCCTCAGGCATTATAAGCAAGTGCTTAGGAAATGAGCGAGTGCTTAGCTGCATTTGCCCATCCGAAACCGAAGGAGTCTCATGGCCACCCCGCTGTCCCGACGCGATCTCGAGTTCCTGCTCTATGAGTGGCTCGACGTCGAATCCCTGACCAGCCGGGACCGGTTCGCCGAGCACTCTCGCGAGACCTTCGACGCGGTGCTCGAACTCAGCGAGGACCTCGCGACCAAGCGGTTCGCGCCGGTCAACAAGCTCGGCGACCAGAACGAGCCCTACATCGGCGACGACGGCAAGGTGGTGCTGCCAGCGGAGATCGGCGCCGGCGTCGACGAGTTCGTGAAGGCCGGCCTGCTGGCCGGGTCGTTCGACGAGTCGCTGGGCGGCATGCAGTTGCCCACCGTCGTCTCCCGCGCGTCGAGCGCCTGGTTCCAGGCCGCGAACGCGGCGATGTCGTCGTATGCGTTCCTCACCGTCGGCAACGCCAACCTGCTCGCCACCTACGGCACGCCCGAGCAGATCGACACCTGGGTGCGCCCGATGGTCGAGGGCCGGTTCTTCGGCACCATGTGCCTGTCCGAGCCGCAGGCCGGATCGTCGCTGGCCGATATCACCACCAAGGCCGTCCCGCAGGACGACGGCACCTACCGCGTCACCGGCACCAAGATGTGGATCTCCGCCGGCGATCACGAACTGTCCAAGAACATCGTGCATCTGGTGCTCGCCAAGGCGCCCGGCGGCGGGGCGGGCGTCAAGGGTATCTCGCTGTTCATCGTGCCCAAGTACCTGGCCGACGGCACCCGCAACGACGTTGCACTGGTCGGCCTCAACCACAAGATGGGCAACCGCGCCACCACCAACACCCTGCTGAACTTCGGCGACGGAACCCACTCCCCCACAACCACTCCCGGCGCTGTCGGGTATCTGGTCGGCGAGGAGCACAAGGGTCTGTCCTACATGTTCCACATGATGAACGAGGCCCGGATCGGCGTCGGATTCCTGGCCACCGCACTGGGATACGCCGGCTACCAGGCGTCCGTGGAATACGCCAAGGTGCGCACCCAGGGCCGCCCGGTCGACGCCAAGGATCCTTCCAGCAAGCCGGTGCCGATCATCGAGCATGCCGACGTGAAGCGAATGCTGTTGGCGCAGAAGTCCTATGCAGAGGGCGCGCTGGCGCTGGGCCTCTACTGCAGCAAGCTCGTCGACATCGAGGCGACCACCGACGGCGACGAGCGGGCCCGTACCACCCTGTTGCTCGACGTGCTCACCCCGATCGCCAAGAGCTGGCCGTCGCAGTGGTGCCTGGAGGCCAACAGTCTTGCGATCCAGGTGCACGGCGGATACGGCTACACCAAGGAATTCGACGTCGAGCAGTACTACCGCGACAACCGGCTCAACCCCATTCACGAAGGCACCCACGGCATCCAGGGGCTGGACCTGTTGGGCCGCAAGGTCGTCATGAAGGGCGGCGCCGGTTTGGCGCTGCTGTCCGAGACAATCGGCGCGACCGTCGACCGGGCCGCTGCCTCCGAGGTCGCCGCACCGTACGCGGCCGAACTGCGGAAGTCGTTGGAGCAGTTGGTGTCGGTGACCGCGCAGGTGTGGTCGGCAGGCGACCCGGCGGTGTCACTGGCCAATTCCAGCACCTACCTCGAGGCCGCCGGGCACATCGTCCTCGCGTGGATCTGGCTCGAGCAGCTCCTCGCCGCCGACGGACAGACCGGCGACTTCTACGACGGCAAACGCGCTGCGGCACAGTACTTCTTCCGGTACGAGCTCCCGAAAACCGGTGCGCAGCTGGCACTGCTGGCCTCGCTGGACCGCACCACGCTCGACGCCGACCCGGCCTGGTTCTGATCTTTATCCGCCCCACCATCATCTAGCAAGGAGATTGCGGCACATGCCTGTTCTGGATCTGTTCGACATGAAAGACAAGGTCGTCGTCGTGACCGGCGCATCGTCGGGGCTCGGCGTCGCGTTCGCCAAGGGCTTCGCCGAAGCCGGCGCCGATATCGTGCTCGCCGCGCGCCGCGCGGATAAGCTCGCCGACACCGCCGCGATGGTGGAGGCGTTGGGCCGCAAGGCACTCGTCGTCCCCACCGACGTCGTCGACCCGGAGCAGTGCCAGCGGGTGATCGACGCCGCCATGGAGACCTTCGGTCACGTCGACGTGCTGATCAACAACGCCGGTGTCGGCACCGCCGTACCCGCCACCCGCGAGACCCCGGATCAGTTCCGCTCGGTCATCGACATCAACCTCAACGGGTCGTACTGGATGGCGCAGGCCTGCGGCCGGGTGATGCAGCCGGGTAGCGCGATCGTCAACATCGCCAGCGTCCTCGGCATCACCACCGCGGGACTGCCGCAGGCCGCCTATGCGTCGAGCAAGGCCGGTGTCATCGGACTGACCCGCGACCTCGCACAACAATGGGGTACCCGCAAGGGAATTCGCGTGAACGCCATCGCGCCCGGCTTCTTCGCCAGTGAGATGACCGACGGCTACCAGGACGGCTACCTGGAATCGCAACTGCCGCGCGTGCTGCTCGGCCGCACCGGGCAGGGCGAGGAGCTCGCGGCCACCGCCATCTGGCTCGCCTCCCCGGCCGCCGGATATGTCACCGGGCAGACCGTCCCCGTCGACGGCGGACTCACCGTCACCTAGATTCGGGATGGAAAAGGCCACGCAGACACTGCGTTATGTCGCCGTCGGCGACAGTTTCACCGAGGGCGTTGGCGACGAGACACACGACCCGGACCGACCACGCGGGTGGGCGGACCTGGTCGCTGACGGTCTCGCCGCCGCCCACGGCACCGTCGAGTACGCGAACCTGGCGATCCGCGGACGTCTCCTCGAGCCCATCGCCACCGAGCAGATCGACGCGGCGCTCGCGCTCGATCCACTCCCGACGATGATCACCTTCAACGGCGGCGGCAACGACATGCTGCGGACCGGTGATCTCACCCGGCTCATCGATCTCACCCGCACCGCCATCCGCCGCTGCCGCGACGCCGGGATCGAGGTGGTGGTCCTCGCCGGCGCCGACCCGTCGAACGGCCTCCCCTTCAGCGAGGTCATCCGACGACGCGGCGACTACCTCACCGCCGAGGTCGCCGCCGTCGCCGCCGACGAGGGAGTGACGTTCGTCGACGTCTTCCACGACAGCGAGATCCGACGACCCGAGTACTGGTCGCCCGACCGACTGCACCTCAACCCGGTCGGGCACCAACGGGTCGCGGCACTCGTGTTGACCGGCATCGGCATCGCCACTCCGACCCCGCCACGCCCGGCGTCGTCGGAAAAACCCGGCGTCGCGGCGGACCTCCACTTCTACCGCGAACACCTCACACCCTGGGTGCTTCGTCGGCTGCGCCGCCAGTCGTCGGGCGATGCCCGAACCGCCAAACACCCTGCCTGGGTGCAGCGGCGGCCGGACGCAACCGGCTGATCTGGTCGACGAGCGCGCGTAGGGTGGATCCCGAACTGATCGTGCTCGAAACCAGGCCTCCGCTGAAGCCGTTGGCGCTGGCCAAAAGCCAAGGGAGGCACGGGATATGACCACCATCGTGATCGTCGGCGGCGGGTTGGCCGGCGCGAAGGCCGCCGAGGCACTACGCGAGAAGGACTTCCCCGGCACCGTCATCCTGTTCGGCGCCGAGGAACACCTGCCCTACGAACGACCCCCGCTCTCCAAGGAATTCCTGGCCGGCAAAAAGGATCTCGACGACTTCACCGTCTTCGACCGCGCCTGGTACCGCGATCAACACATCGATCTGCGACCGGGCACCCAGGTTGCGGGCATCGACGCCGCAGCGAAAACCCTCACGTTGCCCGACGATTCCACCCAGCCGTACGACAAACTGCTGCTCGCGACCGGCGCAAGCTCCCGTCACCTACCCCTGCCGGGCGCGGATGCCACGGGGGTGCACTATCTGCGCACGATCGACGACGCCCGCGCCCTGAGCAACGTCCTCGGGGAAGGCAAACGCCTGGCCGTGGTCGGAGCGGGCTGGATCGGACTCGAGGTCACCGCGAGCGCCCGGGAACGCGGCACCGAGGTCACCGTCTGCGAGACGGAGTCGCTCCCCCTACTGAAGGCAATGGGCGCCGAGGTGGCCGAGGTGTTCGCCGACCTGCACCGCGAGCACGGCGTCGATCTGCGCACCGGTGTCGAGGTCGCCGAGATCACCACCGCCGACGATGCGGCCACCGGCCTGAAACTCAAGGACGGGTCGACCATTGACGCCGATGTGGTGCTCGTGGCCGCGGGCGCACAGACCAACCTCGAACTCGCCGAATCCGCAGGTCTCGACATCGACGGCGGCGGCGTCCTGGTCGACGCCGGTCTGCGCAGCAGTGATCCGGATATCTTCGTAGTCGGCGACATCGCCAACGCCGAGCACCCGATTCTCAGGACGCGTGTCCGGACCGAGCACTGGGCCAACGCACTGAATCAGCCTGCGGTCGCGGCCGCCAATATGCTCGGCGGTGCCGCGGAGTACACCAACCTGCCCTACTTCTTCACCGACCAGTACGACCTGGGCATGGAATACAGCGGTCACGCAACCGATTACGCGACGGTCGTGTTCCGCGGAGACGTCAAGAAACGTGAGTTCCTGGCGTTCTGGCTCGACGGGGACTCACGGGTGCTGGCCGGGATGCAGGTCAACATCTGGGATCAACTCGACGGGATCAAGGAGCTGATCAGCTCAGGCAAGCCGGTGGATACCGAGAAGCTGGCCGACGCGGAGATCCCTCTCGGTGACCTGACGACCTGACCACCCTCTCCGCCGGCTGAGCCGATGCGGAGCGCCAGCGGAGCATCGAGTCAAAGCCTTGCATCTATTGAACCGATGCAATAGATCAATTCTATCCGCTGTACAGATGCAATCGATCGCTGAATCATGGACTCAACACACAGTCTGGGACAGCGGAGGTTGAGATGGCAGACGAACAGATCGAGGTGCTCGTCGTCGGTGCGGGTCAGGCCGGTATCGCGATGAGCGAGCATCTCACCGCGGCGGGCGTCGAGCACCTGGTGCTCGAGCGTGACCGGGTTGCCGAGCGATGGCGCTCGTGGCGCTGGGATTCCCTCGTCGCCAATGGCCCCGCCTGGCACGACCGATTCCCCGGCATGGAGTTCACCGTCGACCCCGACGCGTTCGCCTCCAAGGAGCAGGTCGCCGACTACCTCGCTGCCTACGCGCAGAAGTTCGACGCCCCGATCCGCACCGGCATCGAGGTGCATTCGGTCCGCAAGAACGACGGCCGCCCCGGCTTTCACGTGGAGACCTCGACCGGCACCATCGACGCCCGCTACCTCGTGTCGGCCACCGGCGCGTTCCAGAAGCCGATCATCCCACCGGTCGTGCCCGCCGACGCCGGACTGCACCAAATCCATTCCAGCGGCTACCACAATCCGCAGCAGTTGCCCGACGGCAACGTGTTGATCGTGGGTGCCGGGTCGTCGGGTGTACAGATCGCCGACGAACTGCGGCGCTCCGGCCGCGAGGTCTACCTCGCCGTCGGCCCGCACGACCGCCCACCGCGCTCCTACCGCGGCCGCGATTTCTGTTGGTGGCTGGGCGTTCTCGGCAAGTGGGACATGGCGGCCCCGCCGGTCGGCGCCGAACATGTGACGATCGCGGTCAGCGGTGCCCACGGCGGGCACACCGTCGACTTCCGCGCACTGGCCGCCGATGGCATCACGCTGCTCGGTCGCGCCGAGGGCGTCGACGGCGATGTCATGCGCTTCGCCGATGACCTTCGCACCAATATCGCTGCCGGCGACGCGAACTACCTCTCCATGCTCGACGAAGCCGACGAGTACATTGCCCGCAACGGTCTCGACCTGCCCGAGGAGCCCGACGCCCGCATCCTCGGCGCCGACCCGGCGTGCATGACCGACCCGGTCCGCGAACTCGATCTCTCGGCGGCCGGCATCACCTCGATCGTGTGGGCGACCGGCTTCGCCAACGACTACGACTGGCTGCAGGTGGACGCGTTCGACGAGAACGGCAAACCACGCCACCAGCGCGGTGTGTCGTCGGAGCCGGGCGTCTACTTCCTCGGCCTGCCGTGGTTGTCGCGGCGCGGTTCGAGCTTTATCTGGGGCGTATGGCACGACGCCAAATACCTCGCCGATCAGATCGCGATCCAGCGCAGCTACCAGGCCTACGACGCACCCGCCCTGGCCGCCCACTAACCCACTCCGACTCGAAAGGACTTGTGCCCCATGAGCGCCGCACTCTCTCCTGCCACCACCCACACCCGTATCCGTCCGTTCAACACCCGCGACACCTACCCCGAGCAGAACCTCGACAACGACCTGTGTCAGGCCGTGGTCGCCGGCGGTGTGGTGTACCTGCGCGGCCAGATCGGTCAGGATCTCGACACCCGCGAATCGGTCGGCATCGGCGATGTCGCCGCCCAGACCGAGAAGGCGATGAGCAACATCGCGATGCTGCTCGACGAGGCCGGCAGCTCGATGCACGACATCGTCAAGGTCACCGTCTATCTCACCGACATCCGGTACCGCGAAACGGTGTATCGGGTCATGGGTCGCTGGCTCAAGGGCGTCTTCCCGGTCTCCACCGGGCTGGTCGTCGAAGCGCTCGCTCGTCCGGAGTGGCTCGTCGAGATCGACGCCACCGCCGTCCTCAGCGACGCCAAGGACGCCGACCGATGACCATGTCACTGGTTGCTCGCGACCCCGCGACGGGCGCGTTCGGTATCGTCATCTGCTCGTCGAGTCCCGCCGTCGCCGCGAGGTGCGCCCACGTGCGTGCCGGAGTCGGCGTGGTCGCGTCGCAGAACATCACCAACCCGGCGCTGGGGCCGGCCGTCCTCGACGGCCTGGCCACGGGCGCCGATGCCGCCACCGCCCTGAAAGCCGCACTGGCGACCGAGGATTACCCCGATCACCGGCAGGTCACCGTGGTCGATGCTGCCGGCACCACCGCCGTGCACTCGGGGTCGCTGAGCCTCGGTGTGTACACCGCGGTCGAGGGCGATCAGGCGGTGGCCGCCGGCAACCTCCTCGCCGACACCGCCGTCATCGACGCCCTGCTGGCCGGCTACGCCGACAGCACCGCGACCGCGTTCGAGGAGCGCCTCGTGGACGGACTAGACGCCGCGCTGTCCGCGGGCGGCGAGGCCGGTCCGGTGCACTCCGCGGGACTGCTTGTCGTCGAGGATGTTTCGTGGCCGGTCACCGATCTGCGGGTGGACTGGTCCGAGGATCCGCTGGCCGACCTCCGCGCGCTGTGGCAGGTGTGGCAGCCGCAGAAGAACGATTACCGGGTGCGCGGCGTCGATCCGACCTGCGCTCCCTCCTACGGGGTTCCGGGGGACCTGTGACCGCCATCGACACCGCGATCGACACCCGGGTGTCTGCGGTTCACCACGGCCTCATCGGGCTATCCCGGGAACTCTACGAGAATCCCGAGGTCGCGTGGGAGGAGGCGCGGTCCGCACGCCGCGTCGCAGAGCAGTTGGCGGACAACGGTTTCACCGTCACCGAGAAGTTCGGCGGCCTGGACACCGCGTTCGCCGCGCGCATCGGCGACGGCGACCTGCACCTCGCCCTGTGCGCCGAATACGATGCCCTACCCGGACTCGGACATGCCTGCGGCCACAACCTGATCTCGGCCATCACCGTCGGCGCCGCCACCGCGCTCGCGCCACTCGTCGACGATCTCGGCCTGACGCTGAGTGTCATCGGTACCCCGGCCGAGGAGGGTGGCGGCGGCAAGATCGAGTTGCTCGAACGCGGCGGGTTCGACGGTCTGCACGCCGCCGCGATGGTGCACCCCGGTCCCGCCGATGTCGCCCGTGCACGACCATTCGCCGTGTCGCACAGCCACATCGAGTACCACGGCAAGTCGGCGCATGCCGCAGCCTATCCCGAGCGCGGGGTCAACGCCGCCGACGCGTTCACCATCGCGCAGGTCGCCATCGGACTGCTGCGGCAACAACTTCCGCACTCGGTGCGCGTGCACGGCCTGATGACCCGCGGCGGTGAGGCACCCAACGCCATTGCCGAACGCACCGAGGGCCGCTGGTACGTGCGCGCCGAGACACTCGCCGAGCTGGCCGAGATCGAACCGCGCGTCATGCGCTGCTTCGAGGCCGGCGCCCTCGCCTCCGGCGCACAGCTCACCGTGACTCCGGAGTCGAAGCCCTACGCCGAGTTCCGGACCGACGAGGACCTCCTCGCCTGTTACGAACGGCGCGCGCTGGCCGCCGGCCGCACCTTCGGCTCCGGGCCGGATGCGACGATGGCACGGGCATCGACCGATATGGGCAATGTGTCGCAGGTGATTCCGTCGATCCACCCCTACATCGGCATCGACTCCCTACCCGCGGTCAACCATCAGCCCGAGTTCGCGGAAGCCACCATGTCGAGCGCCGCCGAGACTGCCATCGCCCAGGGCGCGGTTGCCTTGGCAGGCACCGTCGTCGATGCGGCTACGCAGCCAGCGATCCGTAACCGCCTGCTGTCCAACGCTTCCTGAGGAACCCCATGACGACCCAGCCCACCCGCACCGAACACGATCTGCTCGGTGATCGCGACATCCCCGCCGACGTCTACTACGGCGTGCATACCCTTCGCGCACTGGAGAACTTCCCCATCACCGGGGTCCCCATCTCCCGCCACGCCGACCTGGTCGTCGCGCTGGCCGCAGTGAAACAGGCTGCCGCCGAATCGAACCGCGAACTCGGGCTGCTCGACGACACCATCGCCGACGCCATCATCGCGGCGTGCGTGGACATCCGGAACGGGGCACTGCACGACCAGTTCGTCGTCGACGAGATCCAGGGTGGGGCCGGGACGTCGAGCAACATGAATGCCAACGAGGTGATCGCCAACCGGGCGTTGGAGATTCTCGGGCATCCGCGCGGGGCGTATCGCGTGATCCATCCGCTCGAGCACGTCAACCTCGGGCAGAGTACGAACGATGTCTACCCCACCGCGGTGAAAATCGCGCTGGGCAGCGCGTCGCGGTCGCTCGCCGCCGCGCTGCGCGGGCTGGTCACACACTGTGCCGCAAAGTCCGACGAGTTCGCCGGCATGCTCAAACTCGGACGCACCCAGCTGCAGGATGCGGTACCGATGACGCTCGGGCAGGAGTTCGGGGCGTTCGCGGTGACCATCGGCGAGGACGCCGACCGCGTCGACGAGGCCACTGCGCTCATCGCCGAGATCAACCTGGGCGGCACCGCCATCGGCACCGGACTCAACACCCATCCGGAGTACGCGGCGCTGGTGTGCGGTCACCTCCGCGAGATCACCGGCCTCCCGCTGACCACGGCCGGCGACCTGGTCGAGGCCACCTCGGATGTCGGCTCCTTCGTACAGCTCTCCGGTGTCACCAAACGCGCTGCGGTCAAAGTGTCGAAGATCTGCAACGACCTTCGACTCCTGTCCTCCGGACCGCGCACCGGCCTCGGTGAGATCAATCTGCCTGCGGTACAGGCGGGGTCGAGCATCATGCCGGGCAAGGTGAACCCGGTGATCCCGGAGATGGTCAATCAGGTCGCATTCGAGGTGATCGGCAATGACCTCACTGTCACCATGGCCGCCGAGGCGGGACAATTGCAGCTCAACGCTTTTGAGCCGATCATCGCGCGCGCCCTGCTCTCCTCCCTCACCCACCTCACGGCCGCTGCGGATGTGTTGGGCGACCGGTGCATCCGCGGGATCACCGCGAATCCGGACCGCATGCGCGACATGGTGTTCGGTTCCGCCGGCATCGCCACCGCGCTGAACCCCCTGCTCGGATACGAGGCCGCCACCGCGCTCGTGGCCGAGGCGATCGCCACCGGAGCCTCCATCCCCGACCTCGTGCGGCGCTCGGCACTGGTCGACGACGATGTGCTCGACCGCGTGCTGAGTCCGGAAAATCTCTGCGGCACAGGTCAATCGCCGCTACCGATTACCGCACGATGAGTTGATCGCAGCCCAGGGCCGCGGCGAGATACCCACGGATCGCGGCCCTGGCGGCGGCGGCATCGAGGTGCCGATTACGCCCCACCAGATGAATGCCGTAGCCGTCTTCGAGCGCGAGTGCCGCCGTGGCGATCTGCGCGCTGTCGACATCGCGAATGAACACATCTGACGCGACGCCCTCGTCGATAACCGTCCGATAGAGCGATGCCTCGAGTTCGAACAACTGCGACATCAGTTCGGCGTGCCGTTTCTCCCGCGAGCTGTGCAGGTGCAGTTCGTAGAGCGCGACCGCCATCGGGTCGTCGGGATCGAGGATGCCCAGATCAACGAGAATGCGCAGTGCCAGCACCGGATCCGCGACACCGTCGATCGCCGTCCGTCGCTCCCGATAGAACCGGGTGACGGCGGCCTCGTGCACCGCGAGCAGCAGGTCGTCGAGCTCCGGATAGTAATAGGCGACCGACCCCGGTGACAGCCCGGCCGCGGTCGCGATGTCCTTGATCCGGAGACCGATGAGGCCGCGTTCGGCGATGGCGACGGTCGCCGCGGACACGATCTCGGCCCGGCGCGCCTCTTGGTTTCGTGGTCGGGCCATAGCAGCCGATACTGCCTCCTACGTAAACCCACCGCAAGATCCCCACGATGCTTGATTACATCGGTTTTAGTGATTCACGGTATCGGATCTTCGCACGACGAGATCTCCGTTACGGCTTTCACCTCCGCACTAACCGCGATACCGTCGAATCATTCTTTGCGATTGAGATCAAAGAATGAGGCCGCAGCCCGGCTGACCACATCACCTTTCGACCCACACCATCTTTCGACGGAGACTCTCATGCGCGACCCCCGCTACGACATCTTGTTCGAACCGGTTCAGATCGGACCGGTCACCGCTCGCAACCGGTTCTTCCAGGTGCCGCACTGCAACGGCATGGGATACCGCGATCCGTCGGGCGAGGCCGCGATGCGTCGCGTCAAGGCCGAGGGTGGCTGGGCCGTGGTCTGTACCGAGCAGGTCGAGATCCATCCCACCTCCGACATCGGTCCGTTCATCGAGCTTCGGCTCTGGGACGACCAGGACATGCCGGCCATCGCCCGCATCGCCGACCAGATCCACGAGGGTGGTGCGCTCGCCGGTATCGAGCTCGCGCACAACGGACTCAACAGCCCGAACCTGATCAGCCGTGAGACCCCGCTCGGCCCGCAGCATCTGCCCGTCGTGTCGTGGAACCTCGACCCGGTGCAGGCCCGCGCGATGACCAAGGCCGACATCGTCGATCTCCGCAAATGGCACGCCGATTCGGTGCACCGCTCACTCAAGGCCGGCTACGACATCGTCTATGTCTACGCCGGGCACGCCATCGGCGGACTGCACCACTTCCTCTCTCCCCGCTACAACAACCGCACCGACGAATACGGCGGCAGTCTGGAGAACCGCGTTCGGCTGATCCGCGAGATCCTCGAGGACACCCGCGAGATCGCCGACGGCAAGGCCGCGGTCGCGTGCCGCATCTCGGTCGACGAACTCCTCGGCGACGACGGCATCACCCGCGCCGAGATGGAGGACGTCTTCGGTCTCATCGGCGAACACCCCGACCTGTGGGACCTGGTCCTGGGCAGTTGGGAGGACGACTCGGTCACCTCCCGCTTCGGCCCCGAGGCCGAGCAGGAACCGTTCGTCGCCGGCCTGAAGCAGTTCACCACCAAGCCGGTCGTCGGCGTCGGCCGATTCACCTCGCCGGACACCATGGTCCGCCACGTGAAGAGCGGCATCCTCGACCTGATCGGCGCCGCGCGGCCCTCGATCGCGGATCCGTTCATGCCCAACAAGATCGAACGCGGCGACCTCGGGGACATCCGCGAGTGCATCGGCTGCAACATGTGTGTCTCCGGTGACTTCACCATGTCGCCGATCCGCTGCACCCAGAACCCGACGATGGGCGAGGAGTTCCGGCGCGGCTGGCATCCCGAGCGCATCGCGCCGGCCGCCACCGAATCGTCGGTGCTGGTGGTCGGCGCCGGCCCGGCCGGCCTGGAAGCGGCTCGCGCACTGGGCAATCGCGGCTACCCCGTCACCCTCACCGAGGCCAGTCGCGTCCTCGGCGGCCGTGTCGCCCGCGAGTCGAAACTGCCCGGCCTGTCCGCGTGGATCCGCGTCATCGACTACCGCCTGCAGCAGCTCGACCGGCTCGACAACGTCGAGGTCTACCGCGAGTCGCCGATGACCGAGCAGGACATCCTGGAGTACGGCTTCGACCACGTCGTCGTCGCGACCGGGTCATCGTGGCGCCACGACGGCGTGGGTCGCTGGCACACCCATTCGATCGACGTCGATACGGCCACCGAGGTGCTCACCCCAGACGACATCATGGCCGGACTGCGCCCCCAGGGCAATCGCATCGTCCTGTTCGACGACGACCACTATTACCTCGGCGCCGTCATCGCCGAACTCCTTGCCAAGGAAGGCTATTCGGTCACCCTGGTGACACCGGTGCCGCAGGTCTCGCAGTGGACGACCAACACCATGGAAGCCCACCGCATCCGGGCCCGCATCATCGAAGCCGGTGTGGAGGTCCGCACCGACACCGCTGTCACCGCTGTCACCGCCGGCGGCGTCGACACCGCATGCCGCTTCACCGGCCGGACCGGGCATCTCGATGCCGACGCGGTCGTGATGGTGACCGCACGACTCCCCCACGACGAGCTGTACACCGCGCTGCACGATCGCCAGGACGAGTGGGCCGCCGCCGGCGTGCGCAGCGTCTCCGGCATCGGCGACGCCTGGGCGCCATCGACGATCGCGGCGGCGGTCTGGTCCGGTCACCGCTACGCCGAGGACCTCGACGTACCGAAGAACGACGACCCGGTGCCGTTCCGCCGCGAAGTGACCCAGTTGTCGATCGAGCCTGTCTACCGGGCTCCTGTCGTCACCGTGTAACACCACTCGGCTCGACCCCAACCACCCGACGCTCGCGGACCTCCTCCCCCGGAGAGCCCGCGAGCGTCGAGGTGTACCCCGGTTCACACTATTGAGTTCTCAAAGAACATGCGCGGTCCCGATCTGCGTCGGGTGCGCGTGAAGGTGCTACGCGTGGAAACTGCTCAGATGGTTGCTCGCGTCGTTGACTGGCCTTGTTGTATCACCGACCCCCGACAAGTTCGGGCGGCTGCCGCGCTCGGGTAGCGATTGGGCTCATGACTCCTTCCGAAAAGACCAACGGCGAACAGCGGCGCAGGAACTCGTCATCGTTGGTCACCGATCAGGCCCGAAGATCGTGGCGGCGGAAGTCTTTCGTCATCTGCTTTCCTGCTGACCAGGACACTACCTCCGGCCACCGACAAGAAATCTCGAGTCGCGAGCACATACTCTCTGACCGGACGTGGTTGCTGTCGACGCGAAAGTGGTTGCTGTCGACGCAGAAGTGGTTGCTGTGGGCGGGAAAGTGGTTGCTGTGGGCGTGAAAGTGGTTGCTGTGGGCGCGCTGGGTCAGGGAACGGTGGGGGCACCGCTGCCGAAGAGATCCCGGCACAGCTCCGCGACGACAGTCGCGCGGCGGGTCGGCTTGGCGGCAACGGCATTCAGTAACACCATGGTCAGCGCGGGAACGTCGTCGGCAATCGGGACCGCCGCGACCTGGTGGCCGTCGAGCGCCATCGGTACCGCGGACTGAAGGTTGAGCACGGTGTAGGCGAGACCGCGGCCGACCAGGGCGCGACAGGTCTCGACCGTCGTCGAGCGGTACCGGACGTTCGGGGTGACGTCGGCCTCGGCGAAGACGCGGCGGAAGTAGTCGCGGCTGTGTGGGAGATCGAGCAGCGCCATCGGTTCGTCGGCGAGGTCGGCCAGCGCTACGGTGCGACGCTTGGCCAGTCGGTGATCGCCGGCGACCAACACGTAGGGCGGCAGGGTCCGTAGCGGCCACCGCTTGAGTCGTGGGTCGTCGACGAGGTCGTAGCCGATGCCCAGCTCGAAGGTGCCGTCGGCGACGCCCTCGGCAAGATCTGCGAGATCGACCTCGGAGATCTGCAACTCGAGCTTCGGCAGCTTCTCCGCAGCCGTCGCGAGCAGCTCGGGCAGAAGATACGGCGCGGTCACCTCAAAACAGCCGATCGACAGGCTGCCGGCCAGCGATCCACCCAGCCCCTGCGCGACCGACCGCAGGTCGGCGGCCGAGGCCAACAACTGACGACTCGCCACCAACAACTCGCGGCCTGCGGGTGAGAGCGTGATGCCCTTGGCGTGGTGTCGCACCAACAGCTGAACACCCAGCGCGCCTTCGAGATCCGTCAACGCCGTGGACATCGCCGACTGCGAGAGATGCACCGCCGACGCGGCCCGCGTGATGCTGCCGGCCTCGGCCACCGCGACGAAATATTCCAGCTGCCGCAACGTGTAATCGGCCATCATTCACCTCGTTCTACGCCCACCCACCATTGGATCGACTAGACCGATACTAAAGCAAGAAAAGACCGACTGTACAGATGCTCTGTGGTCCCACAAGCTTGTTGTACGCATCACAGCGCCCCCATTCTGAGCAGGAGTTGCGATATGGGATCACCCACCGATTTGTCCACCGAGGTACACCTCCGACACTCGCTGAAGCGCTTCGACGTCCCCGTCATGATCCTGTCCGCGCTGATCAGCCTGGACATGGTCGGCGAGATCTCGTCGTTCGGCGGCCAGACCTTCACCTGGCTGCTCGTCCTCGCGCTGCTGTGGATGATTCCGTACGGCCTGGTCACCGCCGAACTCGGTAGCGCCTTCCCGGAAGAGGGTGGCCTCTATGAGTGGGTGAAGCGGGCGTTCGGCCGCCTCGCCGGGTCACTCGCCACGATCATGTACTGGTCGATCAATCCGCTGTGGATCGGCGGCTCACTCGCCTTCATCAGCGCCCAGGCGTGGAGCAGCTTCATCCACCCGATCGGCGACGGCACCGCGGGCGACTTCATCTTCAAGGTGGCGTTCGTCCTCGGCTCGGTCGCCATCACGCTGCTGTCGATGCGCCGCGCCCGCGTCATCTTCCGCATCGGCACCTACCTCAAGCTCATCCTGGCCGCCGCATTCCTGGTGACCACCCTCGTCTACGGCATCCAGCACGGCTTCCACGGCATCGGTGCGGTCTCCTGGTCGCCGACCATGACCGGCTTCCTGGGACTCGTTCCGCTGCTGCTGTTCTCGCTCGTCGGCTTCGAGGTTCCAAGCCAGGCCGGCGGTGAGATGACCAACCCGCAGCGCGATGTTCCGCGTGGCATCGCGATCGGCGGCTTCGTCGGCATCCTCGTCTACGCCCTCCCGGTCCTGTCGCTGCTCCTGGTACTGCCCGCCGACAAGATCACCGGCATCGCCGGCTTCATGGCCGCGGTCAACACCGTGTTCGGCGTATTCGGTCCAGCCGCTTCGGTTCTGGTGAAACTCGCGGTGATCGCATTCATCCTGAGCCTCGGCATCACCGGCGCCACCTGGGCCATGGCCGCCAACCGTGCCCTGGCCGTCGCCGCGGGTGATGGCGGATTCTTCCCCTACTTCGCCAAGTTCGACGAGCGCACCGACGTACCGATGCGGGTGGGACTCTTCACCGGCGCAGTCGCTCTCGCCTTCATGGTGGTCGGCGTCATCTTCTCCGGCGGCGACAGCGCAGCCACGTTCACCGTCGTCCTGACGATCACCATCTCCACCTCGCTGGTCGCCTACCTGTTCGTCTTCCCCGCGGCCCTGCGGCTGCGCTTCACTCAAGCGAGCACACCGCGCCCCTACGCGGTGCCCGGCGGCCGTCTCGGCATGACGATTGCCGTTGCGCTGACCACCTTCTGGGCGGCGCTGGGCGTGTGGGTGGCGGTGTTCCCCGGAACCCTCGAGCACCTCTTCGGCATCGACTACGCCTTCCTCGATGCCTGGGGCGTGTCCCGGATGCGATTCGAGGTCTTCACCCTCGGCACGCTGGGTGTCCTCACCCTCATCGCGATCGCCGGCTACCTCTGCGGCCGTCGTGTCATCGCGACCGACGAAAACCCCGCCGCATTGACGCAACCCACCCTCACCGAATCCGTCGGCTGAGCTGCCGAATCACCCACCACCGAAAGGACATCTCACATGACCACCACCGCACTGACCACCCCGGAACTCATCCCCGCCGACGACACCGCACGCTCCGCCATGACCCCGAGCGCCTACGTCACCGCCGAGACGCTGCGGGCCGGCGACCCGCGCGAACGCGAGGCCATCCACCTTGCCAGCGACGACGAGAAGTTCATCATCGGTTCCTGGGAAGCGCAGCCCTACACCGAGTTCATCGAGTCCTACCCCGGCGACGAATATGCCCGCGTGCTCGCGGGATCGGTCACCCTGACCGGCGACGACGGTGTTGCACATACCTATTCGGCCGGCGAGGCCTTCACGCTGCGTCGAGGGTGGCGCGGCGAATACCGCGTGACCGAAACGCTGCTCAAGCAGTTCGCCCTGTACCTCGCCTGAACCGTCCCTTCGCGCCGACCGGAGACCCACCATGTCTGACCTCACCGCCATCGATTGGTACGACCGTGCCACCTCGATCAAGTTCCCCACTGCCGCAGTCATCGACGGCCGTCAGGTGCCCGCGGAATCGGGTGACACGTTCGATGTCGTCAACCCCGCCACCGACGAGGTCCTCGCTTCGGTCGCGGCCGGTGACAGCGCCGACGTCGACGCCGCTGTCGCCGCCGCCCGCCGGGCGTTCGATGACGGACGCTGGTCGGGACTCTCCGCCAGCGAGCGCGGTGTGATCCTGAATCGATTCGCCGATCTCCTCGAACAGCACACCGAAGAACTCGCGCTCTTGGTGACGCTGGAGATGGGTAAGCCGATCCGCGATTCGGTCGCGGTCGAGGTACCCGGTGCGGCAGCGGTTTTCCGCTTCTACGGGGAAGCCGCCGACAAGGTGGCCGGTGAACTGCCACCCACCGCCGATGGCAGTATCGCTCTGGTGCGTCGCGTGCCGCTCGGTGTTGTCGGTGCGGTGGTGCCGTGGAACTTCCCGCTCGACATCGCCGCGTGGAAGGTGGCGCCTGCCTTGGCGGCCGGCAACACGGTCGTCCTCAAGCCGGCCGAGGAGTCACCGCTCTCCGCGCTGCGGATGGCCGAGATCGCGCTGGACGCGGGTATCCCGCCCGGCGTGTTCAATGTGGTGCCCGGCCTCGGTGCCACTGCCGGACGTGCGCTCGGAGTGCATCCCGACGTGAACTGCCTGACCTTCACCGGTTCCACCGAGGTTGGCAAGAAGTTCCTGGCCTACAGCGCCGAATCCAACATGAAGCAGGTCTGGCTCGAGTGCGGCGGCAAGAGCCCGAACATCGTGTTCGCCGACTGCGCCGACCTCGACCACGCCGCCGCGATGGCCTGCTTCGGCATCTTCGGCAACCAGGGCGAGGTGTGCTCGGCCAACAGCCGCCTGCTCGTACAACGCGAGATCCTCGACGAGTTCGTCGCCAAGGTCATCGAAAAGGCCGCCGGTTACCGGCCCGGCGACCCGCTGGACGCCGCGTCGACGGCCGGGTCAATGGTGTCGCGCAAACAGCTGGACCTCGTGCTTCGCTATGTCGAGCGGGCACGCCTCGACGGACGGATCGCCTTGGGTGGCAATCAGATCGGTACGGTCGGCAATTTCATGGAACCCACCGTCGTGGTGGACCTGCCGACCGACTCCACCGTCGTCACCGACGAGATCTTCGGGCCGCTGCTCGCAGTGATCCCCTTCGACACCGAGGCCGAGGCCATCGCACTGGCCAACGACACTCCCTACGGCCTTGCCGCCTCCGCGTGGACCGCCGATCTCGATCGGGCACTGCGGATGTCGGATGCGCTGCAGGCCGGCACCGTGTCCATCAACACCGTTGATGCACTCTCACCGGGCACGCCGTTCGGCGGGTTCGGCGCGTCGGGCTATGGCAGCGACCTCTCCATCCACGCGATCGAGAAGTTCACCGGCCTCAAGACGACCTGGATCGCGCGGCGGTAATCAGGTCAGCAGCCTTCTCCGCCATCGTCATGACAGTGATATTCGGGTTGATGGCCGGCAGTTTCGGCATTGCCGAGGCATCCACGACCCGCAGCCGGTGGACTCCCTTGACCCGCAACTCCGGATCCAGCACCGCCATCGGATCGTCGACGGCGCCCATCCGGGCGGTGGCGGCCGGATGATAGACGGTGTTGTGGGTCTTGTGGATGTAGTCGATGATGTCGTCATCGGTGACAGCGTCGGGTCCCGGCGCGAGTTCCCGTGCGATCCATGACTTCAGTGGCTCCTGCGCGGCGATCTCGCGGGCCAGTTTGATACCGGCGAGCATGACCCGCTCGTCATGGCCGTCGGGATCGGTGAAGTACTTGGGGTCCACCTTGGCGCGGTCCCGGAAATCACGCGACCGCAGCCGCACCGTGCCGCGCGATTTCCCCTGTGTCACATTGGGTGTCAGGCAGAATCCGTTGTCGGTGGTCGGGTAGCCCCAGCGCAGGGTGTTCATGTCGAACGGGACGCTGCCGTAGTGCATCATCAGATCCGGCTGGTCGAGGCCGTCGACGGTGGTGGTGAACAGGCCGATCTCCCACCACTGGGTCGACGACGTGACCATGGGACGCGACGCCTCCCAGAACACCAGTCCTTCAACGTGATCGTCGAGATTGGACCCGACTCCCGGTGAGTCGACTCGTACCGGGATGCCCATCTCCGTGAGGTGATCGGCCGGACCGATTCCCGACAGCATCAACAGCTTCGGCGTGTCGATGGCGCCTGCGGTTACCACCACTTCACGCCGGGCGTGCACCTCGTCGTAGCCGGTGAGATCCGGTCGCTGATAGCGGACGCCGGTGGCGCCGCCCTCGTCGTCGAACAGGATCTCGCTGATCCAACAGTTGGTCCGCACTTCGAGGTTGGTGCGGGTATCAAGGATCGGATGCAGGTAGGCGTGCGACGTCGACATGCGGGTGCCGTCCTCGTCAGCGTTGATCTGGAACCAGCCGGCGCCCTTGACCACGGTCGATCCGCGGTTGAATTGCACTGTCGGCAGTCCGACCTTTGCCGCGGATTCCAGAACTGCTGCGCCACAGGGGTCGTTGGGTGGGACGTCACGCAGGCGGACCGGCCCGTCATGGCCGTGGTCACCCTCGGCGTCGTTGCGTTCGACTCGTTTGACGTAGGGCAACACATCCTTGGCACCCCATCCGGTGGCGCCCATGGCTTCCCACTCGTCAAGCCCTTCCGCGGGTGGGTGGAACGCGATACACGAGTTGTGCGAGGAACAGCCGCCGAGCACCTTGGCCCGAGCATGTCGCATGAAGCTGTTGCCGCGCTCCTGCGGTTCGATCGGGTAATCCCAGTCATACCCCGAATCGAGGAGATGCATCCACTGGTTGAGAACCAGGATGTTGTCGTCGCCGACGTCACTGGGACCGGCCTCGACCAAACAGACCGTGACATCGGGATCCTCGGACAGTCGCGCCGCCAGCGCGCACCCGGCGGTGCCACCACCGGCGATCACGTAGTCGAAGGTGTTCGTGTTGTCAGACATAGAGTTTCAGTTCACTTTCTCCGCCGCATGGGATTCGAGGGTGCCGATGTGGTGGCGCCCCTTGAGGGCGTACCAGATCAGGCCGGAGCCGAGGATGATGCCGATGTAGACGAAGGCACCCCAGGTGTTGTACCAGGGTGAGCCGTAGACCGCAGTCCGTGGCCACGCGAGGTTCAGCGCCATCCCGACGCCCCACAGCACGGCGAAGATGTTGACGGGTAGACCCCACTTCCCCATGGTGAAATAGCCACCTGCGGCAAGGTCTTTCGGCGGCCATTCGCCCCTGAGCCGCTTCTTGAGTAGCGGACCGGTGACCATCAGGTAGGCCATGTAGATCATGATGATCGCGATGGACGTCAGCACCGTGAAGATCTTGGGCTGGCTGATGTTGATCACCAGGATCAGAATCGCGATCAGACCGATGACGACCGCCGGAATGATCGGGGTCTGGGTCTTCGGATTGACCCGGGCGAGCTTCTCCCCGAAGGGAAGTGCGTTGTCGCGCGCCATGGCGAAGGTGAGGCGGATGGCGGCGGTGTGCACCGCGAGCGAGCAGACGGTGACGGCGACGACGATGCAGATCAAGAAGATCGTGCCCAGCGGACCCCACATCACCTGCTCGACGATGTACTGCAGACCGCCGTCGCTCTGGCCGATCTTCGGGTCGTCGAGATCGGGTGCCGACAAGATGGCGAATACCAGGATCGCCCCGCCGATGACGAAGGACGCGAGGATCGCCCGCAGGATCGCCTTGGGTGCGGTGCGCCGTGGCTCGACGGTTTCCTCGCCGAGCGAACTCGCGGTGTCGAATCCGTACATCACGTATCCCGACGCGAGCGACGCGACCAGGAAGGCACTCAGGTAACCACCGGATTCGCCTGCGCCGTAGCCATTCGTGGAGAAGAACACGCTCGGTCCTCGAGTAATGTTGCACGCCAGGATGATCGCGATGAGCACCGCGGCGATCAGCTCGATGAACACGCCCGCGCTGTTGATCATCGCCATGAGTTTCACACCGAGCGCATTCACCAACGTCGTGAACAGGATCAGCACACTACCGAGGAGCACCGCGTTGGCCGCGAAACTCGACGGGGTCGAGCCGTCGCCGATGATCTGGAAACCGCTCCACAGGCGGGGCAGGTTGAGTTGCAGCGCAAGCACAACCGCGGACAGGGTAACGATCGACGCGGTCAACATCAGCCAGCCCGACGACCAGCCGACGACCCGGCTGGCGAGTGCCTTGGACCAGTTGTAGACCGACCCGGCGACCGGGTACTTCGCGGCGAGTTCCATGAAGCACAGTGCGACAGCCATCTGGCCGACGAACACCATCGGCCACGACCACAGGTAGGCGGGTCCGGCTGTGCCGAAGCCGAAGTAGAAGAGCTGGAAGGTGCCGGTGAGGATGGAGATGTAGCTGACACCGGCGGCAAAGCTGGCGAACTTTCCGATGCTGCGGTCCAAGGACTCTCGGTAACCGAAGTCGTCGAGACCACCCTCGTCGGAAGACTGTTGGGCTGGGATTGTCATGGATGTGCTCTCTGGTCTGGCAAGGGACGGGCGACGGTGCCCCGGAAGGTGCTCACGCAGTGAACCAGCCCACCTCCTTCGGTGCCGTGTTGGTCCAGATATGTTTGGCCTCTTGATATTCTGCTAGTCCAGTGGGACCCAGTTCGCGTCCGTTGCCCGACTTGCCGAAGCCGCCCCACTCCGCGGCGGCGGTATAGACACCGAAGTCGTTGATCCAGACGGTGCCGTGCCGGAGCGCACGCGCGACTCGTTCGGCTCGTGCGGTGTCGGCGGTGCGGACGCCGGCCGCGAGACCGTAGGAGGTGTCGTTGCCGAGTTCGATGGCTTCGCGTTCGCTGGCGAAGCGCTCCACGGTCAGGATCGGTCCGAAGGTCTCCTCCTGCACCACCCGCATCGACCTGTCGCAGTTGTCGAGGATGGTCGGCGGGAAATAGCTGCCCTTCGCGAACTCGTCGTCGGCAGGACGCTCACCGCCGGTGACCAAGGTGGCCCCCTCGGAGATGCCGAGCGCCACATAGCCTTCGACCTTGTCCCGGTGGGATTGTGAGACCAGGGGGCCGGTCTCGCTCGCATCGTCGAGGCCGTCGCCGAACCGGATGGCCTGGGCCCGTGGCACCAGCGCGGCCACGAACTCGTCGGCGATCGATTCCTCTATGATCAACCGTGTGCCGGACGAGCAGACCTGTCCGGAATGCAGAAAGACACCGGTGATCACGGCGTCGAGGGCGGCGTCGCGATCCGCATCGGCGAACACGATGTGCGGATTCTTGCCGCCGAGTTCGAGTGCCACCCGGGTGACGTGTGGTGCGGCGACGGCGGCGATGTGCGCGCCGGTCGACGCCCCGCCGGTGAAGGAGATCATGTCGACGTCGGGCGAATCGGTGAGCGCGTCGCCGATCACCGCACCGCTGCCCTGGATGAGATTGAGTACGCCCGGTGGGACCCCGGCCTCCTCGGCCAGCCGGATCAGCGCGATGGTACTCAACGGCGTCACCTCGCTGGGCTTGGCCACCATCGTGCATCCGGCGGCGAGGGCGGGCGCGATCTTCCAGACGATCTGCAGCAGCGGGTAATTCCACGGAGCGATCAGCACGCAGACACCGACGGGTTCGTGGACAACCCGGCTGACGATGGTCGGGTCTCCGACATCGACTAGCCGATCCGACTCCACGGCAACCAGTTTCGCGTAGTACCGGAACACCGATACCACATCGTCGATGTCGATGTGACTCTCGCGCAGGGTCTTTCCGGTGTCGAGGGTTTCCGCCCGGGCGATCTCGTCGCGATCACGCAGGAGGAGGTCGGCTATCCGGTCGAGTAGCGCCGAACGCTCGGCCACCGTGGTGTCCCGCCACGACGACTCGTCGAACGCCCCCCGCCCCGCCGCGATCGCCGCCCGGCCGTCGTCGGCGCTCGCCTCGTCGACCACTGCGACGACGCTACCGTCGGCCGGGTTGATGATGTCGCGGGTGCCGCCGTCGGAGGCGTGCCGCCACGTGCCGTCGATGCAGAGGATCGGGTCGGGATTCGTGCCGCTCATCGGTGACTCCTGTTCGGTCTCATTCGACTCCGGAAAGTATGCGCGCCGGTCAGCTGGGTCATGGGCGGTTGAACAGAACCGGCCGCTCCGATCTCAGAGGCGGTGGGAGGGGCAGCGCGCTACTGCTCACTGCCGCGTGAGCATCGGTGGATACCGTCCACCATTCGGCCATATCTGTTGCATTAAAGGCTTTGTGTTGTTCTGTACGCAACAGAATGACGCCGGTTGGTACCGCTGTCAACAACAAGTCCGAATTGTCGGACTGTGTTTTCCATTCTCATATATCTTTTGGGTTTCAGACTTCAACCGACGAGAAAGGGACACCGACGATGCGCGAGTTTGTGGAGTTCCTGGGCTCGCAATCGCCTTACGATCGACTCGGTTCCGACGATCTGGACAGCCTCGCCCAGCAGGTCGAGGTGGTGTACTACACCGCGGGCACGACGATACTGACCGAGGACGATCCGCCGTCGGACTCGCTCTACGTGATCCGCACCGGCGCGGTGGAACTGCTCGACGCCGGAGTCCGGCCCTTCGACCTGCTGTCGGTGGGCGACTCCTTCGGGTATGTGTCGATGTTCTCCGGGCGGCCGCTGTCGTTCACGGTCCGCGCCGTCGAGGACACCCTCTGCTACCGCCTCCCCGATCCCCGCGGCATCGTCGCCGAACCACACCGTCTCCGGTTCTCGTACTACGAACCAATCGCCGACCGTCGTGACACACTGACCCCGCACGGGGGATTCGCTCGTCTCGATCGCCCGGTGCGTGATCTCACCGCTCCCCCGCTGTGGTGCACACCGACCGACTCCATCAGCGGTGTCGCGCAGCAGATGACCGAGGCGCGCCGTTCCTGCGCGGTCTTTCTGCGCGGCAACGAGATCGGGATTGTCACCGACGCCGACTTTCGGGCGCGCTTCGCGACCGGCAACACCTCTGGCGCCGACCCCATCGAGTCGATCGCCAGCGTTCCCGCGGTGACGATCCCCGACGACGCGACCGTGAGTGCGGCGTTTCTGTTCATGGTGGACAAGGGCATTCATCATCTGATCACCACCGACCCCGGCGGCACACCGAACGGTGTCGCCCGGGTCGTCGACATCGCCGCGTCCGATGTGCGGGACCCGTTGGTGGCACGCAGCGCGATCGCCACGGCCCGCTCGTCCGCCGATCTGGTCGCCGCCGGCGCGCTGATCGTGCCCACGGTGATCGACCTGTGGCATTCCGGCGTGCCTGCCCTGCATCTGGGCGCGATCTACTCCACCATGGTCGAGGCGCTGATCCGACGGACCGTCGAATTGACCACCGACGACCTGTTCGCGCGCCTCGAATGTTGTTGGCTACTGGCCGGTTCCCACGGTCGACGGGAGCCACTGCTCAACTCCGACGTCGACACGGCACTCATCTGGTACCAGCCGACGGCCGCGACCGGCGACCCGCCCACACCGGCACAGACCGCCGCGGCATCCGAATTCCTCATCGATGCCCTCCCCTCCTACGGTCTGTCGGCCTGCCCGCAGGGCCTCAACGCGTCGAACCGGCTGTTCAATCGGTCTGTCGGCGACTGGCATTCAGCCGCCGACAGCTGGCGCCGGGATCCGGGTTCCACCGACAATCTTCTGTTGGCGTCGACGATGCTCGACGCGCGCCCGATCGGTGGCCATCGCGGACTCGAGATCACGCTGCGGAACGCACTGACGACAGGTATCGGCCGCGACACCTACGTCCGCGCCATGATCGGGTTCGCCGGCGCCGAACGCCCACCGTCCGGATTCGTCCGCGAGTTCGTCGTCGGACACATCGGAGATCGCAAGCGACACCTCAACATCAAGAAGTCCGGACTGCGACCCATTGCCGCGCTTGCCCGAACCCTGGCATTGCGGGCCGGGGACGCCACCGGATCGACGACGACCCGACTCGACCGGGCACACGCGAGCGGCCTGCTCACCACTGACGAGGCCGACACCCTCACCGGCGCATTCACCCTGTTCTACCAACTGGTGCTGGAGAGTCAGGTGCATGCCGTCGAGAACGCCGAGCCGATGAAATCGGCAATCGAACCGAGTACTCTCGACACCCTCGAACGACGAAATCTGCGCGCGGCGTTCCGATCTGTCAACCAGATCCAGGATCGACTCGCGGCCAATCGTTACGTCACCGGAGGCAGTTGACATGATCCGACGTTTCCGACGGAAATCTGCCGTTGCTGCCTCGCCGACACCGCTCGGACCGGACTGGCAGAGCCGGACGTATGTCGTCGTCGATCTCGAGACCACCGGATTGGATTGGCGGCGCGATCAGATCGTCGCGTTCGGTGCGGTGGTGATCCGGGACGGCGTCATCCACAACGCCGAATCGCGCTACGGACTGGTACATCCCTCCTGCCCCGTCTCCGATGCCGCGGTACGGGTGCATGGGCTGCGGGCTCAGGATCTGGCCGAGGCCCCGCCCCTCGACGAGTGCCTGACCACGTTGGACGCGTTGCTACGGGGCAATGTGCTGGTGGCGCATTGCGCGTCGATCGAACGTCGCTTCCTCACCACGGCGTTTCGCGACGCCTACCTCGTTTTCGACTCGCCGGTCATCGACACCGAGGTCCTGGCGCGGCATGCGCTCGGGATCGACGACAGCGGCACAGTGGTCTCCTTGGAGTACGCGGCGACCGCGTTGGGGCTTCCGGTGTTCACGCCGCACCATGCACTCGGCGATGCGATGACCACCGCGACACTGTTCCTGGCGCTGGCACATAAGATCGGCGAGTCCGGCCCGACGGGATCTTCTGCGGTCGCGCACGGTGCGCTCGGCCTCTGAGTAGACTCACACCGTGCCCTTCAGCCCCCTCGAATGGCCGGTGTTCCGTCAATTGCGGTCCGGCGATGTCTTCGGGCGTGGTCCGGCGGTGACGTCGGCCAAGACCCGTTCGGTGGCGCCGCGCACGACAACCGCTGACCGGGTCGTACAGAGTGTGTGTCCGTTCTGCGCCGTGGGCTGCGGGCAGAAGGTATACGTCAAGGACGAGAAGGTCGTGCAGATCGAGGGCGATCCCGATTCGCCGATCTCCCGTGGCCGTCTCTGCCCGAAGGGCGCGTCGAGCGAGCAGCTGGTCAACAACCCGATGCGGCAGACCACGATTCGCTATCGCGCACCGTACGCCACCGAGTGGCAGGATCTCGATCTGCACACCGCGATCGACATGATCGCCGACCGGTTCGTCGAGGCCCGCCGCAACGGCTGGCAAGACCACGACGAGCAGGGTCGAATCCTGCGGCGCACCATGGGGATCGCCTCGCTGGGCGGCGCCACCCTGGACAACGAAGAGAACTATCTGATCAAGAAGCTCTTCACCGCGGCCGGCGCCATCCAGATCGAGAACCAGGCCCGCATATGACACTCCGCCACCGTTCCCAGTTTGGGAGCTTCCTTTGGACGCGGCGGCGCCACACAATCTCTCCAGGACATGGCAGAAGCTGATTGCATCGTGCTCATGGGCGGCAACATGGCCGAGGCACACCCGGTGGGTTTCCAATGGGTGTCCGAGGCCAAGGCACGCGGCGCGCGGGTCATCCACGTCGATCCCCGTTTCACGCGGACCTCGGCGGTCGCCGATCGGCACATCGCCATCCGCGCCGGATCCGACGTGGTGCTGCTCGGCGCGTTGATCAATTACGCGATCTGCAACGAGAAGTACTTCCGGGAGTATGTCGTCGCCTACACCAACGCCGCCACGCTGATCACCGAGGACTATCGGGACACCGAGGATCTCGGCGGGCTGTTTTCCGGATTCGATCCGGAGACCGGCAAATACGACCTGTCGAGTTGGGCCTACGACGAGGGCAACGGCGGCATCGGCTCGCCCGGTGACGACGAACACGGCGCGAGTGCGTCGGCGCGTGCGGCCGGTGATGAACATGGTTCCGGCGGCCCCCCGCTCGAGCACCCTCGGGTGCAGCGCGACGAGACCCTCGAACATCCGCGGACTGTGTTCCAGATCCTCAAACGGCATTTCGCCCGGTACACCCCGGAGATGGTGCGCGACATGTGCGGCATCTCGGTTGACGAATTCGACTACCTCGCAGGGTCGATCACCGACAACTCGGGACGCGAACGCACCACCTGCTTCGGTTACGCCACCGGCTGGACGCAGCACACGCTTGGTGCGCAGTTCATTCGGACTGCGGCGATCCTGCAGTTGTTGCTGGGCAACGTCGGTCGTCCCGGCAGCGGGATCATGGCGCTGCGTGGACACGCCAGCATCCAGGGCTCGACCGACATCCCCACGCTGTTCAACCTGCTACCCGGTTACCTGCCGATGCCGTCGGTGGGTCGGCACGACAGCTTCGCCGACTACGTCGCGTCGATCGCCTCCAAGCAGCAGAAAGGCTATTGGGCGTATGCCGACACCTATGTGGTGAGCCTGCTCAAGGCGTGGTTCGGTGACGCCGCCACCGCTGAGAACGACTGGTGCTTCGACCGGTTACCCAAGCTCGATGGTCCTGCGGGTACCTATCAGACCGTGGTCAACATGCTCGACGACAAGGTCGACGGCTACTTCATCCTGGGCCAGAATCCGGCCGTCGGATCGGCCAACGGGCGCCAGCAGCGGTTGGCGATGAGTCACCTGAAATGGCTCGTCGTCCGGGATCTCAACATGATCGAGTCGGCGACGTGGTGGAAGGAAGGACCCGAGATCGAGTCGGGCGAACTGCGCACCGAGGACATCGCCACCGAGGTGTTCTTCCTGCCCGCGGCCACGCATGTGGAGAAGGCCGGCTCGTTCACCCAGACCCAGCGCATGGTTCAGTGGCGGCATCAGGCGGTGCAGCCGCCGGGCCAGGCGCAGAGTGAGCTCGACTTCTTCTACGAACTCGGCCAACGTATTCGGGCGCGACTGGCCGATTCCGACGACGAACGTGACCGTCCCCTGCTCGACCTGACCTGGGAATACCCGCCCGACGCACACGGCAACCCCGATCCCGAGGCGGTGTTGCGTGAGATCAACGGCTACCACGTGTCCGGGCCTGATGCGGGGAAGGCGCTGTCGAGCTACGGGCAGATGCGGGCCGACGGATCGACCGCCGGCGGCTGCTGGATCTACACCGGCATCTACGCGGACGCGAAAAACCAAGCGGCACGACGTGTTCCGCACGGCGGCACCGGACTCACCCAGTCCGAGTGGGGATGGGTGTGGCCGGCCGATCGACGCATCCTCTACAACCGCGCCTCCGCCGACCCGGACGGCAAACCCTGGAGCGACCGCAAACGGTACATGTGGTGGGACGCCGACGCCGGCCGGTGGACCGGACCCGACGTACCGGACTTCCCCATCGACCGCGCCCCCGGCGCCCGACCCGACCCGGAACTCGGTGGCGCCGAAGCACTCTGCGGTGACGACCCGTTCATCATGCAGGCCGACGGCAAGGGCTGGCTGTTCGCTCCGAAGGGGCTCGTCGACGGCCCGCTCCCGGCGCACTACGAGCCGCAGGAGTCGCCGGTGACCAATGCGCTGTATCCCCAGCAGCAGGCGCCGGCGCGGGTGATCTTCGCGCGGCCGGACAACCTCGACGCGCCCAGCGGCGACGCGCCCGGCTCGGACGTGTATCCGTTCGTGTTCACCACCTACCGACTCACCGAACACCACACCGCGGGCGGCATGAGTCGCTGGTCGCCCTATCTGGCCGAACTACAGCCGGAGATGTTCTGTGAGGTGTCACCAGAATTGGCGGCCCGACGCGGCCTGACCAACGAGGGCTGGGCGACGATCATCTCGCCGCGCGCGGCGATCGAGGCGCGCGTGCTGGTCACCGACCGCGTGAAATCGTTGACCATCAACGGGCGAACCGTCGAGCAGGTGGGCCTTCCCTACCATTGGGGTGTGGGCAGTCATGCGGTGGTCAGCGGTGATGCCGCCAACGATCTCATCGGCGTCACCCTGGACCCGAATGTGCAGATCCAGGAGTCGAAGGTCGGTTCCTGCGATGTCATTCCCGGCCGCCGACCACAGGGTGCTGCATTGCTGGAGTTGGTGCGGTCCTATCAGGAGCGTGCCGGGGTCACGGTGGAAACCGACAATGTCCGGGTCACCGATCCGAAGCGAGAGGGGCAGGACTGATGGGACAACTCTCCGGACCGACCGACCCGAGCGCCGACGCGCACTGGCAGATCCACGAGCACCGCAAGGGGTTCTTCACCGACACGTCGATCTGTATCGGCTGCAAGGCCTGCGAGGTGGCGTGCAAGGAGTGGAACCGCAACCCGCGCGACGGTGACCTCGAACTGACCGGCATGTCCTACGACAACACCGTCTCCCTCGGCGCCAGTACCTGGCGGCACGTGGCGTTCATCGAACAGGACGCCGAACGTATTGCCGCAGCACGGGAATCAGGGCGGGCCCTGACGATGCTGGGTATGCCGACAGTGCCCCCACAGCCGGACGCGACGCCCCCCGACACCCCCGAATTCCGTTGGCTCATGGCCTCCGACGTCTGCAAACACTGCACCCACGCCGGTTGCCTCGACGTCTGCCCGACCGGGGCGCTGTTCCGCACCGAGTTCGGCACCGTGGTCGTGCAGGACGACGTGTGCAACGGCTGTGGAACCTGTGTCGCCGGTTGTCCGTTCGGCGTCGTCGAGCGCCGCGCCGACGGGACCGCCGCCCCCACCACCCGCGAGGGACAGCGCAAGGGTGAACAACCACCGGTGCCCAAACGTGGTGTCGCCCAGAAGTGCACCCTCTGCTACGACCGACTGGTCGACGACGAGACACCCGCCTGCGCCAAGACCTGCCCCACCACGTCGATCAAGTTCGGCGACCACGACGACCTCGTCGCCGACGCCCGCGAACGCGTCGCGCAGCTGCACGCGCAGGGCATGACCGAGGCGAGACTGTATGGCGCCAACGAGAATGACGGTGTCGGCGGCACCGGTTCGGTGTTCCTGCTCCTCGACGAACCCGAGGTGTACGGACTGCCGCCCGACCCGCGAGTGTGCACCGCCGACTTGATGACGATGTACAAGCGCGCCGGCATCGCGGCCGCGGGAATGCTTGCCGCAGCTGCCGTCTCGTTCCTGCGGGGTGGCCGATGACATCGTCGGAGTTCGACTCGTTCCGGCCGCCGGAGCCGCCCCGCAAGCGGCGCCGCGGATCCAAACCGAAGCGCCGCAACGGCTTCGGTCAGGGTGACGGTACCCGCGAGATGATGATGGTGCCCGAACCCGAGTTCACCTCGTACTACGGACATCCCGTCGTCAAGCCCGCGCCGTGGGGGCATGAGGTGGCGGCGTATCTGTTCCTCGGCGGCGTCGCCGGCGGCTCGGGTGTGCTGGCCGCCGGCGCCCAGCTGACGGGGCGACCGACATTGCGCCGCAACGCTCGACTGTCCGGGCTCACCGCTGTCGCGCTGGGCGGGGTCGCGCTGGTCGCCGACCTCGGCCGGCCAGATCGCTTCTACAACATGCTGCGCACCTTCAAGGTGACCTCCCCGATGAGTGTCGGGTCCTGGATTCTCTCCGCGTTCAGCGGAGCGCTGGGCGTGGCCACGGTCGGTGAGGTCGATCGCATGACCGGGCGTCGACTGCCATTGGGACCACTGCGGCCGATACTGAGCGCGGTGGAGGGTCCCGCCGGCTTGGGTGCCGGCCTCCTCGGCCCGCCGCTGGCGGTGTACACCGCAGTTCTGTTGTCCGACACCGCGACCCCCACGTGGAATGCGGCCTATCGGGATCTGCCGTTTGTGTTCGTGAGTTCGGCGAGCCTCGCCGCCAGCGGGCTGGCGATGGTGACCACCCCAACGTCGGAGATCGGCCCGGCCCGCACGCTCGCCACGATCGGCGTCGTCGGCGACCTCGCCGCGATGAAGTACACGGAATCGCGCATGGATCCCGTTGCGGCCGAACCGCTCCACCATGGCAGTCCGGGAAAGCTGTTGCGGTGGAGCGAACGTCTCGCCGTCGCCGGCGGCCTCGGTGCGGTGCTGGGTGGCCGGTCGCGTCCGGTCGCGGTCGCCTCCGGACTCGCTCTCCTCACCGCCTCGGCATTCACCCGATTCGGCGTGTTCGAGGCGGGCATCGAATCCGCCAAGGACCCGCGCTACACCATCGAACCGCAGAAGCGGCGGCTTGCCGAACGTCGGGCGAAGGGGATCACCGACGATTCGATCACGACGGGTGGTTGACGTCGGCAAAGACGCGAACTCTCTAGATCCGTGTAGCACGGAATCAGGGTTACACTAAAAATATGGCCAATCTGACGATCACCGTCGACGACGCGACGCTCAAGCGCGCTCGCATCCGCGCGATCGAACGTGGCGAGTCGGTCAATCAGTACCTTGCACAGCAGCTTCGCGAATACGCCGACGCCGACGCTGCGAACTCACGCCTCCGTCGTGCCGCCGTCGACTTCGTTGCGTTGTCGCGCGACCTCAGCGGATCGAGTGAGGGACACGGCTGGACACGTGATGAGCTCTATACCGAGGAGAATGCCGACCGATGACGGTCTTCTTGGACACGAATCTTCTTGCCTACCAGTTTGATGACAGTCTCCCGGCGAAGCAGTCGCGTGCCCGCGAATTGTTCATCGACTGCGCAGACGACGCCCTGATAAGTACGCAGGTCCTCATCGAGTTGCATTCGGTGCTCACGCGCAAACTCGGACGTACACGCGCAGACGCGGCTCGTGTGCTCAACGCTCTGCGGCTCGAAGTCGTGCCCACCGACGCGGACCTTGTTCGTGCAGCCGCGGCTACCGCGGACGCGCACGAGCTGTCCATCTTTGACTCCCTGATCCTCGAGGCCGCTGCTCGCTCCGGCTGCGATGAGCTCTGGACCGAGGACCTCTCCGATGGAGCCACGTTACGAGGGGTGCGGATAGTCAATCCGCTCATCGCACCCTGATCCCACCCCCGGCCACCGTCTCCCCAATCACCGGATACCCCGGCACCTCCCCCACGAGCAGCAGCCCACCCGAGGTCTGCGCGTCGGCGAGGAAGAGCAGGTCGTCGTCGCTGACGCCCGCGCCCGCCTCCAGCGAGTCCCGCACCCAGTCCAGATTGCGCCGGGTGCCGCCGGAGACGTAGCCGTCGCGCAGCGCCTCGAGCGAGCCGCCGACCGCCGGAACTGCGGCACGGTCGATCACCGCGCCGACACGGGAGGCCCGACAGAGCTTGAACAGGTGACCGAGCAGCCCGAAGCCGGTCACGTCGGTGCCGGAGCGGACGCCTGCGTCGACGGCGGCCACCGACGCGTCCCGGTTGAGGGTGGTCATCAACGCGATCGCCTCGTCGAACACCTCGCCGGTCTGCTTGTGGCGGTTGTTGAGCAGACCAACGCCGATCGGCTTCGTCAGCGTGATGGGCAGGCCGGGTTCGGCGGCGTCGTTGCGGATGAGTCGATCCGGCGCCGCCACACCGGTCACGGCCATGCCGTACTTGGGTTCCGGGTCGTCGATGCTGTGTCCGCCGATCACCGGACATCCCGCCGCATCACCGACGGCGAGTCCGCCGCGCAGCACCTCGGTCATCAGTTCCATCGGCAGTAGGTCACGCGGCCAGCCGACGAGGTTGATCGCGACCACCGGACGCCCGCCCATCGCATAGATGTCGGAGAGCGCGTTCGCGGCGGCGATGCGGCCCCAATCGTAGGCGTCGTCGACGACGGGCGTGAAGAAGTCGGCGGTGGACAGGACGGCAAGGTCGTCCCGGATACGTACGGCTGCCGCGTCATCGCCGTCGTCGAGTCCGACGATGATGTCGTCGCTCGCTTGACCGGTCAGCCCGGCGACGGCGGCCTCGAGCTCACCGGGTGGGATCTTGCAGGCACAGCCTCCGCCGTGTGCGTAACCGGTGAGTCGGACGGGACTGTCGTTGGTCGTGGTCACGGTGCCGAGCGTAGTAGCCTCAACGAGCGGGGAGTGGGAGGAATCGAGTGACAACCGACGACGCGATCTTCGACGCCATCGCCGACGAACGGCGCACCCTGGCCGCGACCCTCGCCACCCTGACCCCAGAGCAGTGGCAGACGCCGTCGCTGTGCGCGGGCTGGACGGTCCGCGACGTCGCCGCGCACGTGACGTTGCCGCTCGTGGTCCCGAAGTGGCGGTTCGGGTTGGCGATGCTGCGGGCCCGCGGCAGCTTCGACCGCGCCAATCTCGCCATGACGAGCCACGTCGTCTCCACCTATGGCGACCGACTGCCCGAGACGATCACCGAACGCGCCGCCCGCCAATTCACCCCGCCCGGTTTCGGTGCGCCGACACCGCTGACCGACATCATCGTGCACGGCCAGGACATCCGTCGTCCGCTGGCCATCGACTATCGGCCCGCCGACGGCCGGCAGTGCATCGTCCTGGACTTCCTCACCAGTCCGAAGGCGCACGGCCACTTCCGCGCCGTCGACGCCGACGTGCGATGGGTCGCCACCGATCTCGACTGGCAGCACGGCGACGGCCCGGAGGTGCGCGGCCCGGGACTCTCGCTCATGCTGCTGCTGACCGGCAGACTGGTCGCGCTCGGCGACACCTCGGGTCCGGGAACCGATCTAATTCGATAGGTTGGGAGGCGCAGGTGCACCGCGGTGCAGGGAGGCGTCTGAGTCCTGGTGGGCTCCCCGGTCTTCAAAACCGAGGAGGTCGAGTATCTCGGCCTGGCGGGTTCGATTCCCGTCCGCTTCCGCCGCGCCGCCTGCGCCGGTACGACCGACAGTCAGGAGGTGTGGTGACCCGAGCCGATCCGCGACGCCGGATTCCGCGCACCGATGCCCTCTTGGTCGTTCCCGAGATCGCCGATGCGCGAGCCCGACTGGGCGACATCATTGTTCGAGACGCCATCACCACGGCGCAGGACGCCGCCCGACGCAGCGAACTGTCCCCCGAACACGTCGAGCAGTCAGTCATCGACGCGCTGGCCGCGCACCGCAGTTTCACCGCCCGTCCTGTGCTGAACGCGACCGGCGTCGTCGTCCACACCAACCTCGGACGCGCATCGCTCTCCCCGACGGCGGTCGACGCGGTGGTGGCTGCGAGTTCCTACGTGGACGTCGAACTCGACCTCGACACCGGCACCCGATCCCGCCGCGGTGCCGCCACCCGTGCCGCACTGGTGCGGACTTGTCCCGCCGCCGGCGATGCGTTGATGGTCAACAACGGTGCTGCCGCACTGGTGCTGATCACCACCGCGCTCGCGGCCGGACGCGCCGTGGTGATCAGTCGCGGCGAGATGATCGAGATCGGTGCGGGTTTTCGGCTCACCGACCTGATCGCCTCCACCGGCGCCCGACTCCACGAGGTCGGGACCACCAACCGCACCCATCTCCGCGACTACGCCGACGCGCTCGAGGCCGACGACGTGGGCGCGATCCTCAAGGTGCATCCGAGCAACTACCGAGTCGAGGGATTCACCAGTGCGGTGGACTTACCCGAACTCGCCAAACTCGGCCGGGCACATGGCGTGCCGGTCGTCGCCGACATCGGCAGCGGTCTGCTGCAACCGGATTCGCTGCTGCCCGACGAACCCGACGCGACAACCACCCTGGCCGCAGGCGCCGACCTCGTGGTCGCCAGTGGCGACAAACTCCTCGGAGGACCGCAGGCCGGCCTGCTCCTCGGGGACGCCACGCTGGTCGGCCGGATCGCGAAACATCCACTGGCACGAGCTGTCCGCGCCGACAAGCTCGCTCTGGCGGCGATGGAGGCCACCCTCAACGGCCCGCCACCACCGGTGCAGGAGTACCTGCACGCTGATCCCGTCGTCCTGCGTATGCGTGCCGAAACCATCGGTACCGCACTGGATTATCCGATCGTCGAGCACGACGGCCGGGTCGGCGGCGGTGGCGCACCCGGAGTTCCGCTGCACGGCTGGGCCGTTCGACTGCCCGAAGCACTGGCACGACCACTGCGGCTGGGTGATCCCCCGATCCTCACCCGCGTACACGACGGCGCGTGCCTACTCGACCTGCGTTGTGTCCCACCGTCGGACGACGAGCGGGTCATCGACGCCGTGCGGCAAGCACTCGCCGCCAACAACGGGTTGCCGTGAGATACGTCGTCGCCACCGCAGGTCACGTCGATCACGGCAAGAGCACACTCGTGAAAGCCCTGACCGGGATCGAACCCGACCGCTGGGCCGAGGAACGTCGTCGTGGCCTGACCATCGATCTCGGATTCGCCTGGACGACACTGTCGTCCGGCGCCGATGTCGCGTTCGTCGACGTCCCCGGGCACGAGCGGTTCATCGCCAACATGCTTGCTGGTCTCGGGCCGGCGCCGATCGTGCTGTTCGTCATCGCCGCCGACGAGGGGTGGCGGGCACAATCCGCCGATCACCGGGATGCGCTGGCCGCGTTGGGTATCGACCGTGGGATCGTGGTGATCAGTCGCGCCGACCGGGCGAGCACCGCACGCGTCGACGAGGTGATCGCAACCGTCCGCACCGAACTCGCCGACACCGGACTGGCCGGGGCACCAACGGTCGTGACGTCGGCGGTGACCGGCCAGGGCATCGACGAGCTACGCACCACCCTGGACGAGGTCCTTGCAACGACACCAGAGCCCGTCACCACCGGACGAGTGCGCCTCTGGCTGGACCGGGCCTTCAGCATCACCGGCGCAGGCACGGTTGTCACCGGAACCCTCAGCGCAGGAACCATTTCCGCCGGCGACACCCTCGAACTGGTCGGCGACCACCGAGCACGCACCATCACCGTTCGCGGCGTGCAGAGCGAGAACGTCACATACCCGACCGTGGGACCGGTGAGCCGCGTCGCGGTGAATACGCGCGGCGTGTCGACCGACGACATCGCCCGCGGCGATGCCCTGGTGACGCCGGACGCGTGGCACACGTCGTCGGTGATCGACATCCGCCGGGTCAGCGGCATCAGCTTCGACGAAGTGCCCGAACACCTCACCGCGCATGTGGGTACCGCCGCAGTCCCGGCACGGCTCCGGCCACTGGGCCCCGATCATGCGCGCCTCACTCTCGACCGGAAGTTACCACTGAGCCTCGATGACCGTGTGGTACTACGGGATCCGGGCCGACGCATTCTCGGTGGCGGACAAATCGTCGATCCCGAGCCGCCGGCACTGCGGCGCCGCGGGGATGCGGCACGCCGATCGGCACTACTCGATGCTCGCGAAGACGGCGACGTCGCCGCCGAGGTCGCTCGTCGGGGCGCGACGACCGTCGCTCACCTGCGTCGGCTCGGACTCATCGACGGTGCCTCTGCCACGCCGCCCGGCGTCGTCGTGACGGGCGATTGGTGGATCGACGAAACTGCCTGCACCGCATGGGCAAAACAGCTTCGGGACGCGGTGGCGGCAGCGCATGCGCGCGATCCACTATCCGCAGGACTGTCGGTGGCGGCGGTCGCCGACCTTCTCGCACTCCCCGATCCCGCGTTGGTGCCGACAATCGTCGCCGCGACCGATGTCACTGCGGCGGACGGCTATCTGACCCTGCCCGGACACCGCGCCGGGCTGGGCAGCGCGGAGGACGCGGTGGCCGCACTGGAGCGGCAACTCACCGACCATCCTTTTCGGGCACCGGAATCCGACGACCTCGGAGCGCTGGGGCTCGGCACCAAGGAGCTGGCGGCGGCCGAGCGGCAACGACGACTGCTGCGACTGCACGACGGCATCGTCCTGCTGCCGACCGCTCCGGCACTCGCGATGCGCACCCTGGCCACGCTCGAGCAACCCTTCACCACGAGCGCCGCGCGGCAAGCGTTGGGCACCACCCGCCGGGTGGTCATCCCGCTGCTCGAGCACCTCGACGACCGCGGCTGGACACGACGACTCGACGCCGGACATCGGGAGGTGGTGCGATGAGTTCCCCTGCGCTGCGCGAACCCGCCTATCAGGTGGATCGCCGGGCGATCACGTTGTGGCGGGTGGCGCCACTGACGCTCGGCATACCGCTGTTCGTGGCGTGCGTCGTCGTCGCGGTGCTGGTCGAGCAGGTGCGCTGGCTCGCCGTTGCCGCAGCGGTCCTCACGCTGCTGGCGACGGTGTTCTTCGTGACCGTCGTACCGTTGTGGCGCTTCCGCTTTCACCGGTGGGAGATCAGCGACGACGCGGTCTACACCCAGGCCGGCTGGTTTGTCCGCAGCCGGGTCATCATCCCGATCGCCCGTATTCAGGTCGTCGACACCGCCGCCGGACCGATCGAGCAACTCCTGAAACTCGCCACCCTGACAGTCACCACCGCGTCGTCGGCCGGCACGATCCACATCGTCGGCCTCGACGCCGAGGTCGCCCGCCGCGTCGCGGCCGACCTGACCATCCGCACCCAGGCGGCCACCGATGACGCCACCTGATCTCTCGGTCACGCCGCGGGTCGACGCCCCCGACGAGTGGCATCGGCTGTCCCCGTGGATGATCGCGGTCAATCCGATCCAGCAGCTACCCCAGCTCATTCCGCTGATCCTGGCGCTCCTGTTCGCGGGACGCGGCGCGCCCGATCTGACGGTGATCATCGCCCTCGTCGCGGTCCCACTGGTGACGATCGTGCCGTGGCTGGTCACCCGCTATCAGGTGACCGACGATCATGTGCGTGTCCGCAGTGGCCTGGTGACCCGCAAGGTCGCCACCGCTCGCCGCGATCGCATTCGCAGTGTCGACCTGACCGCGTCGCTGCCCCACCGGGTTCTCGGGCTGCAGAAGGTGCAGATCGGCACCGGCGGCGCCAAAGACGCCGCCAAGGTCGAACTCAATGCGATCCCGGCGGCCGACGCCGAGACGTTACGCCGCTACCTCATGGCCACATCGCGGGCCGACGCACCGCCTGCGGATACCGTGACCGCGCCGCCGACGCCACCGGAAGTGCTGTCCCGGCTACAACTCTCGTGGCTGCGCTACGCCCCGTTCTCCCTGACCGGGCTCGCCACCGCAGCAGCGGCATTCGGACTGCTGTTCCAGTTCGCCAACGAGGCCGGGCTTTTCGAGAGCGGTGCGACCGCCGCCGAACACCTCGCCGAACGCGCCCGAGATCTACCGATACTCCTCGTGACGCTTGTCGCGGTCGCCATCGTGGTGGTCGGGGGTGGCCTGATCTCGGTCGCCGCGTACCTACTCGGCTTCTGGAACTTCACCCTCACCCGCAACCACGACGACGACACCCTGCACGTGCAACGCGGCCTGTTGACCACCCAGGCCACCAGCCTCGACGAGCACCGCATCCGTGGCGTCCACATGCATGAACCGGTGTTGATGCGCCCGGTTGGCGGTGCCCGACTGCATGCGATCGCCACCGGGTCGTCGAAGCACCCCCTGCTGCTGCCGCCTGCCCCACGCGACGAGGCCATCCGCGTCGGTCAACTCGTCGCGCACGACGGCGACGAACTGACCGCACCGCTGCGGCCCCATGGTCGGCCGGCGCTGCGCCGACGTCTCACCCGCGGATCGTGGGTCGGACTCGGGGTGGCCGCGTTGATCGTGGTCGGCATCGCCGGTCCGCTGACCTGGCCGTGGGTGCTGCTGGCCGGCGCCGCGCTGATCGTGTCGGTCACCCTCGGCGTCGTCCGGTACCGCAATCTCGGTTGGACGGTCAGTCCCAGTTCGGTGGTGATCGCACCGCCGCGGGTCGCGCGGCACCGGTATGTCGTCGATCGTGCCGGCGTGATCGGCTGGGCGACGCAGGCGTCCTGGTTCCAGCGTCGCAGCGGGGTGGAGACCGTGGTGCTCGCGACCGCCGCCGGTGCACAGGCCTACGCCGCCGTCGACCTCGAACCGGACGTCGGAACGGGCGTGATGCGCACCGTCTCCCCCGAGCTGCTACAGCCGTTCATCGTCGACCCGGGAACGCAGACGAACCCAGATTCCTGAGACGATTTTCCGAAACCGTCCCGAATGGGTCACTTGTCCTGGTACACCCTTATACGTCGGTATCGGACGCAGTCGGAGGGTGGTCGATCGGCATGGAAGATCAGCACAACGAGTTCTCGAGGCGATCCGCACTGCGAGGCGCAGCCGCCGCCGCGGTCCTGGCCGGCACAGCGGTTGCCCTACCCGGAGTCAAAGTGCCGTCAGCACAAGCTGTTCCGCGACCACCATCGAGCCGCGGTCGTCAAGTGGCCGTCTTCGGTGGTGGCATGGCCGGACTGGCGGCTGCGCACGAACTCATCGAACGTGGCTTCCGGGTCACCGTGTACGAACCCGACTACCTCGGCGGCAAGGCACGCAGCCTCGGTGTCCCGGGTACCGCGGCCGGCGGACGACTGCCGCTGCCCGGTGAGCACGGCTTCCGCTTCTTCCCCGGCTGCTATCAACATGTTCCCGAGACGATGGCGCGAATCCCGTTGCGCAGCGGCGGAAACGTCAAGGACCGCCATCTGATCAACGTGGAGACCGCGGCGATCGCCTTCGACCAGCGCGGCTACGCGCCGGTCACGGCACCGGCATCCGCGCTGGGCATGATCACTCATGCCGGTGACATCGCGACATTGGACAACATCCGCAACGCGCTGACCACAGGTCTGAAGTTCGTCGTCGACGTCCCACCCGCCGAACTGGCCTACTTCGTGACCCGAGAGTTGATCATCGCGACCAGCTCCCCCGAGCGGCGCATCGGGCAATGGGAGAACCAGTCGTGGATGCAGTTCGTCAAGGCCAAGGGCAAATCGGCTGCCTATCAACGCTATCTGGTGGGTGCACTGACCCGCGCGCTGGTCGCCGCCAAATCCCACACCGCATCGGCACGCACCATCGGACAGATCGGGCTCGCGTTGGCCACCTCGGCCACCGGTCTGCTCGGACAGTACGACGCGTCCCTGATCACCGGCGGCGTCGACCGAATCCTCAACGCGCCCACCAATCATGCGTGGATCGATCCGTGGGTGGCGTACCTGCGCGGGCGCGGGGTGCAGTTCGCCAAGGGTGACGGGGTCGCCGACTTCGCACTATCGGGCGGTCGGATCTCCGGCGCTCGCATGGTCTCCGGCACCACGGTGACCGCGGACTGGTATGTATCGGCCATCCCGCTGGACCGGCTCAAACCGCTCCTGACTCCCGCGCTGCTGACCGCCGACCCGTCGCTGCGCGGACTGCGTCGCCTGCAGGACGATTGGATGGTCGGGATCCAGTACTTCCTGTCCCGGCGCTCGGAACTGCCGCCCGGACACATTGCCGCACTGGGCACTCCGTGGGCGTTGACCGGCCTGTTCCAGGCTCGTCCATGGGGTGTCGATTTCGCTCGCACCTACGGCGACGGACGCGTCAAGGATTGCCTGTCCATCGACGTCTCCGATTGGGACACACCGGGAATCCTGTACGGCAAGACCGCCAAGCAGTGCACCAAGCAGGAGATCGTACGGGAGGTGTGGGCGCAGATGAGTCGGGCGATGAACTCCGGTGGGCGGCGTCTGCTGCGGCAGGAGGACATCGTCACCTGGTCGCTCGATCCCGGCGTCACCTGGTCGCCGCGTATCGCCAACGCCACCCCGCTGATGGTGAACACCGCTGGGTCGTACAAGAACCGTCCCACCGCGGACACTGCGATCCCGAACTTCTTCATCGGCGGCGATCATGTGCGCAGCAACATCGACCTCGCGACGATGGAGGGCGCCAATGAATCCGGGCGCCGCGTCACCAACGCGATCATCGCCGCCGCCGACAGTCCCGCGAAACCTGCTGTGCTGTACCCACTTGCCGAGCTACCACTGTTCGATCCGTTCAAGGAGGAGGACCGCCGACGCTACCGCGCCGGCCTGCCCCACATCCTCGATGTATGACCACCCTCAGACGTTGCTGATGATCACCTTCAACGCGTGCTCGTCGGCGGCGTTGCCGAACGTCTCGTAGGCTTGGTCGAACTGATCGAACGTGAACCGATGCGTCACAAACTTTTCCGGCGCGATGGTGCCCGCACTGGCCTGTTCGAGCAGTTCCGGTGCGGTGGTCGCATTCACCAATCCCGTGGTGATGGTCAGGTTGTTGATCCAATCGCGCTCGATGGGGAACTCCACGCTCTCGCCGTGCACACCGACATTCGCCACGTGTCCACCCGGGCGTACCGACCCGAGCGCGGTCAGGAAGGTACCGGGCAGGCCCACTGCCTCGATCGCCACGTCGACGCCCAGCCCATCGCGACTCAGCTTCTTCAGTTCCTCGACGACGTCGCCGCCCGCCCCGACGTCGATGGTGTCAGTCGCCCCGAAATCCCGGGACTGCTCGAGGCGGAACTTGTTGCCGTCCACCGCGATCACCTTGGACGCCTTCGCCGCAGCGGCGGTCATCACGGCAGCCAGACCCACCGGCCCCACGCCGACCACGGCGACCTCGTCACCTTCTTTGACGGCGCCGTACTGCACACCGATCTCGAAGCCGGTGGGCAGGATGTCGCTGAGCATGCAGCCCTGCTCGGCGCTCACACCATCGGGCAGCGGAATGAGTCCATTGTCGGCGAACGGAACCCGCACGAACTCGGCTTGCGTGCCGTCGATCAGGTGACCGAAGATCCAGCCGATACCGCCGACGGTCTGGCAGTGCGACGTCATGCCCGCCTTGCAGTACTCGCACGTACCGCATTTGGTGACGCACGAGATGATCACCCGATCACCGACCTTGACCTTGGCGCACTCGGGCCCCACCTCGGTCACGACCCCGACCCCCTCGTGACCGAGGATGCGGCCGTCGGTCACCGCGGGCACGTCCCCTTTGAGGATGTGCAGGTCGGTGCCGCAGATGGTGGTGGTCTCCACCTTCACGATCGCGTCGGTCGGGTCCTGAATCGTCGGGTCCGGAACCGTCTCCCAGCTCTTGTTGCCGGGTCCGTGATACACCAGTGCCTTCATTTCGCTGCCTCCGTTTCGCCCACAGGTACTACTGAACGTAGGCGGGTTGGGGGCGGGCAGGCGTCTCAGTGTGAGACCACCGTCATCCGAGTCGCTCTTCCAAACGATCAATGAACTCCGCCTGCGCCACATTGAGTTTCACTCGCGCCATCGCGGCGGAAAACCACTCCGCCCGGTCGACCTCCGGGAAGGTCTGCATCCGACCCGATTTGGGTGGCCACACCATCTCGAAGGTGTTGCTCGCGACCGTCGTCGTATCCAGATCGCCTTCGACGGCAAACGCGGTCACGACCTTTCGGCTCTTGAGCGTGACCTCACCCAACTCGAGGACCGGACCGTCCGGCACGGCTGAACCGATCTCCTCGGCGAACTCACGCCGTGCTGCCGCGAGAAGATCCTCGTCGGGTTCGACGAGGCCCTTCGGCAGCGACCACGCCCCGTCGTCCTTGCGTGCCCACAGCGGTCCACCAGGGTGCGCGATGAGCACCTCCAGCCCGGAGTTGCGTCGTCGAAAGAGCAGGAGACCTGCGCTGCGGTTCGGTGTGGGAGCCATGGACCACATGGAAACACACCCGTCACACACGCGCGCCACCCCGGAAACCTGCACCTCGTAAACAGTCATCCATGGCGGTTCTCGACACGATCAAACACGGCAAGACCACTCCGCATCCGGTGGACGAGATCCCACCGCTGACCAAACTCCTGCCGCTGGGCATCCAGCACGTGCTGGCCATGTACGCCGGCGCGGTGGCAGTGCCGCTGATCGTCGGCGGTGCGATGGTCAGCGCCGGACAACTCCAGCAGGGCGACATCGTCCACCTGATCATGGCCGACCTGTTCGTCGCGGGCATCGCGACGATCCTGCAGGCGGTCGGCTTCTGGCGCTTCGGCGTGCGGCTGCCGCTGATGCAAGGCGTCACCTTCGCCGCCGTCGGCCCGATGATCACCATCGGCACCGCTCACGGCATCACCGCGATCTACGGTTCGGTGATCGCCTGCGGCCTGTTCATGATCCTGGCCGCACCCATCGTCGGGAAACTGATCCGGTTCTTCCCACCGCTGGTCACCGGCACGATCATCCTGATCATCGGTGTCTCGCTGATGCGGGTCGCGGCCGGATGGTTCGGCGGCGGCACCGCCACAGGCGAAGACTTCGGCGCGCCCAAGGCCATCGCCTTCGGCTTCCTGACGCTCGCCATCATCATCGCCCTCGAACGCTTCGCCCCCGAAGCCATCAAACGGGTCTCGGTTCTGATCGGTCTGATTCTCGGCACACTGATCTCAATCCCGTTCGGCATGACCAACTGGGATGCGGTCGGCGAGAACCCGTGGCTGGGCATCCCGCAGCCGTTCCAGTTCGGCATGCCGACCTTCGAACTCAGCGCGATAATCTCGATGATCATCGTCGCGCTGGTCATCATGACCGAGACCACCGGCGACATCGTGGCGGTCGGCGAGATCGTCGACAAGAAGATCACCCCGCAGAAACTGGCCGACGGCATGCGCGCCGACGGCCTCGGCACCGTGCTCGGCGGCGTGTTCAACACCTTCCCGTACACCGCGTTCGCGCAGAACGTCGGCCTGGTGGCGATCACCGGCGTCAAGACCCGGCACGTGGCGACCTGCGCCGGCGGCATCCTCGTGCTGCTGGGACTGCTACCGAAGATGGCCGCGATCATCGAGGGCATCCCGCAGCCGGTGCTCGGCGGGGCCGGAGTCGCATTGTTCGGCATGGTCGCCGCGAGTGGCGTGCGGACACTGAGCAAGGTGAAGTTCAACAACACCAACGTCCTCGTCGTGGCGATCTCCGTGGGCGTGGCGATGCTGACCGAATCCAAGCTCTACTTCACCGACCGCAGCGGCGACTCACCGGTGAACGTCTCGCTCGACCTCTATCACCAGTTCCCCGACTGGTTCCAGACCATCTTCCACTCGGGGATCTCCGCCGGCGCGCTCACCGCGATCGTGCTGAACCTGCTGCTCAACACCAAGAGCACCTCCCCCGATCCGGTCGATTACCACAACACTGGCGAGATCGAGGTCGTCACCAAGGACGGGCTGGGTCTGTCGGCTGCCGACGCCATGCGCTCGGCCGCCTTCGATCCGCGCGACGCGCTGGCCGCCGCCGACCCCGACACCCCGCCGGACACGCTGCGCTATCTGGCCGACCACGACCCCGATCTGCACCCGTTCATCGTGACCAATCCGTCGGCGCCGACAGACCTGTGCGAACAGATCAAAGCTCAGGGCGACCCGAAGGTATTGCGGCTCTTCGAAACCTGGGACGGCTACACCGAGGGCAAGTTCTCGACCCGCGGTTCGTGACGTGAACCGGCCGTTCTGCGCCTATCTTGGAACCATGTCCGAGCGCCCTCACCCCGAACCCGCCGACGCCCTCACCGACGACGACCCCGACATGCCACACGAGTACGAACACGAGTCGGCGTTTGCGTTCGGCGATGCCAAGCCGATCGGCGAAACCGACCGCATCGCGCGGGAGAAGGCGATCTACGAGGCGGCCCGCCACGGCAACGACCTGAACCGCGGGCATGCCCTCGGCGGCAGCGACGGGACCACCGAGGGCCAATAGATGGAGGTCCTGAGCAGTCGCACCCTGCTGCGCTCGCCCGACCCAGAACGTCTGCAACGGTTCTACCGGGACCGACTGGGACTGGCCGTCGCCCGCGACTACCCCGGCGGCATGGTGTTCCACGCCGGCAACGGACTCGTCGAGATCCCCGGACACATGAGCGATGATCTGGACGCCGACGGTGGCGCCGACGCCGCGCTCTGGCTGCAGGTCCGCGACATCACTGCCGCCGAGAAGGAGCTGCGCGAGGCCGGCGTACCGATCACCCGCGACCCCCGCACCGAACCGTGGGGTCTGATCGAGATGCACGTGACCGATCCCGACGGACGGCTGCTCATCGTCGTCGAGATACCCGCCGACCATCCACTGCGCCGCGACAACCGCTGAGTTGCCCCATGACAGACTGGACCGCATGAGCATCTGGAGCGCCCCGACCGTCGGCGACCCGGTGGTGGCCACGGTCGAGCTGCCCGGGTCGAAGTCGATCACCAACCGTGCGTTCATCCTGGCCGCCCTGGCCGACGGACCGTCGACGGTGCGTGGCGCCCTACGCAGCCGCGACTCCAATCTGATGCTCAGCGGCCTGTCCGCCCTCGGCGTCGGCGTGAGCTTCGACGACGCCGACGAGACGACGGTCGCGGTCGAGCCACGCATCATGCGCGGCGGCGACGTCTACTGCGGCCTGGCCGGCACGGTGATGCGGTTCCTGCCGCCGGTCGCCGCGTTCGCCGACGGCCCGGTCGCCTTCGACGGCGACGAACAGGCCCGGACCCGGCCACTGGCCACCATCCTCGACGCATTGCGCGACCTCGGCGTCGAGATCGACGGTGACCGACTGCCGTTCACCGTGACCGGACACGGTTCGGCGCGCGGCGGCGAGGTCACCATCGACGCCTCCGCATCGTCGCAGTTCGTGTCGGGATTGTTGTTGTCGGCGGCCCGTTTTGACGACGGCGTGACCGTGCGGCACGTCGGCCCGCCGGTGCCGTCCACCCCGCATATCGACATGACCCTCGACATGCTCACCGCGGCAGGCGTTTCCGTCGATCGACCGGCGCCCGAGACGTGGCGGGTCGCGCCGGGGCCGATCCGGGCCGTCGATTGGGAGATCGAACCCGATCTGTCGAATGCGGCGGCGTTCCTCGCGGCGGCCGCGGTCACCAACGGCGCGATCACCGTGCCCCGCTGGCCGCTGGTGACCACCCAGCCGGGTGCGCAGATCGTCGACATCCTCGACGAAATGGGTTGTGCCATCGAACGATCCAATGTCACCGCAGCCTCTTGCGACCTGACCGTGCGTGGTCCGGAGAAACTGACCGGGATCACCATCGACCTGCGTGACATCGGCGAACTCACCCCGACCGTCGCCGCACTGGCGGCACTCGCCGACGGCGAATCGGTGTTGTCGGGGATCGCGCACCTGCGCGGACACGAGACCGACCGACTAGCGGCGCTGACCACCGAGATCAACCGTCTCGGCGGGGAATGCGAGGAGACTGCCGACGGCCTGCGCATCTCCCCCGTGCCACTGCACGGCGGGGTGTGGGAGTCCTACGCCGACCACCGGATGGCGACGGCGGGAGCGATCATCGGCCTCGTCGTGCAGGGTGTCACCGTCGACGACATCGAGACCACATCGAAAACCCTGCCGGACTTTCCGGGCATGTGGCAGAAGATGATCGGGCATCTCTGACGTGAGTCGCCGCGCCTCGAGCTACGACGAATCCGATGTTCGGATACGTCCTGGCAAGGGCAGTCGGCCCCGCACCAAGACCCGTCCGGCCCACGACGACGCCCGCGAGGCGATGGTCGTGTCGGTGGACCGCGGCCGGTGGGGATGCGTGATCGACGGCGACCCGGATCAGCGGGTGGTCGCGATGCGGGCCCGGGAACTCGGGCGGACGCCGGTCGTCGTCGGCGATCAGGTGTCGGTGGTCGGCGACCTGTCCGGCAAGCCGGATACGTTGGCCCGCATCGTGAAAGTCGCCGACCGGACCACCGTGCTCCGACGCACCGCCGACGACACCGATCCGTTCGAGCGGATCGTCGTCGCCAACGCCGACCAGCTACTGATCGTCACCGCGCTCGCGGATCCGCCGCCGCGCACCGGATTCGTCGAACGCGCGCTGGCCGCCGCCTATCTCGGTGGGTTGAAACCCATTCTGTGCCTGACGAAATCGGATCTGGCCGATCCGGCCGAGTTCACCCGCGCGTTCGCCGACCTCGATCTGCCGGTGGTGCTCGCCGGACGTACCGAAGCGGTCGACGAGGTGGCGGCGATGCTCGCCGGGCACCTCACCGCCCTCATCGGACACTCCGGGGTGGGTAAGTCCACGTTGGTGAATCGGCTTGTGCCCGATGCGGAACGGGCGATAGGCGTGGTGTCCGGTGTAGGCAAGGGTCGGCACACCTCGACGCAGTCGGTGGCGTTACCACTGCCCGGCGAGTCGACGCGGCTTGGCTGGGTCGTCGACACACCCGGCATCCGATCGTTCGGGTTGGCGCACATGGTGCCCGACGACATCATCGACGCCTTCGGCGACCTGCGCGATGCGATCGAGGACTGTCCCCGCGGTTGCACCCATCTGGGTCCGCCTGCCGATCCCGAATGCGCGCTCGATGAATTGACCGGGCACTCCTATCGGCGGGCGATGGCGGTGCGAGGCCTGCTGGCTGCGGTGTCAGGGCACGGTGGCGACGACGAAGCCTCCACCGACGAGCCGGTCACCCCCTGATCGCTCAGCGATCAACCACCGTCGTCTCGAAGAAGTAGCGGTCGGCGCGATAGGCGTGGGTACCGAACTCCACCACTCGACCCGCGTCGTCGAAGGCGGTGCGCTGCATGGTGAGCAGCGGTGCACCGACCTCGTCGTCGAGCAGCGATGCCTCGTCGGCGTCGGCCGCCTTCGCGCCGATCCGCTGACGCGCGAGCCGGATGTGCACTCCGCGTCCTCGCAGGCCTTTGTACAGGCCGCCGTTCTCGAGTTCGCCTGCCGGCGGGCAGATGTCGGCGGGCAGATGATTGATCATGAGCGCCAACGGTTCTCCACCCGCGCTGCGCAGGCGCTTGACCATGACCACCTCGGCACCGACGGCCAGCGCGAGCTCGGTCCGGACTTCCTCGTCGGGCACGCCGATGCGGTATTCGAGCAGCTGGGTGCTGGGATGCATACCGGCCGAGGACAAGTCGTCGTAGAGGCTGGTCAGTTCGACCGACCGATGCACGGGCGACTGGACGACCTGGGTACCGACGCCGCGTTTGCGGACGACGACACCTTTGTCGACGAGTTCCTGGATGGCCTGCCGGATGGTCGGCCGCGACAGCTTCAGTCGGCTGGCCATGTCGAGTTCGTTCTCGAGCCGGTCGCCGGGTTCGAGGTCGCCGCGGAGGATCGCCGCCTCCATGGCCTGTGCGAGCTGGTGGTACAGCGGCACCGGTGTCGACCGGTCGAGTTCCACCGGGATCTGTGTGATCTGTGCCGCCATCGTGTCAGTATGTCATAACAAACACGAATACCACCACGCTCAATTCTGTCGCTCGGACAGAATCGCTTTCGTCAGCCAGGCGGCTACCACCGCGAGCACCGCCGCAGGCAGGGCATCGATGCCGGGCGAGCCGGTGAGCAGCAAAGCCAAGGTGAGCGAGCTGAACACCAGACCGGTGCCGGCGGTCATTCCCGCCGCGGCACCGACGGCGACCGCCCACGTGATCGAGGAACCGAACATCACGCACCCGATGGTCGCAAGAGTGACACCGATCAGGATCGCCGGAAAAACGGGGCCACCACGAAATCCGGCGCCCATGCAGATCGCATACGCCAACCCCTTGGCGACGATGATCAGCAGCAGGATCCCGATGCTGGTCTCGGCGAGGACGTCGGGAACCGCGCTTTGTCCGGAGAACAGGATTTCATCGTGGGTAGCGCCGAGCGCCTGGGCGATCAGCGTGATGACCCCGACCGCGATGGCGCCGAGGAAAAGGACTCCGTACTTCTGCTTGCTGTTCGGGGTCTCGGCTTTGTCGTCGATACGGTTCGCGATGCTCTTGATGACCCGCATGACGATGGCGGCCACGATGCCGACGACGATGGCCAGCACCAGATCGAGGATGCGGGTGTGTTCGTAGTGCGGTAGCTCGGGGACGGACAAACCGGCCGAACCGAGGCCGCTCCAATTGCCCAGACCGATGAAGATGACGTAGCCCACGGCGGCCGCGGTCAGCCCCGGCAGGAGTGCCGGGAGCAGCGCGGCACCGGCGGCAAGGCCACTCTCCAACAACAACACACCGGCGACCAGCGGGCCACCGAACAGCGCCGACACGGCACTGAACGATCCGGCGTTGGCCATCACCCCTTCAGCCGGCCCGGGCAGTTTGGTCATGGAAACGACGATCATGCCGACCGCCGAGCCGATCGCGATGAGCGGGCCCTCCGGACCGAGCACCATGCCGAAGGCGAGGGTGCCGACCGCGGCCAGCAGCACACTGGGCGCGTACTGCCAGGGTGTCGGGGGTCCACCGATACCCAACAGCGGACTGTGTCCGCCGTCGCCGGGAAGAAACGCACGCGCCAGGGCGACCACCGCGGCACCGCAGATCGGCAGGCCGAGAATGAGATACCAGGGCGGACTGCTATGCCCGAGCGCGTCGGGCAGGTCGGTCCAGAGGAGATTCTCGAGCCAGTGCACGATTTGGAGGAAAGCCCAGGCAGCGACCGATGCCGGTATACCCATCGCCGCACCGATCAGCACCAGTCCGAGGATGCGCTGCCCTTCCTTCGCACCGGGATGCAACGCTTTGGTACTGCTGGGCTCAAGCCCGGCGGGTTGCTTCGCCACATTCGGGTCACCCGATGCAGTACTCAATCTCGACTCCCTCGTGTCGGGACAGGCACCTGGACGCCTGAATCTTGAATGAGATTAATCCTTCCCGGCCCCGCGGCGTCGCGCATCGCACAGCCGGGATGACCGGTTTCAGTCTTCGGGCACATTGTGTGGCGTGATGATCTGGATGCCGGACGCGCGGGGCCGGTGATCTCCCGGCAAGGCACCGTGAAATCCCATCACCGTCTGCGCGACCGCCCGCATGTCGGCCCGCAGGTCATGATGCAGTACCGCGGTCAGGTGACCGCTGCGCAAGAGCGCGCGGTTGGCGTCGCCGAGATCGTGTCCGATGAAGGCCTCGCAGGTGCGGTCCTCTCGTCCGAACGCGGCGACGATGCCCTTGTTGCCGCCGCCGATGGAGTAGACCGCGGCGACGCCGGGATGCTCACGAAGGGTTCGCGTCGTCAGTGGCCCGCACGTCTCGTCGAGCCCGTCGGAATCGGTGACGACGATGACCTTTCGGTCCGGATCGTAGGTGCGCATGGCCGCCCGGAAGCCCATCTCGCGTTCCTCTTCGCCGCGGAACATCTCGCTGCTGGTCATGACGAGGACGTCGGCGTCGACGTGCCGCAACCACTGGCACATCAGATAGCCGGCGGTGGCGCCCGCAGCGCGGTTGTCCATGCCGACGTAGGCGACGCGGGTGCTCATCGGCACGTCGGTGACCAGCGTGATCACCGGGATTCGACGGGCCGTCAGTCGGCCGATCGCTTCGGCGACCGCCGGGGTGTCGGGCGCCTTGAGCACCACACCGTGGCTGCCCTGCCGCACGATCGCGTCGAGTTTGGCGATCAGGTCGTCGGTCTCCCAGGTCTCGTTGAGGTGGTAGCGCGCGCGGATCACCGCCGGCCGCAGGCCCGGCAGTTCCAACTCGAGGGCTTCCCGCACCAGCCGGGAGAATTGGCGCGGTGTCTCCATGACGAGGTCGATCATGAACTGGCGACCCGACAGCCGTAGTTGGGTACGTTGCCGGTCAAGATCGGCGATCGCCTGCTCGACCTGCAGGACAGTGCCCTCCCGCACGCCTGACCTGCGGTGGAGCACGCGGTCGACAGTGGCTTCGCTGACTCCTGCCTGCCGCGCGATCTCGCGCACTGGATAGCGATGTGGCACAGCCCACTCCTGAGGGATATCTGATGGCTTTTCGATCTTGTCCTGACAATAGGATCTTGCCATTCTGGTGAAGTGATCACGGCGGAATCGCCAGGGACCCGATAAACCACGACTGATGACTCCGATTTCCGAGAGGACTGCAGCCATGACGCGCAGCGCCCATCCCGCCGCCCTCCGGCCACGCGCCAACCGCATCACCGAACAGGAATGCGACATCGACGAGTTCGTCGCCCTGCTCGATCAGGTGACCGATCTCGCCGACTACCCGTATGCCGCCGAGACCTCTCGCGGCGTGCTGTTCTACGACTCCGCCGAAGTCGTCGCCCTCGACGACGCTCGCCGCGCCGACCTGTCCGACGAACTCGCCCAGGCTCTGCTGACCGGACCCGGCATCGTCGTGTTCCGCGGCGCGTTCGGCGCCGAGCACGGCCTCGCCGAGACCACCGACCTGTTCACCGCGATCATCGATGATCAGAAGGCGGCCGGGATGACCGGCGGCGACCACTTCGCGAAGCCGGGCGCCAACGACCGCATCTGGAACGCGCTGCAGAAGTTCGCCGAGCGCGATCCGCAATTGTTCGCCCGCTACTACGCCAACGATGTGCTCGCGCTGATCAGCGAGGCTTGGCTGGGCCCGATGTATCAGGTCACCTCGCAGGTGAACGTCGTGAACCCCGGTGGCGCAGCGCAGAATCCGCATCGCGACTATCACCTCGGGTTCATGTCGCCGGATACCGCCGAGAAGTTCCGCGCGCACACTCATCGACTGTCGCCCGCTCTCACCCTGCAGGGTGCGGTCGCGCACGTCGACATGCCGATCGAGTCCGGGCCGACGATGTACCTGCCCTACTCGCAGCAGTACGAGGCCGGCTATCTCGCGTTCAATCTGCCCGAGTTCCAGGAACATTTCGCGGCCAACTATGTGCAGCTGCCGCTGCGGGCCGGCGATGCGGTGTTCTTCAACCCCGGCCTGTTCCACGCGGCGGGCAATAACGTCTCCACCGACATCAAGCGCATGGCCAACCTGCTGCAGGTGTCGTCGGCGTTCGGTCGGGCGATGGACGCGGTCGATCGCAGCGCGATGGTGCGCGCGCTCTACCCCGCGCTCGTCAAGCTCGCGGAGACCGGTGACGACCGCGCGGTCCGCAACGTGATCGCCTCGTCGGCCGAGGGCTACGCCTTCCCCAGCAACCTCGACCTCGACCAGCCGATCACCGGACTGCACGGCGAGACGCAGGCCGAACTGGTCGCCCGCGCGGTGGCCGGACGGTTCGACGCCGAGCGTTTCGAGCGTGAGGTCACCGAGCTGGACGCCCGGCATCGTGCGTGACCCCAGCCCTGGGTGCGAGGCGCCACCGACCACCCGCTCCCTGAGGTGCGAGGCGCTAGCCGAGCCACGAAGGGCCCTTCGTGACGCTCGCTCGCTAGCGCTCGCGGGCTCCTCAGGGATCAGTGGATAACCCAACAAGAGAGGCACACATCGGATGACGACAGGACTGCTGACCAACAAGGTGCTGCTCGTCAGCGGCGGCACCCAGGGACTCGGCGCCACTATCGTGCGGGTGGCCGCCGAGGCGGGTGCGCGCGTGGTGTTCTCCGGTCGCAACGCCGAGAAGGGCAAGCGTCTCGAGGCCGAACTCGAGGCGCTGCCCGTGCGGTTCGTCGCCACCGATCTCACCGATCCGAAGGCAGCCGCCGATTCGGTGGCCGCCACCATCGCCGAGTACAGCCGGATCGACTGCCTGGTCAACGCGGCGGGCACCACCAGCCGCGGCAGCCTCGTCGACACAACGCCGGAGCTGTTCGATCAGCACGTGGCGGTGAACCTGCGCGCCCCGTTCTTCACCATGCAGGCGGCGGTGCAGGACATGATCTCTCGTGGTGCGCCCGGCACGATCGTCAACATCATCACCATGTCGTCGTACGGCGGACAGGCTTATCTGGCACCGTATTCGGCGACCAAGGCGGGCCTGGTCGGGCTGACCAAGAACGCCGCTCATGCCCACCGCTGGGACAAGATCCGCATCAACGGCGTCAATATCGGCTGGACCGAAACCGAGGGTGAAGCCGAGGTGCAGAAGCAGTTTCACGGGGCCGACGACTCGTGGATCGACCAGGCCAACGCATCGGTCCCGATGGGCAAGCTCGGACAGCCCGATGAGATCGCGGACTTCATCGTCTTCCTGCTGTCGGACCGCAGCGGTGTGGTGACCGGCTCGGTCATCGATTGGGACCAAATCGTCATGGGAGGAATCGACTGATGGGACTCACCATTGGACTTGTCGGACTCGGCCGGATCGGCTCGTTTCACGCGTCGACGCTGACGGCGCTGCCCGACGTCGACGCGTTGGTGGCCACCGACGCCAATCCTGCCGCCGTGGATACCACCACCGCGCGCTTTCCCACTGTCCGCGCGGCACCCGACGCGGATGCAGTACTGGCGTCCGGGGTCGACGCCGTGGTGATCGCGAGTGCGACCCCGACGCACGCCGAGTTGATCGAGAAGGCCGTCGCCGCCGGCGTTCCGGTGTTCTGCGAGAAGCCGATTGCGCTCTCGGTGGCCGATTCGGCCGAGGTGGTGCGCCGCATCGGCGGCAGCGACGTCCCGGTGCAGATCGGCTACAACCGGCGCTTCGACCCGGCGATGGCCGCCGCCCGCGCGGCCGTGGCGTCGGGCGAACTCGGATTCATCACGACCGTCCGCTCGACGACGCTGGACCCGGCACCGCCGCCGCCCGATTACATCGCTGCCTCGGGCGGCATCTTCCGCGACTGTGCCGTGCACGATTTCGACGCGGTGCGTTGGGTTCTCGGTGACGAGGTGGTCGAGGTCTACGCGGCCGGCGGTAATCAGGGCGACCCGATCTTCACCGAGGTCGGCGACCTCGACAGCGCGTCGGTGCTGCTGACATTCGCGTCCGGCACCGTCGGCGTGGTGTCGGTGACCCGTTACAACGGACGCGGCTACGACTGCCGCCTCGAGGTACACGGCAGCACCGACTCGGCGGTGGCCGGCTGGGACGATGGCACCCCGGTCCGAAACATGCAGCCGGGCATCGCGTTTCCTACCGGAACCCCGCACGGCTTCTTCATGGATCGCTTCGCCGACGCCTACCGCGCCGAGCTCACGGCGTTCTGCGACATGGTCACCCACCGCACGGCGTCGCCGTGTACCGCCCAGGACGCACTGGAAGTCGCGTTCATCGCCGAGGCCGCCACCCGATCTGCCGCCACCGGCACCCCCGTCCGGATCGAGCAGATCCGCGCCGAAACCTCCTCAGCACCAACAACGTAAGGACCTTCGATGACCGACCTCCGTATCGCCGCCGCCCCGATCTCCTGGGGCGTCTGCGAAGTCCCCGACTGGGGACATCAACTCGCTCCCGAACGCGTTCTCGGTGAGATGCGCGACCTCGGCGTCACCGCTGCCGAGACCGGACCCGACGGATTTCTGCCGTCGGCGCCCGCCGAACTCCGCGACATGCTCACCGGCTACGGCCTCAAGTGTGTCGGTTCGTTCGTGCCCGTCGTGCTGCACAAGGCCGATCATGACCCGGCGCCCGCAGTCAACGAGGTCCTCGATCGGCTCGAGACATCCGGCGGTGACGTGATCATCCTGGCCGCCGCGACCGGCGTCGACGGCTACGACGACCGACCCGACCTGTCCGAGGACGAGTGGAAGACGTTGCTGGCCAACCTCGATCGGCTCGGTGAACTCGCCGCGTCCCGAGGTGTGGTGGCAGCCCTGCATCCGCATGTGGGCACCATGATCGAGCAACGTGACGAGGTCTATCGCGTGCTGGAGAACTCGACAATCGGCCTGTGCCTGGACACCGGGCATCTGCTGATCGGCGGCACCAATCCGCTCGAGGTGACCGAGGCGTTCACCGACCGCATCCGCCATGCCCATCTCAAGGATGTCCGTGTCGATCTGGCGGAACAGGTGCAGCGCGGTGAGCTGACCTACACCGAGGCCGTTCGGCAGGGCATGTACGTCCCGCTCGGCGCCGGTGACGCACGGATTGCGAGAGTCGTTGCGACACTGGTCGATGCCGGCTACGACGGCTGGTATGTCCTGGAGCAGGACACGATTCTCGCCGACGACGCCGAGGGCGATTCCGCCGCAGGCAATGTGGCGGTGTCGATGTCGTTCCTGCGCAAGACCGCCGAGCGGCCGGTGCGCGTATGACCGCCGCATCGTCTCCGCTCCGCATCGGGCTCCTCGGCGCGTCCCGGATCGCCGAGTCGGCCATCGTCGGACCGGCGCAGGCCCTGGGGCATCGACTCGTCGCCGTCGCCGCACGCGACCGCAACCGCGCGCAGGTGTTCGCCGACAAGTACGGCGTCGAACGGGTTCTCGACTCCTACGACGACGTGATCAACGACCCCGAGGTCGACGTCATCTACAACCCGCTCGCGAATTCCCTGCACGGGCCGTGGAATCTCGCCGCAATCCGCGCCGGCAAGCCAGTGTTGTCGGAGAAGCCGTTCGCGCGCAACGAGATCGAGGCGCGGGAGATCGCCGACGCCGCGCGTGCGGCGGGTGTGCTGGTACTCGAGGGCTTCCACTATGTCTTCCATCCGCTGATGGACCGGGTCGTCGAGGTGCTCGACGCCGGCACCATCGGTGCGGTGCGCGAGGTCGAGGTCGTGATGGCGATGCCCGCACCCGACGACGGCGATCCACGGTGGTCGTATGACCTCGCCGGTGGCGCGCTGATGGATCTGGGCTGCTATTCGCTGCACGTCTCACGACTGCTTGGTCGCTGGTGTGGTGGCACACCGGAGATCTCGGGTGGTCGTGCGGTGCTGCGCGGTGAGCAGATCGACGAGTCGGCAGTGCTCGACGTCGTGTATCCCAACGGCGCCAACGGGACTCTGGCCAACTCGATGGTGGCGGGCGAGTTCGTCTTCAGTCTGCGAGTCGTCGGCAAGTCCGGGTCGCTGTATGCCCACGACTTTCTCGGCCCGAATCGTGATGACCGTCTGACGATTATCGATTCCGCAAGCGGCGCGGTTAGCGTCGAGCACCTGGGCTCCCGGTCGACCTACACCTACCAGCTCGAGGCATTCGCGAATGCCGTGCAGCATGGTGCGTCGTTGCCGATCGGCCTCGACGATGCCGTGGAGAACATGCGGTATCTCGACAACGCTTACCGCGCATTGGGTCTCGAACCGCGGTAATGCACAACGCACCCTCATCTCGGGCAAAGTGCCCGAGATGAGGGTCTTGCCTTTACACCTTCACCGGCGTAGACTTTCGAACATCAGTTCGAGACCATGAGGGGGTGAGGCTCGATGACCAGCACCAACGTCGGTGAGACAGCGGTCTCGCTCTACGGTGAGCTCGACGAAGTGTTGGATCGGATCGCCGCCCACAACGCGACCGCCGACTCCTATCAGGACACCATCGCCGCGGCCGAAGCCCACGAACGCAGTGCCCGACGGATGAGTTACCTCGGGTTGCAGCGGGTGATGGAGTGCAACGACCGCGGCGTGGCCGGCTTGGAGGGCTACCGGTCGATCAACGACTTCATGGCGTTTGCCCTGCGGATCACCGACCCCGGACGGCGTCGCAAACTGATGTTTCATCTGATGCCGATGTACTCGTTGACCGGGGAACTACTGGCACCGAAATGCCCGAACCTGGCCGCCGCATTAGCCGACGGATCAATCGGCCCCGATCACGCGATCACCGTCATCGACATCCTCGCCAAGATCCCCGGCGCGGTGGATCCCGAGGTACGTGCGGCGGCCGAGGCTGAAATGGCCGAGCATGCACGCTCGTTCGTGCCGCAAGAACTCAAGGTGCTCGGCGCCGACTTGTTGGCGCGCATCGATCCCGATGGCACCCTGACCGACGACAAAGACCGGCGACGACAACGCTCGCTGTACCTGTCCAAGCAGGACACCCAGTTGATGGCCACCCTCGAAGGCCACCTCGACCCCGCTACCACCGCCCTGCTGCGACTGGTCCTCGACGCCTGGGCCGCCCCCGGAATGAACATGCCCGACGATCCCGACTCACCGCGCGGCAACCACAACGACGCCGACCCCGAAGCGCTGAAAGCTGCGGCCCGACGGGACCGGCGTACCCAGGCCCAACGTAATCATGATGCGCTGCACGCCTTGTTGAAGGCCGTGGCCGACGGGGGCCTGCTCGGGAAATCCCACCGGGGTTTGCCGCCGCATCTGATCGTCACCATCACCGAAACCGCGTTGCAGGAGCGAGCTGGGGTCGCGACGACTGCCGGTGGGGACCTGCTACCGATCTCCGAGGTCATCGAGTTGGCCGCCGACGCCCACCCGCACCTCGCGGTCTTCACCGGCCACAGCGCCGAGCCACTGTATCTGGGGGACGGTCACCGGTTGGCGAATCAAGCCCAACGCATGATGCTGCTGGCCCGCGATGGGGCGGTGTGCACGTGTCCGGGGTGTAGTCAGCCGTTCACCCACCTTGAGGTCCATCATGCGGAAAAAGATTGGGCCGATGGCGGGTTGACCGACATCATCGACCTCGCCGGAGCGTGCCCGAAACACAATCGGATGGTCGGGGATCAGCCCGGACAATGGTCGACTCACATCATCAAAGACGGACCCGACGCCGGGCGGCCCGCCTGGGCCCGCAACGGCCGTGATGGGCCCGGCCCGGCCCGGCGCGGGTCAACCGCACCGGCATCGTCGCCCACGACTTCGCCCGCCGCCTGGCCGCGCGACGAGCCAACACCCCCACCCACCAGAACCGGTCGAGCACAACCGAACCCAAAGTATCGACCGGACCACCATCCACACCGGAGGAGCGACGTCGCGTCCCACGGTTGATCGCGTCGGGGTGGTCGGTCACCACGGTCGACCTGACTTCTCCCGCTCCCTGAGCTGTCCCGCTCGCCGACCCCGCCACCACACCCGGTGGCGGGGCATACGCGCATGCCATAACCACCCACCCCGGCGATCGCGCGATGGACAGAAGCCCGCAAACCTCAAGTGGCCCGACAGTTCCCGAACACGTGTCAAGCGGTATAGGTCGTTCGCGATGCGTGCACGTCGATCTCGATGCGGTCGTCGCAAGCTCCTCCCTTACTCGATCAGCGGGAAGGCGATCCCCCGCTGGTCGAGTAAGCCCGGCGACGTAGGAGCCGAGCGCATCGAGGCCACTTACTCTGCCCGACAAGTGATCTCGACGCGAGCTCCCTCGACGAACGGAAGTGCGGTGGCGTACCAGTAGCGCTCGGCCGGGAACGTGTGCAGCCCGATCTCGACGATACGGCCGTCGCGGTCGAATGCAGTGCGGCGCAGAGACAACAGCGGGCTGCCCACCTCAACCGCGAGCAACACAGCATCGTCGCGCGTCGCCACACGCGCACGAATCGTTTCCCGCGCCAGACCGATGTGCATTCCACGCGACCGCAACAGACGGTAGAGCCCGTCGGTTTCGAGTTCGTGCACGGTTGGGCAGATCGTAGCGGGAAGCCAGTTGACCATCGCGCTCAGCGGCTCACCGCCCACGCTACGTAAACGCTTGACACGCACCACTTTCGCCCCGACGGGAAGGCACAGATCCCGCCTCACGTCGTCGCTGGGTGTGCCGACACGGAAATCGAGGACCCGTGTCACCGGACGCGGCCCGCACCCGCCGAACAGGTCGAATGGGCTGGTGGTCTCCCTTGCCGTGGAGCGGTGCAGCACCTGCGTCCCGACCCCGCGCTTACGCACTACAACACCACGATCGACCAATTCCTGGATCGCGCGGCGACTTGTCACCCGCGAGACCCCAGCGAGACGGGCCAGCTCGATTTCACTCGCGACCCGGTCGCCCGGCGCGAGTTCGCCGCGGTCGATGGCTATTTCGAGGAACCGGACAAGTTGCTGGTAGAGCGGGATGGGCGCGGACCGATCGACCGCAACGTCGAGTACGTCGGCCATCGTGTCCGCGCCCATCCCGCGAGCCTTCTCTACCGCAGCGCGTCGACGACCGACACCGTCTTGCCGGTGGTCGCCGATTCTGCTGCCGCGTCGGCCAGCACGAGGGCGGCGACGCCGTCGTCGAACCCGGGCGAGCAGGTCCCGCCGGCGCGGATCGCCTGGACAAACGCGTCGAGTTCGGCGCGGTAGGCGGCGGCGTAGCGCTCGAGGAAGAACGGCAGGCAGGGTCCGGCCTGTTCGGTGCCGGTGGCGTCGTAGCGACGGACCGTGGTGGCGGAAACGTTGCCGGCGGTGAGCATTCCGGTGGAGCCGAATGCCTCGATGCGTTGGTCGTATCCGTAGGCGCAATGCCGCGAGTTGATGATCGTCACGATCTCGCCATCGGCGCCGCGCAGGGTGGTCGTGGTGGTGTCGAAGTCGTTGAGCGACTTGATGTCTGCGCTGAACAACGCGGAGCCGACCGCGGACACCTCGACGATGTTCGGGATGAAGAAGCGGGCGATGTCGAGGTCGTGGATCGTCATGTCACGGAAGATTCCGCCAGAGGCCTCGATGTAGTCGCGCGGCGCGGGTGCGGGATCGCGGCTGATGATGGTCAGCTGCTCGAGGGTGCCAATCGCGCCGGCGACGACCTCGTCGCGCACGGCCTTGAAGTTCGGATCGAACCGTCGGTTGAAGCCGAGCATGATCGGCACCTGATGCTCGCGGATGTTGTCGCGGCACTCGAGGACGGTGGTGATGTCGAGGTCGATCGGCTTCTCGCAGAGCACGGCGAGACCGTGCGCCGCCGCCTGGGACATGAGGTCGACGTGCGTGGGTGTCGGTGATGCGATGATCACGCCGTCCAGACCGGGTTCGGCGAACACCTCGGCCGGATCGGAGACGGCACGGCCCCCGGTCTGTGCGGCGAGGGTGCGGGCGCCCTCGATGAACGGATCGGAGATGAGCGCGAGCTCGATGTCGGGGTGATCGGCGAGATTACGGGCGTGCACCTGCCCGATGCGGCCGGATCCGAACAGGGCGAGGCGCAGTTTCTGCTGAGGCATGGGAGTTCCTTGCGGGGATGTGAGGTCAGCTGCCGACGACAGCGGCAGCGGCGAAGCATTCGAGTGCGGTGTCACGGGCGACGCGCAAACCGTCGGCGGCCGGCAGCACCCGGTGGTCGTGGGAGATGATCTCCACGCCCCACGGCCCCGTCCAGCCCGCTTCGACGGCGCGCTCGATGAACGCCGTGGTACCGAAATCGCCTCGACCGCAGTAGGTGCGGTGATTGATGGTGTCGTCGACGACGTCGGCGATGGTGGCGTTGTGCCGGTCGAATCCGTCGTCGACCTCGACGGCGGCGACCCGCTCGATGGGCACCATCTGCCACAGCTCCTCGTGGCTCAACCCGTTGTTGTGGGTGTGCCAGATGTCGATCATCAGCCCGGCCGACGGACTGTCGGAGGCGGTGACAACCTCGACGGCCTCGCGGGTGGTGCGGATGTGGGAGAACGGCGGCGCCTCCAAGGCGAGGCGGATACCGGCGTCCTGTGCCTCGGCGGCGAGATCGACGAACGCGGCCTTGAGCGTCGACAGCGGCAGCGGTTCCTCTGCAAGTCCGGCACCCACCTTGACGTGCCGAGCGCCGAGCGCGGTTGCGGCCTCGAACAGTTCGGCCTTCAGTTGGTCGGCCGCGGCGCGTTCGCTGCCAGTGACCCACCAGTCGTTGAGGAACTCGACCTCGACGATGTCGATGCCGACGTCGCGGATCATTCGCGACAGAGCCTCGTAGCCGATGGTGTCGCGGGCGTCGATGAGGTCGGCGTGAACCAGTCCGATTCCGTCCCAGCCGGTTTCGGCGATGACCGCGATGCGCTCGGCGATCGGGATGGGGCTGCGTTCGTCGGCGCGCATCGGGGCGGTGTCGCCGGCGCTGGTCCAGCAGGTGGCGATGAGTTGCGGTGTCATGATGTCCTCGCTTGTGGCAAATCGGTTCTACGATTCCGGGGTTCGCACGAATCAGTGGGCGTCGACGGCGATTTCGGCGCCGCGTGCCTGCTCCGAGCGGTAGCAGGCGTCGACGATGCGGGCGACGGTCAGCGCATCGTCGACCGGCGACACGATGGGAGCAGCGCTGCGGATGCTGTCGATCCAGCCGCGCATCTCGGTGTGGAAGTTGCTGATGTTCTCCAGCTCAGGCAGTTCGGAGAACTTGTTGACCTCGGTGCGCGCGAACGGCGGGGTGAAGTGGCTCTGTGTCCAGTCGGTCCAGCCGCGGGCGAAGGATCCGCGGTCGGCGTCGACGTAGACCCGCAGGCGCTGCGGCAGGATGCCGACCTCCATCATGCCGTGGGTGCCGTAGACGGTGATGTTGGAGCTCTCGAACCATTCGAGGTTGTCGTGGCCGTCGAAGTTGAAGGTCATCGACAGGTCCGGGTAGTTGAGCAGGACCGCGGCGGAGTCCTCGCGGCTGTCGTCGCCGGAGAGCTTGGCGGGCTTGTGGACTCGCGCGTTCACCGATTCCGGGGTGCCGAACACGCTGACCAGGGTGTCGAGCATGTGACAGCCGAGAATCCACAGCACACCGCCCATGTCGGCGGGCTGATTGAGGTGCTGGGTGAGGTGTTCACCGACCAGGGCCGCGCCGCGTGCCGACACCGACACCACGTCGCCGATCACGCCCTCGTCGAGGAGTTTCTTGGCCCGGGTGACCGATTCGGCGAGCCGCACGTTGTAGCCGACCTGCACGACGAGTCCGTCGGCGGCGGCGAGTTCGGCCTCGCGCAGCTTCTGCAGATCCGCGACGGTACCGCCGCCGGGCTTCTCGACGACGACGGATTTGCCGGCCTCGAGCGCCCGGATGGTGTGCGGCACCATGTCTTTGCTCTTGGAGTGGACCATGATCGCGGTGATCTCGTCGTCGTCGAGGATCTCGTCGATCGTGCGCGGCTCGAGGTCGTATTTGTCGGTGAAGTATTTCAGCCGCGAGTCGTCGTCGGCGGCGGCGACCACCTCGACACCGTCGATCTCCCAGAGCGCGCGCACGCGCGCGGATGCGTGGGGATGGGTGATACCGAGAAGGCCGACGCGAATGGTCTCGGACACGGGGATTCTCCTTTGTCAGACGAGCCCTGACCGGGTCCTCAGTGGAGGGGATCCGCGGGCTGTTGGCTGTGGTCACGCTCGGGGCAGATGAGCCTTGCAAGCCTTTGCTGCCACCTAGTGGACAACGTGTCCATGGTCGCATGGCTCACAGAACCCGATCAAGATGTCATGACAAATGAGGGATTTTTGATGGACTTCAGCGGGAGAAACCGTCGAAACCCAGGTAGCCGGACAGCTCCCGAGCGCCCTCGAGAACGAGCTCGGTCACCGACGGATCCTCGCCCCGATCAGCGAGAATGCCGTCGCGCATGCCACTGACCGACAACGACGCCGCAATCCGGCCGCGATGGTCGTAGATGGGTGCACCGACGGCCGCGATGCCGGGGGTGACGGTGTTGTCGCTGAGCGCGTAGCCGAGGTCGCGGACCTCGTCGAGTTGGGCGTAGAGCGCCGACCGCGAGCCGACGTCGTGAATCAGGTCTTCGCTCAGGGTCGCGATGGAGGCGTACTCCTCCCATGACTCGCGGTCTTCGAACGCCAGCAGTGCGCGCGGCGCGGCACCGATGTGCAGCGGAAGCGAGCGACCCAGGCGCAGCACGCGGCTATTGACCCGGACCCCGTCGAGCCGCTCGATGCAGACGGCCCGCGTACCGTGCCGCACGCACAGGAAGGTGGTCTCCCCCGTCGCCTCGTGAATACGGGTCATGACCGGCAGCGCGGTGCGACGAATGTCGAGGCCGAGAGTGAGATCTCGGGCCAGCGACAGCAGTTTGCCGCCGACCCGGTAGGACCCGCGGTGTTCGATCTGTTCCACCCAGCCGATGTCAGCCAGCGTGGCCAGCATCCGGTACACCGAGCTGACCGGCTCGGCGATCAGTTCGGTGAGCCGGGCCGAGGTCGCAACACGTTCTGCCGCAAGCGCTTCCATCAGCGCGCCGGCCTTGACGATCAGAGCCGGGCCGCGCGCCGACTCGCGGCCGGTGTCGGGTGCCAGGCGTGCGCCATTCACGTTGTCGGCGCGGACGCCCCGTTCGATGATGGAACGCGCGATCACCTCGGCCGCCACCCGCAGCACTCGCGCGGCCGCCTCGGCTTGCGGGAGAACGCTGGCGCGGAGGCCGGCCACCGACAGCACCCCGACCACGGTTTCGCCGATGCCGAGCACCGGCACCGCAATCGAGGCCACCCCCTCGACGATCTGACTGTCGTCGACCACCCATCCGTCGTGCATCGCCTGGGTAATGGCCGCAGTCAGCTGCGCCGCGGTCGTCGGGGTACCCGAGGCGATCTGTTCGTAGGGTGCGCGCGCCAAGGCCTCGTCCTGCAGGCGCGACTCTCCGAATGCGAGCAGTGCGATCGACGACGCACCCGCGGTGGGCGGCAGCGTCCGGCCGGGGCCGAGGTCGAGCATGTCGACGACCGACCCTTCGACGTGGTCCAGGCAGAGTGCGCCGTCACTGCGGGGCACGCAGAAGTAGACGTTCATGCCCAGCTGTTCCCGCACCCACTGCAGCTGTTTCCGCAGGTCACCGCCGTCGACGAACGCTTCGACCACCGCATCGCCCCACCGCAGCACCGCGGTGCCCAGCTCGATTCGACCATCGGCGCCGGTCCGCACCATGCCGATCTCGCGCAGCGCGTCGACCAGCCGGTAGACAGTCGGCCGCGGTTCGGAAATCGCTTTGGCGAGCTCGGCGGGCGTCGACGGGCCCCGTCGGGCCAGCTCATCGACAGCCTGCCCGGCCTTGGTCAGCAACTGAATGGCACTCACAGCACCCGTCCTTCTGTCGTTTGGCGCTCACACGCACCGTCGGCGGCCTGTGTGTCACTACCCACACCATGTGTCTCAGTAATTCGTATCACTGCTGGACCAAATCTTATGCTACTGTACGAACACGTTGTCCATTGTATGGCACCAGTCGCCGGATGGACAGCACCTCCCGGAGGGTCGATACACCACCGGTGATCACCGACCTCCGCGATGACAACTCTGCTCTGAACTCGATACGTCCAGGAGATCCGCCCCATGTCCTACGACTTCCACTACGAGGCCTTGCCGATGCGAGTGCGATTCGGCGCCGGGTCGCTGGCCACGCTCGCCGACGAGCTCGACGCCCTAGGACTCGAGCGGGTTCTCGTCCTGTGTTCTCCCGGGCAAGACGACACCGCCGAAGCGATCGCCGCGGTCTTGGGTGATCGATGTGTCGGGGTACGTCCGGATGCGGTGATGCATGTGCCCGCCGAGGTCGCCGACAAGGCGCAGCGCGAGGCCGTCGCACTTGGCGCCGACGGATGTGTGACCGTCGGCGGCGGCTCGGCGATCGGCCTGGGCAAGGCCATCGCGCTCAAGCACGGTCTGCCGATCGTGGCCGTGCCGACCACCTATGCCGGCTCGGAGATGACCCCGGTGTGGGGTCTGACCACCGACGGCAGCAAGGAGACCGGCCGCGACCCCCGCGTCCTGCCCCGCAGCGTCGTCTACGATCCGGAGCTCACTCTCACGCTGCCGACCGCGATGTCGGTGACCAGCGGTATCAACGCCATGGCCCATGCCGCCGAAGCGCTGTACGCCCCTGATGCCTCCCCGATCATCTCGCTGATGGCCGAAGAGGGCGTCCGGGCACTGGCTGCCGCGCTGCCGACGATCGTCGCCGACAGCTCCGATCCTGAGGCACGCAGCAACGCGATGTACGGCGCGTGGCTGTGCGGGGCGACGCTGGGTGCGACCACGATGTCGTTGCACCACAAGCTGTGTCACGCTCTCGGCGGCACGCTGAACCTCCCGCATGCCGCCACCCACACCGTCGTGCTGCCCTATGCCCTCGCTTACAACGCCGATTACGCGCCGACCGCGATGGCCGCACTCGCTCGCGCCCTCCCCGGCGAGGGTGCGCCGGCGATGCGACTGTGGCACCTCGCCGGCGACCTTGGCGCACCGCGCAGCCTCGCTGAACTCGGCATGACCGAGGCCGACATCGACCGGATCGCCGACGAGGTGACCAGCAAGTCCTACGGCAATCCACGTCCGTTGACCCTCAGCGGTATTCGCGACCTCCTCCGAGCCGCCTGGTCCGGCGACGAACCGACCGTCCTCACGGCATCCTGATCCAGCCCATCACGAATCGAGAACACCATGACCGAGAACACCACCATCGACCGCCCCACCCCCGCGATCTCTGCTGCCCAGTCCGAGGTGGAGGAGCAGCTGATCCGAAACGTGTTGGCCTCCTTCGACTCCTGCGACAATCCCCGACTCAAGCAGCTGATGCAGGCCATCGTGCGGCACCTGCACGCCTTCATCCGCGACGTGCGACTCACCGAAGACGAGTGGAACACCGCCATCTCGTTCCTCACCGAGGTCGGCCACATCACCGATGACCGCCGCCAGGAGTTCATCCTGCTCTCCGACGTTTTTGGCGCCTCCATGCAGACCATCAATGTCAACAACGAAGCCTACAAGAATGCCACCGAGGCAACGGTTTTCGGTCCCTTCTTTGTTGACGACGCACCACAGATCGAGCACGGCGGAGACATCGCAGGCGGCGCCACCGGTCAACCGTGCTGGGTCGAGGGCACCGTCGCCGACACCGACGGCAATCCGATCCAGAACGCCCGCATCGAGGTATGGGAGGCCGACGAGGACGGCTTCTACGACGTTCAATACGGCGACGACCGCGTGTCCGGTCGCGCACACCTATACAGCGACGACGACGGCCGTTTCCGGTTCTGGGGTCTCACCCCGACGCCATACCCGATCCCACACGACGGCCCGGTCGGCCGGATGCTCGCCGCCACCGGCCGCTCCCCCATGCGCGCATCGCATCTGCACTTCATGGTCACCGCACCCGGACAGCGCGCCCTGGTCACCCACATCTTCGTCCGCGGAGACGAACTCCTCACCAGCGACACCGTTTTCGGTGTCAAGCAATCACTCATCAAGGACTTCGTCGAACAGCCCGCAGGCACTCCCGCACCGGACGGCCGCGACCTCGGCGACTCTACTTGGGCCCGCGCCGAGTTCGACATCGTCCTCGCCCCCGAAATCTGATAGTCGCGAAATCCCCTACCTGATAACCAAACACCCCTGACCCCAACACCACCGCGTCCGCTCCCCCGGGACACGGCAGGAGACCCCATGTCCAAAATCGCCACCTCGGTCACGCGCAGCGGTATAGCGCTACCGCCGCTGCGTCCGGGCCCGCATCAACGCCGCATGGACCTCATCGCGGTCGTCGCCACCTTCGGCGGCCTGCTCTTCGGCTACGACACCGGTGTGCTCAACGGCGCACTGGAGCCGATGAGCGAACAACTCGGCCTGACCGACGTCACCGAGGGCCTCGTCGTCAGCACCCTGCTGATCGGTGCGGCGATAGGTTCATTGCTGTGCGGTCGACTCAGCGATTCCATCGGCCGCCGCAAGACCATGATCCTGCTGTCGGTCGTCTTCTTCGTCGGCACGCTCGGCGCGGTAGCTGCACCCAGCCTGGAACTCTTGCTCCCCGCCCGCTTCATCCTCGGCCTCGCGGTCGGCGGCGCATCGGTGACCGTACCGATCTACCTGTCCGAGCTGGCACCCGCCGAGCGCCGCGGAACCCTTTCCGGGCGTAACGATCTCGCGATCGTCGTCGGCCAGCTCGCCGCGTTCGTGATCAACGCCATCATCCACGCGCTCTGGGGCCAGCACGAGGGTGTCTGGCGAATCATGCTGGCCGTCTGCGCCATTCCCGCTGTCTGCATGTTCATCGGCATGCTGCGGATGCCCGAGTCTCCACGCTGGCTGATCTCCAAGGGCCGCGACGACGAAGCCCTCGAGGTCCTCACCCAGGTCCGCACCGAAGACCGCGCCCGCGCCGAAATGGCCGAGGTCGAAGAACTCGCCGAAGAAGAGAAGGCCTCGCAGACCGGCGGCATGGCCGACCTCGCCATCCCGTGGGTGCGACGCATCCTGCTGGCCGGCATCATCATCGCCGTCGGACAGCAACTCACCGGCATCAACTCCGTCATGTATTACGGCACCGATCTCCTCAAGACCGCAGGCTTCAGCGACAACGCCGCACCCATCGCCAACATCTTCATGGGTGTCGCCTCGGTCGCCGGCGGTGTGCTGTGCCTGTTCGTGGTCATCGACCGGGTCAGCCGACGCCGTCTGATTATCACCGGACTCATCGGCGTCACCATCTGCCACGCCCTGATCGTCGCATCGACTCTGGTCGTCCCCGATGGCAAGATCCAGGCGTACGCCGTGCTCGCGTTCGTCGCGCTGTTCGTCCTCGTCATGCAGACCACGCTGAACATCCCTGTCTGGGTGTGCCTGTCCGAGCTCTTCCCGCTGCGGATGCGCGGCTTCGGCATGGGCGTCTCGGTCCTCATCGGCTGGACCACCAACGCCATTGTCGGACAGGCATTCCCCACGCTCGTTTCAATCGGCGGCATCACCGGCACCTACACCGTCTTCTTCGTCGTGTGCGCCATCATGACGTTCCTCACCTACAAGACCCTGCCCAACACGAGCGGTCGGTCGCTGGAGGAACTCGAAGAGTCCTTCTCCCGCGGCGACTTCCACTGATCACCAGGATACGGAAGGAAGCAACCCCATGTGCATCATCGTCGCGGTCACCGACACCGCCGAAGGCACCCACGCACTCCACGAAGCCGTCAGCGAGGCACAGCGTTTCGACACCGACCTCGTCGCCGTCAACCTCGCCCTGACCAAACTCGACCTCTCGCAGATCGAGACCGATGTTCCCATCACCGTCGTCGACCGCACCGGTCGCGACGAACGCGATCCCGCGGACGCCGTTCTGCACGAGATCGAGCATCGCCACCCGTCACGTCTGGTCGTCGGCGTCCGACGACGCAGCGCCGTCGGCAAGGCGGTGTTGGGGTCGGTGAGCCAGCGACTGATCTTGCAGAGCCCGATCCCGGTGCTGGCGGTGAAGATCTGAGATTGACCGGAGAACAATTATTCATCACCTGGTGACATTTGGCTGATCGAGTTCTATGCTCAGTTCATGCGCGCAATGATTCTCAAGGAATTCCGCGAACTCCGGCGCGATCCGCGCACGCTCGCCATGCTGATCGTGCTGCCGCTGTTGCTGCTTGTCATCTTCGGTTATGCCGCAAACTTTTTCGTCACGTCGACGGAAGCAGCCGTGGTCGGCCCACAGGCCCAGCAGGCCGCGGCCGCGTTGCCGTCGTACTTCGACGTGACGACCATCAAACCCGGTGACACGCAGGATGATGCGGTGAACCTGTTGAAAGAGAACAAGGTTGACGTCGCCTTTGTCACCGGGCAAACCCCGACCCTGGCACTGGTCGACGGCTCCAATCTGTTTTCGGCTCAGTCCACAGTCGGCATCCTCAACAAAGCTGGCGCCGCCGTCAAAACCGAGGTGCTGTTCAATCCCGACCTGAAGACGTCGTGGGTCATGGTGCCCGCCATCATCGGCCTGATCCTCACCTTCATCGGCACCATCATCACCAGCATCGGACTGGTCCGGGAGCGTGAGGCGGGCACACTGGAGCAACTGGCGGTCATGCCGATCAAACCCAGCCAGGTGATCCTCGGCAAGATCGCACCGTATTTCCTGCTCGCCGCGATCGACATGATCATTGTGACCCTGCTGGGCATGCTGTTGTTCGGAGTACCGTTCAACGGCAACGTCCTCGCCTTCGCGCTCGGCGGTGCCATCTTCCTGTTCGTCGTCCTCGGATTGGGTGTGCTGATATCGACGATGTCGCAGACCACGGGACAGGCCATCCAAACCGCCTTCATGTTCCTGCTACCGCAGATCCTGTTGTCGGGCATGATTTTTCCGCTCGACGCGATGGCTGCCGGGGTGCGGTGGATCGGCTACCTGTTGCCGCTGACCTACTTCACCATGATCTCCCAAGGCATCATGTTGCGCGGTGCACCGATATCGTCGCTCTGGCTGCCGTTCTTGGTGCTCACGCTGATGGCGGTAGTCGTGTTCACCGGTGCAACACTGCGATTCCGACGAGATCTGGCGCCCAACGCGCCGAAGACCTCGCGGAAGGTCGACGCCTCATGATCGCCTCTGCCAGAAACGTTTCCGTCCGCTTCGGCAACACGGTAGCGCTCGACGACGTGACGGTGGAACTGTCGGGCGGCACCGTGGTCGCCGTGGTCGGGGGCGACGGTGCCGGCAAGACGACGCTATTGCGCGCCTTCGCCCGCGAAGTCATTCCCCAGTCCGGAGAGGTGGATGCGCCGACGAAGTCCGAGATGGGCTTCCTCCCTGCCGGACCGGGGAATTGGGGCGCGCTCACGGTTCGGCAGAACCTCGACTTCGTCGGCGGCATCTACGGACTGTCCGGCACCGCGCTGACCGACCGGCGCGAGGAGATGATCGCCCGCGCGGGACTCGAAGTCGCCGCCGACCGCACCGCATCCGCCCTGTCTGGCGGCATGCGCCGCAAGCTCGCAGCGTCAATGGCGATGATCCATCGACCACGCCTGATCATCCTCGACGAACCCAGCACCGGCGTCGACCCGGTCAGCCGAATCGACCTGTGGCGCATGATCTCCGAATGCGCCGCCGACGGTGCCGCGGTCATCATGTCGACGACCTACCTCGACGAGGCCGAACGCGCCGGGGAACTACTCGTCCTCGACAGCGGACGCACCCTCGCCCAGGGGTCCTACGACGACGTCCGCGCCGGATTCCGCGGAACCATCACGCGCACGACGCAACCGATACGCCGCGAATGGTCCTGGCGCCGTGGACATGAACGCCACGAATACTGGCCCGACGGATCTGCGCCCACCGACAGCGACCCGGGATCGATCGTCACGCCCGACCTCGAAGACATCGTCATCTCCCTGTCGTTACAACGGCAGATGTCCACCGGAGCGACCGTATGACCGACAGACCCGTCATCACAGCCACCTCGGTGACCAAGAAGTTCGGCGACTTCACCGCCGTCGGCGACGTCACCATGGATGTCCGGCCCGGTGAAGTGGTTGGTCTGCTCGGCGCCAACGGCGCCGGCAAGACCACCCTGATCCGGATGCTTCTCGGATTGCTGCGCCCCACCGACGGTTCGGTCTCGCTGTTCGACGGCCCGCCCGATCGCGACCGACGCGCACGCCTCGGCTATGTGCCCCAGAACCTCGGCCTGTACCGCGATCTGACCGTCGCCGAGAATCTCGAGTTCTCCACCGGCACGTACGGAGTGCCGGTGCCCGAGCTGCCCGACGACCTCCGCACGCATGCCCGGACACTGGTCGGCGACCTTCCCCTGGGTGCACAACGCCGGATCGCGTTCATCGTCGCGCTCGCCCACTCCCCCGCCGCACTCGTGCTCGACGAACCCACCTCCGGTGTCGACGCGCTCTCCCGGGCTCGGCTGTGGGACACCATCCGCGCCGAATCCGACAAGGGCACCGGCGTTCTCGTCACCACGCACTACATGGAGGAGGCCCAGGAGTGTGACCGCCTGTTGCTGATGTCGGCAGGTCAACTCGTCGCCCACGGCAGCGAAGCCGACATCATCGGCGACACCCGCGCGGTGTCGGTGACCACCGACGACTGGCAGCTGGCCTTCGCCGCACTGAACTCGGCACATGTCCCGGTGATCCTGTCGGGCCGCTCGATCCGGGTCGCCGACACCGATCCGACTGCGCTGCACCAGATTCTCAATCAGGCAGGAATCGCCGCGTCCATCACACCCGTGCCGGCCACGATCGAAGAGAAGATGTTGGTGCTGGCCCGATCATGACTCCGCGCGCACGTGGCCGGCCGCGCCTCGACTCAGGGCGACCCGAGGCACGGACCGCCATCCTGACCTCCGCGCGAGAGTTGTTCGCCGAGCGTGGATTCGAGCGCACCACCATGCGCGCCATCGCCGCGCGCGCCGGTGTGGACCCGGCGTTGATCCACCACTACTTCGGCAACAAGGACGCGTTGACCGTCGAGGCCTTGCGACCCGAAGTGGACCCGACCGCGATCTTTCACGACCTGACTGCCGACACGCCCCATCTCGGCACCGAATTCGTCACGCGGGTCCTGACGGTGTGGGAGAACGACGTCCCGCAGCGAGAACGGGCGATCGCCTTGCTGCGCATCGCCGTCACCCACGACCAGGTCGCCGAACGCATGCGGGATTTCTTCTTCGGACTGGCGACGCTGGCGCTCGGCGAGGTCGCCGCCGAGGAGAACCGCGAGTTGCGTATCGCGATGATCGCCGGCCACGTCCTCGGCATCCTGATGATGCGATACGTCTTGCGACAGCCCGATATCGCCGGCGCCGGCGTAGCCGAGCTCGCCACACGCATGGGGCCGGCGGTGGATCACTATCTGACCGGATCCGTTGACGGTTGAGTAGAAGCGCAGGAAACTGCCCGTCCACACACGAGATCCCGTATGTAGATGGGACAAACCGTGTGTCAACTCTCTGCGCCGGATGAGATCCCAGCCGAGGTGCTCCGTTTCATGTAACATGCCGGTATGGCATCAACCCGTGATCGTGTCCGCGAACATCGCAAGCGGCTGCGCGCGCAAGGTTTGCGGCCGGTCCAGATCTGGGTGCCAGACGTCAACTCCCCCGAGTTTGCCGCCGAAGCGCATCGACAGTCGGCGGCTGTTGCGGCGAGCCCCCAGGAGGCCGATGACCAGGCTTTCGTCGATGCTATTTCGGTCGACTGGGATGACGACGAGACAATCTGAATGCGGCGCGGGGACATTTACATCGGAGCCGCTCGCGGTGCGTACACCGGTAAGCCTCGACCTGTTGTTGTCATTCAGGACGACCGTTTCGACGCGAGTTCTTCGGTCACTGTTGTGCCGTTGACCAGTAGCGGTACGGATGCTCCATTATTTCGAATCGTCGTCGAAGCAACCGAGGTCACGGGTCTGAATCAACGATCGAGTCTCATGGTGGACAAGGTCACGACGGTTCCGCGCGCAAGCCTGACCACAAACATCGGCCGGCTACCGGACGCGACGATCGTTGCGTTGAATCGGTCGCTCTTCGTGTTCCTCGGACTGGCACCAGGCTGAATAACGAACCTTCAGCTTGACTGCAAGTCTATAGATTTCGTTGTGCCCCAGATGATTCCGCGCAATTATTACTCTTGCGGCACCCCAACGATCTTGCCTGCCTCGCGCGCTTTGTGCACCCAGGTCTCACCCAGGTCACCGGGCAGCGCGACGAAGATGGCGTCGATCTCCGGGTCGTCGATGAGGTCTTCATAGAGGCCGTAGCTGGCCATGATGCCGAGGCGGTCGGCGATCTCCCACGCGACCGCCGTCGATGCGCTGGCCACTACTTCGATGGCTCCGGAAACCCTTCCGGGAGTGCCGAGTTCGCGGACGAGGTGGTCGTCGCAGGTGTCGGCGAGCAGTCCCCAGCGCACCGGGGGCGCCGTCGTCGGAGCATCGGGGTCCCAGCCGGCCGGCGGTGAGGTGGTGCCGCGGACCATCAACTCGGGTTCGAGCGCAATCGATCCGTAGAAGCCGAAGCCGCCGGTGTTGGCGGCACGGTCGGAGTCGCCGACCAGGGAGGCGACGGCCTCGATGGTTGCTCCGGCCAGGCCGGCGACGTCTTGGCGGATCGTCGTGAGGTTCACGTGCCCGAGGACTGCGTGCGGGCCGTCGTCGTAGCCGACGATCGACATGTCATCGGGGATGCGAATGCCGTTGTTGCGCATGACGTCGATGAAGCCGACGGCCATGCGGTCGTTGGCTAGGAAGACCGCGGTCGGCAGATTTCCCTCGGCGAGCATCCGTTCGGCGGCCAGCGCGCCGGCCTCTTCGGTGTAATCGCCGACGAGGGTTCGGCATTCGTCGCGGTAGCCGGCGGCGGTCATCGCGCCAAGGTAGCCGCGCAGTCGTTCGGCAGCGCAGGGGTGTTCGCCGCCTTCGATGTGGGCGATCGCGCTGTGACCGAGGTCGATCAGATACTGGACGGCGAGGTGAGCACCGCGCCATTCGTCGGTGCCGATGGTGACCGCGTTGAGGTTGGGCAGTCGTTCGCCGACGATGACGATGGGTACCTGGACGTCGAACTGGTCGCCGTATTCGGCGCCGACGACGATGACCACCGCACAGCCCTGGGTGACGAGATCGTCGACGGCCCGCGCGCGGCTGCGGGTCGCGCTGTGCATGCCCAACGCGAGGCGGTACCCGACGTCGTCGGCCGCCCGATACAACTCGTCGATGAGGTCGGCTTCGAAGGGGCTCGACGCCCCGAACACGACACCGATGTGGCGTGACATCAGCCTCACCTCCGTTCTTTTGTCTGGCTCACAACGTATCTCACCATGCGGGTTGGTGGTGGTGGTTCCCACGGTGATCGGCGAATGTGTGGTTTCGACCAGCGTCGGGCTCACTTCGTTCGCTCGTCGCGCTCAACCAGCGGACGGAGCCGACGCGGACAACTCAGCGTCGCGCTCAACCAGCGGGAGAGTCGCGCCAACTGACCACCCGCCCGACCCCCTGCGGGGTCGGGCGGGTGGTCACAGCACGAGCGCGAACGTCAGGGGCGATCGCCGCGGAGTTCGTGGCTCAGGGTGTCGAGTTCGTCGCCACCAGCCATCTGCTGGGTCAACTCCTCGAGATCGATCTCGTCGTAGGTGCAATCCAGCTTCTGGCGTCCACGATTCAAGAGCACGAAGTGATCGCCGACCATGTGCGCGTGGTGCGGGTTGTGGGTGATGAACACGACCCCGAACCCCTGATCCCGCGCGGCGGAAATGTAGCGGAGCACGGTACCGGACTGCTTGACGCCCAGTGCGGCGGTCGGCTCGTCGAGGATCAGGACGCGCGCACCGAAATAGATGGCGCGGGAGATCGCCACACACTGGCGCTGACCACCCGACAACGACCCGATCGGCGCGTCGACATCGGGCAGGTCGATGCCCATCTTGAACAGTTCCTCTTTGGTGGTCGCCCGCATCGCCTGAATATCCAACGACCGGAACGGACCCTTCCGCAGTTCCTGGCCGAGGAAGAAGTTACGCCACACCGGCATCAACCCCACCACCGCCAGATCCTGATACACCGTCGCGATCCCGGTCTGCAGGGCGTGTTTGGGCGAGTCGAGTTTCATCTCCTCGCCGTCGATCAACAACTCACCTTCGGTCTGCTGATGCAGGCCGGCCATGATCTTGATCAGGGTGGACTTGCCCGCACCGTTGTCACCCAGCACGCAGGTGACCTCACCGGCGTTGACGCGCAGGTTGATGCCCTTCAAGGCGATGATCGCACCGTAGGACTTGCCCACGTCTTTGAGTTCGATGAGCGGGACCTTGCCGCCGGAGGATTCGGACTCGGGTTTGGTTTCGATAGCAGAACTCATCTCGGTCACCTCTTGGACGCGTAGTTACGGAAGGCATTGTTGGCGACGACCGCGAACAGCAGCATCACGCCCATGAAGAACTTGAACCAGTCCGGGTTCCATCCGGCGTAGACAATGCCCTGGTTGACCATGCCGAAGATGAACGCTCCGATCGCGGCACCGATCGCCGTACCGTAGCCACCGGTGAGCAGGCAGCCACCGACGACTGCGGCGATGATGTAGAAGAACTCGTTGCCCACACCCTGACCGGACTGCACGGTGTCGAAGGCGAACAGCAGATGCATGCCCACGAACCAGGCGCAGAACCCGACGAACATGAACATGCCGATCTTGACCGCGGTCACCGGCACGCCGACGGCCCGGGCGGAGTCCTGGTTGCCGCCGACGGCGAAGATCCAGTTACCGATGCGGGTGCGCATCAGCACCCAGGTGGCGAGCAGGGTGAACAGAATCCACCACACCACCGTGATCCGCACCGACACCCCGAACAGGGTGAACGAGGAGGCGAACACCTTCTGCGCCGAATCAAAACCCTGCATATCCGCGATCGACGGGGTCGCGACCTGACCGGTCACCAGCTTGGTGACCGCCAGATTGATGCCGGTGATCATCAAGAACGTCGACAGCGTGATCAAGAACGACGGGATCTTGGTTTTCATCACCAGATAGCCGTTGAAGAACCCCACAGCCAGCGACAGCACCAGGGCCATCGCCGCGCCCACCCACACATTCAGGTGCAGGTTGTAGGCCAGCATCGAGGCCATCAACGACGAGAACGTGACTGCGACACCGGTCGAGAGGTCGAACTCGCCGCCGATCATCAATACCGCCACACCACACGCCATGATCCCGATCGTCGAGGACGCGTACAAGATGGTGGCCAGCGCTTCGGGTGACCGGAACGGCGGAGCCACGATCAGGAAGAAGATGAAGATCGCGATCGCCCCGAACAGGGCACCGACCTCCGGGCGAACCAACAAGCGCTGCAACGGCTTCTGCCGTTTCACCCGCTCATCGGTCACCGGCTTGTGAGTGGACAGATCCAAGTCTGCTTGTGTACTCATGGTTTTCCTTTATCCGGCCCGCGGTCAGCGGGTGCCGTTCTTGGCGTACTCGGCGACCTTGTCGATGTTCGACTGGTCGATGAATGCGGGGCCGGTCAGCACTGCCTGGCCGCCGCCGATGGTGTTGCCGTTGGTGAGGTAGAGCCACAGCGAGTCGACGGCGAGGTAGCCCTGCAGGTACGGCTGCTGGTCGACGGCCCACTTGACCTCGCCGCTCTTGATCAGGTCGACGAGTGCGGAGTTGGTGTCGAAGGTGGCGATCTCGGCGTTGGAGCCGGCGTTGCCCTTGGACTTGACCGCGGTCTGGGCGATCGGCGCGCCGAGGGTCATGATCGCGTCGATCGACGGATCCTGCTGGAGCTTCGCGGTCATCGTCGACTCGACGGACGGCATGTCCTTGGAGTTGACGTTCAGGATCTCGAAGGAGCCTCCGGTGAAGCCTTCCTTCACGCCGGCGCAACGGGATTCGAGGGCGACCTGTCCCTGCTCCTGGATGACGCACAGGACGTGCTTCTTGCCTTCCTTGGCGAGACGCTCACCGGCGGCGCGGCCGGCGATCTTCTCGTCCTGACCGAAGTACTGCTGGACGCCCATCGCCTTCCAGTCGTCGTAGCCGGAGTTGAAGGCGGTGACCGGGATGTTCGCGGCGAGTGCGGCCTTGACGGCTGGAGCCATCGCGTCCGGCTTGGCCAGGGTGACCGCGATGCCGTCGACCTTGGAGTCGATCGCCGACTGCACGAGGTTTGCCTGGTTCGGCGCCTCCGGGTCGGACGAGTACTTGAGTTCGACGTTGTCCTTCTTGGCCGCCATTTCGGCGCCCTTGCGGATGAGGTCCCAGAAGGAGTCGCCCGGAACCTCGTGGGTGACCATGGCAATGGTCAACTGCTCGGTGCCGGCATTGCCGGCGTTGTCGCCGCCGTTGTCCCCGGTGTCGGGGTTGCCGCCGGTGCTCGAGCAACCTGCGACGATCACCACCGCGGACGTTGCTGCCGCGGCCATGGCCGCGATCCGACGCATCCGTCCGCCCCGGCGGCGTTCTGTCGAGTTCATCGTTGTCTCTTCCCTTCGATCTGCCTGCGAGCTTGAGTTCGCAGTGTCCGAGGAGCCACTCTCCTGTGAAGATGTAATACCGGTCACAGGTGCCGTGTCAAGACTTTGTTAGGACATTCGGTGTTTATTTTTGGCGACTAGCCGCCGACGGCTTGCCGGCCGGCCCCGACCGGCAGCCGGACCGCACCGACGGCGCAGACCGCCATGAGCGCGCCGAGCAGCAAGAATGCCGCGGAATACGGCCCGGCGGGTAGCCCGTCGGCGGCGCCGGAGAACGCGGCGACGGCCACCGCCCCGACCGCGACACCGAAGGCCGAACCGAGCTCCTGAACCGCCGCGTGCAACGCGTTGGCGTCGCTGAGATCGTCGGGGTCGACGTCGGAGAAGGCGAGGGTGTTGTAGGCGGAGAAGCCGATGGACCGCAGGGCACCGGAGATGACGAGCACGGTCGCGATCACGACGCTTGCCGTCGCCGGACCCAGCATTGCCAGCGCGACGAATCCGAGCACCGACGCCGACAGATCGACGGTGAGTACCCCGCGAATCCCCCAGCGCCGCATCATCGGTGTGGTCAGCGGCTTGATCACGACGTTGCCGACGAACAGGGCGGCCACCATGGCCCCGGCGGCGACCGGTGTCCACCCGAACCGCAACTGGAACATCAGCGGCAGCAGGAACGGCACCGCGGTGATCGCCATCCGATAGACCGTGCCGTAGCCGATCACGGTGGCCAGCGAATGCACCCGCAGCACATCGAGATTCAGCAGCGGATGCGGCGAAGACCGCAGCCGGGCCAGCGCCAGATATCCGACGATGACCGCGACCCCAGCGGTGACCGACAGCCACCACCACCGCGGATGTGTCGCGGTCAACTCTTGGGCCGCGAGCATCGCCGCGCCCACCGCAACCGTCGTCGCGATGACGCCGGGGACGTCGAGAGGTCTTCGTCCCGAACCTGATTCGGCCGGTCGGCAGACGACGAATGCCACCGCGAGCCCGAGCACCCCGAGTGGGATGTTGATGGCGAAGATCCACCGCCAGCTCGTGTGCGTGACGATCAGACCACCGAGCAGCGGCGCGAGAACCGGGGCGATCAGCGCCGGCCAGGTGAGGTAGGCGATGGCGCGGACGATGTCGGAGCGTTCGACGCTGCGCAGCACGGCCAACCGGCCGACCGGCACCATCATCGCGCCGCCCGCCGCCTGCAGCACCCGCATGCCCACCAGCACCGCCAGACTCGGCGCCACCGCGCATCCTGCCGATGCGATGGTGAAAAGGACCATCGCGCACAGGAATACGCGGCGCACCCCAAACCGGTCGGCCACCCACCCGGAGAGCGGGATGAGCACCGCCAGGGTGATCAGGTAGCTGGTGACCACCACCGTCGCGTCGAGCGGTCGCACATCGAACGCGGCGCCGATGGCCGGAAGTGCGGTGGCGACGATCGTCGCGTCGAGGATCTCCATGAACATCGCACCGGCCCCGAGCAGGGCCAGCGCGTGCGGGAAGGAGGTCCCCGTCGGACTCGTCACGCCGAAACGGTGGAGACCCCCACCGGCGACACCCAGGTGCCTTCGCGGACCGACGTGGTCATCGCGTCGAGTACCTCCGCGCTGCGCACGGCGTCGTCGATGGTGGCGCCCGCTAGCGCGGGGTCGTTGATCGACGCGAGGAAGCGCGCAGCCTCGATAACCTTGAGGTCGTCGTAGCCCATGGCGTTGGCCGAACCGGGCTGGAACCTGTCGTACTCACCGTGCCCCGGTCCGACGTAGATCGTCGAGACCGACTGATCCTGGTAGGCCTCGCCGGCGCCCAGCTCGAGTTCACCCATCCGCCGATAATCCCAGCGCACGACACCCTTGGTGCCGTGGATCTCGAAGCCATAGGAGTTCTGCGCACCGACGGAGACGCGGCTGGCCTCGAGCACGCAGCGGGCGCCCGACGCCATCCGCAGCTGCGCGGAGAGGTAGTCCTCGTTCTCCACCGGGCCGCGTTCGCCGCCGCTGGCCAACTGGTGTCCGGCGGTGGCGCCGGTCGGCTTGGGACGCTCGGTGATGAAGGTCGCGGTGTCGGCGACCAGCGAGTCGATGTCACCGAGCAGGAACCAGACCAGGTCGGCGCCGTGCGAGGCGAGGTCGCCGAGGACGCCGTTGCCGCCACGGTCGCGCTGGAATCGCCAGCTCAGTGCGCCGTCCGGGTGGGCGGCGTAGTCGCTGAACAGCCGGAACCGGGAGTGCGTGACCTCACCGATCTCGCCTGCTGCGATCAGTTCGCGGGCGGCCTCGACGGCAGGTGCGTTGCGGTAGTTGAAGCCGACGGCGGTGCGAACCCCGGCGGCGTGCGCGGCGTCGGCAACGGCCCGGGCATCGTCGGCCGAGAGTCCGACCGGCTTCTCGATCCACAGGTGCTTGCCCGCGGCGACCACGGCGCAGCCGATGTCGCGGTGCAGGAAGTTGGGTGCGGTGACGCTGACCGCGCCGATCGTCGGGTCGTCGACGACCTCCTGCCAGTCGGCGACGACGGCCGGCACATCGAACTGGGCGGCCGCCGCGGCGGCGCGGTCGGTGACCTCGTCGGCGATCACCGACAGTTTCGGCACCGGGCGGAGTTCAGGAAAATGGTGACGCAGGCGCGCATAGGCCTGCGCATGGGCGCGACCCATCCAGCCGAAGCCGATGATGCCGACGGGCATTGTCTCTGCTGCCATTTCGGGTCCTCTCGGAAAGGTCTGCAACCAGTGTGGTGCAGGCGTGTGATCCCGGCCACCACTATGCCAGGTAAGAATGTCAGGACAAAGTCTTGACATTGACGTGTGGGCTGACGCACAGTGGTTACCAAGTTCGAAACAGTCCTGGTTTCACAGACCTCGAGCAGGGAGCAGTACGTGACCGCACAGCATTCGTCCCCGTCGGGCGGGACCGCCAACTTCGACGTAGTGGCCATCGGCCGCAGCGGGGTCGACATCTATCCGCAGCAGATCGGTGTCGGCCTGGAGGACGTGACCAGCTTCGGCAAGTTCCTCGGCGGTAGTGCCGCCAACGTCAGCGTCGCCGCCGCGCGCCTGGGACATTCCGCGGCACTGATCTCCGGCGTCGGCGACGACCCCTTCGGTCGCTTCGTCCGCACCGAACTCGATCGTCTCGGCGTGGACAACCGGTTCGTCTCCATCGACGAGCAGTACCCCACCCCGGTGACCTTCTGCGAGATCTTCCCGCCGGACGACTTCCCGCTGTACTTCTACCGCAAGCCCGCGGCCCCGGATCTGCAGATCGAGATCGCCGACATCGACACCGCCGCCGTGCACGACGCGCGTCTGTACTGGTCGACGGTGACCGGTCTGTCCGAAGAGCCCTCGCGCAGTGCCCATTTCGCTGCTTGGGAGGCTCGCGGACGGCAGTCGCTGACCGTGCTCGACCTCGACTACCGCCCGATGTTCTGGGAGTCGCCGGCCGCGGCCACCGAGCAGGTCCGCAAGGCCCTCGGACATGTCACCGTCGCCGTCGGCAACAAGGAGGAGTGCGAGGTCGCCGTCGGCGAGACCGACCCGCACAAGGCAGCCGACGCGCTGCTCGACCTCGGCGTCGAGCTGGCCATCGTCAAGCAGGGACCGCGCGGCGTGCTCGGCAAGACCCGCCACGAAACCGTCGAGTCCCCGCCCATCCCGGTCGACGTCGTCAACGGTCTGGGCGCCGGCGACAGCTTCGGCGGCAGCCTCTGCCACGGCCTGCTCTCCGGCTGGCCGCTGGAGCAGATCCTGCGCCACGCCAACGCCGCAGGCGCGATCGTCGCCGGCCGCCTCGAATGCTCGACTGCCATGCCCACCGCCGACGAGGTCGCCGCCCTCGCCGCCACCGTTGAGGAGAATGTCAATGTCTGAGGTTGCGACCCGCCGCAAACCCGAGAACGCCGCCGGCGGCCTCTACCCGCTCGGTACCGCCCCCACCTGCACCACCTACGCCGAGGTGACTGCGGTCCGGGCCCAGCACCCCGCCGCCATCGCCGAGGCGTGGGCGCAGCGTCGTCGCCGCAGCACCGTCAACGGCTCCGACCGGCTGATGATCGTCGCCGCCGACCACCCGGCCCGCGGCGCCCTGGCCGTCGGCGCCAATCCGACCGCGATGAACAGCCGTTCCGACCTCCTCGACCGGTTGCGCACCGCGCTGGCCAACCCCGGCGTCGACGGTGTGCTCGCCACCTCCGACATCCTCGAGGACCTGCTGCTGCTCGGCGCACTCGAGGACAAGGTGGTGTTCTCGTCGATGAACCGCGGCGGCCTGGCCGGCGCAACGTTCGAACTCGACGACCGCATGACCGCGGCCACCGCCCGCTGGACCATCGACTCCGGCATCAACGGCGCCAAGATGCTGTGCCGCGTCGACCTCAACGATCCCGGCACGCTGAATATGATGACCGCCTGCGCCGCGGCCGTCGACGAACTCGCCGCCGGCGGATCGATCGCCATGCTCGAGCCGTTCCTGTCCTCGCGGGTCGACGGCAAGGTCAAAAACGACCTCACCGCCGACGCGGTCATCAAGTCGATGCACATCATCCAGGGCCTTGGCTCCACCTCGGCCTACACCTGGCTCAAGCTGCCGGTGGTCGACGAGATGGAACGCGTCATGGACGCCACCACCCTGCCGACCCTGCTGCTCGGCGGCGACCCGCAAACCGCGCCCGACGAGACCTTCGCCAGTTGGGAACGCGCCCTGCAGATTCCGGCGGTCCGCGGGCTGATCGTCGGCCGTACCCTGCTGTACCCGAGCGACGACGACGTGGCCACCGCCGTGGACACCGCCGTCAACCTGGTGCAGTGATCGCATGAACTCCAAGTGGTACATCCCCGCCCGCTCGGCCACCGCGCCGCTGACCGTCGACGTCACCCCGGAGTCGGCCGGCTGGACCGAATCGTCGCTGTTCGTCGTCGAACTCGCTGCCGGCGAATCCGTTTCGCGCGACAGCGGCCTCGACGAGATCATGGTCGTCCCGCTGGCCGGTTCGGCCACCGTGACCGCCGACGGCAGGACTTTCGAACTGGCCGGTCGGGCAAGCGTTTTCGCCGGACCGAGTGACTTCGCCTACGTCGGCCGGGACACCGAGTTCACCGTGTCGAGCACCGCGGGCGGACGATTCGCCCTCTGCGGCGCGCGGGCTTCGAAGAAGTTGCCGTTCCGCTACGGCCCGGCCGCCGATGTTCCCGTCGAGCTGCGCGGTGCCGGCAACTGCAGCCGCCAGGTGCACAACTTCGGCACAGCCGGTGTGTTCGAGGCGGATTCGCTCATCGCCTGCGAGGTCATCACCCCGGGCGGCAACTGGTCGAGCTACCCGTCGCACAAGCACGACGAGAACTCCGATGTCGAATCGCAGCTCGAGGAGATCTACTACTTCGAGATCAGTAAGGGCGACAACGGTTCCGACGGTTTCGGCTATCACCGGGTCTACGGCACACCGGAGCGGCCCATCGAGGTCCTCGAGGAGGTGCGCGACGGCGACGTGGTCCTGGTGCCACACGGCTACCACGGTCCCTCGATCGCCGCGTCGGGCTATCACATGTACTACCTCAACGTGATGGCCGGACCAGGTGAGGAACGTGCCTGGAACATCTGCGACGACCCCGCCCACACCTGGCTGCGCGGTAGTTGGGAACACCAAGAGGTGGATCCCCGACTCCCCCTGCACAAGTCCAACTGACCAACCACCTCCGAGAAAGAAGCAATCGTGGCACCGATCAATCAGGGACGCGCCGGCGGACTGACCGGCGTGCGGACTCCCCACGGTGAACCCACCGTCCGCCTCACCGTCGCGCAGGCGACCGTCAAGTTCCTCGCCAACCAGTACGTCGAGCGCGACGGCGAACGCAGCAAGTTCTTCGCCGGCTGCTTCGGCATCTTCGGCCACGGCAATGTCGCCGGACTCGGGCAGGCGCTGCTGCAGCAGGAGGTCGACGATCTGACTGCCGGCGACGAGCCGTCGCTGAAATATGTGTTGGGCCGCAACGAGCAGGCCATGGTGCACTCGGCGGTCGGCTATGCGCGGATGAAGGATCGGATGGAGGCGTGGGCCGTCACCGCGTCGGTCGGCCCGGGTGCCACCAACATGCTCACCGGCGCCGCACTCGCCACCATCAACCGGCTGCCCGTACTGCTGCTGCCCGCCGACACCTTCGCCACCCGCGCGTCGGCGCCGGTGTTGCAGGAGCTGGAGCTTCCGTCGTCGGGTGACGTCACCGTCAACGACGCGTTCAAGCCGGTGTCCCGGTTCTTCGACCGTGTGTGGCGCCCAGAGCAGTTGCCCGCCGCGCTGATCGGTGCGATGCGCGTGCTGACCGACCCGGTGGAGACCGGCGCGGCCACCGTCGCCATCCCGCAGGACGTACAGGCCGAGGCCTTCGATTGGCCGGAATCACTGTTCGCCGAGCGCACCTGGCATGTGGCACGCCCGCTTCCGGAGAGCCGCGTCATCGCCGAGGCCGCGGACATCATCCGCTCGGCCAAGCGTCCGCTGATCGTCGCCGGCGGCGGCGTGATCTACAGCGGCGCCACCGAATCGCTCGCGAAGTTCTGCGCCCGCACCGGAATTCCGGTCGGCCAGAGCCAGGCCGGCAAGGGTTCGCTACCGTACGACCATCCCCAGTCGGTCGGGGCGATCGGCTCCACCGGGACCACCGCCGCCAACGCGCTCGCCGCCGAGGCCGACGTGGTGATCGGTATCGGCACCCGTTACAGCGACTTCACCACTGCGTCGCGCACCGCATTCACCGGCGAGGCCGTGCGGTTCGTGAATATCAATGTGGCATCACTGGATTCGATCAAGCAGGGCGGCTACAGCGTGGTCGCCGACGCCCGCGAATCCCTCGACGCCCTCGACGCCCTGCTGTCGGACTACTCGGTCGACGCCGACTACGCCGAGCGGATCACCGCGCTCGCCACCGAGTGGGACGAGATCGTCGAGCGGGCGTACTCCCCGACTGCGGTCGGCACCAACATCGCCACCGGCGACGAGGCGCTGACCCAGGGTGCGGTCATCGGGCTGGTCAACGAGACCTCAGATCCGCGCGATGTCGTCGTCTGCGCGGCCGGCTCGATGCCCGGTGACCTGCACAAGCTTTGGCGCACCCGCGATTCCAAGGGCTACCACGTCGAATACGGCTACTCCTGCATGGGCTACGAGGTGGCCGGCGGACTCGGCGTGAAGATGGCCTGCCCCGATCGCGACGTGTTCGTCATGGTCGGCGACGGCTCCTACCTGATGATGGCCACCGAACTGGTCACCGCGGTGCAGGAGAACCTGAAGGTCATCGTCGTGCTGGTGCAGAACCACGGATTCGCGTCCATCGGTTCGCTCTCCGAATCCCTGGGCTCGCAACGGTTCGGCACCAACTACCGCTACCGCAGCGACGACGGCCGGCTCGACGGCTCCACCCTGCCGATCGATCTGGCCGCCAACGCCGCCTCGCTGGGCGCCGACGTCATCCGTACCACCACCGCCGCCGAGTTCGCCGACGCGATCAAGACGGCCAAGGCCGCCGAGCGCACCACCGTCATCCATGTGGAGACCGATCCGCTGATCGGCGCCCCGGACAGCGAATCCTGGTGGGATGTCCCGGTCTCGGAGACCTCGACCCTGGAGTCGACCCAGCAGGCCTACGACGTCTACGCGCAATGGAAGGCCGTACAGCGTCCGTATCTCAACCCCACCAATCCGAACAACACCACCGGAGGACACTGATGTCGCCGACCATTCTCGTTGGTTCCGCACCCGACTCGTGGGGCGTCTGGTTCCCCGACGATCCGCAGCAGACCCCGTACACCCGCTTCCTCGACGAGGTCGCCGCGTCGGGCTACGAGTGGATCGAGTTGGGCCCCTTCGGTTATCTGCCCACCGACCCCAAACAGCTGCTCGACGAGCTCGGTGAGCGCGGCCTGAAGCTGTCCGCCGGCACGGTGTTCGAGCACCTGCACCAGGACAACTCCTGGGACGCGGTGTGGACGCAGATCGAGGACGTCGCGAAACTGACTGCGGCCGTGGGCGGCAAGCACGTCGTCGTCATCCCGGAGATGTGGCGCGACCCGGCCACCGGCGAGGTCCTCGAGGACCGGAACCTCACCGATGAGCAGTGGCGCAAGAAGACCCAGGGCATGAACGAGCTGGGTAAGGCGATGTTCGAGAAGTACGGTGTACGAGCGCAATACCATCCGCACGCCGACTCGCACGTCGATACCGAGGAGAACATCTACCGGTTCGTGGAGAACACCGATCCGGAGTTCGTGAACCTCTGCCTCGACACCGGTCACGTCTCCTATTGCGGCGGAGATAATCTCGCGATCATCCGCAAGCATCCCGACCGCATCGGCTACCTGCACCTCAAGCAGGTCGACGAGGCCGTGCGCGCCAAGGTCGCCGCCGACGACCTGCCATTCGGCGAGGCCGTCAAGCTCGGCGCGATGACCGAGCCACCGCGCGGCATCCCCGAGATGCCGCCGCTGCTCGAGGCCGTCGCCGACCTCGGCATCGACATCTTCGCCATCGTCGAGCAGGACATGTACCCGTGCTCGCCCGACGCGCCACTGCCGATCGCCCAGCGCACCCAGAAATATCTCGGTTCCTGCGGCGTGCCCGCCGTTCGATTCAACTGACCACCAACACTTCCCACGAAGAAGGAGCAATCATGTCTGACCTGCGCGTCGCCATCCTCGGCGTCGGCATGATGGGTGCCGACCACGTCGCTCGCATCACGCAGCGCACCAAGGGCGCCACCGTCACCGTGCTCAACGACTACTTCCCGGAGAAGGCCGAAGAACTCGCGGCCACCATCCCGGGTTGCCGGGTGATCAACGATCCGCTCGACGCGATCGCCGACCCGGATGTGGACGCGGTCATCTTGGCCACCCCCGGCCCGACCCACGAGAAGCAGCTGCTGGCCTGTATCGAGGCCGGCAAGCCGGTCATGTGTGAGAAGCCGCTGACCACCGACGTCGAGACCTCGCTGGCCGTGGTCAAGGCCGAGGCGGAATCGGGCAAGAAGCTGATCCAGGTCGGTTTCATGCGCCGCTTCGACGCCGAGTACGAGCAGCTCAAGGGCCTGATCGACGACGGCACTTTCGGCCAGTTGCTGGTGGCGCATTGCGTCCACCGCAATCCGGCCGTGCCACCGAGCTTCGACTCCGCGATGATCGTCAAGGACTCGCTCGTCCACGAGGTGGACGTCACGCGCTTCCTGTTCGACGAGGAGATCACTTCGGTGCAGATCATCGCACCGGGATCAAACCCGAATGCGCCTGAGGGACTCAAGGATCCGCAGATCGCGATCTTCCAGACCGCCTCCGGCCGGCACATCGACGTCGAGTGCTTCGTCACCACCGGCGTCGCCTACGAGGTGCGCACCGAGGTCGTCGGCGAACTCGGTTCGGCGTTCATCGGGCTCGACCAGGGTGGCATTGTGCGTAAGCAGCGCAACCCCGTTCAGTCCGATACCGGCGACGGCCGCAAGATCGCGGGCATCTGGGGCGGCGACATCACGCCGTCGTTCGTCGAGCGTTTCGGCGCTGCCTACGACACCGAGATCCAGCGGTGGGTCAACGCGGTCAAGGCCGGCACCAACGTCGACGGCCCGGGTGCGTGGGACGGCTATGCCGCCGCCGCCGTCTGCGCCGCGGGTGTGAAGGCGCTCGAGACCGGCGAGGTCGTCACCGTTGACATGGTCGACCGCGCCTCGATCAAGGGGGCCTGAGCATGAAGGTCGCCCTCGATCCCACTCCGTTCCACCACGATTACTCGCTGCTGGAACTGCCCAAGGTGGTTGCCGATCTCGGCTACGAGTACCTGCAGCTGACCCCGCACGTGGACATGATCCCGTTCTTCAATCACCCCAAGGCCGACGACGATCTGGTCGCCAAGTTCCGCAAGGCCTGCAGTGATGCCGGCGTCGGAATCGCGTCGGTGCTGCCGGTGCTGCGCTGGTCGGGTCCCGACGAGGACGCCCGCGAAGCTGCGGTGCGGTACTGGAAGCGGGCCATCCAGATCACCGTCGACCTCGGTGTGAACGTGATGAATACGGAGTTCTCCGGTCGTCCGGAGAAGGCCGAGGAATCCGAACGCGCCTTCTACCGGTCGATGGAGGAGCTGGTTCCGATCATCGAGCGTGAGGGCATCGATGTCCGCATCGACCCGCACCCCGATGACTTCTGCGAGGACGGCCTGGCCGCCATCCGGATGATCCGCGGGATCAACTCGAAGAACTTCGGCCTGGTGTACGTCGCCTGCCATAGCTTCCACATGGGTGGCAACATGGCCGAGATCATGACCACCGCCGGTGACCTACTGCGTCTGGTGCACGTCGCCGACACCATGGATCACCATGCGTCGCACGGGCTTCGGTACATCACCAACCCGCCCGGCAACGCCGTCCGAGTGCATCAGCACCTCAAGATCGGCGACGGCGACGTCAACTGGGACGAGTTCTTTTCCACCCTCGGCGACATCGGTTTCTACGACCGCGACGACACCGTCATGGTGTCAAGTGTGTTCGCGGAGAATGAGAATGCCACCGAAGTGTCGCGCTACCAACTCGCCACCATGAACGAGTACGTCAAGAAGTACAGCTGACCGATTCTGCCGCAAGTGATCTCGGTCAGAGGAAAGGCGACGCCGCACCCTTTTCCGCTGGTCGAGTAAGCCCGGCGACGAAGGAGCCGAGCGCATCGAGGCCACACAGTAACCCTTGCACCACAGGTGATCTCGATACACTCGTCGCTAGCGCTCCTCGCTACTCGATCAGCGGGAATGCGTTCGTCGCTAGCGCTCCTCACTTACTCGATCAGCGGGGGGCGACGCCCGCTCCTCCACCCAAACCCAACAGGAGAAACCCCATGTCCGACACCATCACCCACTGGGTCAACAACAAGGCCTTCCCCGGCACCTCGAGCAACACCGCTCCGGTGACCAACCCCGCCACCGGCGCTGTCACCGGCGAGGTCGCCCTGGCCAACGTCGAAGACGCCCGCGCGGTCATCGACGCCGCCGCAGCAGCCTTCCCGATGTGGCGCGACACCAGCCTCGCGAAGCGCACCGGCATCCTGTTCAAGTTCCGCGAGCTCCTCGAAGCCCGCAAGCCCGAACTCGCCGCGATCATCACCGCCGAGCACGGCAAGGTCCTCTCCGACGCCCTCGGCGAGATCTCCCGCGGCCAGGAAGTCGCCGAATTCGCCTGCGGTATCCCGCACCTGCTCAAGGGCGGCTACACCGAGAACGCCTCCACCAAAGTCGACGTCCACTCCGTACGCCAGCCGCTGGGCCCGGTCGGCATCATCTCCCCGTTCAACTTCCCCGCCATGGTCCCGATGTGGTTCTTCCCCGTCGCCATCGCCGCCGGCAACACCGTCGTCCTCAAGCCGTCGGAGAAGGACCCCACCGCCGCGATCTGGCTCGCCGAACTGTGGAAGGAAGCCGGACTGCCCGACGGCGTGTTCAACGTCCTGCAAGGCGACAAGACCGCCGTCGACGAGCTGCTCACGAACAAGGCCATCAAGTCGATCAGCTTTGTGGGCTCAACCCCGATCGCCGAGTACGTTTACGCCACCGGCACCGCCGCAGGCAAGCGCGTCCAGGCCCTCGGCGGGGCGAAGAACCACGCCATCATCCTCCCCGACGCCGACCTCGATCTCGCGGCCGACGCGATGGTCAACGCCGGCTTCGGTTCCGCCGGTGAGCGCTGCATGGCCATCTCCGTCGCCGTCGCCGTCGGTGATGTGGCCGACGACCTGGTCGCCAAGATCACCGAACGCGCCAAGACCATCAAGACCGGTGACGGCACCAAGAACTCCGACATGGGACCCTTGGTCACCAGGGTGCACCGCGACAAGGTCGCCTCCTACGTCGATGCCGGCGAAAAAGCCGGGGCCACTGTGGTTCTGGACGGCCGCACCGTTGAAGCTGATGGCGGAGCCGACGGATTCTGGCTGGGACCGACCTTGTTCGACAACGTCACCCCGGACATGAGCATCTACACCGATGAGATCTTCGGACCCGTCCTGTCCGTGGTCCGCGTGGAGTCCTACGACGAGGCGCTCGAGCTGATCAACTCCAACCAGTACGGCAACGGCACCGCGATCTTCACCAATGACGGTGGCGCGGCACGTCGTTTCCAGAACGAGGTCGAGGTCGGCATGGTCGGCATCAACGTCCCGATCCCGGTCCCGATGGCCTACTACAGCTTCGGCGGCTGGAAAGCCTCGCTGTTCGGCGACACCCACGCCCACGGCACCGAAGGCGTGCACTTCTTCACCCGCGCCAAGGCCATCACCACCCGCTGGCTCGATCCGTCACACGGCGGACTGAACCTGGGCTTCCCGCAGAACGCCTGAGCCCCAAGTTCTTCCCCCTGAAATCCAAAGATCCCCCGGTTGCACGCCGGGGGATCTTTGGGTTTGTGGGGGAAGAAGTTTCGTTGTCGGGGGCGCCCTTCGTGACGGCCCTCCGCTAGCGCTCCGGGCCTCCTCAGGGAGCAGAAGAGGGCACGAGGCCGTAGTCCACGCTCACCGTGCGGCCACCGTCGTTCATCGACTCGACGATGGCGTCGGCGACGAGCGCGGCGCGCAGGCCGTCGTCGGCTGTGGCCAAGGTCGGTGTGCGACCGACCGATAGCGCGTCGATCCACTCCGTCAGTTCCAGCCGGTAGGCGTCGGCGTACCGCGGACGCCAGTCGGCGGGATAGTCCACGGACCGGGTCCGCGCGGAGTCGATGACGACGGTCTGCGGCAGGGTGAGTGCGGCGACTCCGTCATCGCCGACGACCTCGCAGCGGGTGTCGTAGCCATATCCGGCGTTGAGGAACACCTCGACGGTGATCAGCACGTCGGAGTCGGTGCGCAGCAACATGATCTGTGGGTCGCGGCGGGGACCGCCGTTGCGGGAGGAGCGGCCGGCGTGCCAGCTGACTTCGGCGATCGGGAATCCAGCAGCCACGGCATGATGTCGAGTTCGTGGATAGCCGAATTGGTCACCGTGGCAGCGGAATCCCCACCCGGGCCGGCGGTCACAGTGCGACTGACGCAGTGCGCCACCAGGATCTCGCCGAGGTCTCCCCCGGAGACGGCGTGGCGGAGGTCAACGTAGGCCGGGTCGAAGCGGCGCATGAATCCGAGGGTGATCAACTGCCGACCCGTCGCGCGTTCCGCGTCGCAGACCGCACGCGACTCGGCAGCGGTGGGCGCCAACGGTTTTTCGCACAGCACCGGCTTCCCCACCGCGATCGCGGCGAGCGCCAACTCGGCGTGCGTGGAGTCGTGGGAGGCGATGATCACTGCGTCGACATCGTCGCTGGTGATCAGCTCGATGCCGTCCGTGCACACCCGCGCGTCCCGCATCTGCGCTGCAATGGATTGGGCAGCAGCCTGATTGACGTCGGCGACCGCGACCACTTCGGCGCCGTTGACCGACCGGTTGAGAGTGAGAGCGTGGTCGGAGCCCATGATGCCGACCCCGATGATTCCGACTCGGATGGTCATGACTGTCCCTCTCCGACGAAGACGATGTCGAGCTCGGACCGAATGGCGTCCATGGTGTGAAGGGTGGCCACAACGTTGGCGAGCGGGTGGGTCGTCGACTCAGTGTTGCCGGCCACGATCTCGCGGGCGGCATCGACGGCCGAGAAGTGCAGACCGGCCTCGTGGCCGCCGTGTTCTTCGATGTACCGCAACGTTTCACCCTTGCGTTGGCGAAGTTCGAACGGGCCCGGCTGATAAAACGGCCCGGGGATGGCGATGGTCGCGTCGACACCGCAGATCGCGGCGTCGGTGGGCGTATCGGACAGGATCGTGGTGTTGATCAGTGCCTGCGCGCCGGACGCGGTGCCGAGGATGGCCGAGATCTGGCCGTTCAGCTCATCATTGGCAGGTGTGCCGAGTGCCGCGACCCGCGTCGGGGAGCCGATGGTCCACTGCGCGAACGCGACCGGGTACGAGCCGAGGTCGAGCATCGGACCGCCGGCGAGCGCCGGGTTGTAGATGCGGTGATCGGTGGTGAAGAACTCGCCGTGATCGGCCATCACGGTGCGGATCTCGCCGAGCGCGCCGTCGTCGAGCAGTCGACGCAGCACGTCGAACTTGGGCAAGAACCGGGTCCACATGGCCTCGCCTGCGAACAATCCGGTCGCGCGTGAGCGGTCGGCGATCTCGCGTGCTTGAGAGGCATTGATACCCAGGGGCTTTTCCACCAGGACGTGCTTGCCCGCGTCGAGCACCGCGAGCGCGTTCGGCCGGTGCTCGGTGTGCGGGGTGCAGACGTAGATGATGTCGACCTGCGGATCGGCCAGCAGTTCCTCGTAGGAGCCGTGGGCCGCACCGATGCCGTGCTGCTGCGCGAACTCCTGTGCGCGCGGCAGCGACCGGGAGCCGACGGCGACCACCTTCTGTTCGGTGTGCGCATTCAGGGCGGCGACGAATCGGGCAGCAATCCAGCCGGGTCCGAGAATGCCCCAGCGCAGCACGGGCGCTGAACGCGGATCGGGAGTACGGGCGACGGGCAAAGTGGACAGCACGACACGTCCTTTCGACGCAGGGTTCGTGAGGCTTTCATCGTGTTACAGCCGACGCAGCAGTGTCAATAGTTTGTCTGGACATAAGGAGGAATCTGATTGCCGCGTCGGTTACAGCCGAACGGTGACCCCGTCGAGCGCACTCTCCCGCGCAGCGTCGAGTACTTCGAGCACGGCGATCGCCTCGACTGCCGGAACCGGCTGCGGCCCACCTCCATCGACCGCGGCGGCGAATTGCCGGTAGAACTCGTCGTAGCGACCCTGCGCCGACGGAATCGTTTCGACACCGGCGGCGGTGTGCAGCGTGCCCAACCGGCCGTCGCGCTCATAGCCCCAACCCGCGAGGTCATCGGCCGGACGTCGACCGGACTTGATCTGGTCGGTCTGCACGTCGGTGCCGTCGCTGACGTAGCTGCCCTCGGACCCGTAGATCCGCCACTGCCGCGCGGCGACGTGATTGATCTTGCTGGCGGCCACCGTCGAGTACACGCCGTTGCGGTGGGAGATGGAGACGGCGAAACCGCAGTCGGTGCGGCCTTCTGGCTGGTCCACAAAGTCCAGATGCGCACTCACCGACTTTGCCGGTCCGAAGGTCGTGAGCACATGGTCGACGAGGTGCGCCCCGAGGTCGCGCAGCAGCCCGCCCGACGGTCCGGCGTCGAGGCTGCCCGGCTCATCGAGATCGAACCGGGATTCGACCCGCCACACCTCTCCAAGTCGCGGCAGCACCTGTGCGATGGTCGCCACGTCGGTGTCCCAGCGTCGGTTGTGGAACACGCTGAGCAGCACGCCGGCCCGCTGCGCGGCGTCGGCGAGTTCCCGCCCGCCGGCGGCGTCCGGGGCGAACGGCTTGTCGGCGACGACGTGCACCCCGCGTCCGATCGCCTCGAGAACCAGATCACGTCGCGTGTCGGGCGGGGTGGTGATCGTGACCGCGTCGACGCCGGCGTCGAGCAGGTCGGAGAGCGAGTCGAACACCGGGGTGCCGGGCAGGTCGACGGCGAGTTCGTGGCGCCGTTGCGGGTTACGCGTCACCACACCCACCAGTTCGATCTCCTCCACCGCGGCGATGTACGGCGCATGGAAGAGACGGCCACCGGCGCCGTACCCGACGAGTCCGAGTCGCATGAAGTTCTCCTCAACCCTTGAAGTTTGTTAGGACATTATGACAGTATCGGGAAAGTTCGCGCGTGACCACCATCACGACGCCAACCGCAATGTAAGCCAACCCCGGGAGTGTCGATGTCCACAGCCGAGAGTTCGGAACTCGTCAAGGAAAGAAGGGCACTGCCACCACTGGGGCACGGACCTTTCCGGCGCCGCCTGCACTCGGTGGCCCTGATCGCAACCTTGGGCGGTTTGCTCTTCGGCTACGACACCGGCGTCATCAACGGCGCGCTGGAACCGATGAAGGAAGACCTCGGTCTGACCGCGTTCACCGAGGGCGTGGTGACGAGCTCGCTGCTGTTCGCGGCGGCCTTCGGCGCCATCTTCGGTGGCCGCATCGCCGATGTGCTCGGTCGGCGGAAGACAATCGTCGGGCTGGCGTTCCTGTTCCTCATCGGCGCGCTCACCTGTGTGTTCGCCCCCGGTTTCGAGGTGATGGTGCTCGGCCGCGTCATCCTCGGCCTCGCCGTCGGCGCGGCGTCGACCGTCGTCCCGGTCTACCTCGCCGAGGTCGCGCCGTATGAGATCCGCGGCTCGCTCGCCGGCCGCAACGAACTGATGATCGTCATCGGCCAACTCGCCGCATTCATCATCAACGCCATCATCGGCAATGTGTGGGGTGAGCACGAGGGCGTCTGGCGCTACATGCTGGCCGTCGCCGTGATCCCCGCCCTATGCCTCATGTTCGGTATGCTGCGGGTCCCGGAGTCGCCGCGCTGGCTGATCACTCAGGGACGCAACGACGAAGCGCGCGAAGTGCTCTCGACCATTCGATCGCAGCAGCGCGCGAAGGCCGAGATCGACATGGTCATCGAGATCCACGAGATGGAACAGAACCGCGTACAGGGCAGTTGGTCGGCCATCCGCGACAGTCACTGGGTCCGCCGCATCATCCTGGTCGGCATCGGACTCGGTGTGGCCCAACAGCTCACCGGTATCAACTCGATCATGTACTACGGGCAGTCGGTCCTGAAGGAAGCCGGCTTCACCTCCAACGCCGCACTCATCGCGAACATCGCACCCGGCGTCATCGCGGTGATCGGGTCGGCCATCGCACTCTGGCTCGCACAGCACATGAACCGCCGCACCACCCTGCTGATCGGCTACACCCTGACGACCGTCTGCCACTTCCTCATCGGCACCGCGTCGATCTTGCTGCCGGTCGGCAACCCGTTACGCCCCTACGTGATCTTGTTCCTGGTCGTGCTGTTCGTCGGTTCGATGCAGACCTTCCTCAACGTCGCGACCTGGGTGCTGCTCTCGGAGATCTTCCCGCTGCAGATCCGCGGCCTCGCCATCGGTATCTCGGTGTTCTGCCTCTGGATGGCCAACGCCTTCCTCGGCCTGTTCTTCCCCACCCTGGTGGACGCCATCGGCATCACCGGCACGTTCTTCATGTTCGGCATCGTCGGGATCTTCGCCTTGGCCTTCGTCTACACGCAGGCACCCGAAACCCGGGGTCGCACACTGGAAGAGGTCGAGGACGACGTCACCACCGGGCGCATCTACACGCATCATCTGCGGGCGAAGGCCGGACTCTGACCCTTCGAGGCTCGTCGCTTGCGCTCCTCGCACCTCAGGGAGCGGCAGGCCTCGTCGCTGTACGACGGCACCGCTCCGGTCATCGGGGCGGTGCTGTCGTTTCCCGCACGACGAGATGCGGACGACGCACGATCGCCGGTGGCGCACCACCGTTGATCATCGCCAGCGCGCCGATAACGGCATCTCGCGCCATCTCCCCGGCGTCCTGCGACACCGTGGTGAGCGGTACCGCCGCCGACGACGCCAGACGCGCGTCATCGTAGCCCACCACCGAGAGATCCTGCGGCACAGACAGTCCCGCACGAATCGTGGAATCGATGACGCCGGTGGCACATTCGTCGTTGAACGCGATAACGGCGGTTGGTCGCGTTGCGTCGGCCAGTAACTCACGCATCGCGCGGGCACCGTCGATCTGCCCGAGACCCCCGGCCACCACCCGGGGTTCGGCAACGCCATGGCGGGCCATCGCCGCCAAGAATCCCACCCGGCGGTCATCAGCGCCGGGTGCCGCGCCGCCGTCAACGTGGGCGATCGCGCGATGGCCCTGCTCAACAAGGTGATCCACCGCCTGAGCGACGCCCGCGGTGTCGTCGGAGCGGATGTAGCCCACCCCGTCGACCTCGGCCGCGCGGGCCACCACCAGCACCGGCAACCGACGCGCCAGCGCCGTCAGATCAGCATCGGGCATCCGGGAACCCAACAGGATTGCCGCTTCACACCGCTCACGCACCACCGTCTGCACGGCCGCGGACTCCGGGCGGCTCGGCGCGACGGCACTGATCACCACGTCGAAGTCGGAGTCGGCGGCCACCCGATACATCTCCTCGACGAGGTCGCCGTGAAACGGTTCACGCAACTCGAAGGTGACGCCGAGCAGCTTCGACGACGACTGCCGCAGTTTCCGTGCCCGCTGATCCGGGACGTACCCCATCTCGTCGGCAATGCGCAGCACCCGCTCGCGGGTCTCGTCGCTGGCGCCGGGCACCCCGCGCATCACGATGGACACGAGCGCCTTCGACACCCCGGCCTCACGGGCGACGTCGATCAGCGTCGGCCGCCCCCGCTTTGCGCTGCTCACCGCCCACCTCCGCTTCGACACCTCAGGGCTTGACCAGGTGTGGTCAAGCCCACTATCGTCATCGACTAGAACGTACTAGATGACCGGCGTTCCAGGCCAGCCGACTCGGAGCCACTCCTCCCCCGATTCGAAACCAACCTCACCGCCGCGTCACCTAGAACGTTCTACTAGAACGTACTACCAACATGTGACGGAGAACCTCATGACGATCAGCGCCTCCCCCGCACCTGTGGCGACGCGCGCCGATGCCGCTGCCCCGATCCGGGTGGCCACCATCGGCGCCGGCCGCATCGGCAGCAATCACACCGCCCTCATCGCCCGCCACGTGCCCGGCGCCGTAGTGGCCGCGGTTGCCGACCCGGTCGACGGTGCCGCCGCACGCCTCGCCGAGACTGTGGGCGCCGGATTCGCCACCACCGACATCGATGACGTGCTCGGCTCCCCCGACGTCGACGCTGTGCTGATCACCGCGCCGGCCCGTAGCCACAGCGAATTGGTTTGTCGCGCAGCCCAGGCCGGCAAGCACGTCTTCTGCGAGAAGCCGATGGCGGTCACCCTCGACGAGGCGGACCGCGCGATCGCCGCCGCGGACGCGGCCGGTGTGGTGCTGCAGGTCGGCTTCAACCGCCGCTTCGCGCCCGGTTTCGCGGCGGCACGCCGAGCGGTGGACGACGGTCGGGTCGGCACCCCGCAGTTGCTGCGGTCGTTGACGCGGGATCCCGGTCCGTGGCAGGCAGATCCGGCACGTGTCCCGCAGTGGACGATCTTCCTCGAGACCCTGATCCACGACTTCGACACCCTTTGCTTCCTCAATCCGGGCGCTCGACCGGTCCGGGTGCATGCGTTCGCGGACGCGCTCGTCCGCCCCGACGCGAAGACGAGCGGCCATCTCGACACCGCGGTCGTCACCATCACCTTCGACAACGGCGCCATCGCCACCGCCGAGGCCAACTTCTCCGCGCTCTATGGATACGACGTGCGTGGCGAGGTGTTCGGCTCCAACGGCATGGCGACCGCGGGCGACGGCCGCACCACCGACATGACGTTCTACGGTGCCGCGGGTGTCGAAATCGACACCGCGAGAGCGGATACCGTGCTCCTGCACTCGGCGTACGTCGGTGAGCTGACCGCATTCGTCGACGCGGTACGCACCGGCGGCGCGGCCGTGGTGGGCGGGGCGGATGCCCGCACGGCGTTGCAGATCGCGCTGGCCGCGATCCGTAGTGTGCAGACCGGCGCCACCGTCGAGATCGATGAGGTGCAGTGATGAGCGCCCCGTACTCGCTGGCAGCCAGCGCCGAAATGCTCTATCTGGAACGGCCTTTCGTCGACCGTGTCCGTGCCATCCATGATCGCGGCCTACAGGTGGAGATCTGGGACTGGTCGACCAAGGACATTGACGCACTCGTCGCAACTGGCGCCTCGTTCGTGTCGATGACCGGTTACCTCACCGGCAATCTCACTGAGTCCGAGGGCATATCCGCGTTCCTGGAGTCGGCCGAGGAATCGTTGAAAGTTGCGGCGCGACTGAACTGTCCGAGCCTGAACGTGCACGGCACCGGTCTCGGACCCGAGGGATTGCCGGTGCGGCCGGTCGAGGTGGTAACTCCCGAGATGTGGTTGACCGCCGCCGACACGTTGCGTCGTCTCGCCGAACTCGGCGAACGCCACGGACGGGTGTTCACGCTGGAGAACCTCAACCTCGCCGTCGACCACCCGGGCACCCCGTTCGCGACCGCGGCCGACACCATGGCGCTGGTGCGTGCGGTGGATTCACCCCATCTGCGGATGAACCTCGATCTCTACCACGCGCAGATCGGCGAGGGAAACCTGATCGAATTGACCCGCGCCGCATTGCCATTCGTCGGCGAGATCCAGGTGGCCGACGTGCCCGGACGTTGCGAACCCGGCACCGGGGAGATCCACTACCCCGCGATCGCCGCGGCGCTGAAGGACCTCGGATACACCGGCGTCGTCGGACTCGAAGGGTGGGCGCGATCGGACCCGGATGCGGCACTTGACGCGTTTATCGCTGCATTTGTGTGAGTTGTTTTTCGACGACGAGAACCCGATCCATCCTGCCAATGGCAGCATGGACGCATGATGGATGACGAGGTGCCGACAGTCGTCAATCGGGCCTTGCCGGCGACGGGCGAAGGCAAAGCAGATCTTCAGCTCACGTTGGCCGACTACGTCGCGCGTACCGTACCCGCGGCGGGCAGGTGATGATGGATCTCATCACCTGACCCGTCACAAATCGTTCACGAGGCAAACTGCAGCACCGCATCGAGCACGGCCCGCGCCGCATTCGACGGGGTGCGCTCGGAGGAGTGAGCGATCGAGATATCCCAGGTGAGTCGTTTGTCCGAGCACGGGATGATCGCCCCGTCGGACTGGGTGCGCGCCACCCCAACCGGCACCAGCGTGACACCGAAACCGTTGGCCGCCAGGCTCATCCCGAAAACCTGATCGGCCACCTCGATGACTGTCCGCCGGTGCGGGATCTCCCGGTCGACCACCGCGCGGGTACCCCAGCCGGGTGGATAGTCGATGACGCGCTCGTCGGCAAGATCGGCGGTGGCGAACGTGCCGGTCTCGGCGAACCGGTGATCGGGAGCGCACACCAGGACGAGCGGCTCGGACGCGAGCAGGTGCACGGTGATGCCCGGGATCGTCGTCGGGTAAGCACCCAGGAAGGCGAGGTCGAGGGTGCCGGATCGCACGCCGACGATGTTGCCTGCGCTGCCGCGCGGATTCTGGCGCATCGCGATGGTGATGCCCGGATGCCGACGATGCACTGCCGCGAAGGCGCCCGCCAGATCGATCGACACCACATTCACCAACGCGCCGACCGACACCTCGCCACGGATGTCGCCGCGCACGCCGGATATCGCGTCGAAGACGTCGGCGCGGGCCCGCTGGGCCGCCCGCGCCGGCTCGATCACCGCACGCCCGGCGTCGGTGAGTACCAGCACTGTCGACGTACGGTCGAAGAGCCGCTCGCCGAGTTCCTTCTCGAGCTTGGCCACCGCCGTCGACACCGCCGACTGAACGACGTGCAACGACCGCGCGGCTGCAGTGAACGTCCCGTGCTCGCAACAGGCGAGGAAGTAGTCGAGTTGTCGCAGCTCCACGCTCAGGAGTCTATTTCGCAGTTCGTCCGCCGGTTGCTCGTTCGTCGGCCACTTGCAGGTGACCGACGAACGGACAACAGGCGGAGGAACATTCGATCCACAGGTGGGGACGCGGGCCTGTGCATGGATTTTCGGCGACGACCCGGATCGGGGGCAGAATCCTCGGCATGGACGACTTCCACTGTTGGACCCCGACTTGTCCACCGTCCACTTCACCACCGCGACAACCGCCAAACGAACCGCGCATGGCATGGTGCATCAAGGAACGCTGAAGGATTCGGACCGCGTCACCATCGACGACATCCTGCTCACCTCGCGGTCGCGGTCAATCTGCGATACCGCGCGGATCGGGACCGTGGAGCAGGCGGTCTGCGCCCTCGATTCGGGATTGCACCTCGGGGTGCCGCGACACGAGATCGATGAGCAGGTCGAACGGCTGCGACGACATAATGGTGCGCCAATCCTTCGCGCGGCGATGCCACTCGTCGACGGGCGGGCCGAAAGCGTCGGCGAGACGGTGAGCAGGCTCGCCCTCGCGCAAGACCCGCAGATTCCGCCGCCCGATCTGCAAGTCGAGATATGGGTCGATCTCAATGGTCGGAAGCGGGTGCGCAGCGACTACGGGTGGCGCGACAAGTCGGGCAAGCTCTGCGTCGTCGGCGAGTTCGACGGACGGGTGAAGTACCACCGATCCAACCCGTTCAGTGATGAACTCCCCGAGGAAGTGATCTACCAAGAGAAACTGCGGGAGGACGCGATCCGCGACACCGGGCCTCGGGTCGTACGCTGGACGTGGTCAGAAGCCCGGCGACGACCCAGAACCCTCCACGCCAGGGTGCTCAGCGCACTGCGAGCCGAAGGCGTCATCCCATAGCGGCGCCACGCCACGTTCGTCCGCTACTTGTCCGTTCATCGGCCCCCAGCACGGGCCCGACGAACCAGCAACTGGCGGACGGACGAACCGAGGACTGCATCTCGAATAGTGATGCACACATCAAAATCTATCGCTTTTCAGAATGGACCGCGCCCGGCAGCATGGTCTCATGGCAATTTCTGCACCCACACCCACCGACTCCCGGTATCGGCTCAGTCGGTTTGTGGTGTTCCTGTTCGCGGTGACCGCCGGGTCGTCGGCGGGCTGCCTCTACTACCTGCAGCCGCTGCTGCATCAGATCAGCGTCGACTTCTCGATTTCCACGACCACCGCGAGCATGCTGGTCGCGGTCACCCAGGTCGGCTACCTGCTCGGTCTCGCGTTCATCGTCCCGCTCGGCGACTTCCTGAATCGTCGACGACTCGTCGTCACGTTGCTCGCGGTGTCGTGTGTCGCGCTGATCGTCGCCGGGCTGATGCCGACCTATGCGGGTCTACTGATCATGGTGTTCGCCGTCGGGATCTCCGCGTCGGCGGCGCAGATCGTGGTGCCGTGGGCGGCTGCGATTGCCGGGCCGGGCGAGCGTGGGACGGTGGTCGGCACCGTGATGAGCGGTCTGTTGATCGGCATCCTGTTCTCGCGGGTGCTGTCCGGGCTGGTCGCCGACGTCGGCGGCTGGCGCGCGATCCTTTTCGTCGCCGCCGCGCTGCAACTCGCGATGGCGGCCGCAGTGTGGTTCCGCGCGCCGGGCGGTGAGGTACACCCGTCCGATCCGTCGCAGACCTACCCGCAGGTGCTCCGATCCATCCTCACGCTCGTCACCCAGCAGACGGTGTTGCGGCACCGAATGGTGTTGGGCGCGTTGAGCATGGCTGCGTTCAGCGCCATGTGGACTGCGATCGCCTTCCTGCTCGCCGGCTCGGGCGACTCGCCGTATCACTTCAGCGAGGCCGAGATCGGACTGTTCGGTCTCGCCGGGGTGGCCGGCGCGCTCGGCGCACCCATCGTCGGCAAGCTCGCCGACCGCGGGTTCCTGCGGCACGCCCAATACGGTGCGTGGCTCACTCAGATCGCCGGTTGGCTGCTGCTGTGGATCGGTGGGCACAGCGTGGCCGCCCTGATCGTCGCGTTGCTGGTATTCGACTTCGGTGTCCAAGGTGTGCAGCTCGCCAACCAGACCGGGGTCTATTCGCTTGACGCCGAAGCACGGTCGCGATTGACGACGGCGTACATGGTGTCGTACTTCGCCGGCGGTGTCATCGGTTCGACCGTCGGCGGATGGGCCTACCAGACCGGCGGCTGGACGTTGGTGTGCGAGATCGGTCTGGGCGCAGCGATTCTCGGGCTCGCACTCTGGGCAACGTTCGCGTGGACCGAGCGGGATCATCCAGTCCAGGGGCGAGAAGCCCACCAGCACTTGCGCAATCTCGTGACCACCTGATCATCGCGACGGGTGGGGCCGACCAGGGGGAACGCCGGCCCCACCCTCGCGGTGTGGCTCAGAACACCAGGCACATACTGCCGAAGTTCATGCCTTGGCCGACCTGAACGGTCGTGGTGCGGGTCGGTCCGTTGCCGGTCCCCTGCTGTGCAGTGATGATGTGGGTGCCCGGGGTGGTGGGCGTCCATTTGACCGTGGCGGTACCGCCGGATACGGCGATGGGACCGCCACCGATGAGGACGCCATTGTCCTTGAACCGCACCGTGTTTGGTCCGGTCACCGCGGCGACGACGTCGTAGGTACAGGTGGTGCCGATCCGACCGCCCGGGCCTGGTGTGACCGAGACACTGGTGGCCTGGGCGGATGCGGGCGCGGCGAGTACTAAGGTGGCAGCGCCTGCTGCGGCGGCAAGGGTTGCGGCCGCAGCGGTTACGCGCGAGCGACGACGTGGGATCAATGACGTGGACATGGTTTCTCCTGGTGGGTGACTGTGCGGACCGGGGGGGGATTTCCACACAGGTCCAGGCTGGTCGGCGAGGGTTCGCGCGGCACGCGTATACGACTACGCGGGTTTCGGTCGACACTTACCCCCGTAGCGGAGCACCCCTACTCACCCGGCGCAGTGGCATGTCCTACACGGGCCGTGGAGCCCCCGTCGTCCCCCGCACCTTCAGCGACGGTTCCAGCACGATGTCGTAGCTGTCACGCGCGGTCTCCTCCAGCAGATCCACCGCGAAGTCGACTGCCCGACAAGCCAGTTCGTGCGGATCCTGGTGGATGGTGGTGAGATCGATGCGCGGGTTGTCCGAGAGCAGGCTGTCGTCGTAACCCATCAGGGAGATGTCGCCGGGGACGTCGAGCCCGCCGCGGGACAACACGTCCAGTAACCCGAACGCGCAGCGGTCGTTGCCGGCGAGGATGGCCGTCGGTAGCGCGGCTCCGGCCATGATCGCGCGACCGGCATCGGCGCCGGCGGCCTCGTTGTGCGCACCCGGTACCTCGGTGATGTGGTCGGCGAGGTCGTTGTCGCGCATGGCTTGTCGATAAGCGTCACGCCGATCGTCGGATCCGGGATCACCACCACCGTCGACGTGGGTGATGTCGCGGTGACCGAGTTCGACGAGATAGTCCACCGCCATCCGCATACCGGTGACATCGTCGGTACGCACCGTGGCCAGCGGGATCTCGGACGCACGTTCGGGCAGACGTTCACCGACGACGACCGTTGGCGCGCGCTGGGACAAGTCGCTCAGATACTCTGACGACGACCCGGGACCCAACAGGATCAGCGCACCACAGCGATGCGCGAGCAGCGCATCGATCGAATGCGCCTCCGGTTTGTCCGGCAGGTTCGCCGACAGCAGCACCTCGTACCCACGCTTCTCCGCGGCCGGATAGATACTCGTCACCATCGCCGCCTGGTGCAGCTGTTGCACATCCATCAACACGCCAAGGGTCCGCGAACGCCCTTGGGCCAGCACCCGCGCGGCGGAGTCGGGCCGGTACCCGAGTTCCTCGGCGACGGCCAGCACCCGCTGCCGGGTCTCGTCACTGGCACCGGGTTTGCCGTCGAGGATGAACGAGACCAGCGTGCGCGAGACTCCGGCCCGCTCGGCCACCTGTGCCATTGTCGGCCGCCGTCGGGACCTGTTCACTGCTGAGCTCGGTGGCACCGGATACCCCTTCTGTCGAAAGTGACTGTTGACACAGCCACGGGTTACCCACATCATAGTCCTAACGCGCGTTACTAACGCGCGTTAGATGACCAAAGACTTTCCCGGCGGAAGAGGTCCACCGACATGACCACCACCCCAGTCCCGACAGCGTCGCACGGGCGTTTCCTGACCAAACTGACCGTGATCGCCACGCTCGGCGGTCTACTGTTCGGCTACGACACCGGGGTGATCTCCGGTGCCCTGCTCTACATGAAGGACGACCTCGCGCTGACGTCGTTCACCGAAGCGCTCGTGGTCAGCTCGCTACTGTTCCCCGGCGCCGCGTTCGGCGCACTGTTCGGTGGTCGCATCGCCGACCGACTCGGCCGCAAACGCACACTGCTGATGTGCGGCGCGATCTTCCTCGTCGGCGCGCTGGCCTGCGCGTTGGCGCCCACGGTCGCGGCGATGGTCGTGGCACGCATCATCCTCGGGTTCGGCGTCGGCGCCGCCGCGGTGACCTGCCCGCTGTATCTGGCCGAGATGGCTCCCGCCGACCGACGCGGACGCATGGTCACCATCAACGAACTCATGATCGTCACCGGCCAGATGCTCGCCTTCGCCATCAACGCCCTGCTCAACCACCTGATCGACGACCCGCACGTCTGGCGCATCATGCTCGCCGTCGCCGCGATCCCCGCCGTCACCCTGCTCGTCGGCATGCTGTTCCTGCCCGACTCACCCCGCTGGTACGCGCTGAAGGGCCGGATGGACGACGCCCGCTCGGTACTCAACCTGTCCCGCACCCCGTCCGAAGCCGCCGCCGAATACGCGATCATCGACGAGCACACCCACCACATGCTCTCCACCAAGCGCAAGCCGCTCACCATCCTGCGCGACGTCCCCTGGATTCGACGGATCGTGCTCATCGGCTGCGGGCTCGCCATCGTGCAGCAGGCCACCGGCATCAACACCGTCAACTACTACGCACCCACCATCCTCGAACAGAGCGGCCTGGGCGTGAGCGCCGCGCTCGTGGCCACCATCGCCGTCGGTGTCACCTCTGTGGTCACCACCATCATCGGGATCGTGCTGCTCGGCTACCTCGGTCGCCGCACCATGCTGCTCATCGGGTTCGCCGGCGTCGCCGCCTCCCAGGCCGCCCTCGCCCTGACCTTCCTGCTCCCCGAATCCACCACCCGCAGCTACGTCATCCTCGCCTGCATGGTGCTGTTCGTCGCCTTCGTCCAAATGTTCATCGGCACCTGCGTGTGGCTACTGCTCTCGGAGATCTTCCCGCTCAACATCCGCGGATTCGCGATGGGCATCGCGGTGTTCGTCCTCTGGTGCACCAACGCACTGATCTCGTTCGTGTTCCCGCTGCTGAACTCGTCGCTCGGCTCGACCGGCACCTTCGGCCTGTTCGTCGCCGTCAACATCGTCTCCTGGGTGTTCGTCTACCGCATGGTCCCCGAAACCAAGGGCACCACTCTGGAAGAACTCGAAGAGCGCCTCGAGGTCGAGCACACCGACCGCTTCGCCGCCATCCCCGAAACCGTCTGAAACAAGCTCTCTACCAACACTATTGGAAGGACATCATGAAACTCGGCGTCTACACCGCCATCCTGCACGACCGCCCACTGCCCGAGGCGCTGGAGGTCATCGCGTCGGCCGGTCTGACAGGCGCGGAGATCAACGCCGGCGGCTTCCTCGGCACCCCGCACCTGCCGGTCCAGGAACTGCTGTCCGGTGAGATGACAGCCGCCGACTACCTGAAGATCTTCGACGGCACCGGGGTCTCGATTGCCGGGCTCAACTGCAACGGCAACCCGCTGCACCCCGACCCCGAGGTCGGACCCGAGGACGCCGACGACCTACGCAACGCCATCCGCGTCGCCGGCCTCCTCGGCGTCGACCGCGTGGTCACCATGTCCGGACTGCCGCAAGCACATCCGGGCGGACAGTGGCCGGCCTGGCACGTGAACACCTGGGACTCCGGCTACCTCGACTCCCTCGAATACCAGTGGGACGAGGTCGCTGTTCCGTTCTGGGTGGAGATCGACGCCCTGGCCCGCGAGAACGGCGTCAAAGTCGCCATCGAAATGCACCCGCAGAACCTGGTGTTCAACCCGCCCACTCTCAAGCGGCTCGTCGACTTCATCGGCGCCACCAACGTCGGCGCCGAGATGGACCCCTCGCACCTGTTCTGGCAGGGCATCGACCCCGTCGCCGCCATCGACTGGCTCGGCCCGCTGGTCTATCACGCCGCCGCCAAGGACACCCGGATCAACAAGAACTGCCAGATCTACGGTGTCCTCGATGAACGCTTCACCCGAATCCCATTGAGCGACAACCCCACCGGACTCGGCGGCAAACACGTCGTGAACAAGTGGCCCGAGGACTCGGCCTGGGACTTCGTCGCCGTCGGCCGTGGCCACGACGTCGAGTTCTGGGCGCGTTTCCTGCAGGCACTGGAGAAGGTCGACCCCGACATGTGGGTCAACATCGAACACGAAGACGTCGAGTTCGGGCCGCTGGAGGGACTGCAGGTAGCCGCGGACAACCTCACCGCCGCCAACTCTGCGCCCGTCGCCTGACCACGAAAGTTCTTCCCCCGCAAGTGCAAAGATCCTCCGGTTGTGCAATCGGAGGATCTCTGTAATTCGGGGGAAGAACTTTGGCGAGATCAGCGACGACGCCGCTTGCGCTCGCGGAGCTCGGCGATCGCCGACTTGAGTCCGCGGGTCTTCGGCATGCCGGCGAACCGCCGCTCCGACGCCGTCTCCGGAGCGTCGTCTGCAGTGGCGCGCAGGAACTGATCCGGCAACGCCAGTTTGTTGATGGTGCGCAACGTCTTCAGGTACTGCATCAGCAGCGAGCCCGTGGTGTAGGGCAGGTCGTACTTGTCGCACAGTTCGCGGACCCGCACCCCGATCTCCGCGTACCGATTACTCGGGAGGTCCGGGAAGAGGTGGTGCTCGATCTGGTAGCAGAGGTTGCCGGACATGAACGCCATCGCCGGGCCGGCCTCGAAGTTGGCCGTGCCCAACATCTGTCGCAGGTACCACTGCCCCTGCGTCTCCCCTTCGAGGGATTCGGCAGTGAACTTCTCCGCGCCGTCGGGGAAGTGACCACAGAAGATCACCACGTAGGCCCACAGGTTGCGGACCAGGTTGGCGGTGAGGTTGGCGGTCAGCGTGTGCCGGAAGTTGGGTCCGGTCAGAGCCGGGTAGAGGACGTAGTCCTTGGCGACCTGCTTGCCGACCTTGCGCAGGAACAGCTTGAGCTTGGGAATCGTGACCTCACGCGGACGCTCGCCCGCGCGGTACTCACTCAGATCGAGGTCGTGCAGCCCAATCCCCCACTCAAAGGTCAAGGCCAAGAACACATTCATGAACGGCTGAAGGAGTCGGCCCGGCTCCCACGGCTCATCGCGGGTGACCCGTAGAACCTTGTAGCCGACGTCGTGGTCCATGCCGAGGACGTTGGTGTACTTGTGGTGGATGTAGTTGTGCGAGTGCTTCCAATGCGGCGACGCGCACACCATGTCCCACTCGTACGTGGTGGAGTGAACCTCGGGATCGTTCATCCAATCCCACTGCCCGTGCATCACATTGTGCCCGAGCTCCATGTTCTCGATGATCTTCGACAGCGACAGCGCTGCGGTGCCGAGCAGCCACAGCGGCCGTTTGTTGCTGCCGATGAGCGCGGCCCGGCCGACGACCTCGAGTGCCCGGTGCGCGAGGATCGTGCGGTGCAGATAGCGGACGTCGCGTTCACCGCGGTCTGCCTCGATGTCTCGGCGCAGTGCGTCGAGTTCGGCGCCGAGCGCCTCCACGTCGGAGGTGCTCAGGTGCGCGTACTCATTGATGTCGGTGATCGCCATTGGGTTCCATTATGCCTGCCCGCCGGTTGAGCAGCTGTCGCGTTGTGGTTTCGACGGACGCCGCCTCGGCTAGCGCCTCGGAGGCTGCTCAACCAGCGGAGACGTCGCGCCTCGGCTGGCGCGTCGGAGGCTGCTCAACCAGCGGGGGATGTTCAGGCCGCGCGACGCTCGTCGGCGTAGGGCTCGGTCCGCATGCCGTGGACGCGCTTGCGGCCGCGCAACGCCTTGATCGCCGACCGCAGTCCGCGGCGGCGACCCGAACGCGGATCGACCGTCAAGTGCAGGTGTTCGCCCTCCGGCAGACCGGTCGTGAAGCGACGCTCGGACGCAGTCTCCGGAGCGTCGTCGCTGGTCGCCTTGAGGTACTTGTTCGGCAGCGACAGCTTCGCGATGGTGCGCCACGACTTGGCGTACTGCACCGGGAACGACCCGGTGGTGTAGGGCAGGTCGTACTTCTCGCACAGCGCCTGCACTCGCACAGAGATCTCGGCCAGCCGATTACTCGGCAGATCCGGGAAGATGTGGTGCTCGATCTGGTACGACAGGTTGCCGCTCATGAAGGCGAGCACCGGTCCCGACCGGAAGTTGGCACTGCCAAGCATCTGCCGCAGGTACCACTCGGCCTGGGTCTCACTGTCGACGTCCTGCTTGGTGAACTTCTCGGCACCATCGGGGAAGTGTCCGCAGAAGATCACCGCGTTGGTCCAGAAATTGCGGATCACGTTGGCCATCAGGGTGGCGGTCGCCGCCTTGCCCCACGCCTTGCCGTACCCGACCTTGTGACCGGTGGCCGCGGAGACCACCGTCGGCTGGATCACGTAGTCCTTGAGGACCTGACGTCCGACCTTGTGGCCGACGTCGGCGAGGTCACGCTTGAACTGCGCCTTCGCCTCCGGCGTCTTGCGCTTCTTGCCGAGCTCGAGATGCTGTGCAGCAACGCCATATTCGAAGAGGGCGGCGAGCAGCGTGTTGTAAACCAGGTTGCCCAGGTAGAACGGACGCCATCGCTGATCGCGGGTCACGCGCAGCAGGCCGTAGCCCACGTCGTCGTCCATGCCGAGCACGTTGGTGTACTTGTGATGGATGTAGTTGTGGGTGTGCTTCCAGTGCGCCGACGGGTCGGTGTTGTCCCATTCCCAGGTCGTCGAGTGGACTTCCGGGTCGTTCATCCAGTCCCACTGGCCATGCATGATGTTGTGGCCGAGTTCCATGTTCTCGATGATCTTGGCCACGCCGAGGGTGCCGGCGCCGGCCCACCAGATCGGCCGCTTGGACGAGCCGAAGATCATGGCCCGGCCGATGGCCTCGAGGCCGCGGTGCAGGCGGATCGTGTTGCGGATGTACCGCACGTCCCGCTCGCCGCGGTCGGCCTCGATCTCGGCGCGGATCGCATCGAGCTCCGCGCCCAGCGCTTCCACGTCAGAGGGCGACAGATGCGCGTATTCGGGGATGTCGGTGATCGCCACGAGTGCTCCCATCCAGGGTTTCGGTATCGGGTTTCAGACGGTGTCGGGTGGGTCTCACGCCGACCTACCATTCCGTAACTTACGCAAGCGTAGGTTAAGGGGCGGGGTTCTGTCCACCCTTTTGACGTCTCGATCCTCCGGATGTGAGAGATGCCACGCGTTGCCCATGTGGTAGTGGCGGGTCGGCAGCCCTTCGTGGCTCGGCTAGCGCCTCGCACCTCAGGGATCGGTACGGACCACCCGGCGCCTCGCACCTCAGGGATCGATGCGGCTAGCGCCTCACACCTCAGGGATCGAGGAGTCTTCAGGGTGTGAAGGGTTCGCGGAGCAGCTCGAACCCGACGAGGTCCTCGTAGACGCCGTCGGAAAGGGCGGCCAGTTCCTGGGTGCCGTAGCAGCGGAAGCCCGACGCCTGGGCGAGCTTCATGCTGCCGGTGTTGCTCGACGCGGCGAGCAGGGTGAGGCGGCGGATGCCGAGAACGTCGAAGCAGTGCCGAACAGCGGCCGGCATGGTCTCCGACAGCACGCCGGACCCGCGAGCGTCGGGGTGGGTGTAGAAGCCGATCTCGGCGCCGGTGGTCGGGTCGATCTTGAAGAGACTGATGTCGGCGAGGTAGGTATCGTCGTCCTTCTCGGTGACCACCCAGGTGCAGGTCTCGCCGCGGGCGGCGGTCCACCATTTACGGGTGCGTTCGGCAGTGGCGGCCGACAGGTTGAGCGGCGATGGACGCTCGAACAGGTACTTGCGGGAGATCGGGTCGTCGAGGGTCTCGCGGATGCGTTCGTCGTCGGACTCGCGCAGTGGTCGCATCCGGAAGCGTTCGGTTTCGAAAGCGGTTGTCCGCCAGACTGTTTGCGGTCCGGGCGGATCGTCGGCGCGACGTGAGACCAGCCAGGCGTCGTGGATGGTGCCGTGCAGATCGAGGCGGTCGGGCGCCAGCGCATCCATGCTGAACCCGCAGGCATGCGCGACCCGCAGGCTCGCGATGTTGCCGACGGTGCAACTCCCCCGGATCACCTGCTTGCCCTCGGCGAACGCGTGGTCGACAGCCAGTGTCACCGCACGCTTCATCAGTCCTTTGCCGCGAGCGTCGGGATGCAGTGAGTAGCCGAGGTCGACGACCGACCCGCTGCCACTGATGTCGACGTGCCCGACGAAGCGGCCCTCGTACTCGATGGCCCACACCATGCCGATGCCCTGATCCCAGGTCCGCGGCACCATGACCATCGCATACGCCTGCGCGTCGGCGCGGCGATAGGGAGAGAAGATCGGCGTCCACCGCAGCATCTCGGGGTCGGTGGAGAGTTCGATGATCCGATCCACATCGTCGGCGGCGTGCGCACGCAAGGTGACGACGCCGTCGGTGAGGACAGGGACGTTCAGCGGCCAGGCGGTGTCGGGTCGCACGGTGTCAGCGTAATCGACCCGGTACGCCTACGGCGCCCCAACCCTCATCAGACGTCGAGCGTGCAGTCCCCGGCCGCGGCGCTGACACAGGTCTGGATGCGCTCGCCCTCGACGTGTTCGACACCGGATCGCAGGTCGCGGACCGCGCCCCGGTCGAGCATGACGACGCAGCTCTGACAGATACCCATGCGGCAACCGAAGGGCATGATGACGCCGGCCTCTTCCCCGGCCTCGAGGAGCGTGGTGGCGCCGTCGACCTCGATGGACCGGTCCGCTTTCGTGAAGGTGACGGTGCCGCCCTGGGCGCCGGTCGCGCCGCGTTCGAGCGCGAACCGTTCGATGTGCAGATGCTCGCCGACGCCGCCGTCGACGTACATGTGGTGCAGCGCGTCGAGGAACCCCGACGGGCCGCACGCCCAGGTCTGGCGGTCGCGCCAGTCGGGCACCAGGTCGGCGAGGACCTCGGGGGTGACCTTGCCGGGGTTGTCCGAGCCGGCCCGCGTGTACTGCACGTGCAGGTCGATGACGCCGTCGGCGGCCATCTCGGCCAATTCGTCGGCGAAGAGCAGGTCGTCGGGGGTGGGGGTGGAATGCACCACTCGAATATCGCTGTGCTGCTTACGATGTCGGATCATCCGGAGCATCGAGATGATCGGCGTGATGCCGCTGCCCGCGGTGACGAACAGGATCTTCGCCGGCAACGGTTCGGGTAGGACGAACTCGCCCTGCGGCGCGGCGAGCCGCACGACGGTGCCCGCATGGACGCCGTTGACCAGATGCGACGACAGGAATCCTTCGGGCATCGCCTTGACCGTGATCGCGATGCTCTTGTCGTCGGACTCCTCGGCCGCGCCGCCGGTTCCCGGTGCCGAGGTGAGCGAGTACGACCGCCAGGTCCAGCGGCCTTCCATCAGCACGCCGATGCCGACGTACTGGCCGGGCGCGTAATCGAAGGAGAAACCCCAGCCGGGACGAATGCGAATGGTCGCGGTGTCCTCGGTTTCCTGGGTGACCGAGATGACCTTGCCGCGCAGCTCGCGGGCCGACCACAGCGGATTCGCCAGGTGCAGATAGTCGTCGGGCAGCAGCGGTGTGGTGATGCGGGCGAAAGCCGCTCGCGCCCAATGGGCTCCGCGACTGCGCGCGGCCACGTCACGCACCGGCTCTTCGAACCGTTCGAGCCAACTCACAGGGCATCCACCTCGTTCTTCGCTAAGTTACGCTTCCGTAGGTTAGCCCAGATCGACGTCGACGCAAAGGCGGAGCCGAGGTTGTAACCGAAATCTCAGAGCAGTTCGAGCAGGAACGGCAGCTCCTGGGTGGCGTACCAGGCGAGGTCGAAGTCCTCGATGTCGCCGACCGCGAGTTCGGCGTCCTCGTTGCCGAGGTCTGCGGCATCGATGACCACGACGGCCGCACGGACCTTGTCCTCGGCCTCGGCGACGTCGACGTGGACCGACGCGATGTCGCGCAGGGGGACGGGTCCGGAGATCTTGACGACGGCGTCGTCGAGTTCCGGATGCAGACCGACCTTGTCCACATCGGCGGCCACCACCACCCGACGCGGCGGAAGTTTGGGTGTGTCACCGGGTTTCGTGGCCGCCTCGTCGGCGGCCAGTTCGGCATCGGCCTCGGTATCGCCGGCTTCGGGCGCTTCGCCGGCGAGCAGCCGCAATGATGCCCGCGCCGCCTCACGCATCGCGACCTCGGAGAGTTCTTCGTCGTCGCCGGAGGTGAACGACTCCCGCAGAGCGGGCGTCAACGCGAAGCCGGTGCCGCCGATCGCCCGGAACTCCCCCGTCTCGGTCAGCTCGGCCAACATGGCCAGTGTCGCCGGTAGATACACTCTCATCGCATCCGTCCTCGTGGTCTCACTCGATCACCGAATTAGCTTGTCGCACAATCACTTGATCACCGACAGTTCCTCGAACGACTCGAGCACGTAGTCGGTCATCGCGGGCAGGTCGGGTAGCACTCCCCGGTCGGCGATGAACGCGAACTGCAGCTCGTCGCGGTAGTCGACGACGCTGATCGCCAGGGCCCGCTGCGCCATCAGCGTGGGGATGGCATACAGCTCGGTGACCGGGTTGCCCGCGATGAAGCGCGGCGCGACGGGCAGCGTGCCCATCGCGATCGGCACGTTGTAGTTGCGCCGGTTCAGGTTTCGGAAGGTGCGCGAGCTGAGCTCGGGGAACGGCACCACCCCGAGTTCGGGGAACCACGGTCGCGGTCCCATCGACAGCCGACGTGACGACTGCGCGTAGCGATTGGCCAGTCCCGCGACCTGCGCCAGGCGAACGGTTGGATTATCTTCGCCCACAGGAAGATCCGTGACGAAACTGGGCTTGCCGACACTGACCCATCGTCCTTCGGCATCGATGCGGCGTTCCACCGCAGGATCGCGTGCCGAGAGCGGCAGCACCACCCGGACCGTGTCGTCGGCCTGCACGTACTCGTGGACCGAGAGCATCCATCGCCGCAGCACGCCGGACACGATGGCGAGTTCGACGTCGTTGAGGGTGCAGTCGTAGCGCTCGGCGATCTTCGCGCACCCGCGTCGCGGGACTGTCGCGACCGCGAAAATGCGGGTCGACGTGGTGGCGTTGTTCAGCGGACTCGCCGGCGCCGAGTCGGTGATCTGTTGTACGACGTCACCGAACCGGCGTACCGCACCTTCCATCCCGGACCGCAACTCGGAGACGATCGAGTTCCCGCGCAAGACGGATTCGATCAGATCACCCGGTCGCGACATCGCCTCGGCCAGCGCGCCGAACGCGAGCGACGCCGCGCCGGGCGGCGAACCGGGCATCCACAGATCCTCGTCGAGGACCGGTTGCTCTGGACTTTCGTCGCAGATGACCTCGCTGATCTCGAGTGCGCCCGCACCGTCGACGAGGCAGCGGTGGGTCTTGGTGAGGATCGCGAGTTTGCCGTCGGGCAAACCTTCGATCAGGTACATCTCCCACAGCGGCCGGGTGCGGTCGAGGGGTCGGGACATGACGCGCGCGATGAGGTCCTGGAGTTGCCCGATGTCGCCGGGCCGGGGCAATCCGGATCGTCGGATGTGGAAGTTGATGTCGAAGTCGGGGTCGTCGACCCACACCGGCCGGGCGAGGCCCAGCGTCACCTCGCGCACGACCTTGCGATAGTTCGGCGCCAACTGCAGCCGGTTCTCGACGAGCGCGACGAGCCGCGGGTAGTCGAGGGTGGCGGGGGTGGTCGGTGTGTCGGAGTCGCTCGGCTGCTCCTCGTCGGCCGCAGCAGCGTGGGGATCGATGATCAGCAGCACTCCGAGATGGGTCGTCGCACCGGTCTCGTCGAGAAAGTAGAACATCGCGTCGCGCGGAGACAGTCGATTCACCACGCAGATGATCCTATGCGGTGCGGTCTCGGGCCCTCCCCCTGTGTCGCAACCCGCTGCAACCGTTGACCCGATCGCGGGGTGAGCGCCCAATGGCAGGTGATCGATCCGAACGTGGTCGATCCGGCGAACTCGACGAGGAGATCATCATGCGGGCAGCGCGCTATTACGACCGGGGCGACATCCGGATCGAGGACATCCCGGAGCCCGAGGTCGGCCCGGGAATGGTCGGCATCGACGTCGCGTGGTGCGGGATCTGCGGCACCGATCTGCACGAATACGCCGACGGCCCGATCTTCATCCCGCCGGCCGGGCATCCGCAGCCGATCAGCAAGGAGAGTGCACCGATCACGCTCGGTCACGAGATGTCCGGGGTGGTCTCGTCGGTCGGACCCGGCATCGACGACATCGCGGTCGGCGACCATGTCGTCGTCGAGCCGTACATCCTGCACGACGATGTCGACACCGGACCCGACAGCCACGACTACCACCTCTCGGCGGACATGAACTTCATCGGCCTCGGCGGCTGCGGCGGTGGGCTCGGCGAGAAGATCGCGGTCAAACGACGCTGGGTCCACACGATCTCCAAGGACATCCCGCTCGACCAGGCCGCGCTCATCGAACCGCTCTCGGTCGGCTATCACGCCGTGCAGCGCAGCGGCGCGAGCGCCGGGGCGACCGCGGTGATCACCGGTGCCGGTCCGATCGGATTGCTGACCGCGGCGGTGTGTAAGGCAGAGGGCATCACGACGATCATCAGTGAACCGAGTTCGTTGCGGCGGCAGAAGGCGGTCGACGCCGGTGTCGGCGACCATATCGTCGATCCAACCGCCGAGGACGTGGTGGCCCGGGTCCGGGAGATCACCGGCGGATCGGGCGCCGACGTCGGATTCGAGTGCACCTCGGTGCAGCCCGCGCTGGACACGCTCTTCGACGCCCTGGCACCGACCGGTGTGCTGGTGGTGGTGTCGATCTGGAGTCACCCGGGATCGGTGGAGATGCAGAAGCTGGTGCTCAAGGAGATCGACATGCGGGGCACGATCGCCTACGTCAACAGCCACCCGGCGGCGATCGCGCTCGTCGAGTCGGGCAAGGTCGATCTCGCGCCGTTCATCACCGGACGGATCGGGCTGGACAATCTGATCGACGAAGGCTTCGACACGTTGATCCACCGCAACGAGACCGCCGTCAAGATTCTCGTCTCTCCCTCAGGGGCCGGCGTCTGAAGAGTCAGACCATCGTCAATTCGACCAGCTGCCAACGATATTCAACGGTCCGGGGCAAGGCCGACCGGGTGCTGCCGGTGGCCGCGCGGACGCGGCATGGCATCTGCTCGATGCGCCCGGCGAAGGCCCGCACGCGACCGTTGCGTCGATAGTTGCCGAAGATCTCCGCGGCACCCGGCCCGCACATCTGGACGTGGACGCGCCGCACCGTGGCGGCCGACTCCGCGCCGGTGCGGCCGCTCATCGCGCGGGTCAGCGCGATGAGCTGTTCCTGCAGCGGCAGCGCGACGCGACCGTCGAGCTGGCTCATGTTGCGGCGCCGGTCGATGACCTCGAGTACCAGGCTGATGGTGGCGATCGCGAACTGTCGCGCCTCGAGTGTCGTCGCCGACGGTGCCCGCCCCCGCTGCGGTGGCGGCGGCGCTGACGTCGTGTCCGGTGCGGGCGGCGGGGCCGACGAAGCGACCGGTGGGGGTTCGTACGGCGGTGCCGGACGGATCAGGACTCGATGCGTCTCCATGAGTATCGGACGCAGCGGGGGTCGATCCGGTTCCACTTCCGCGGAAAATTCCTTCGGATGGTGGGTGCGGCCGGTTTCCGAGGTTCGGTCACCGGGCCCTTCGTGGCTCGCCTATCGGCTCGCACCTCAGGGAGCCTTACCGCCGGCTGAGGAGCGACGTGCGAGCCTGCGAGCCCGACGCGTCACGAAGCCCGTCAGCGACGTTTCTTGGACTTCGGCGGCTTGGCGCGGTTGCTCTTGGCGCTCTCGCGGGCGGCGGCGCGTCGTTCGCGACGGCTCGCGGAGACCAGTGCGGGGTCGTCGAGCTCCTCCTCGTCGGAGTGGATCTCGGTGCCACCGCCCTCGGCCGGGCCGGAGTAGGTCATCGGGACGTCGGACCGGTCCTGCACACCCGAGGCACGCAATGCGGCCGGAGCCTCCTGCTGCTCGGGCTCGGGCTCGGTCGGCGCCACCGGCGCGGCCGCCGGCACCGCCGACGATGCACCGTTGGGTGCGGCCGCGGTGGCCGCGGCCAACCCGGCCAGAGACGGGACGGGCGGGGGCGCCGGAGCGGCCTGTTCGGTCTGCACCTGCACGTTGTAGAGGAACCCGAGGGCCTCTTCCTTGAGGCCGTCGAGCATGCCGCTGAACATGTCGAAGCCCTCGCGCTGGTACTCGACGACCGGGTCGCGCTGGGCCATCGACCGCAGGTGAATGCCTTCGCGCAGGTAGTCCATCTCGTAGAGGTGGTCCTGCCACTTACGGTCGAGGACGGTCAGCAGGATGGTCCGTTCGAGCTGACGCATCGCGCCCTCGCCGGCAATCCCCTCGATCTCGGTCTCCCGCTTCGCGTAGGCCGCGTGGGCGTCGGCGAGCAGGATCTCCTTGAGTTCGTCGGCGCTGATGTCGTCGCGTTCGCCGTATTCGTTCTCGCCGACAACCTCTTTCGGGTTCAGCTCGACCGGATACAGGGTGCGCAGCGCGGTCCACAACTGGTCGATGTCCCAGTCCTCGGCGTAGCCCTCGACGGTGGCGCCGTCGACGTAGGCCCCGACGACGTCGTCGATCATGGTCTGCACCTGCTCGCTGTGGTCCTCGCCCTCGAGGATGCGGCGGCGCTCACCGTAGATGACCTTGCGCTGCTCGTTCATCACCTCGTCGTACTTGAGGACGTTCTTACGAACCTCGAAGTTCTGCTGCTCGACCTGGGTCTGCGCACTCCGGATGGCCTTGGTGACCATCTTCGCCTCGATCGGCACATCGTCGGGCAGGTTGACCCGGTTCATGATCGACTCGAGCGCCGCGCCGTTGAAGCGCCGCATGAGTTCGTCGCCGAGGGACAGGTAGAAGCGTGATTCGCCGGGGTCGCCCTGACGACCGGAGCGACCGCGCAGCTGGTTGTCGATGCGTCGTGACTCGTGTCGCTCGGTGCCGAGCACGTAGAGTCCACCGGCCTCCTTGACGGCCTCGGCCTGCTCGGACGCCTCGTCGCGCGCGGTCTCGATGGCCTCCGGCCACGCCTCCTCGTACTGTTCGGGCGTGTGCACCGGATCCAGCCCGGCCTTGCGCAGGCGGGTGTCGGCGATGATGTCGGCGTTGCCGCCGAGCACGACGTCGGTACCGCGACCGGCCATGTTGGTGGCGACGGTGACCGCGCCGAGACGACCGGCCTCGGCGATGATCTGGGCTTCCTGCTCGTGGAACTTGGCGTTGAGCACGCTGTGCGGGATGCCACGACGCTCGAGCTGACGCGATAGATACTCCGACCGCTCCACGCTGGTGGTACCGATCAGGACCGGCTGCCCCTTCTCGTGGCGCTCGGTGATGTCGTCGGCGACCGCGTCGAACTTGGCCTCTTCGGTCTTGTAGATCAGGTCGGTCTGATCCTTGCGGATCATCGGCTTGTTCGTCGGGATCGGCAGTACCCCGAGCTTGTAGATCTGGTCGAACTCCGCGGCCTCGGTCTCGGCGGTACCGGTCATGCCCGCGAGCTTGTCGTACATGCGGAAGTAGTTCTGCAGAGTGATCGTGGCCAGGGTCTGGTTCTCGGCCTTGATCTCGACGTGTTCCTTGGCCTCGATCGCCTGGTGCAGGCCCTCGTTGAAGCGCCGGCCGTCGAGCACACGGCCGGTGAACTCGTCGACGATGAGCACTTCACCGTTGCGGACGATGTAGTCCTTGTCGCGGTGGAAGAGTTCCTTGACCTTGATCGAGTTGTTCAGGTAGCTCACCAGCGGCGAGTTGGCCGCCTCGTACAGGTTGTCGATACCGAGTTGATCCTCGACGAACTCGACACCGGCCTCGTGCACACCGATCGTCTTCTTCTTGATGTCGACCTCGTAGTGCACATCTTTTTCCAAAAGCGGTGCGATACGGGCGAATTCGGCGTACCACTTGCTCGATCCCTCGGCCGGGCCGGAGATGATCAGCGGAGTACGGGCCTCGTCGACGAGGATGGAGTCGACCTCGTCGACGATGGCGAAGTTGTGGCCGCGCTGGACCAGTTCGGGCAGCGAGTGCGCCATGTTGTCGCGCAGGTAGTCGAAGCCGAACTCGTTGTTGGTGCCGTAGGTGATGTCGGCGGCGTACGCCTCGCGCCGTGCGTCGGAGTTCATGCCGGTGAGGATCACGTCGGTGGTCAGACCGAGGAAGCGGTGGACGCGGCCCATCCACTCGGAGTCACGTTTGGCCAAATAGTCGTTGACGGTGACGACGTGCACGCCCTCGCCGGACAGTGCGTTGAGGTAGGCGGGCAGCACACAGGTCAGGGTCTTGCCCTCACCGGTCTTCATCTCGGCGATGTTGCCGTAATGCAGCGCCGCGCCACCCATGATCTGGACGTGGAAGTGTTTCTGTTCGAGCACGCGCCAGGCCGCCTCACGGGCGACGGCGAAGGCCTCGGGCAGCATTTCGTCGAGGGATGCCCCGTCGGCGATGCGCTCCTTGAATTCGTCGGTCTTGGCACGCAATTCGGTGTCGGTCAGCGCCTCGACCTCGTCGGAGAGTCCTTCGACGTGTGATGCGATCGCATCGAGTCGCTTGACCATCCGGCCTTCACCGATGCGCAGCAGCTTGTTCAGCACGGTGGATCGAGTTCCTCACTCTTGTCGGCAACACACGAAATCCGACCTGCGCGGGAAGCACAGGCCGGATTCCATGGTACTCAGGTCGCCTTAGCGCAACCTGATCGGTCTGGGCCGATCGGTCTGCGACCGGGCCTCAGGCGAGGCGGATCAGTCCGTAGTCGAACGCATGGCGGCGGTAGACGACCGACGGCTTGTCGCTCTCCTTGTCGTGGAACAGGAAGAAGTCGTGCCCGACGAGTTCCATCTCGTAGAGCGCGTCGTCGACCGACATGGGCACCGCGTCGTGCTCCTTGATGCGCACGATCGTGCCCGGCTCGTGCGGATCGACGCCGTCGTCCCATTGTGGCTCGATCGGCCCCGATGTCTCCGGGACCACGCTGACCTGGTTCTCCTTGAGTGGCGGCGCACCGATTTCGGTGGCCTCGGCGACCGAGATGGGCCGACGGTTGCCATAGGAGACCCGGCGGCGGTCCTTCACGCGGCGCAAGCGCGACTCGAGCTTGTCGAGCGACGATTCGAGTGCTGCGTAGAAGTTCTCGCCGTGGCCCACCGACCGGGCCTTGGGGCCCTTGCCGATCGCGGTGATCTCGACTTGTTGACAAACCTTGGACTGCCTGCGGTTGCGTTCGTGATTCAGCTCGACGTCGAAGCGGAAAATTGAGGGGTCGTACCGCTCGAGACGGGCGAGCTTGTCGCCGACGTAGATGCGGTAGTGGTCAGGTATCTCGACGTTGCGGCCGTTGAAATCGACCTTCGCGTTGGGTTCGGCAGGCTCGGATTCCTCACCGTCGGGGCCGGGTGGCCGGACGAATGCGAATGCGGGATTGAACGCGTCGTCGATCGAGTCCTGCGACGCGGTGTCGGTGCTCTCTGCTCTCGGTTCACCGACCTTCGATTCGCGATGGCCCTTGCGGTGGATGACAGATGACATTCAACTACCTCCTTCGTTTGCTCCCGATCCGCCCTCACATCACCATCGCGCCCGCCGGACCTGCTCACTGGTACTGGCGGCATGCTGCCGCTGTGAGCGTCGTCGCCGTCGACCGCAGGAGATGTCCGGGATGGTGCCGCGGGTGCCCGCACATCGTGGCCTGCTCGGGGCGATTGTGAAATCCGTTGTCGCGCTGATGATCTCGTAGTCACATCGGGAATCGATGACATACCAGCCGACGGCTGGCACTCAGGCGCAGAAGGCCTCACCTCCTTGGAGAAAGTTGGCGGCTACCTGTTGTGCCTTCGACCGTAGCCGGAAGTTCGCCTGCAGGCCACGTTTATGCGCAACGCGACACGTATCCATCAGATGTCGGGACCGAAGACCCCGTGCCGACGGGCCCTGTGGATGGATCTGCGGGGTCGGCCCCACGAGATGCGACGATGCATGCGTGACCCTGTGGAGCCGGGCGACCGAGGTGATGACGGAGGTTTTCCGGTCCGGCTCGGATCTGGTGGTGCCGATCGTCTGCGGCGGCTGTGAACGGCCGGGCGTGTCGTGGTGCGCCGACTGCGCGGCCGCGCTCGCCGACGACCCGATCGCAACGACCCCACGCGTGGAGGTCGGGGTGCCGGTGTGGGCGCTCGGCCACTATCGGGGTCCGCACCGCGACGCCCTGATCGCCATGAAGGAACACGGACGACTCGACCTGACCGCGCCGTTGGGACGCGCACTCGCCCGGGGTGTTGCCACCCTGGCCCGGTGGGGTGAACTGCCCGACGCCCCGACGCTGGTGCTCGTTCCGGCACCCACCCGTGCGTCCTCCGCGCGTCGGCGTGGCGGGGATCCGGTGACCGCGATGGCCACCACTGCGGTCCGCGTCCTCGGTACACACAGTCACGTCGCTCCCCTGCTGGTCACGTCGGCCTGGACCAGGGACTCGGCCGGTCTCGACGCCCGCCGGCGCGCGCAGAACCTGTCCGGCGCGATCCGTGTCCGCGAGCGTGGCGCCCACGCTCGGGAGCGGGCACGACGGTCGTGCGTGATCCTCGTCGATGACGTCGTCACGACCGGTGCGACGGCCGCTCAATCGGTCCGGGTGCTCGCCGGGATCGGGGTGGAGGTGGATGCGGCGCTGGTGGTCGCGGCGGCGTGACCCGCCGGGGCCGTCCGCGGGGCGGCTCGGATCAGGGCAGGACGGGGATCGCGTCGGCGGTCATCGCCGGTTCGACCTCGGTCCAGTACTGATCGGGTTGCCCGTTGGTGCTGCCGAGTCGCAGCACCCCGCGGGTGTCGCCGACGTACACCGTGTTCGCGTTGGCGACCACGGCCCGCACCGGCGGCGAGAGGTTGCCGCTGAGCAGTCCGACCGCAGGCGTGCCGTTGATGGACAGCTGCACCACCGGCGATTCGACGGCATCCCGGGCGATCATCAGGGTCGTGGGTGACGCCCAGTCCAGCGACATCGCACGGTTACCGATGTTGTAGGCGGCGATGCGCGGGCTGGTCAACGACACTCCGCCGTCGGCGTTGGTGGTGATCACCGCGAACACCACCTGCCCGCCGACGATCATCGCCACCCGCACGCCGTCGGGACAGACCTGCAGTTCGGTGATCGGCCCGCGGGCCACCGTCGCGACGGACGCGGCATCGACGGTGGTCAATCGTTCGCCGTTGCCGGATTCGTCGCGCACCCACTGCACCGGGCGGCCGTCGATGACCGCCCAGACGGTGTTGGCGTCGACCGCGAACGACGGTCGGGTGATGGTGTCGCCGGACAGGATGATGCCCGGCTCGGCGCCGTAGGGGCCGATGGCCAGGTCGAGCCGCGGTCCGGGGCCGGTGTGCGCAAGGGCTGCGGCGACCCGCTGCCCGTCGGGCGAGATGACGCTCGACCGCACCGCGCGGCTGGTGCCCAGCGACCCGCCGACCGGCACGGTGCCCGAGTCGGTGATCTTGAGCAGCGCTCCCGACCGGATGATGTTGAGCCCGACGTCGGTGGCGGGTACCGCCGTCGGGTCGAAGGACTTCACGTCGGCGAGTTGCCAACCCGACGCCCGTTCGGCGATGAGCGGACCGCCGTCGGCGTTGATCAGGTATGGCCCGCCGATGTCGGCGGCGTCGAGGGTCCAGATGATCTGTGCGGCAAGGGCGGTACGGTCCCGCACCGACGCCGACCCGATGCCGGTGAGCTCCACCCGCACGCCGCCACCAGGCAGGGATGCCACCGGGCCGCGTAGCGCGGAACCGCTGGGGAAACCACTGTCCACCGAGCCGTCGAGGTCGGCGGCCTGACCGGCGATGAGGTGATCGATGAGGACGGTGGGTTCGGTGTCCTTGCCTGCGTAGAGCCAGCGGGGATCGGCGACGAGCCGCGTGCGGTTGCGGTCGGTGAAGTAGAGCGTGGCCGATCGGTAGGTCGCGTCGAACTGTCGCCGATCGATCATCGTCCCGTTGGGCAACGGGCCGTCGATGCGCCACTGGTTGTTGACCTTCACCAGCGACAGCGAGGTCTCGACCCGGCCGGTCGCCGGCAGTAGCTCCCCGTCGGACTTCAGGGTGCCGACGTTGTCGCCGATGAGCCGCAGCCGGACCGTCTGTTCGCTGCGCTGGTCCACGAAGACGTTGATCTCGTCGACGACGAGCATGTCACCGCGGTCGTCCCACTGGTCCGACGACGCGGTGGTCAGGAAGTTGCGGGCGGCGCGGTGGCCGGAGTCGGGGTCGGCGGTGGCCTTGAGGAAGGAACGCACCAGCGACTCGGGGTCCATGTCGGCCTGCGGAGTGGGGATCGCGTTGGTGGGGCCCTGCCGGGCGAACGCGGTGATCGGTTGCGGCGACGAGTCGGTCGGGATCGATGAGCAGCCGCCGAGTAGAACGGCCGCCACGATGGCGGCCACCGCACCGATGAACCTGCGGTCAGGCACTGCCGCCCCCCACGGTGGTCGACGACGTCTTGGTGCCGCCGACCGGCTTGAGGGGCAGCGGACTGCCGAGCACCTTGTGCCCACGGACCAGCGGCAGGGTCAGCCGGAAGCACGCTCCCTTACCGGGCTCGCCCCACGCTTCGAGCCGCCCCTGGTGCAGGCGAGCGTCCTCGATGCTGATCGCCAGGCCGAGGCCGGTACCGCCCGAGCGGCGGAACCGCGACGGGTCCGACCGCCAGAACCGGTTGAACACCAACTTCTCCTCGCCGGGACGCAACCCGATGCCCTGATCGCGCACGGTGATCGCCACGGCGTCGCCGTCGGACCGCATGGTCAGTGTCACGGGCTTGCGTTCTCCATGGTCGATGGCGTTGGCCAGCAGGTTCCGCAGAATCCGCTCGACGCGCCGCGGATCGATCTCCGCGATGACCGGTTCGGTGGGCAGGTCGAGCACGAGTTCGGTGTCCATCTCCTCGGCGAGGTGACTGATGGTCGCGAGCGCGCCGTCGATCGGGATCGCCATGTCCATCCGTTCGGCCGCCAGCTCGGCCATACCGGCGTCGTGGCGGGAGATCTCCAACAGTTCGTTGAGCAGCGTCTCGAACCGGTCGAGTTCCTTGTCGAGCAGTTCGACGGACCGCTTGCGCACCGGGTCGAGCTCGTCGCGGCCCTCGTAGAGCACGTCACTGGCCATGCGGACGGTGGTCAGCGGGGTTCGCAGCTCGTGGCTGACGTCGGAGGTGAATTGTCGTTGCAGCCCACCGAATTCCTCGAGGTGGGTGATCTGCTTGGAGAGGCTCTCGGCCATGTCGTTGAACGACATGGCCAGCCGCGCCATGTCGTCCTCGCCGCGCACCGGCATGCGTTCCTTGAGCCGGCCGTCGGCGAACCGGACCGCGATTCGCGACGCCGACCGCACCGGCAGCACCACCTGCCGAGACACCAGCCACGCGATCGCGGCCAGCAGTCCCATCAGCACCAGGCCACCGGTCAGCAGGGTGCCGCGCACCAGGTCGACGGTGTTCTGCTCGCTGGTCAGCGGGAACACCAGATAGAGCTCGAGGCCGGGCACCGACGAGTTCGTCGGTGTGCCCATGACCAGCGCGGGTTCGCTGCCGCCCGACTGATTCGGGATCGATGTGTATTGGTAGGCCACCTGCCCGCCCTGGACCATGTCGCGCAGGTTGTCGGGGATCTCCGATGTCGGACCGATGCCGCTGTCCTGTCCGTCCGCGCCACTGCCCGGCACCACCAGCACGGTGTCGAAGGTGCCGACGGTACCGGCGTTGTCGCTAGCATCGACGTCGCGATCGGTGAGCAGGGACCGCGTCTGCCGCAGCCGGTTCTGCACCGACATGTTGCCGTCGCTGCTGGAGAGGTCGCGTTCGACGGCGACCCGCGCCCGCTCGATCTCCTCGGTCGCGGCGGCGAGTTTCACGTCGAGCAGGCGGTCGGTGATCTGGCTGGTCAGGACGAAACCCAGGATCAGCAGCACCACGAACGACAGCACGAGGGTGGACACGACGATGCGCAGCTGCAGTGAGCGACGCCAGATGTGGCCGAGAGATCGACCGAAACCGCTGGCGCTCCGAGAAATTCGACCCAGGGTGCCGTTGACGCGCCGCCGGGGTCTACCGATCACGGCGGGCCGGCCTTGTAGCCGACCCCCCTCACCGTCAGCACGACTTCAGGATTCTCGGGGTCGGTCTCGACCTTGGCACGGAGACGCTGGACATGCACGTTGACGAGTCTAGTGTCGGCCGGGTGGCGGTAGCCCCACACCTGTTCAAGGAGCACGTCGCGGGTGAACACCTGACGCGGCTTGCGGGCGAGCGCGACGAGCAGATCGAACTCCAGCGGGGTCAGGGAGATGGGCACCCCGTCACGGGTCACCTTGTGCGCCGGGACGTCGATCTCGACCGGACCGATGGACAGCAGCTCGGCGGGTTCGTCGTCGGTCCGGCGCAGACGGGCGCGCACCCGGGCGACGAGTTCCTTCGGCTTGAACGGTTTGACCATGTAGTCGTCGGCGCCGGACTCCAGACCGAGGACGACGTCGACGGTGTCGGACTTCGCGGTCAACATGACGATCGGGACACCCGAGTCGGCCCGCAAGACCCGGCACACGTCGATGCCGTTCATGCCGGGCAGCAACAGATCGAGGAGGACGAGTTCGGGCCGGATCTCCCGGACCGCGGTCCGCGCCTGGGTGCCGCCGCCGACGACGAACGGTTCGAAGCCCTCGCCCCGCAAGACGATCGTCAGCATCTCGGCGAGGGCGGCGTCGTCGTCGACGACGAGGATGCGAGGCTTCATGTTCCAATGGTGACACTTTCGTGACCGAACCGGCGAGATGACGCGCCGGATCGGGGTCATGCGGCCGATACGATCGCCCACGTGGGCCAACTCATTGCCGTCGAAGGGCTCGACGGCGCCGGCAAGAACACCTTGGTGACTGCGCTCGTCGACCAGTGGCAGCGCAGCGGACTGCGGGTCTGGACGATCACCTTCCCGCGGTACGGCGAATCGCTGCACGCCGACATCGCAGCCGAGGCGCTGCACGGCGGACACGGCGATCTCGCCGACAGTGTCTATGGCATGGCGCTGCTGTTCGCGCTCGACCGCGCCGGCGCCAACGCCGAGATCCGCGCGGCACTCGCCGCGCACGACATCGTGCTGCTCGACCGATACGTCGCATCCAACGCCGCCTACAACGCCGCCCGCCTCGGCCAGGACGCCGACGGCGAGGTGGTGCGGTGGGTGGCCGATCTGGAGTTCGGCCGCCTCGGCCTGCCGGTCCCCGACCGCCATCTACTCCTCGGCGTGCCGGCCGAGGTCGCGATGGACCGAGCCGCCCGTCGCGCGGAATCCGATGCGTCCCGGACCCGCGACCGCTACGAGCGCGACCACGATCTACAGCACCGCGTCGATGCCGTCTATCATCAACTGGCGCAATCGAATTGGATGTCGGACTGGATGGTCACCGGCGACGCGGACATCACGGAGCTCGCCGTACATCTGTCGACCGAATGACCGTCGGAACCGCGCTCCATACTTTTGAGTACCCTGGCACCACCAACCCGTAAAGGACCTGGCATGACCTTCCCGCCCCCCGGGCAGCACTTCGGCCCGCCGCCTCCGATGGGCGGCGGCGCGCCCGGATATCCGCAGGGGTATCCGCAGCAGCCGTACGGGATGGGTTACTCGCCGTATCCGCCGCCGCAGCCGCCGCGTCGCCCGCGCACCGGGGGGCTCATAGCCGCAGGGGTCCTCGGTGGTGTCGCGATCTTCGCCGTCGTCGTGCTGCTCGGACATCTGCTGGGTGCGAACTCCGACCCGGACACGACGGCTTCCCCCGACACCATGCCCACGGTGACCGCCCCGACCCCGCCCGGCGGGGATCCGTCCGACGCGAACGGCACCGACGTCGCGGGCATCCAGGCGGCCATGCAGAAGTTCGTCGACGCCGTGAACTCACGCAACGTCCCGCAGATCCAGGCGGCGGTGTGCACCGCGGTCCGCCCGCAGGTGATCAAGCCGGTCGATATCACCGGCAACGTCGTCCTCGAAGGCCTCGGCAAGGTGACCGTCACCGGTAACTCCGCCCAGTCCCAGGTGATGACGCACCTCGAGGTCGGCGCACAACGCTCGACCTCCAAACAAGAGGACGAGAGTTTCACCAAGGAAAACGGGACCTGGTTTGTGTGTCCGGGAGCCGAGCCGGATATCGGTACGTAAGCCGAGCACCCAACGCGATAGCACCACCGAAACGCCCCCGTCAATCGACGGGGGCGTTGAGAGTCGGGGCGCTGATGTTCAGTAGCGGTAGTGCTCGGGCTTGTAGGGCCCTTCCACGTCGACGTTGATGTATTCGGCCTGCTCCTTGGTGAGCCTCGTCAACGAACCGCCGAGGGCTTCCACGTGGATGCGCGCGACCTTCTCGTCGAGATGCTTGGGCAGGCGGTAGACCTCGTTGTCGTACTCGTCCTTCTTGGTCCACAGTTCGATCTGCGCGATGACCTGGTTGGAGAAGCTGTTGCTCATCACGAACGACGGGTGTCCGGTGGCGTTGCCCAGGTTGAGCAGACGGCCTTCGGACAGCACGATGATCGACTTGCCGTCGTCGAAGATCCACTGATCGACCTGCGGCTTGATGTTGATCCGCTTGGCGCCCGAGCTCTCGAGGCCGGCCATGTCGATTTCGTTGTCGAAGTGGCCGATGTTGCCGAGGATGGCCTTCTCCTTCATCTGCTTCATGTGCTCGAGCATGATGATGTTGAAGTTTCCGGTCGAGGTGATGACGATGTCGGCGTCGGCGATGGCCTCCTCGACGGTCACGACGTCGAAGCCGTCCATCAGCGCCTGCAGCGCGTTGATCGGGTCGATCTCGGTGACCTGCACGCGGGCGCCCTGACCGGCCAGCGACTCCGCGCAGCCCTTGCCGACGTCGCCGTATCCGCAGATCAGCACCTTCTTGCCGCCGATGAGGACGTCGGTGCCGCGGTTGATGCCGTCGATCAGCGAGTGCCGGGTGCCGTACTTGTTGTCGAACTTCGACTTGGTGACCGAGTCGTTGACATTGATCGCCGGGAAGACGAGCTCACCGGCGGCGGCGAACTGGTAGAGGCGCAGCACGCCGGTGGTGGTTTCCTCGGTGACGCCCTGGACCGACTCGGCGACGGTCGACCACTTGGTCTTGTCCTGCTCGAAGCTGTTGCGCAGCAACTCCAGGAAGACCTTGTACTCGGCGGAATCGCTGTCGTCGGCGGACGGGACGACACCGGCCTTCTCGAACTGGGCGCCACGCAGCACCAGCATGGTGGCGTCGCCGCCGTCGTCGAGGATCATGTTGGCCGGCTCATTGGGCCAGGTCAGCATCTGCTCGGCGGCCCACCAGTACTCCTCGAGAGTCTCGCCCTTCCAGGCGAAGACCGGCACACCCTTCGGCTCGTCCTGGGTGCCATGTGGGCCGACGACGATCGCGGCGGCCGCGTGATCCTGGGTGGAGAAGATGTTGCACGACGCCCAGCGGACCTCGGCGCCGAGCGCGACCAGCGTCTCGATGAGCACGGCGGTCTGGACGGTCATGTGCAGCGACCCGGAGACCCGCGCACCCTTGAGGGGCAGCACGTCCGCGTACTCGCGGCGCAGTGACATCAAGCCCGGCATCTCGTGTTCCGCGAGTTCGATCTCCTTGCGGCCGAAGTCCGCGAGGGACAGGTCGGCAACCTTGAAGTCGATTCCGTTCTTGCTGTCGGCCTGCAGTCCAGCGCCCTGCGCAGTCGTCATCTGATCCCCTTGTCGTTCGCCAATGGTCGGTGCCATCCGTGCGCTGCGCGATGCAGCCCGGAAATACGTTCGACCCAGGCTATCGGACTCCTACGACGGGGTTCACATCGAACCTGCCCGGCACCGGCTACGCCGTATCGACCGACTCCACTTCGCCGCGCTCGCGCTTGCCGACCATCGAATGGCGTTGGCTGTAGAGGAAGTAGATCGCCACGCCGAGGACCATCCAGATGACGAACCGGATCCAGGTGAGCGCGGAAAGGTTCAGCATCAGCCATAGGCAGGCGAGGATCGCGAGGACCGGAATGACCGGTCCACCCGGCACGGTGAATCCGCGTTCGAGGTCCGGCCGGGTGCGCCGCAGCATGATCACGCCGCCGGCCACCACGATGAACGCGAACAGCGTGCCGACGTTGACCATTTCTTCGAGCTTGTTGATCGGGAAGAAGCCGGCCACCAGGGCGACGACGACGCCGATCAGGATTGTCAGACGGGCCGGAGTACCAAACCGTGGATTGGTCTTCGACATGCCGCGTGGCAGCAGTCCGTCGCGGCACATCGCGAACAGGACGCGCGACTGACCGAGCATCAGCACCATGACGACGGTGGTCAGGCCGGCCAGCGCACCGATGGCGATGACCTTTTCCGCCCAGGTGATCCCGTTGAGGGCGAACACGTCGGCCAGGTTCTTGGCCTCGCCGTCGCCGGTCGCCAACTGCTTGTAGTTCACCATGCCGGTGACCACGATGGTGACGAGCACATAGAGCACGGTGACGATGGCCAGCGAACCGAGGATGCCGCGCGGGACGTCGCGCCTCGGGTTGCGCGTCTCCTCGGCGGTGGTGGCGACGACGTCGAAGCCGATGAAGGCGAAGAACACGATCGATGCGGCGGCCAGCACGCCGAACCAACCGTAGGACGTGTCACCGTGGCCGGTGATGAGGGAGAACAGGGTCGAGTCGACGGACGCCTCGGACCCCTTGCCGGTTTCGGCCGGCGGGATGAATGGCTTGTAGTTGTCAGTCTTGATGTAGAAGAAACCGAGGACGATCACCAACAGCACGACACCGACCTTGATGGCGGTGATGATGGCACTGAAGCGTGACGACAGTTTGGTACCGAGTACCAGCAGGACCGTGACGATCGCGACGATGACCAGCGCTCCCCAGTCGACCGTGTGCGAGCCGATCGCGAAGGTCGCGGATTTCTCTCCGCCGGCACCGTGGAAACCGAAGACGTTGGCCAGGTAACTCGACCAGCCCTTCGACACCACCGCGGCACCCACGGCGAACTCGAGGATCAGGTCCCAGCCGAGAATCCACGCGAGGAACTCACCGAAGGTGGCATAGCCGAAGGTGTAGGCCGAGCCCGCGACCGGGACGGTCGAGGCGAACTCGGCGTAGCAGAGGGCGGCCAAAGCACAGGTGATAGCGGCCATCACGAACGACAGGGAGATCGCGGGACCCGCCTTGTCGCCGGCGGTCGAGACGGTGATGGTGAAGATGCCGGCGCCGATGACGACGGCGACACCGAAGACGATCAGATCGAAAACACCCAGGTCTTTGCGGAGTTTGTGGTCCGGTTCGTCCGTGTCGGCCATCGATTGCTCGACCGACTTCGTGCGGGTGAGCGGATTTGCCATCCGTGAGTCCTCCCGGATTCCCAAGTCGGGACGGGATCGCCGCCCGACTCGCAGTCGCCAACGTAGGGGTGAAGCGTTCACAAACGCTATCCGAACCTGTTGCTTCGCGAGTGGATTTGTCAGGACTCGCGGGTGTCCCGATGCGACGTCGTGACTCCGCGGAGATGTGGCGCGACTTCGGTACCGAAACGGTGTAGCTGCTCGATCGGATCGGCAAGGGGCCAGATGAACACCCCGTCGACGCCGGCGTCGGCGTATCGCGTCAGGGTGGCGACGCCGGAGTCCGCCGAGCCGATCAGCACCTGCTGGGCGAGATCGACGGTGTCGCGCTTGAGCATTCGGGCCAGCGTGTCGAGCCGCTCGTGCTGCGCCGCCACCGAATCGGTCAGGTAGGTCCACATCGTCGCGAGGACGATCGGGAGGTCGCCCACGTCGCGTTCGACGGCACCGACCTCGTCGAGGAGCAACCGCCGTCCGGCGGCAAGCCGGTCCGGGGTGGTGTTGTAGGCCGACGCGATCCACGCGTCGCCGTGGCGGGCGACGCGGCGTAGACCGGCGGCCGAACCCCAGCTGCCGATCCAGATCGGAACCGACCGCGGTGGTCGCGGCGCCAGATCGGGGACGTCGTAGAACTGTCGTGGACCCGGTTCGCGGTCGTCGGTCAGGGACGCCCGCAGCACCCGGACCGATTCGTCGAAGCGTGGCCACCGCTGCGCGAACGGAATCCCGACGGCCGCGTAGTCGGCGGCTGACGACCCTGGTCCGAGACCGAGGACGAACCGACCGCCCGACACGACATCGAGGGCCGCTGCGGTCTTTGCCAGGACCGCCGGTCCGCGGATCACCGGCAGGGCAACGGTGGTCGCCAGGGTCAGGTCGGCGCTGCGTTCCACGACGCTGGACAGCGCGACGAGGCCGTCGAGCCACGGGCGGCCGAACAGCACATGGTCATTCGCGCTGATCGCCCGGAAGCCGGCGGACCGCGCGGCATCGACGAAGCCGGCCAGCAGTGCGGGCTCCGTGATGTCGGGGTCGATCAGTGGTAGGTGCGCACCGAACCACACTCACGGATCGTAACTCCGCCACGAGCCGTCACGAGGTGGGTGCGACGCCCCGATCGATGTCCGGTTCGAGATAGATGACGCGGGCCTGCGGCACCGCCGATCGGACTCGCGCCTCGGCGGCATCGATGGCAGCCGCAACCGCGGTGACATCGGTGCCCGCCGGGATGGCGATCTTGGCGGCAACGAGGAGCTCCTCGGGACCGAGGTATTGGGTCTTCATGTGGATGACCCGGTCGACGCCGTCGGATTCGAGGGCGCGCAGCAGTGCCTGCTCTTCGGCGTCGGTGGCACCCTCCCCGATCAGCAGGCTCTGCATCTCGACGATCAGGATGATGGCGATGACGCCGAGCAACACGCCGATGCACACGGTGCCGATACCGTCCCAGATCGCGTCACCGGTCAGCATCGTCAGTCCGACACCACCCAACGCCAAGACGAGACCGATCAGCGCGCCGGTGTCCTCGAGCAGCACGACCGGCAGTTCGGGCGAGCGGGTGTTGCGGATGAACCGCCACCAGCTCGCATTGCCCTTGAGCGGCTTGGACTCTCGATAGGCAGTCGCGAAACTGTAGCCCTCCAGCGCCATCGCGATGAGCAGGATGATCACCGCGACCATCGGCGACTCGAGTCCGTGGTCGTGCGCGTGCCGGATCTTCTCGACACCCTCATAGAGCGCAAACAGCGAACCGAGACTGAAGATGACCAGGGCGACGACGAAGGAGTAGAAGTACCGACTTCGCCCGTACCCGAACGGGTGCAGACGATCCGCCTTCCGCGCCGCCCGGTTCTGGCCGAACAGCAGCAGCCCCTGATTGGAGGTGTCGGCGACCGAGTGCACCGATTCGGCGAGCATCGACGACGACCCGGTGATCAGGAAGCCGACGAACTTGGCCACCGCGATACCCGCATTCGCTGTCAACGCGGCGACGATCGCCCGCTTGGAACCCTCGGCTGACACCTTCGTCATCTGCCTGCTCCGGCGTCCGGTGCGGCACACCCGACTCATCGGTTTGTCGAGTGGTGACTCTACTGCGCAGTGCCTACTCTGGTGCGCGCCGAGCGACCGTCACGTGCGTCAGCCGGTGGTCAGAGGAAGGTCTGCCCCACCGCACGGTCGGTGCCGGCCATCGTGTTCGACGCGTTCTGCACTCCCCGGCTGAGGCCGTTCAGCCGGGCGCGGGCCTCCTCGAACAGCTTGTCCCAGTGCAGTTGCGCGGCCTGGTAGGCCTCCGCGCCGTGCTGCGAGGTCCAGTTGGCGCCCAGTTTGGTGACTTCTCCCTTGAGTTGGTGGGACAGTTGCTCGAGCGCGCTGAAGTGCCGGCCGAGATCGCCGGAGAGGGTTTCGAGACCGGCGAAGTCGTACTTGATGAGATCGGACATGGTGTTCTCCTTGATGGTCGGTGGCGGGGTGTCGGTGGCGTGGTCGTTGGCGGTCGGTCGATCGCTCAGAGGCTGAGGGTGCCGCCGGTGCTCGACGCGATGGCCGAGGCGATCCCGGAGTCGTGCTCGTCGTAGCCCTTGAACCCGGTGGTCAACCGCGCCTCGATGTCGTTGAGCGCGGCCTGCAGTTTCGCGGCCGTCCCACTCCAGTCGGTTTGCGTGCTGTCGAACGACTTCGACGCCTGGCCGTGCCACGTCGCCATCCCGGTCTGCGACGACGTCTGGATCTGTCGCAGAATGCCGTGCATCGCGTCGACGATGCCGCTGATCGATTTCGACGATGCTTGTGCGGCAGCCACATCGAGATTCAACCCGGTCATAATTGGTTCCTCCTTCAGGTTGTGGCACCGCACGTCGTCGATGCCCTGGCGGCACCGAGACTCCGATACCGTGATCGCTTCCCGCACCGATCGGCTGCACCGATGATCCGGAAACTCTTGTTGCGCCGGTTGATTCGATCCTCAGATCGGCAGCTGCGCATCTGGCGGCGGTCCGAGACGCAAGCCGATATCCGCCGGCAGAACTGCGGGTTCGGCGTCGTGACCGAGAACTGCGGGCGCCACGTCGGGCACGCTGCCGACGACGCACCGCCCGTTTCCGGGCGTCACCAGATACTCCGGCAGTATGTGTTGTTCATTGGACGCAGCGGCACCACGAACGGTTCCCTTCGCACCGACCGGCGCCATGGCGGCCGCAACCGGACCGGGTGTGGCGGTTGGCGTGCGCGGCGTCTGCTGCGGTGCGTAGCCGGCGGGTTCGGTGGTGCCGGGCAGGGGCGAGGACACCGCCCGCGCCGCCGACAGCGGAGTGGCCTGGAGACCGGCGACACCCGGGGCGGCGATCCCCGCGGGTTGGGTTCGCCCGGCGTCCCCCGCGATCCCCGCGCCTGCCGCGCCGCCTATACCGCCTGCGCCGGCGATGACGCCGGCTGGAGCACCGGACGGTTCTGTGCCACAGCCGGATACCGGTTTCGACGTGCCGGGATGTGCCGGGGTGGACGCCGGGGTCGATGATCGGACACTCGACGTCGGGGTCATCGCGGCGGGTAGCCCGGCCAGCGACGACACGACCGGCGCGAGGCCGTCGATGACGGCGCCGGCGATCGCGAACGGCGATGGTCCGGGCGCGGGTGCGTGGGTGATCGGTACGGGCGCACCATTCGCGGTCATCGTCGCGGTGGGACCCAGCAGCTGTGCGCGGGTGGCCGCCACCGCGGCGGTGGCCTCCGAGAGTCCCTCGGTGGCGAATCCGACCGCGAGTGCCTGTCCGGCCGGGGTGGCGAGGATGGGGACGGTGCCGGCGATCTTGCTGATCGTCGCAGCGATGATGCCCTGCAGCGTGGCCACCCCCGCGCCGACGATGGCCGCCGCGGCCTGCAGGTCGATCGAGATTCCGGTCCCCTGCGTCGCGACCTTGCCGGTGTCGGCGGTCGTCTGCGCCGCCTTGGCCGTCGCCGCTGTCGAGGCGGTGCCGGTCCACAGCTTGTCAAGGGCCTTGCACGCCGCCGACCCCACCGACATCGACGCCTCGAGCGCGGTGGACAGACTCTTGAACACCGCCGACGGATCGAGTCCACCCGCCGCCAGGTCGCCGGTGCCGAACGCACCGAGGAGATCGGTGATCGGTTTGATCAGCAGGGTTAGGTCCAGCGGCGGGAGGGGTGGCAGGCCCGGCAGTGGCGGGAGCGCCGGAAGTTGCGGCAGCGGCGGCAGGCCGAGACCGGCCAGCACCTCGCCGACCGGCCGCTCGAGGATCGGTCCGAGTGGTGTCGCATCGATCATGTCGCGCACCGACATGTCCATGCACGCAACCGCTTTCGTGGGTGCGGGGCCGGCCACGCTCATCGTGCTCCGCGGATCACGGCGCTCGCGCCGGCGTCATCGGACTGCAGACGATCCAGGCCCGAGAAGGTCGCGGCCGCGGTTCCGGCGTGCACGGCGGCCAGATTTCCCACGGCCAGAAGGTGATTGGCTTGCGCTGCGATGAACGACGCGAGGAACTCCTGACCGATCAGCCCGAACACGGGGATCATCGCCGCCGTCTGGGCCGCCGCGTTCACCGAGCCCGCGGCGAGGACCGCACTCGCAGTGCTCGCGCTCGTCGCCCCGAATGCCTCGACGGCCGCGGGGACCACCGTCACCTCGCCCATGGGTACTCCTTCCGCAGTTTCGGTCTCACCAGATCAGACGCACCGACCGGCAATCCGGTTCCGTTGGTGTGCACCATCATCCGTTCGGAGGACGCGTGGCGACGAGGTCGCCGAAGGACACGCGGAACTCGTCGGTGATCGCGACGTGCCGGGCAAAGGCCTGCGCCGCGGCATGCCCGGCGGTCGCAACAATGAGGTCGCCGAGCCGCTGACCGCCGAGTGCGGTCGCGGCGTCGGCCAGCCACAGCCCGGTGAGCGCTCCGGTGCCGTCGACCTGCACCGTGACCAGGCCGTCGTCGGAGGTCTCGCGTACCCGGATCGACGACAGAGCGTCGTTCAGTTCGTGCATTCGGTCGAGTTGTGCACTCGCCCGTGCTTCGATCTCATCCATCGCCCAACTCATGGCACGCCGCTCAGACCGGCCGCAGCCACGATGTGCGATCGGCCAGTTCGTGGTCGTCGCGGTGCTCGGCGCGGGCGAGATCGTCGATGGTCGGCAACTGCATCGCGGCCACCACGTCGCGATCGACCCCGGAGCCGATCAGATGCTCGCGCAATCGAATTCCCGCCACCATCGCCGACTGGCGACAGAGCCGGAAGATCTCCTCGGCCAGCGCCGCCGGTTCTCGATCAAGCGCCCTATCCGAGATGCGGACCGACAGCGGCAAACCCTGCGGGGTGGTGGTGACCGCGAGGGCACCCGTTGTCGATCGGGCCGTCGAGGTCGTCGCCGCGGGATCGTAAGCCGTGGGATCGTGAGCCGTGGGATCGTCGGCCGCGGGGTCCACGGCGGTTGGATCGTCGGTCATGGGTGTCATGTCGGTTTCTCCCCTCCGATCATTGGACGCACGCCACCTGAATCCGGTTCCACTTTTCCCTGCCCCGATCTGTCGGAGGTCCGGTCGATCGGTAATGCTGTCTGGGTGAGCACTCCTGACGAATCCCCGCGCGGCGCACTCGACGGCGTCCGGGTTCTGGAACTGGGCACCCTGATCGCCGGACCGATGGCCGGTCGTCTGCTGGGTGACATGGGCGCCGAGATCATCAAGATCGAGGCCCCGGGGTTGCCCGATCCGATCCGCACGTGGGGTCAGGCCGAGGAGAACGGCGAACGCGTCTACTGGACGGTGCATGCCCGCAACAAGAAGGCGATCACCCTCGATCTCCGGTCGACCGAGGGTCGAGGCATCTTCCTCGACCTCATCGACCGCTCCGACATCGTGGTGGAGAACTTCCGTCCCGGCACGCTGGAGCGATGGAATCTGGGCTATGACGTGCTCGCCGAACGCAATCCGGGAATCATCCTGGTGCGGGTCTCGGGATACGGGCAGACCGGGCCGGCCGCCGGCCGCGCCGGGTACGCCTCGGTCGCCGAGGCCGAGAGCGGGCTGCGCTATCTGAACGGCTACCCCGGGGAGGCACCACCGCGGCTGGCGCTGTCCATCGGTGACACCTTGGCCGGGATGTTCGCCACGCAGGGTGCGCTGGCCGCGCTGTATCGGCGGACGGTGACCGGGACCGGGCAGGTCGTCGACACCGCACTCACCGAGGCATGCCTGGCGGTGCAGGAGTCCACCATCGCCGACTACGACCTGGCCGGGGTGGTCCGCGGTCCGTCCGGCACCCGGCTCGACGGCATCGCGCCGTCGAACCTCTATCTGGCGGCCGACGGATTGCGGGTGGTGATCGCCGCCAACCAGGACACCGTGTACCGACGGTTGTGCGCAGCGATGGACCGGCCGGAGCTGGCGACCGATCCCCGATTCGTCGACCATCACGCGCGCGGCGTCAATCAGGACGAACTCGACGACATCATCGCCGGCTGGGCCAAACAGCACACCAGCGACGAGCTGATCGAGAAGCTGGGCGCGGCCGGCGTCGTGGTGGGCCCGGTGAACACGATCGCCGAGGTCATGCGCGATCCCCAGTTGCAGGCCCGGGACATGTTCGTCCCGCACCACGACGAACGCATCGGCCGCGACATCCTCGGGCCCGGGATCGTGCCCAAATTGTCGGAGTCACCGGGCACAGTGGTCTCGGCGGGGCCACCGCGACCCGGCTATCACAACGAGGAGATCTACCGCGGCTTGCTCGGCCTGAGCGACGACACCCTCGCGGCCCTCACCGAGGCGGGCGTCATCTGATCGCACCACCCCGACTCCGGGATCGCGGCTGGTCAGCGAGCTCACCCAGGCCGGATCGGGTCGTCGACGGATTCGGCCCGACCGGCCGGGTGCCCTAGACTGCCCTGCAGGTGATACACACGGGCAAAGTTTCGCAGGGGGACCATTCCGAATGACGTACGACAACTCCGACGCCACGGAGAACTCTGGTCAGCCGGCTCCCCCGCCCTGGTTGCAGTTCGCCCCCGAACCCGCCGACGATTCGTCCCGGACCGATGGCCGGCACGAGAATCGGGCCTTTCCGGACTCACTGCCTCCTCCGGCCCCGCCCACCGGCATGCCGTACGCGCCGCAGCAGCCACACCCGCATCACCCGCCGCACCACCAGGCGCCGCCGCCCGCGCACCAGCAGCCGGGACCCCAACAGCCGGTGCCCCAGCCACCGGCAAGCCGACCCCCGGTAGCCCAGCAGGCCGCACCCCAGCCCCCGGTAGCCCACCCCGGGCCGCCCCAGTCGGGACCACCCCAGCCGGGACCACCCGTGTCAGGACCACCCCAGCCAGGACCACCCCCGACCGGCCCGAACGACGCGATCCCGCCACAGTCCTTCCCACCACACTCGCCCGCGCCACAGTCCTTCCCGCCGCCCGGCCGGCCGATGCCGCCGAACGGGTTCCCGACCGACGCCCCGGCCCCCGGCTTCGGGCAGCCGCAGAATGGACCAGGACTCGACGAGGTGGCGCTGATCCGCAAGGCCCGCCGAGCCCCGAGCCGCGGCTGGCGACGTGCGGTCCACACGATCTCCGCCGGCACCATCAACCCCGGCGAGTCGTCGGCCGACGTCGAGTACAAGCAGCTCCTCGAGCGCGTCAACCGCCCGGTGCGGGGCGATTACCGGATCGCGGTGCTGTCGCTCAAGGGCGGCGTCGGCAAGACCACCACCACGGTCGGGCTCGGCTCCACGTTCTCCTCGTTGCGCGGTGACCGGGTGATCGCCGTCGACGCCAATCCCGACCTCGGCACGCTCGCGCAGCGCATCCCGCAGCAGACCCGATCGACCGTGCGCGATCTGCTCGCCGATACCAACGTCTACCGCTACTCCGACGTGCGCGCCCACACCTCGCAGGCACCGAGCCGTCTGGAAGTGCTTGCTTCCGAACGTGATCCGGCCGTGGCCGAGGCGTTCAGCGAGGACGAGTACCGCGGTGTCGTGCAGATCCTGCAGCGTTTCTACAACATCATCATCACCGACTGCGGAACCGGACTGAGTCACTCGGCCATGAACGGTGTGCTCGACCTGGCGAACTCGATCATCCTGGTCAGCTCACCGGCGCTCGACGGTGCGCGCAGCGCAGGCTCGACGCTGGACTGGCTCGAGGCGCACGGCTACGGACATCTCGTATCCGGTGCGGTGGTGGTGCTCAGTTCGTCACGGCCCGGCGCCTCGACGATCGACACGAACCAGCTCGCCGCACACTTCCTCACCCGCTGCCGTGCCGTGCACCAGATCCCGTTCGACGACCACCTCTCCGAGGGCGCCGATATCGATCTCGATCTCATCGGCAAGCCGACCCGGCGCGCCTTCGTCGAACTGGCCGCCACCGTCGCCGACGACTTCACCTCGGGCGGCAACGAATACCAACCCACTACTGCTGATCAGGGTTTCGCCGGGCCGTTCCATCCCTGACGCCGGGCGCCTTCGTTGCCGACCGCCGGGTGGCCCGCCATCGTCGGCCGAAGTGGATCGCCGTCGGTACGACGACGGTGAGTACCGACGCGATGATGAACAGGTCGATGTTCTCGCGGATCACCGTGACCTGTCCGAGGAAGTACCCAAGCAGGATGATCCCGGCCGCCCACACGATGCTGCCGAGGACGCTGAACAGGGTGAACACGCGATAGCGCATGCCGGTGAAGCCGGCGACGATCGGGGTGAGAGTGCGCACGATCCCGATGAACCGGGCGAAGAACACGGTCAGCGCGCCGTAGCGTTCGAAGAACCGGTGGGTGCGGTCGAGGGGTTCGGGACCGATCGCCCGCATCAGCCGACCCTCGACGACGCTGGAGCCGAGCCGTCGGCCGATGAGATAGCCGAGTTGGTCGCCGAGGATCGCCGCAAGCGGTACCAGCAGGCACAGCAGCCACACGGGTGCGAACGGATCGGGCTGCGCGGCGAACACACCGGCCGTGAACAGCACCGAATCACCGGGAAACACGAATCCGATGAGCAGACCGGTCTCGATGAAGATCAGGCCGCATAGACCGAGCAGGCCGGCGGTGGCCAGGAAAGTGTCGATGTCGAACGGGTTCATCGACCTCCACCCTACGAACCCTTGCGTTAACTCAATGCAACATATTCGGCACGATGTCCCAACGTAGGGTTTACTCGTAGGCGTCACGTCGCCGTGATGTGAGGAGCCACCGTGACCGGAACCACGAAACCGCCCGAAACGGGTGCGCGGACCCCAGCGCGCGCCGGCAAGAAAGCCGGCAACGGGTCCACCGTGCTGCGTCCGGTGTCCAACACGCAGGTCCGTGTCGAGTACCACACCATTCACGGGTATCGGCGCGCCTACCGCATCGCCGGCAGCGGACCCGCCCTGCTCCTGATCCACGGCATCGGCGACAACTCGTCGACCTGGAACGAGATCATCCCGATGCTCGCGCAGCACTACACGGTCATCGCGCCGGACCTGCTCGGGCACGGCAAGTCCGACAAGCCCCGCGCCGACTACTCGGTACCCGCCTTCGCCAACGGCATGCGTGATCTGCTCGTCGTGCTGGGCATCAGCAAGGTCACCGTCGTCGGACACTCCCTCGGCGGCGGCATCGCCATGCAGTTCTGCTACCAGTTTCCGCGGTTCGCCGAGCGGCTGATCCTGGTCGCGGCGGGCGGGGTCACCCGCGACGTCAACCCGGCCCTGCGGCTCGTGTCGATGCCGGTGGCCCACGAGATCCTGAACCTGCTGCGGGTGCCCGGCGTGATGCCGTCACTGACCCTGGCCGCCCGCACCCTCGCCGCCGCCCCGCACCTGCCCGGGCTACCGAGCGCCGTGTCGCCGAAGCGGATGCTCAACGACCACGAAGATCTCATGCGGGTCCTCGGGGATCTGACCGACCCGACCGCATCCGCGGCATTCCTGCGGACCCTGCGCGCCGTGGTGGACTGGCGCGGGCAGGTGGTCACCATGATGGACCGCTGTTACCTGACCGAACGCCTCCCCGTGCTGCTGGTGTGGGGCGACCACGACACCGTGATCCCCTACCACCACGCCCTGTTGGCACACTCCGCGATTCCCCATTCAGAACTCGAAACCTTCGGCGGTGCAGGACATTTTCCGTTCCACGACGACCCGGAACGGTTCGTCCGCATCGTCGCCGACTTCATGGACCACAACCAGCCGGTCGACTTCGACCCGACCAATTGGCAGCGTCTGATGTCCGAAGGTCAACGGCCTGAGGACTTCACCGGCGACGACGAGACCGTCGAGGCCGTACTCGAGGCGATCGAGGACGAGCGCAGCGCAACCTGAGTACCGCCTCCGGGTTCACCCGGCCCGGACATGCATGGGACCATGGGTCCATGACCAACCCGTATGGTGGCGACCCGATGGGACAAGAACCCTGGCGGCAGCAGTACCCGCCTGCACCCGGCTATGGTTTTCCCCCGCAACCCGATCCCGCATTCGGGTATCCGCCGAATCCTTACGGAATGCAGCCCTTCGTGGATCCGATGGCGCCCTACGGCCGTGATCCGTTCACCGGCGAAGCGCTCTCGGACAAGTCGAAGGTTGTCGCCGGGCTCCTCCAGATCTTTCTGGGAACGTTGGGCATCGGGCGCTTCTACCTCGGTCACACCACAATCGGCGCCATTCAGCTGGCCCTGACCGTCTTCGGGTTCCTGACGATGATCTTCCTCATCGGCTTCGTTCTGCTGGCAGCCGTGGGCATCTGGGCTTTGATCGACGGGATCCTCATCCTCACCGGAAGCGTTCCCGACTCCCGCGGGCTCAAACTCCGCCCCTGACCATCCGCGGCGTTACTCCGAGCCCGGGAGGTCCGTGCCACCACGAGCCAACTCGGCCGCGACCCGTACCGGCGAGTTCGGCTCCCCGTAGCCTCGGTAACTGCCTCGGCGACAGACGATTTCGAAGAAGAGATCTTCGCCGATCGTCGGCGTGAAGAAGTGGAAGAACTCGCCGCCGTCGGAGTCGGCGTCGTAGAGGATGTCGTAGGTGCGCAGCTGTGCGACGAGATCATCGGGCAGGTCGAAACGCGCGGCGAGGTCGTCGTAGTAGTTGTCCGGGATGGGCAGTGCCACCAGGCCACGCTCCCGGCAGGCCGCGGCGGTTGCGACGATGTCGGTACAGGCGAACGCCGCGTGGGTCAATCCACCTCGACGACGCAGGGGCCCGTGCCCGTCGAGCTGGGTCGGCACCATCGACGCGACGATGCGCACCGCCGATCCCGAGTCGGTGTCCATGGTGAGCGCTTGACTGCGCATGGTGCCCACGGCGTCCGGAACGTCGAGTCCGTCGTCGACAGACATCCGGAACACCGAGCGCAGCAACAACATTGCGCCCTCCCATGCGGCGGTGCCGATGCCGAGACCGACGTGGTCGACACCGGTGAACAACTCGGCGGGCGGGCGGGCGTCGCGCGGCACCAGGTCGAAGCGACGCTGCCAGTCGTCCGCGGATTCCGGGGAACGCAAGTCGATCGACAGCGTCTCGGTGACGTTGAGTCGCACCACTTCCGTGTCGGAGTCCGCGCCCGCAGTGGCGCCTGGCGCGGCGACCGGTGCGACCGGCACGTCGAATCGCGCTGCACGGTCCGCCCACGCGACGGGATCGTCACTGCGGATACCGATTTGGGCGATGGTCGGCATGTCAGGCGCGATCCCCGGGGCACTCCACACGGTGCCGACCGTGGTGTCCACGACGACGGCGACCTCGGCGTCGCGATAGAGCCGCAACCCGGTCTCGCTGCCGACACCCTGCAGGTCGAACCCGATGTGCGACAGCGTCTTCGCTACTTCCGGCGCCATCTGCGGGCCGGCCGCGACGCGAATGGAGACGACGTCTCGGGCCGCCGACGGGGTACTCGGTCCGGCCTCGGTCGCGAGCTCTGCGAGGTAGCGCAGCGACCGTTGCGCGTCGCGTGCGGTTCGATACGGGTCGGCGTGGCGGAACACGTCGCTGAAGATCTCCAACGACCACGGACCCCGATAACCGGACGCCTGGACTGCGCGGATGAACGTCTGCAGGTCGAAGTTGCCCTGTCCGGGCAGACACCGGTGATGGCGGCTCCACTGCAGGATGTCCATCGACATACGTGGCGCGTCGGCGAGTTGCAGGAAGAAGATCGACTCGGCGGGCAGGTCGGCGATCGGCGCAGGGTCGTCGCCGCGGGAGAGGATGTGGAAACTGTCGAGGCAGGTACCCAGGGCCGGGTTATCCACAGCGGCAACGATGTTCGCGGCGTGCCGGTAATCGTTGACCGCGGTCCCCCAGGCCAGCGCCTCGTAGGCGATGCGCTTGCCGCGGCGGGCTGCGATCTGCGCGGCGGCGCCGAGCTGCTCGATCAACAGTGCGTCGTCGTCAACTGCGGAGGTCAGCGGCGACGAGCACACCAGCAGCAGGTCGCAGCCGAGTTCGTCCATCACATCGAACTTGCGCTCCAGTCGCACCAGGTTGCGGGCGAATCGGTTGGGGTCGACGTGGTCGAGGTCGCGGAACGGTTGGTAGAGGTCGAGGCTCAGGCCACGATCAGCGGCGGCACGCGCGAGCTCGGCCGGCCGCATCGGCGCAGCGACGAAGTCGGGTTCGAACACCTCGACGCCGCCGAAGCCGGCCGCAGCGGCGGCGTCCAGCTTCTCGGCCAAGGTGCCCGACAGGCAGACGGTGGCGATGGATGTGCGCGGCATCGACCCCGCGGTATCCGACATCTCGCGGGTTCCCGGTGCTGTAGCGGTCATCGCATCCTCCTCGTGTGGCGGCTGACACAGTGGCGATAATGTACCAAACAGTTCATTCTTGGCACCAGGGTCGGAACATTCGGGCGGAGATTCCGACCTCTATACCTGGGCAAATAAAGAATTTATGAACTATCTGGTTAGTTGCCTTGACGTGGCTTGAGTCGCTTTGTAGTCTCAGTCACACGCTGTTGACAGATGTGGCAGCCCGCACCACTTCAGGAGGACTGATGACCGCCACCCCCGAGGCCGCGCCGGCTGCACAGCCGCGCAAGGCCGCACTCGCCAGCTTCATGGGGAGCCTGGTCGAGTACTACGACTTCTTCATCTTCGGCACCGCGTCCGCGCTGGTGTTCAACAAGATCTTTTTCCCCGAGTTCAGCTCGGGTGCAGGCACTCTCGCAGCCTTCGCCACCTTCGGCGTGGCCTATGTCGCCCGACCGATCGGCGCAGTGATCCTGGGCCACTACGGCGACCGGATCGGCCGGCAGCGAGTCCTCGTGTTCACCCTGGTGCTGATGGGTGTGGCCACCTTCCTCATCGGCTGCCTGCCCGACTATCACGCCATCGGCATCGCCGCTCCGATCGCGCTGGTCGTCCTACGACTGTTCCAGGGCCTGTCGGCCGCAGGTGAGCAGTCCGGGGCGAGTTCGCTGACCGTCGAGCACGCCGATTCCGGCAAACGCGCCTTCTACGCCAGCTGGACACTCAACGGCACCCAGGCCGGCCTGCTCGTCGGCACGCTCGCGTTCCTCCCGGTGGCCGCGCTGCCCGAGGACATCCTGCTCAGCTGGGGTTGGCGCGTGCCGTTCTGGTTCTCCGCCGTCGTGATGATCGTCGCCTACCTGATCCGCCGCACGCTGCCCGAGACCCCTGTCTTCGAGCAGGCCAAGGAAGCCGACGCGATCTCCGACATCCCGCTGCTGGTGCTGCTGCGCTTCCACTGGCGCGCCCTGGTCCGCGTCATCCTGTGCGCCACCGTGTCCGTCATGAGCACCCTGTTCTCCACCTTCGCCCTCAAGTACGCCACCACCGACTTCGAGGTGTCCAAGAGCTCGATGCTGATCATCAGCATCATCGCGAACCTGACCATGCTCGTGAGCCAGCCGCTGTGGGGCATCGCGGCCGACCGCATCGGACGCAAGCCGGTATTCATCGGCGGCGCGATCGGTTGCGCGGTACTGGCCTTCCCGTACCTTGCGATCATCACCACCGGATCGTTCTGGGCCATCCTGTTCGCCACGCTGATCATCCAGTCGGTCATCTACGCCGCCGCCAACGCCATCTGGCCGTCGTTCTACTCCGAGATGTTCCCGGCCCGCGTCCGCTACTCGGGTGTCGCTATCGGTACCCAGATCGGCTTCATGGCCTCGGGTTTCCTGCCGCTGATCGCCTCGGCCATCCTCGGTGAGGGTCGTATGGGCTGGCTGCCGGTCGCCGTGGTGGTCTCCGCGTTCGCGGTCGTCGCCGCCATCGCCGCGGCCACCGCGAAGGAGACCAACAACGTCGACACCATGGCACTGGGTGAGAAGGGCGGCGCGACCGCAGCCACCCCGACCGGCACCGTGAATCCGACGACCTCCGCCACCGTCACCGCCTGAGCCCTCCCCTGTTGCTCCCCGAGGTCCCCGCACCTCGGGGAGCAACGCAGCCGCCACCGACGAAAGAGACTGGAGATGTTCGACTCCGAATTCGCCACCGCCACAACCCAAGTCACTGACGGAGCGGTGGTCTGCGCCCTGATCGGGCAGGGCATCACCCGATCACTCACCCCGCCGATGCACGAGCGCGAGGCCGCCGCCCAAGGCATCGACTACACCTACCTCACCCTCGACGTCCGGTCGTCGGCGATCGACTCCATCGACCTCGCCGACGTCCTCGACCGCGCCCGCCGAGCGGGTATGCGCGGTCTCAACGTCACCCATCCGTTCAAGCAGCGGATCATCGCCCATCTCGACGAGCTGTCGCCGGACGCCCGCCGACTCGGTGCGGTGAACACCGTGGTCTTCGACGACGCGGGCCGCACCGTCGGCCACAACACCGACTGGTCCGGATTCGCCCGCAACTTCGATCTGCACTTCGGAGCCGAAAGTCGTGAACCGGTGTCGCGAACCAGTGTGGTGCAGCTCGGTGCCGGCGGCGCCGGATCTGCCGTCGCCTACGCGATGCTCTCCCGCGGCGTCGATCGTTTCCACCTCGTCGACCACGACCCAACCCGCGCCGACACCCTCGCGGCCACCTTGCGGCCGATGTTCGCCGACGTCGAGATCACCGCGAGCGGCACCGCCGACGCGATCGACCGGATCGCCGACGCCGACGGACTCGTGCACGCCACCCCGATCGGCATGGCTGCCCATCCGGGCATGGCGATCGACGCATCGGCACTGCGCCCCGACCTCTGGGTGGCCGAGGTCGTCTACCGTCCGGTCGTCACCGAACTCATCGCCACCGCCCGCACTATCGGCGCCCGCACCCTGACCGGCGACGGCATGGCAGTGCACCAGGCCGTCGACGCGTTGGCGCTGTTCGCCGGCATCGAACCCGACGCCGACCGGATGACCCGGCACATCGGTGAGCTCATCGCCGCCGAGGACGCCGGCCTGCGACGATCGGCGTGACCGGCGACGTCTGTACGAACGATAGAGTTCATAGCGTGACCACCGAGGCCGTCCGCCGGCGCGACGCCGACCGCACCAAGGCGAACATCGTCGCCGTCGCGACCAAGGAGTTCTCCGACAAGGGGTTCGCGGGCGCACGCGTCGACGAGATCGCCGCGAAGACCCACACCACCAAGCGGATGCTGTACTACTACTACGGCGACAAGGAGGGCCTCTACCAGGCGGTCCTCGAGGCGTCGTACGGCAAGATCCGCCGCCTCGAGCAGCGGGTCAGCCACATCGAGGACGATCCGGTGACCGCGATCCGCCAACTCGCCGAGATCACCTTCGACCACCACGACCGCAACCCCGACTTCATCCGTATCGTCGCAAACGAGAACATCCTGAAGGGCGCACACATCAAGAACTCGGCGGCGGTGCAGAACCTCGGCAGCCCCGCCGTCGACATCCTCGGCCGCATCCTCGAGGTCGGCCGCACCCGCGGCCTGTTCCGCGATGACGTCGACGCCCTCGACGTGCACCAGCTCATCAGTAGCTTCTGCGTTTTCCGGGTCGCCAACCGCTACACGTTCAAGACACTCTTCGGCCGCGACCTCACTGCCGCCGACCACCGCGCGCAGCAGCGAAAAATGCTGGGCGACATGGTCGTCGCCTACCTCACCGCTGACCCCGCCGCCCCCGCCGACAGCAACCACTAATCCGCCGACAGCAACCACTTTCTCACCCACAGCAACGACCGCTGGTTGCTGTGGACGGGAAAGTGGTTGCTGTGGGTGGGAAAGTGGTTGCTGTCGACGGGAAAGTGGTTGCTGTCGGCGTGGGTCAGCCGCCGCAGCAGCCACCCGTGGAGGTCCGCACGTCCCGGGTGATCTCGTTGCGGGCGGCGAGTTCGTCGTCGGCGGGATAGTCGACCCCGACGAGACACAGCCCCCGAGCCTCGGCGACGGGGATGCGGCTGTTGCGTTCGGTCTCTCCGAGAAGTCCACGGCACCAATCGATGTCGCGCCGTCCGTCACCGACACTGGCCACCGTACCGACCAGGGAACGCACCATCGACCAGCAGAAGGCGTCGGCGCTCACCCGGCCGACCAGCACACCCTCGTCGTCGCGCTGCCAGTCGAAGCGCTGCAGATCGCGGATGGTCGTCGCCCCTTCGCGTCGACGACAGAACGCGGCGAAGTCGTTGAGCCCCACCAGTGTTGCCGAGGCCGCGTTCATCGCGTCGACGTCGATCGGCCGCCGCCATTCGGCCGTGGTGCGCGCATGGATCGGCTCGGCCCCCCACTGCGCGTCGGTGAGCCGGTAGACGTAGTGCCGACGCAGCGCGGAGAACCGGGCGTCGAAATGGTCGGTGACCCGGACGATCTCGCGCACCCGGACGTCGTCGGGCAGCATCTTCGCCAACCGCCCCACCAACTTCGACGGATCGCCGGCGATCGATCGGGTGTCGAGCGCGGTTTCCGGGATATCGGTATGTGCCACTTGGCCGGTTGCGTGCACCCCGGCGTCGGTGCGTCCGGCGACGGTGAGCCGCACCGGGATACGCAGCACGGTCGCGAGAGTGGACTCCAGGGTTTCGCACACCGTCCGTTGCCCGATCTGGCGTGCCCAGCCCGCGAAATCGGTGCCGTCGTAAGAGATGTCGAGACGCAAACGGAAGGACCCCGCGGCCCCCGGCTCCGGGGCGGGCGCGTCTGTCTTGGGTTGCGGGC